>UBJO01000037.1 GCA_900465665.1 Hyphomicrobiales bacterium
CTTGTGGGGAGGGTTGGGGAGGGGCCTTTATTCAGCTCCCCTCAGGCAATCGCCGCCTTCTGCATCTCCACCAGTTCGGCAATGCCGTTCTTGGCAAGCGCCATCAGCGCGCCGAACTCTTCCTCGCTGAACGGCGTGCCCTCGGCCGTGCCCTGGATTTCGACGATCCCGCCCGAACCCGTCATCACGAAGTTCGCATCGGTCTCCGCGGACGAGTCCTCGAGGTAATCGAGATCGATGACAGGCTGGCTGGCGAAGACGCCGCAGGAGATCGCGGCGACGTGGTCCTTCAGAACCCGCTCGACCTTGATCATGTTGCGGCTTTCCATCCACTTCAGGCAGTCGTAGAGCGCGATCCATGCGCCGGTGATGGATGCCGTGCGCGTGCCGCCATCAGCCTGGATCACGTCGCAGTCGAGCGTGATCTGGCGTTCGCCGAGTTCCTTGAGATCCACCACGGCGCGCAGCGAGCGGCCGATCAGGCGCTGGATTTCCTGGGTGCGGCCGCCCTGCTTGCCGGCGGCGGCTTCGCGCTTCATGCGGTCGCCGGTGGCGCGCGGCAGCATGCCGTATTCGGCGGTGACCCAGCCTTTGCCGGTATTGCGCAGCCACGGCGGCGTCTTTTCTTCAAGGCTCGCCGTGCAGAGCACGTGCGTGTCGCCGAATTTCACCAGACAGGAGCCTTCGGCGTGCTTGGAAAAGTTGCGCTCGAAGGTGACCTTGCGCATCTGGTCGGTTTTTCTGCCTGATGGCCGCATCCTAATTCTCCTCGGTGCACGGGGCCGGGAACGCGGGCGCGATCCCAGGCTTCATCCTATGTGCGGGTCTGTTGTTGACCGCTTCTACGATTGGCGGCGCGCATTTGCAAATTCCCTTTTGCGCCCACGGGGAGATTGGCTATATTTTGCGGCATCATTATCAGCATGGGTGCGCAAGGCTTAATGGAATTCAGGTCGTCGACGATTTCGGACGCCGTTGCCGCGCTGGACGAACGCTCCAAGGAAATCTTCCGTCGCATCGTCGAGGGCTATCTGGAGACGGGCGAGCCGCTGGGCTCGCGCAATCTTTCGCGCATCCTGCCCATGTCGCTGTCGCCGGCCTCGGTGCGCAACGTCATGAGCGATCTGGAAGAGCTCGGCCTCGTCTATTCCCCGCATGTCAGCGCTGGCCGCCTGCCCACGCAGGTGGGCCTGCGCTTCTTCGTCGATGCCTTCATGCAGGTCGGCGATCTCTCCGCCGAGGACCGCGCCAATATCGACCGGCAGGTGCGGGCGGAAAGCCGTGACGGCCCGATGGAAGCGATGATGAACGAGGCAAGCCGCATGCTGTCGGGCATGTCGCGCGGCGCCGGTCTCGTCATCACCTCGAAGAGCGATCCCGTGCTCAAGCACGTCGAGTTCATCCGCCTGGAGCCCACCAAGGCGCTTGCCGTTCTCGTCGGTGATCACGATCAGGTCGAAAACCGCATCATCGAACTCCCCGCCGGCGTCACCTCCTCGCAGCTCACCGAAGCCGCGAATTTCCTCAACGCCCACATGACCGGCCAGACGCTGCCCGAGCTGCGCAGCCAGCTCGGCCGCTTGAAGGCCGATGTGCGCCACGAGCTCGACGCGCTGTCGCAGGATCTGGTGGAGCGCGGCATCGCGGTCTGGTCCGGCAGCGCGGATGAAGGCAAGCCGGCGCAGCTCATCATCCGCGGCCGCGCCAATCTCCTGGAGGGGCTGGGCAATCCGGATGATCTCGATCGGCTGCGCATGCTGTTCGATGATCTCGAGAAGAAGGACAGCCTGCTGGAGCTGCTGAACCTGGCCGAAAGCGGCCCGGGCGTTCGCATCTTCATCGGCTCGGAAAACAAACTCTTCTCGCTCTCCGGCTCTTCGCTGATCGTCGCACCCTATCGCGACGAGGACGACCGCATCGTCGGCGCCGTCGGCGTCATCGGCCCGACGCGGCTCAACTATTCGCGCATCGTGCCGATGGTCGATTACACCGCCCAGCTCATGGCAAGGCTCTCGCGCCCGTCCAAATAGCGGTAGGCGTTACTCAGGCAGCTGCACGCCGGAGCCGCCCATTTCCGAAGGCATGTCCTTGAACTTCGGCAACCCGTCCTTCACGTGCAGGATGGTGTCTTCGTAGTTCACATGCATGGTCGGCTTGTAATCGAGATCGGGGATAACGGGCGCATAGACATCGGTCACGCCCCAGAGCGGATGCTCGCTGTAGAGATGCCCGCCGCAGGTGTCGCAGAATTTGCGCACGCTGTAATCGGTCTTCTGGAAGCTCTCGACATGCTCGCCACCCTTGGTGACGCGAACCGCCTGAGGCTGCCACAGCGTGAAGGTGTTGATCGGTCCGGCCGACCAGTGCTGGCAGGAGCGACAATGGCAATAGCCCATCGCGACAGGCGTGCCGGTCACGGTCAGTTCCACGGCACCGCAAAAGCATTTCCCGACATAGACGTTTTCGTCGGCCATCTCAGCACCTCCCAGGTTGGGAGATGAGTGTCGCACCATATCAGCCTTTGCGAAAGTAAGAATGACATATGGCTGCCGCCTCGCTGTCGCTTTCATAAGCGGTCGTCACGGGCCGAACATGCCTGTGTTTCCGACCTTCTTCGTCACGCAGACTTGATTTTTGATGTTCAAAGTTCGATATCGGGCACATCCAAAAGCCACCAATGACCGGAGAACGTCATGACTGACGAGACGACGAAGAACGGACCTGACGCAGCCGCGGAAGAAGCCGCAGCCGACGCCGCCGCAAACGTCGAGAACGAGACCGCAGCCGAGCCCGATCCGATCGAGCTCCTGAAGGCTGAGAATGCCGAGCTGCGCGACCGCTATCTGCGCCTCGCCGCCGACATGGACAATCTGCGTCGCCGCACCGAGCGCGAAGTCAAGGACGCCAAGTCCTATTCCGCGGCCGGCTTCGCCCGCGACATGCTGGCTGTCTCCGACAACCTGCGCCGCGCGCTCGACGCCATTCCGGAAGAGGCCCGCGCCGGCGCCGATGCCGGCCTGACGACGCTGATCGAAGGTGTCGAGATGACCGAGCGCTCGATGCTGTCGACGCTGGAGCGCCACGGCGTGCGCAAGCTGGAGCCGGTCGGCCAGAAGTTCGATCCGAACTTCCACCAGGCGATGTTCGAAGTGCCGAACCCCGACGTGCCCAACAACACCGTCGTCCAGGTCGTCCAGGCCGGCTATTCCATCGGCGAACGCGTCCTGCGCCCCGCCATGGTCGGCGTCGCCAAGGGCGGCCCGAAGATCGTCGAAGCCGAAACCAACTCGGTCTTCGACCAGAAGGACGCCTGATCCGATCGGGCCCGCATAAGCGGGCCTGACCTCATTTATTCAAGATAGTCAGATGCGGGCGAAGCGTTCGATCAGGAGATCGAAGAAGCCGTCCGCGTCGACATCGCGCATCACGGTCGCGTTGCGCTTGCGGTCGGTCACGTGCCACCAATCGACCACGGTCATGCCGACGGTCAGCTCCGACTTCACTTCGATCTCGACATTGCAGACCCGTCCCTTGAACAGCTCCGGCTTCAGCAGATAGGCAACGACCGTCGGGTCGTGCAGCGGGCCGCCGTCGGTGCCGTATTTCTCGACATCGAAGCGCTCGAAGAATTCCAGCATCTCGACCATCGCGATCGCCGGACGCGTGCCGATCTCGGCCATGCGCTTGACGCGCGATTTGAGCGTCAAGAGCTTGTGCGTTACGTCGAGCGGCATCATCACGATCGGCACGCCGGAGCGGAACACGATGTCAGCGGCCTCGGGATCGACGTAGATGTTGAATTCGGCCGCCGGCGTGATGTTGCCGCCCTCGGAATAGCCGCCGCCCATCATGACGAGCTCGCGCACGCGGCCGATGATGTCAGGCGCCTTCTGGAAGGCGAGGCCGATATTCGTCAGCGGTCCGAGCGTGCAGAGCGTCACGGTGCCTTCAGGCTCGCTGCGCAGCGTCTCGATGATGAAATCGACGGCGTGGCCGGCCTGCAGCGGCATGGTCGGCTCATCTAGCTTGGGACCGTCGAGGCCGGTCTTGCCATGCACATGCTCGGCGGTGACGAGTGGACGGGCGATCGGCTTGTCGGCGCCGGCGAAAACCTTGGTGTCGGTCTTGCCGCAGAGCTCGCAGACGATGCGCGCATTGCGGCTGGTATAGGAGAGCGGCACGTTGCCGGCGACGGTGGTGATGCCGAGCAGTTCCAGTTCCTCAGGGCTGCCGAAGGCCAGCATGATCGCGGCCGCGTCGTCCTGACCTGGGTCGGTGTCGATAATGATCTTTCTCGGGTTTGCCATTCCGTTCGTCCCATCCTCCCGGTGCCTGTATCGACGCATGTATCGATGCATGCACCATCTGTTTATCTTCCCGCCGCAAATCGGCACAGCCGGCACCGGGCAGGATTTGATGCGAGGCGCAGCAAGCTTTGTCAAGGCGGTGCAATCGCGTGCTGGGAGAGGCGCACGTCTCGCTTCCCTGTCTTGCGCCCTGTCTTGCGAATGACAGCATTCGTTCCCATATTAGCAACATCCGGATGCTGTCTTCAGGTCCGGAAGGGTCGCTTGCATCAAGGACTTGGAACGCTGATGAGCCGTATGACGCCTTTCGCCAGCCCGCTGTTGCTGGGTTTCGACGCCATGGAAAAGACGCTGGAGCGGATTTCCAAGGCGAGTGACGGATATCCCCCTTATAATATCGAGCGCCTCGCCGCCGACCGCATCACCGATGATCCTGAGCGCCTGCGCATCACGCTGGCTGTCGCCGGCTTCAGCGAAGAGGAACTCGACATTTCCGTCGAGGAAAACCAGCTGGTCATCCGCGGCCGCCAGGTCGAGCAGGGCGAGCGCGAATATCTCTATCGCGGCATCGCCGCCAGACAGTTCCAGCGCACTTTCGTGCTCGCCGATGGCATGCAGGTTCTCGGCGCGGGCCTCAAGAACGGCCTTCTGTCGGTGGATCTCATTCGCCCGGAGCCGTCGCGTATGGTGAAGAAAATTAACATTTCGGTCCCACAGTAGGACAACGGCGCAAATCGCACCGTTGGTCCCTTCTCTCTGGAGGTACAGGAATGTTGATGAAAGAAGCCAATTCGCACCTGACCAAGACCGAGCTTGCCGGCATCGGCAACGGCGAGGTCGCCTATATCAGGAAAATCCGCTCCGAGGATGTTCCCCGGTGTTTTCCGGAAGCTCCCGATATCGATCCGAACGTCGATCTCTGGGCGCTCTTCGGCGCGGACGGAACCCCGATCCTCTTAACGGACAACCGCTCCAGCACCTTCTTCAAGGCCGCTGAAGACGAGCTGAAGACGGTCAGCCTGCACTAAAGGCGGGTCAGCATGAAAACAGACGGCGTTCCCCGGAGCGCCGTTGTTTTGTTTTTGAGGGGCGACTCATGCTACGCCCATCTCATGCGAATAGCGTCCTTCCAGCGTTTCCCCATTTTCGATGACGCTGAGAAGGCGGCGGGCGTGATCCTGCGCGACCTGACATGGGCCGATAGCCACGGCGCCGATCTCGCCATCTTTCCCGAATGCTACCTCCAGGGCCATAGCTACGACCGCTCGATCAACGAGCGGCGCGCGCTTTGCGTCGATGATCCGGCGCTGCGCCAGCTGCTCGGGACGCTCCGTTCCATCAGGACGGCCGTCATCGTCGGTTTTGTCGAGCGGCGTGGCGATCTGGTCTACAACAGCGCCATGCTGATCGAGAGCGGCGCCGTGGCGGGCGTATACGCCAAGGCGAAACCGCTGGAAGATGGCTGCACCCCGGGCGATGCATTTCCCGTCTGGCGAAGAGCCGGCCGTGGCTTCGGCATCAATATCTGCAGCGACTTTCGTGATCCGGCATTCTCCGATGCCATCGTGGCAAACGGCGCCTCCGTCGTCTGCGCTCCGCTCAACATGATGATCCGGGCGCACAAGGTGGATCAATGGCGCGAGCCCGCGATCGAGAGCCTTCGCGCCTGCGCGGTCCGCACGGGCAGCTGGGTCATCTCCTCCGATGTCGTCGGCGACAGGGGAGATGGCTGGATGAGCTGCGGCTGCACGCTCGCGGTCGGGCCTGATGGCGTGATCGCGAGCAAGGCGCCTGAATGGCAAGAAGGCGCTATCCTGCTGGATATTCCGCCGTCGTTCGACGCTAGACGCGCTTGAACGTCAGATAGGCGGACGAGCGCCCTTCGCGCCTAGCCTTGGCCTCGTAGCGCGTGCTCGGCCAGCCCTCGTAGGGCGTCAACCAGTCGGCTGCGTTGCTGGCCTGCCAGTCGAAGCCGCCGTGGTCGCGGCATTTCAGAAGCGTCCAGTTCACATAGGTGTCGATGTCGGAGGCGAAGCAGAACAGGCCGCCGGGCTTCAGCACGCGGTGAAAGCGGTCAAGATTGGTCTTCGAGACGAAGCGGCGCTTCCAGTGCTTCCGCTTCGGCCAGGGATCCGGGTAGAGCAGGTCGATCTGGTCGATCGATCCATCCGGCAGCCAGTCGAGCAGTTGCGTCGCGTCGTCGTTGTAGACGCGGACATTGCGGGCGCCGGCATTGTCGACGCTGGCAAGCAGCTTCTGCATCGAATTGATGAAGGGCTCGACGCCGATGAAGCCGGTCGAAGGCGTTTCGATCGCGCGGTGGATCAGATGCTCGCCGCCGCCGAAGCCGATCTCAAGACGCAGCCGGTTGGTCTCGACGGGAAAGAGAGTGCTCAGCGGCTCCGGGGGAGCCGCCGAGAGGTCGATGATGAACGCCGGCAAGAGGGTGCTGAGCTTCTCCGCCTGTTGTCCGCGAAGTGCCTTACCCTTGCGGCGACCGAAGAAAGCCTCGGTCGCGCGTCCGCGACGTTCCATGTCAGTCATCGTATTAAGCCTTGATCGCTTCCTTGAGCGGCTTCACCAGGTCGGTCTTCTCCCAGGAGAACGAACCGTCACGGCCAGCCTTGCGGCCGAAATGGCCGTATGCGGAGGTCTTGGCGTAGATCGGCTTGTTGAGGTCCAGGTGACGACGAATGCCGGTCGGCGACAGGTCCATGGTCTTGCGGATCGCCGCTTCGACCTGGTCTTCCGTCACCTTGTTGCCGGTGCCGTGCAGGTCGACATAGATCGACAGCGGCTGGGCAACGCCGATGGCGTAGGAGATCTGGATCGTGCACTTCTCGGCAAGGCCGGCCGCCACGACGTTCTTGGCGAGGTAGCGAGCGGCGTAGGCTGCCGAACGGTCGACCTTGGTCGTGTCCTTGCCGGAGAATGCGCCGCCGCCATGCGGAGCAGCACCGCCGTAGGTGTCGACGATGATCTTGCGGCCGGTCAGGCCGGCGTCGCCGTCAGGGCCGCCGATGACGAACTTGCCGGTCGGGTTGATGTACCACTTGCAATCGTCGGCGATCGGCAGGTCGCCGAGGGCTTCGCGGATATATGGCTCGACCACGGCGCGAACCTTCTTCGAATCCCAGCTGTCATCGAGGTGCTGCGTGGAGAGAACGATCGAGGCAACCTCGGACGGCTTGCCGTCGACGTAGCGAACGGTGACCTGGCTCTTGGCGTCCGGGCCGAGCTTGGCGGCGTCGCCGTTGCCGGCCTTGCGGGCGGCGGCGAGCAGCTGCAGGATCTTGTGCGAGTAGTAGATCGGCGCCGGCATGAGGTCCGGCGTTTCCTTGCAGGCGTAACCGAACATGATGCCCTGGTCGCCGGCACCTTCGTCGCCCTGCTGGTCGGCGGCGTTGTCGACGCCCTGTGCGATGTCGGCGGACTGCGAGTGCAGGAGAACGTCGATCTTGGCGGTCTTCCAGTGGAAGCCGTCCTGCTCGTAGCCGATGTCCTTGATGGCGCGGCGTGCGGCGGTCTTGAACTTCGACGGGTTGATGACGTCGGCGCCGTTCTTGTCCTTCTTCATCAGGCTCGGCGGCAGGCGAACTTCACCGGCGATGACCACGCGGTTGGTGGTTGCCAGCGTTTCGCATGCGATGCGCACGCCCCAAGGGTTGATGCCGGTCTTGGCGGCTTCGCGGTACACCAGATCCACGATCTCGTCGGAGATACGGTCGCAGACCTTGTCCGGGTGACCTTCAGCTACGGATTCGCTGGTGAAGAGGTAATTGGCACGCATTCCGGGATTCCCCTCAAAGAATAAAAAGCTCGGTAGTGGTACTCAGTTCAGGGTTGAAAAACAAGCGCAGAAGGACATAAATATATCTTTATATCTGCGACGAAGTGACAAATTTTGCCCAAAAAACGCAAAAAAGCGGCCTTTACGACCGCTTTCTCTATTATGACTTATGAGGGATGCTTATTCGGAGTCGGCTTCGGCGGCCAGTGCCTTGACCAGTTCGACGACCTTGCGGCGCACCTTGGGATCGGTGATCTTCACGAAGGCGCGGTTCAGCTGCAGACCTTCCGAGGAAGACAGGAAGTCGACCACGTAGTTGGAGCTGGAGGCTTCCGCCATGCCACCCGCCATGCCAGCGTTCTCGCCGGGTGCATCCTCGAAGAAGAAGGAGACCGGAACGTTCAGAATGCTGGAGATGTTTTGCAGCCGGCTCGCGCCGACGCGGTTGGTGCCTTTTTCGTATTTCTGGATCTGCTGGAATGTAATGCCAAGGCTTTCCCCAAGCTTTTCCTGGCTCATTCCAAGCATAGTCCGGCGAAGGCGAATACGGCTGCCGACGTGAATGTCGATCGGGTTCGGCTTCTTCTTGTTCTCAATCATGGTGCTGCCCTAACAATAATTCTGCCCTTGTTTAAACCGGCACGCCCAAACCCATCCCCAAAACGCCACGTTGCAAAGTGTGATACACTCACCTTGAACCATACGTTAAGAATGCCGATCCTAACCACTATGCAATTTTAGGGGTTTTCGGTCAATTACGCTTGAAAACAAAACCAAAACGCGAAGCCAGTGCAATTGCAAGCAGAAGTGTTTCGATCAACCAGAAGTACGTTTCGCGTGACAGCGGCAGATGGGCCGGAGAGGTGAAACTATCAAGGGTTGCGTCAATAAAGCCGGTCTCATTGAGCGAAAGACCTGCAATAATTTCACCACGGGGGCTGACAAGGGCGGAAATCCCGCTATTGCCGTCGCGAATCAGCGGCAGACCCGTTTCCACGGCCCGAACACGGGCCTGCTGGAAGTGCTGGTAGGGGCCTGGCGTTGCGCCAAACCAGGCATCGTTGGTGATGTTCAAAATGGCTGATGCCGAGCCGATATCGCCGGTCATTTCGCCGGGGAAAATGATCTCGTAGCAGACCAGCGGATAGAGCTTCAGCCCGCTTGGCAGCGTCAGCAGCTGGCGCGTGGCGGCCGCCGAGAAGCCGCCGGGCATCTCCACGATATTCTGAATGCCGAACTCGCTGAGAAGGCTTTCGAACGGCATGTATTCGCCGAACGGCACGAGGTGCACCTTGTCCGAGGCGGCGATGATCTGGCCGCGTCCGTCGATCACGTAGATCGAATTATAGTAGCGCGGCGGATTGCCGGGGCCCATGTCCTCGGCGCGCACGGCGCCGGCAAGCAGCACCTGGTTGTCGTCGAGCGTATCGGCGATCCTTGTCAGCGCATCCTGGTTGTCGGTCAGGATGAACGGGATTGCCGTCTCCGGCCAGACGATGATGTCGGGCTTGCGGCCGCCATCCTTGGGCGCCTCGGCCGAGAGCTTCAGATGCTTCTCGAAGATCGCCGCCCGATCTGCGTCGCTGTCCATCTTGGCGCTCTGGTCGATCATCGGCTGCACGAGACGGATGACGGGGCTCTTGTCGGTAGTGGCGGCAACAGGCTTCGGTGCGCCGTAAAGCACATAGGCGCCATATCCGACATGCGCGGCAAGCAGCAGCAGTGCCAGCGAAATACCGGTTTTGGCGCCCTGCTTGGTGCCGATGAGGGCAGGGGCGGCGAAGACGAAGACCGACAGCGCGGTGATGCCCATGATCCCGATGATATGGGCCGACTGCATCATCACAGGCACCGGCGTCATGCCATAGCCGATGGCATTCCACGGAAAGCCGGTGAAGAGCACGCTGCGCGCCCATTCGAGCAGGCCGAAGCTCGCCGCCAGCGCCGCGATCCGCCCGACCCCGTCGGACCAGAGGATGCGGGCAAGCGCTGTGGCCAGCCCGTAGAAGATCGCAAGCACCGCCGGCAGCCCGAAGATCGCCAGCGGCAGCGCCCAGGCGAATTCCTCGGCATCGATCATCAGCGCATGCCCGAGCCACCAGAGGCCGGCGACGAAGTAACCGAAGCCGAACAGCCAGCCGGTGACGAAGGATGGCCAGAGGCGCCCGATGATGCCGCTGTCGGGTGCGGCCGCGGCACCGTCGATCAGCCAGACCAGAAGCGTGAAGGACACGAACATCGCGGCGAAGAAGCCGATGGGCGGAAGGGCCAGAACGCCGAATGCGCCTGCAAGGATCGCCAGCAGCACTCTCTTGTAGCCCCAGACCAGGATGACCCTGTCGGCAATTCGCTCCATGCGCACCCCACCAATCCGCGAATCAACTGAGGTCGCAGTGTTTCAAAAAAGCCGCCCGTTGTCGTGGTTGGCAGTGATCAGTTTGCCGTCGGCGTCTCGCTCTGCCGCTCGTCGCCGTGGTCGAGACCGATTGCGCCGTCACCATCGCTCTTCGCGCGCCGGCGGATCGCCTGGCGCTTGCGGGTAATCCGCACGCGCTTGATGCGGCGCGGATCGGCGTCGAGAATGTGGAACTCGAAGCCCGGCAGCGCCTGAACGACTTCGCCGCGCACGGGAATGCGTCCGAGTTCGGAGAAGATCAGTCCGCCCAGCGTATCGACTTCGTCGACCTGCTCGGTGATGTCGAAATCCGGCCCGATGGCTTCGGCGATATCCTCAAGCTCGACGCGGGCGTCGGCCACGAACATGTCCTCGGAGACCCGCTTGAACATGACTTCTTCGTCGTCGTGCTCGTCGTCGATATCGCCGACGACCATTTCCACGATGTCCTCATGCGAGGCCAGCCCGTCGGTGCCGCCATATTCGTCGATGACGAGCGCCATCTGCGTGCGGTTCACCTGCATGCGGCGCAGAAGGTCGGAGGCCAGCATCGAGGGCGGCACGAACAGGATCTTGCGGATGATGCCTGCTTCGGAAAGCGTCTTCTGCAGGTCCACGCGGGCAAGGTCGAAGTTCGGCTTGGCCGAGCGCGGTGCCTTCTGCAGGTTCTCCGGCGCGACCTCGACGATCGGCTCGGCGCCCTTGGCGGCCTTGGTCGATCCACGGCGCTTGTTGCGCGCCTGCTTGGCGACGTAGGAGAGCAGATCGCGGATGTGCACCATCCCGCGCGGATCATCCAGCGTTTCGGCATAGACCGGCATGCGCGAGCGGCCGGATTCCTCGAACAGGATCATCAGCTCGCCGATGGTGATTGTCTGGTCCACCGCCTCGATATCGGCGCGCGGCACCATCACGTCGGCAACGCGCACTTCCCGGAAGCGCAGGATGTTGTTGAGCATCGCCTTCTCGTCGGCGGAGAAGGCATCGCCATCGGCCGCGTCGGTCATCAGCGCGTCGGCAAGGTCTTCGCGGATGCGCGAACCCTGCTGTGGCCTCAATATGCGGGCAGCCCGCGACCAGAAGGATTGGGATCGTCCGGACTGCCTGCTACTACTGCCACCCTCGTCGGAGGATGATTGATCGGCGGTGTCCTTGGCCTCGGTGGCCGGTCTCGTCGTAAAGTCGCTCATGGTTCCATTTTAAGGTCTTGACCCTCGTATGGGTCAGATAGGCCGAGTTTCGCCAAAATGCGAGTCTCCAGCCCCTCCATTATCTCGGCTTCGGTATCATTATTATGATCGTAGCCGAAGAGATGCAAGAAGCCGTGCACCATTAGGTGAGTGAGATGGTCGTGGAAGCTCTTTTCGAGTTCGACCGCCTCGCGGGCCACGGTCTCCCTGGCGATGATGATATCGCCAAGCATCGGCCCCGGAACCTTGCCCGGCTGAACCGGGAAGGCGGGGAATGAAAGCACGTTGGTGGGCTTGTCCTTGCCGCGCCATTCCGCGTTGATGTCCTGGATGGAGGCGTCGTCGGTGAAGACCAGCGACACCTCGGGGACCATTTTCGGAAACGGCTGCTTCTCGGTCTCGCGCAGATAGGTCGCGGCCGTCTCAAGCACGCGGTCGGCCAGCGCGTGGAGCGCGTCTTCGGAGGGCCATTCGCCCTCCTCGATGCTGATCTGTATGTCGAGTTCGGCCATCAGTCCTGCTGCGCGGCCTCTGCTGTGTCCGTCAGATAGGTCGCGTCGTAGGCGCGAACGATGCGGCCGACCAGCGGATGGCGCACGACGTCGGTGTCCTTGAAGCGGATGATCGAGATGCCCTCGACACCGTTCAGGAGTTGCAGCGCCTCGACCAGGCCCGACTTGACGCCGCGCGGAAGGTCGATCTGGCTCGGGTCGCCGGTCACGATCATGCGCGAGTTTTCGCCGAGACGGGTTAGGAACATCTTCATCTGCATAGACGTCGTGTTCTGCGCCTCGTCGAGGATGACGGCGGCGTTGGACAGCGTGCGGCCGCGCATGAAGGCCAGCGGCGCGATTTCGATGACGCCTGCGGTGATGGCACGATCGACCTTGTCGGCCGGCATCATGTCGTAGAGCGCGTCGTAAAGCGGGCGCAGATAGGGGTCGACCTTCTCCTTCATGTCGCCGGGCAGGAAGCCGAGGCGCTCGCCGGCTTCGACGGCCGGACGCGAGAGGATGATCTTTTCGACGACGCCGCGCTCCAGAAGCTGGGCGGCGTGGGCAACGGCGAGATAGGTCTTGCCGGTACCGGCAGGGCCACAGCCGAAGACGAGTTCGGACCGCTCGAGTGCGCGCAGATAGGCATCCTGCGTCGGTGTGCGGGCAATGATGGTCTTCTTGCGCGTGGAAACCTGCGCCATCGTCAGCTTGGCCTTCTTCTCCATCGTCGGCAGGCTCAGCTGATCGTCGGCTGCAACGGCCATGCGGATCGCGCCCTCGACGTCGGAGCGTTCCACGCTGCCACCCTTCTGGAGCTTGTCGTAGAGATAGTCCAGCGTGCGGCGCGCCTGATTGGTGGTGACGATGTCACCCGAGATCACCACGGAGTTGCCACGCGCTCGGGCGTCGATATTAAGGCGTTCCTCGAGAAGCTTGAGGTTCTGGTCGAATTGACCAAACAGTTCGCTGGCGAACCGATTGTTTTCGAACGTCAGAATAAAGTGATTGGCGTCGCTCGCGATGCGTGGGTGGCGCGGTGAAGAAGAAACCAATTCTTGTCCGTTCAAGCGGTCGAGCTCCTTGAGTTAGGCACCAGCCTCTACCATCTCGGAAAACAGGCTGTTGGGTCCGGTACCTGTGATTCGCACTTTAATAATGTCACCGATTTGCGATGCTTTTGCATCAACATTCACCGACTGAAGCCAGGGCGAACGGCCGATAAGTTGTTGAGACATGCGACCGGGCTTTTCGAGCAACAGTTCGATGGTCTTCCCGACGCAGGATTCGGCAAATTCCTGCTGCTGCTTCAGGAGAAGCGCCTGCAGGCGTTCGAGCCGTTCTGCCTTGATCTCTTCCGGCACTTGGTCCTTCAGATCAGCGCCGGGCGTACCCGGCCGCGTCGAGTATTTGAACGAGAAGGCCTGCGCATAGCGGACCTTCTCAACGAGTTTTAGTGTATCCTCAAAATCGGCATCTGTCTCCCCCGGAAAACCGACGATGAAGTCGCCCGAGAGCGCGATATCGGGACGCGCGGCGCGGATGCGCTCGACCAGCGTCAGGTACTCGGCAGCGGTGTGGCGGCGGTTCATGGCTTTCAGGATCCGGTCGGAGCCGGCCTGCACCGGAAGATGCAGATAGGGCATCAGCGCTCTGAGATCGCGGTGCGCCTCGATCAGCCGGTCGTCCATGTCGCGCGGATGGCTGGTGGTGTAGCGAAGGCGGGCAAGGCCGGGGATTTCGGCCAGCCGATAAAGCAGGTCGCCCAGCGTCCATTCCTGGCCATCAGGGCCGACGCCGTGCCAGGCATTGACGTTCTGGCCGAGCAGCGTGATCTCGCGCACGCCGCCCTCGACCATCTTCTGCGCTTCCTCGACGATCTGGCTCACCGGCCGCGACACTTCCGAGCCGCGCGTATAGGGTACCACGCAGAAGGTGCAGAACTTGTCGCAGCCTTCCTGCACCGTCAGGAACGCGGTCACGCCGCGCGCCCGGATCTTGGTCTTTTCGGCGATCGGCAGGTGCTCGAACTTGTCTTCCAGCGCATATTCCGTATCGACGATGCGCTGCCCTTCCTTGGCGCGGCGCAGCGCTTCCGGCAGGCGGTGATAGGTCTGCGGCCCGATGACGACGTCGACGGCCGGCGCCCGGCGCAGAATCTCTTCGCCCTCGGCCTGCGCCACGCAACCCGCCACGCCGATCATGAACTCGCGGCCCTCTTTGTTGCGCTCCTTCTTCATGTCGCGCAGCCGCCCCAGCGCCGAGTAAACCTTCTCGGCGGCCTTCTCGCGGATATGACAGGTGTTCAGCAGCACGAGATCGGCCTGCTCCATGTCCTCCGTCGGCTCATAGCCGTCGCGCGCCAGAGCATCGCTCATGCGCGTGGAGTCATAGACGTTCATCTGACAGCCGTAGGTCTTGATGAAAACCTTGCGGCTGTTGCTGCCATCGCGGAGTGTGGTCTCCGGGGCCGGGAGGAGGGCGCTATCCTGGGTCATGCCGGCTATTTAGTGGTTTTTGCGCCGGGAGAAAAGGGCTTGTTATCCCGTCTTCCGGTGGCGTCGAAGTTGGGGAGCCCGATCATGGCATCGGCCCAATCGGCTGCCTCGCTGGCAGGGTTCTCGGCATCGTCGTTCGCCATGCGCTCGATCTCGTTATCGGAGAGCGCCCGGATGCGTGCCCAATCTGTGTTTGCTTCCGCTTTTCGCTTTGCCATGCCAGACGGTTCTCCAGCGTCAGCTTTGAAGTCTGCAAGATTATGCAGATATCGGCAACGGCTTTTACGGCTGGACGTCCCGACCTCTGAGCGCCGCACCCAGCATGGCGCGGATACGGCTGGCGATCGTGGCGCTGACCTGCTTGCGGTTGGTCTCGGCGCTGTAGGAGACGGCTTCGCCGAAGTGGACGTCGACGTCGAAGGCGCCGCAGCGGAGCATGTCTTTGAGGTGCGGCAGCATCTCGACATCGCCGGGCCAGGAGGCGAGCGGGCGGTGGTAGCGGCCCATGGGAAGGCCATGCACGCCGGTATAGGCGACCGCGACGGGCTGCACGATGACGGTGCCGGTGGGTGAAGCGGGGACGGCCATGGCGGCGGCGCCGAACAGCGAGGATTTCACCTCGAGCAACCGGTTGCCATCCGATGTCGTGCCCTCGGGAAACAGCACCACGATCTCGCCGTCGGCCATGCGCGCGGCGATCTCGCTCACCTGGTTGCCGGTGTTGCGCTTTTCCTCGCGCACCACGAACACGCTCTTCTGCAGCTTGGCGAGCGTGCCGAAGATCGGCCAGTCGCGCACCTCGTTCTTGGCGATGAAGGCGACGTCGGCGATCGAGGACAGCACCATGATGTCCATCCACGAGGAATGGTTGGCGCACAGCATCAGCGGCCGATGCGTTTCCATCTGCCCGTGAACGCGAACCCGGATGCCGAGACAGAAGCAGATGATGCGGTGCCAGACGCGTGGCAGCCAGCGGCGCATCTTCCAGTCGTAGCGCAGGGCAAGGAGCTGCCAAGGCATGAGCAGGATGCTGGCGATGAGAATGACGATGCCGGCGAGGGCGACGCGCAGCCAGGCGATCAAATCGAACACTCCGCGGCTGCACGCATGGTATCAGTGATCGTCCTTCTTGAGCGGTATGCCGTAGAGCTCGAGCCGGTGATCCACCAGCGTGAAACCGTGCTCGCGGGCAATCCGCTCCTGCAGCGCCTCGATCTCCGGCGAGCGGAACTCGATGACGACGCCGGTCTTCAGGTCGATCAAGTGATCGTGATGCTCTTCCGGCACCGTCTCGTAGCGCGAACGGCCGTCACGGAAGTCGTGGCGGGCGATGATGCCGGCATCCTCGAACAGCTTGACGGTGCGGTAGACAGTGGAAATCGAGATCTTGGCGTCGACCTTCACCGAGCGGCGGTAGAGCTCCTCGACGTCGGGATGGTCTTCGGATTCCTCGAGAATGCGCGCAATGACCCGGCGCTGCTCCGTCATGCGCATGCCGCGCTCGGTGCAGAGTTCCTCGAGGGTCTTTGCCACATCCGTCATCAGGAGCCTTTCGATAGTCAACGTCTCAAGACGGAACTAGCGAAGAATGCGCTTCATGACAAGCGCCGTGGACACGTCGCCATTGGCGTCCTTGTAGTATCCACGGCGTTCTCCGACCTGGTCGAAACCGAGCTTGCGGTAAAGGCCGAGCGCAGCAGCGTTGCCCTTGTCGACCTCGAGGAAGATGCTTTCGCCGCCGCGCTGCTTTGCCTCGCGCATCGCCGCCTGCATCAGCCGCCATCCGAGACCCGACCGTCCGACCTTCGCCTGCACGGCGATCGTCAGGATCTCGGCCTCGCCAGCAATCTCGCGGGCCAGCACGAAGCCCGGCAGCGGCTTTTTCAGGAAGGCGTTGGTCTGCCGTGCCACGAAGCCGAAGACATTGCCCTGGCTGAGCAGGCTGTAGAACTCGCCATCGCCCCAGGGACGCGCGAAGCGCTCGCCGTGCAGCGTCGAGACCGCATGGCAATCATCGGCATCCATAGGGATGATTTCGAATTCCGGCTTCAGCGACAGATAGGATTCCAGCATCGTCATACTCGCGCAATCGCAAACCCGGCCTGCGGTTTGGCGTCGGGTCCGCGCAGATAAAGTGGCTTCGGCTTTCCGGAAGAGGGGTCGGCGGCAGCGGCAAGGCGCGCCACGATGGAGATGGGGAAATGGTTGGAGTGTTCGCCTGTAGCATCGGGTCGCAGCAAGGGCGTTGCCGAGCCGGTGACGACGCCGTGGAAGGATGCCGCGAAGGCCTGCGCGTCCTCGACGGTCACGGCCCTGGCTTCATCGAGCGGCGTGCCGTCGGCGTCAAAGGCCTGCAGATAAATCTCGTTGCGCTTGGCATCCATGGCGGCCAGCACCTGTCGGCCCGGCGAGCGCTCACGCTCGGCCTCGGCCATGACCGCGAGCGTCGTGATGCCGACGGCGGGCACGCCGAGCGAAAGGGCGAAGCCACGGGCGGCGGCGACGCCGACGCGGATGCCGGTGAATGAGCCCGGACCAATGGTGACGGCAACGCGCTCGACATCGGAGAGCTGAACGCCCGCCTGATCCAGCGCGCGGTCGACTATTCCCATCAGATGCTCTGCATGCCCCTTGCCGATCATGTCCGATGCCTCCCCCAGCACCGTATTCCTGCTGCTGTCATAGACAGAAGCAGCGCAATCCACACCTGCGGTGTCGAGCGCCAGTATGATCATGGCATCTATTTCCGAATAAACCGTTCCTGACCTGTCCATACATCGCAAGACGCCGCGTTTGCAAACGCCGCGTCGTCGCGAATGTCGGTTCAGCTCGTCAGACGGCTTCGACTTCCTGAACTTCCGGCACGAAATGGCGCAAAAGGTTCTGGACGCCGTGCTTCAGCGTTGCCGTCGAGGACGGGCAACCCGCGCACGAGCCCTTCATGTTCAGATAGACGGTGCCGTCCTTGAAGCCGCGGAAAGTGATGTCGCCGCCATCCTGGGCAACGGCCGGACGAACGCGCGTCTCAAGCAGTTCCTTGATGGTCAGAACGATCGTCTCGTCGCCTTCGTCGAAGAATTCGCCATCGGCATCGGCTGCTTCACCAAGCACGGAAGAAGCGCCCATAACCGGCTTTCCGGACATGAAATGCTCCATGATTGAGCCGAGGATGGCGGGCTTCAGGTGCTGCCACTCCTGGTCTTCCTTGGAAACGCTGATGAAATCATAGCCGAAATAGACGCCGGTGACGCCGTTGATCTCGAACAGGCGCGCGGCGAGCGGCGAGGCAGCCGCTTCCTCGCGATTGCGGAACTCGGCGGTGCCGCTCTCCATGACGATCTTGCCCGGCAGGAACTTCTGCGTGGAAGGGTTCGGCGTGGCTTCGGTCTGGATAAACATGGTGCTCTCCGTGCGGCAGGCGCGCGCCCGCGACGTATTTAGAATTCTTCAAAAGTAGAAATAAGCCGTTTGGCTGTGCAATTCAAGAGACTGATACTCAGGAAATCGCAATCACGCCAACGCGTCCAGTTCCTCATCGCTCAGTGTATCAGGCAAGACGGTGACGGGGATGGGAAAGGCCGCTCCCCGGCCGGCAACCGACGACACCAGCGGCCCCGGACCTTCCTTGGCGGAGCTTGCGGCGAGCACCAGAATGGCGATGTCGCGGTCATCCTCGATGACGGCGTTGATCTGCTCGGCCGCACCGCCCTCGCGGATGACGATCTCCGGCTCGATGCCGATATTCTCGCGCACCAGCTGGGCGGATTTGGCCACGACCGCTTCGGCTTCCTCGCGAGCTTCCGCCCGCATGATCTCCTCGACCCCCAGCCACTGCTGGAAGTCGCCGTCGGGGATCACATAGACGAGCACTAATCCGCCATTGGAATTCTTGGCGCGCCGGCCGGCATAATGGACGGCGCGTTGGCATTCGGGCGTGTCATCGATCACGGCCATGAACTTGCGGCGGTGACCTTCGAGCCGTGAGAGTCGTTTTGATACCATGAGCGCGACTCTGACACTTGATCCGGGAGATTTGCAAGTCCCCGTTTTGCCGCAAACTGTCCGCTCACCGACAGGTGTTCAGCCGAGGCTATCGGGGTGCTGCAACGAGCCCGTAGAGCAGCATGATTTCCTTCACATGCTCGATGTCGGGCTTGCCGATGACGTTGATCGCCGATGCGATCTCCTCGAAGAACCGCCGGCCGATCAGCCCTGGTGTCATGGTGATCAGCGCGCGTGCGGTTTCCTGGTGCAGGTTCTCATGGGTGTGGACCACGCCGCGCGGAATGAACACAGTGTCGCCGGCCCGCACCTCGCAGCGCTCGCCGTCGACTGTTGTCGTCATCGTTCCGGAGAGACCGAAGATCACTTCGTCGACATCGTCGTGATAATGCGCCGCCGGCACACGCGACTGGTAGGGGACCACGAATTCGAACATGACCATGCTGCCCGCGCTCTGGTCCTCATCGACCAGCAGCCGAACCTCCATCATGCCAATCTGAATGAGGTTCCGGTTGCGCATCTTGGCCTCCTCATGGCTTGGAGGAGAGTACGCCGCAGTCCAGTCTTGGACAAGTGCGGGCCTTCGACAAGTCTGGCCCGTTGATAGGCTCGGGCGGCCGAAGCCGCCCGGCTCAACTTGCTAGTAGAGGAAGCCGACGATGTCGCGGACTTCCTTCATCGTCACTTCGGCCCGCGCGCGTGCCCGCTCGCCGCCATCGCGCAGGATCGCGTCGATATGGCTGGTGTCGGCCATCAGGCGGCGCATCTCGGCGGTGATCGGCGAAAGCACCTTGACCGAGAGGTCGATCAGCGCCGGCTTGAACACGGAGAACTGCTGTCCGCCGAATTCCGCAAGCACCTCGGCCTTCGACTTGTCGGCAAGTGCTGCATAGATGCCGACGAGGTTGTCGGCCTCGGGGCGGCCCTGCAGACCGTCGAGTTCGCTCGGCAAGCCATCCGGATCGGTCTTCGCCTTGCGGATCTTCTTCGAGATCGCGTCCTCGTCGTCCATCAGGTTGATGCGCGACAGGTCGGACGGATCCGACTTCGACATCTTCTTGGTGCCGTCGCGCAGCGACATGACGCGCGGCGCCGGGCCGTCGATCATCGGCTCGACCATCGGGAAGTAGGCATGCACCGGCTCCTTGCCGACGGTGATATCCACCCCGTATCCGGCCTTGCGGATATGCTCGGCGTAATCGAGGTTGAACTTCATCGCGATGTCGCGGGCAAGTTCCAGATGCTGCTTCTGGTCGTCTCCGACGGGAACATGCGTTCCGCGATAGACGAGAATGTCGGCGGCCATCAGGCTCGGATAGGCGTAGAGACCGAGCGAGGCCTGCTCACGGTCCTTGCCGGCCTTGTCCTTGAACTGCGTCATGCGGTTCATCCAGCCGATGCGCGCCACGCAGTTGAAGATCCAGGCGAGTTCCGCATGCTGCGGCACGGCCGACTGGTTGAATACGATATGCTTCACCGGGTCGATGCCAGAGGCAATGAAGGCGGCGGCGATCGAGCGGATCTGGTTCGGCATGTCCTCATGCACCAGCTGCGCGGTCAGCGCATGCATGTCGACCACGCAATAGATGCAGTCGTTGCCGTCCTGCAGCGCCACGAACTTGCGGATCGCGCCGAGATAGTTGCCGAGATGGAGATTGCCGGTCGGCTGAACGCCCGAAAAGACCAGTTTCTTGAATTCGTTCATCATGTCCTCGATTAGGCTTGTGGAGGGCCCCAGGGCCAACGGCCCATGTTGCTAACGTCGCGGCTTATGCACGTCGGATGGCTTGTAGGCAAGGGGATGTGGTGGATGAGATCGGAGGTGTTGCGGTGCGGTCCTCTTTGCTCGGCTGGATAGTCAGCATTGTGCCGTGCAGCCCCCTCATCCGGCTGCCGCCACCTTCTCCCCGCGGGGGAGAAGAGACTCCTGGCGGGCCGCTCGCTCAACCTCCCCTTCGCCCCAACGGGGAGAAGGTGGCCCGAAGGGTCGGATGAGGGGGGCACACGGCACAACGTCTCGATCATCAGACCGCACTTCAACGACACACCAAATCCTCACGCCGCCCGAAAGCCCGTGTCTCCACCATGCAAACTTCACTCGGACGGGGCGCTGGAAATCACCTCGATTGAGTAAGTAGAATATGGCGCTTCCCAGCGCCCCGTTCGGCGGTTTTTGTCCGCGACTTCGATCTCTCTGCCTTCTCGCCCAACTTCGCGGCGAGACCATGTGTGCCTCACAGGCACGTCCGGGCTCAACTCGGCACCCTCTTGTGAGAGATACCGCCGTCACCGGAGGGAGATCATTTTCCGCGGACCCGGGTCATGAGGTTTTGCGTCCTACCCTCACGCTCCGCGCCGATCCCGCCTCGCCGGCACGCCTGCCGGTGTATCCGATGACGGGACGCCGACAGTGTAGGGCGGGGTTTTCGAGGCGGGGAAAATCGACGATACGTTTTTTGAGAACATGCTCCCGCGCTCTCGCGAAAAGAGCATTTATTACTTCATTTTAGGTATCTTGAATGTAGCAATTCGACGTAAAATAAGGCGCTAACCTGATATACCAGGTAGGAGTTTCCTTAAAATGGCCATTTTTGAGGAGAGTTTTGCCGCACCAATCACGGGCGTCGCACCTTGTGGCGCTCCCAACTGGGGGACGAAACGATGCATGCTGCATTCTCAATCGCACTCGCCGGCCTGTTCAGCCTATCCAGCCTTAACGGCGCCACCGCCCAGAACGTCCGAAAACTCTCGATCGGGCCGCTGAAGAAAAGTGAAACGCTGGCCTACAGCCTGCAGACCGTCAGCGTCCGCGCCGGCTGCTTTCCGCCAAAACTGCGGGGTATCCTCACCTATATCGCCGACAAGACGGGCCGCCGTCCTTTGGTCACTTCGGGGCTAAGGGCCCATTCCGGCCGCTCGCATTCGCAGCACCGCAATTGTGCCGCCGCCGATATCCGGGTGCCCGGCGTGTCCGACAAGACCATCATCGCCATTGCCGCGCAGGCGCCGGGGATCGGCGGCATCGGCCGTTATTGCAACGGCATCATCCATGTCGATGTCGGCCCGAAGCGCCGCTGGACGCACTGTTAGAGCTGCGCCAGCCGGAGGCGGCTCAGCCGTCGGTCTTGGGAGCGGCCGGCTTGCGATTGAGATTGCGGCGGATCATGCCGAGATTGGCGCCGCCGATCAGAAACGCGGTGGCGAAGTAGACGACCATCGAGATGCCGATCAGCAGGCCGAGCGTGCCGACCTTGGTGGCAAGCGAAGCGCTTGAGGCAAGCCATGGCTCCCAGCGGTGCTGGAGATACATGATGACAGCGCCCATGACGGCGGCTGAAACGACGAGCAGTACAGTGCGCCGCGCCAGCGCCCATTCCCATGTCAGGTGGCCGCGTCTCAAGAGCGTGGAGAAGAGAAGAACCGTGCTGATCCATCCGGCCGTGGCTTCCGCGACAGCGATCCCGGGCGCGCCGAGATAGGGAAACAGCGTCAGCGCCGTGGCGCAATTGACGCCGACGGCGACGGCCGAAAAGCGCATCGGCGTCTTGGTGTCCTCGCGGGCGTAAAAGCCGGGCTGCAGCGCCTTGATCAGCACGAAGGCCGGCAGGCCGATGCCGTAGATCGCCAGGATCGAGCCGACGATCATGGTGTTTTCCTGGTGGAACGCGCCGCGCTCGTAAAGCACGCGGATGATCTCGTCGGAGAGGATCCACAGCGCGAAGGCGGCTGGGATCGTGAGGAACATCACGAATTCGATCGAGCGGTTCTGTAGGTTGCCCGCCTCGCGAAGGTTCCCGCCCTTCAGCGCGCGCGCAAGTTCCGGCAGGAGCACGACGCCGACCGCGACGCCGACCACGCCGAGCGGCAGCTGGTAGATGCGGTCGGCATATTGCAGCGCCGCGATCGCGCCTTCCTTGCTGGAGGCGATCGCCTGGCCGATCATCTGGTTGATCTGCGTGATGCCGCCGGTGACGGCGGCAGGGATGGCGAGGATCAGCAGCCGCTTGACGTTTGGCGTGATCCTCGGAAAGCGGATGCCGATGCTCATGCCGGCATGCAACACGCCGAAATAGACGACGGCGAGCTGCAGGACACCCGCCACCAGCACGCCCCAGGAGAGATACCAGGCGGTCTGCAGGGGTTCGGCGCCGGTGTAGAGCGCGTAGAAGAGCGCCCCGATCATGACGACGTTGAGGAAGACGGGGGCCACGGCGGCGGCGAAGAAGTGATGCAGCGAATTCAGCATCCCGCTCATCATCGCCGTCAGCGACATGCACATCAGATAGGGAAACATCACCGCCGCCATGCGCACGGTGATCGAGAATTTTTCGGGATCGTCGGTAAAGCCCGGCGCGATGATGAACCGCACCAGAAGCGGCATCGAGAGCTCCATCACGATGGTGATGAGGAGCAGCACGGAGAAGAGAACGCCGAACACTTCCTCGGAAAAACGCTTCGCGCCATCGGTGCCGTTCGCCTCGATCTCCTTGGCGAAGAGCGGCACGAAGGCGGCGTTGAACGCGCCCTCGGCAAACAGGCGGCGAAACAGGTTCGGAAAGCGGAAGGCCGCGTAGAACACGTCGGCCATCGGCCCGGTGCCGAGTGCCGCCGCCATCAGCGTTTCACGGGCGAAGCCGAACAACCGGCTACCCAGCGTGGCGCCGCCGACGGTGGCGAATTTCTTGACGAGGCTCATGGGGTCGAGGTTCCTGCGGGGGAAGAAGATGAATCCCTCATTCCTGTGCTTGTCACAGGAATCCAGCTGCCGCGCGTCTGCGCGGCGAAAGACTCTTTTTCAGCCCAAGGACTTGGGCTGGCTGGATTCCTGTGACGAGCACAGGAATGAGGGAGAGAGGACTTGGCGACCACCTATCGCGTCCTCTCGGCGGTATCCGCCGGGGCGATCATGCCTGATGGCATGCGCTCGCGCAGCTCGTCCTGCTCTTCCGCGATCACCGCCCTCATGCGCGCCGTGATATTGGAGCGCTTGCTGTCGCCCGATATCTTCTGGCCGACGAGATCGGTGACGTAGAAGGTGTCGATCACTTTTTCGCCGAAGGTGGTGATCCGCGCCGACTGGATGTCGAGCGAGAGATCAGACAGCACGGCCGTCACCTCGGACAAGAGGCCCGGACGGTCGAGGCACTCGACCTCGATGACGGTGAACTTGTTCGACAGGCTGTTGGAGATGTTGACCGACGGCGGAATGAAGAAGGCCTTGCTCTTCTTGCGGTTCTTGGTCCGGGTCGCGATCACCTCTGGCAGCCGCTTGCGGCCGGAAAGCACGTCCTCGATCATCCGCCCGATCGTGCCGGCGCGGCGAAGCTCGTCGGCATCGTCCTTGAACTCGCGGCTGACATGGATGGTGTCTAGCGCCCGACCGTCGGATGTCGTGAAGATCTGCGCGTCAACGATATTGGCCCCGGCTGCGGCACAGGCGCCGGCGATGACGGCGAGCAGGCGCGGGTGGTCGGGCGAGAGCACGGTGATCTCGGTGATGGCGTGGAAACTGTCGGTGCGCACCATCGTCGCCAGCGCCTGTCCGGCCTTGTCGGCCTGGCGGATGAAGCCGGCATGGCGCACCTGGTCTTCCAGCGGCACGGAGAGCAGGTAGGGCTGGTAGTGCAGCTTGCTGTAGATCTTGCGATCCTTCTGGCTCCAGTCGGCAAGCGCGTTGAACAGCGCCTCGGCTGCCACGGCAGCGCGCTCCTTGCGCGAGACCTCGGAGAAGCCGCCGGCAAGCAGCAGCTCGGTCTCGTAATAGAGCGTGCGCAAGAGCTGACCCTTCCAGCCGTTCCACACGCCCGGGCCGACGGCGCGGATGTCGCAGACCGTCAGGATCATCAGCATCTTCAGCCGCTCGAGCGATTGCATGCGGTCGGCGAAATCGGTGATCGTCTTGCGGTCGGTGAGGTCGCGCGTCTGCGCCACCATCGACATGGTCAGGTGCTCCTCGATCAGCCAGACGACGGTTTCCGTCTGCTTGTGCGACAGGCCGAAGCGGGCGCAGAGCTTGCGGGCAACGCGGGCGCCGGCGATCGAGTGATCCTCCTGCCGACCCTTGGCGACGTCGTGCAGCAGCACCGCCACGTAGAGCGCCTCGCGGTCCTCGATATGGGGCATCAGCTTGTTTGCAAGCGGGTGCAGCTCTTCGGCCTTGCCCTTGTCGATCTCGGCGAGCACGTCGACGCTGCGCAGCAGATGCTCATCGACCGTGTAGTGGTGATACATGTTGAACTGCATCATCGCGACGATCTTGCCGAATTCGGGAATGAAGCGGCCGAGCACGCCGGCCTCGTTCATGCGCCGCAGGATGAGCGCCGGGTCGCGCTTCGAGGTCAGGATCGAGAGGAACAGCCGGTTGGCTTCCTCGCTCTCGCGCACAGCGTTGTCGATCAGGCTGAGCGAGCGCGTCACGCGCTTCAGCGCATCCGGATGGAATTCGAGGCCGTTGATATCGGCAACATGAAAGAGGCGGATGATGTTGACCGGATCGCGCTTGAACACGTCGGGGCTGGCGAGCGCGATGCGGCCGCGATCCTCCATGAAGTCGGTGCTGCCGGCGATCTTGCGGGTGCGGTGGGTGAAGCGGCTGAGCACGCCCGAAAGCCCCGGCGTCGACTTTGCCTGCTTGTCCTCAAGCGCCGCGCAGAGAATACGCGTGAGATCGCCGACGTCCTTGGCGACCAGGAAATAGTGCTTCATGAAGCGCTCGACGGCCGAAAGGCCGGGGCGCGCATGATAGTCGAGTGCCGCCGCGATCTCGCGCTGGATATCGAAGGAGAGCCGTTCCTCGGCCTTGTTGGTGAGGAAGTGCATGTGGCAGCGCACGGCCCAGAGAAAATCGTCGGCCTTCTCGAACAGGCGATATTCGTGCTTGGAGAGAACGCCGAGCGCCACCAGTTCGGCTGTGTCGCGCACGTGGTAGTAATATTTGGAGATCCAGAACAGCGTGTGCAGGTCGCGGAGCCCGCCCTTGCCCTCTTTCACGTTCGGCTCGACGAGATAGCGCGTGTCGCCGGCCTTGCGGTGGCGCTCGTCGCGTTCGGCAAGCTTGGCGGCGATGAATTCGGGGCCGGTGCCGGTGACGATTTCCTTGTCGAAGCGGGCCTCCAGCTCGGTTTCGAGCGAGCGCAGGCCGCAGATGTAGCGCATCTCCAGGATCGCCGTGCGGATCGTCATGTCGGACTTCGACAGCGCGATGCACTCTTCGACGGTGCGGGTGGCGTGGCCGACCTTGAAGCCCATGTCCCACAGCATGTAGAGGATGAATTCGACCGCCTTGTGCGTCTCTTCCGCCGGCTTCGGCTGGAACAGGAAGAGCAGGTCGATATCCGAGCCCGGCGCCAGCGTGTCGCGGCCATAGCCGCCGACGGCGGTGACCGAGAACTTGTCCTTCTGCTTGGGAAAGACATGGTCGGTGGAAAATTCGTAGAGAACGGTTATGATCTGGTCCTGCAGCCAGGAGATTCGCCGCGCGCATTTCAGGCCGCTGCCGTCGGCCGACAGCAGCTCGCGCGCCTTGTTGCGCCCATCCGTGCTGGCCTTCTTGAAGATACCGAGCAGATCGGAGCGCATCGCGTCCGGCCGGTTCTTGTTGGCCTCCACCACGGCGTCGCACTGCTTGCGCAGATAGTCGGTGTCGAGAATGTCGGAGAAATCGATATCGTTCGTCGGCGCCATGCGCTGGGCGGCTTCCTGTTCGCGCGGCGCGGCCATCTGCTGCGCCTCTCGTTTCGTCTGCATGCGCTATAGCCTCTTTGCCCGCTGTTTGACACGGGCTTTCATACTGCAAGAACCTTTAATTTTGGCGAAAAGGTGATCGTTAGCCGAGACGGCATACGGGCGGCCGGCTTAAGCGGCGATTTGCTCGTTGACGGAGTAGAGCACCTTGCGGTTTTCGCTGGCGATCTCCTCGAGCATTTCCCTGTCGCATTCGCGGTAGCCGGCCTTGGCGATGGAATCAGTCAGATCGGAAATCTTGTCGCAGCAGCGGATGATCTGTAAGAGCCCGAAGGGCGAGGCCCAGCCGCGCGGATTGCCGTGCTCGTCGGCAAGGCGAAGCGCCTCGATCGCCGTGAAGATATTGGCAAGCAGCTGCGTTTCGCGAAGCAGGCGGTCCATGAACATTTGGCTTATCCCTGCCTCAGCTTCTTCTTGAGATCGTAGAGCGCGTCCAGCGCCTCGCGCGGCGTCATGTCGTCGAGGCTCATGTTCTTCAAGGCTTCATCGACCTTCGAAGGCCCGCGAGCCACATCCTCGCGCCGCACCGCCACCTGGAAGAGCGGCAAATCGTCGATCAGCTGGCTCGCCGGGTTCTTGCGGTCGGCGTCTTCGAGCCGCGTCAGCACATCGCGGGCACGCGCCACGACGGAGGCGGGCAGCCCGGCAAGCCGCGCCACCTGGATACCGTAGGAGCGGTCGGCCGCGCCGGGGCCCACTTCGTGCAGGAAGATCACGTCGCCGTCCCATTCCTTCACGCGCATCGTCGCGTTGGAAAGCCGTGCCAGCTTTTCCGAGAGCACGGTCAATTCGTGGAAGTGCGTGGCAAACAGCCCGCGGCAGCGGTTCGCCTCGTGCAGATGCTCGACCGATGCCCAGGCGATCGACAGGCCGTCGAAGGTGGCGGTGCCACGCCCGATCTCGTCGAGGATGACCAGCGAGCGGTTGGTCGCCTGGTTGAGGATCGCTGCGGTCTCCACCATCTCGACCATGAAGGTCGAGCGCCCGCGCGCCAGATCGTCGGAAGCGCCGACCCGCGAGAACAGCCGGTCGACGATGCCGATATGCGCGGACGTCGCCGGCACGAAGCAGCCCATCTGCGCGAGAATGGCGATCAGCGCGTTCTGGCGCAGGAAGGTCGATTTACCGCCCATGTTCGGGCCGGTCAGAAGCCAGATCGCGCCATCCTTGCCGTCTCCCTCGGGCGACAGATCGCAATTATTGGCAACGAAGGGGCCGGTGGACTGGCGGCGCAGCGCCTGCTCGACAACAGGATGCCGCCCGCCCTCGATGGCAAACATGGTTGAGCCATCGACCAAAGGCCGGCAATAGGCCTGCTCGTCGGCCAGCAGCGCGAGGCCTGCGGCAACGTCGATGACGGCAAGCGCCCGCGCGCCGGCCTTGATGGTTTCCGCCTCGGCGACGACAGCCGCGCTCATCTGGTCGAAAGCGGCAAGCTCGATCGACAGCGCCTGGTCGGCGGCGTTGGCAATGCGGCTTTCGAGATCGGCAAGCTCGGTCGTGGTGAAGCGCATGGCGTTCGCCATCGTCTGGCGATGGATGAAGCGCGCCTTGGCCTCCGGCGTGTCGGTCATCGGCCCGGCATTGCCCGCCGTCACCTCGATGAAATAGCCGAGCACATTGTTGTGCTTGATCTTCAGCGACTTGATGCCGGTCTCGTCGGCATATTGCAGCTGCAGCCCGGCAATGACCCGGCGCGACTGGTCGCGCAGCGCGCGCACCTCGTCCAACTCTGCGTTGGCGCCGTCGCGCAGGAAACCGCCATCGCGCTTCAAAAGCGGCAGCTCGTCGCCGAGCGTTTCGCTGAGAAGTGCCGCCACCTGATGGGGCAGGGCGATGAGGCCGGCCAGCGCATCCGCCAGTTCCTCGGGCAGCATCGCGGTTTCCAAGAGCCGCGCCACGTCGGTGGCGGCATTCAGCCCCTGCCGGATCGCCGCCAGATCGCGCGGTCCGCCGCGCTCGAGCGCCAGGCGTGACAGCGCGCGCGGCATGTCGGGTACGTGTTTGAGGAGATCGCGCAGGTCGCCCGAGAGCGTGGGCTCCTCGATCAGGAAGCCGATCGAATCCAGCCGCTCGTTGATCCGCGTGGGATCGGTGAGCGGCGACATCAGGCGTTCGGCGAGCAACCGCGCGCCGCCGCCGGTCACTGTGCGGTCGATGGCTTTGAGCAGCGATCCGTTGCGGTCGCCGGAAAGCGTGCGCGCAAGTTCGAGATTGGCGCGCGTCGCCGGGTCGATGAAGAGCGTCGAGGCAGCGCTTTCGCGCTCCGGCTTGCCGAGCGGCGGCCGTTCGGCGATCTGCGTCTTCTCGACATAGGCGACGGCCGCTGCCGCGGCCGCAAGTTCCGAGCGCGAGAAGGTGCCGAAGCCGTCGAGCGTCGAGACGCCGAAATAGCGCGCGATCCGCCCTTCCGCCGTGGCGCTGTCGAACAGCACCGACGGCTGCGGCACGGCGGTGCGCCCCAGCACGTCGAAGACCGGCTTCAGCTCCGGATCATGGAACATCGTATCCGGCACGATCAATTCGCGCGGATCGATCCTCAATATATCGGCAAGCAGCCGCGACGCCTCGGTCTCCGCCAGACGGAAGACGCCGGTGGAAATATCGATCCAGGCAAGCGCCATCAACGGCTCGGAGGCGCCGCGAATGCGGGTCAGCGCCATGAGATAGTTCGATTCCGAAGGCGAAAGCAGCTTTTCCTCGGTGATCGTTCCCGGCGTCACCAGCCGCACGACGTCGCGCTTGACCACCGACTTGCTGCCGCGCTTCTTGGCCTCCGCCGGATCCTCGACCTGCTCGCAGACCGCGACCCGGAAGCCGAGCCCGATCAGTTTCTGCAGATAGTCGTCGGCGGCATGAACCGGCACGCCGCACATCGGGATATCCTGCCCCATATGCTGGCCGCGCTTCGTCAGCGTGATCCCGAGTGCGCGCGAGGCGTCGAGCGCGTCTTCGAAGAACAGCTCGTAGAAATCGCCCATGCGGTAGAACAAGAGCGAATCCGGATTGTTCGCCTTGATCTCGATGAACTGCTCCATCATCGGCGTGGCCGAGGCGCGGCTCTCTTCCGTTGCAAGCTCGGCAGCCGAAAAGGCTTCGTGTCTCAAGGTCATTCGATCGTTCACGGAGGTTCGGTTCATCCCAAAAAAGAGGTGCCAACCCTATCCGCCCGCCGCTATACATGACAACCGCCATTGAGGAAGAGCAAGGCGTCACCCACAAGACGTTGGAGGAAAAATGCCCGATACCGAGAAGAAGCCGCGGCCGGTCACATCAGTCACCGACAACGAAGCCCTTGAGTTTCATGCCATGGGCCGGCCTGGAAAGCTGGAGATCACACCGACCAAGCCGATGGCGACGCAGCGCGATCTGTCGCTTGCCTATTCGCCGGGTGTCGCGGTGCCGGTCAAGGCGATCGCCGCCAACCCGGAAAGTGCCTATGACTACACCACGCGCGGCAACATGGTTGCCGTCATCTCCAACGGCACGGCCATTCTCGGCCTCGGCAATCTCGGCGCGCTGGCGTCGAAGCCGGTCATGGAGGGCAAGTCCGTCCTCTTCAAGCGCTTCGCCGATGTCGACAGCATCGACCTCGAGGTCGATACCGAAAACGTCGACGAGTTCATCAACTGCGTCCGTTTCCTCGGCCCCTCCTTCGGCGGCATCAATCTTGAGGACATCAAGGCGCCGGACTGTTTCATCATCGAGCAGCGCCTGCGCGAGTTGATGGACATTCCCGTTTTTCACGACGACCAGCACGGCACCGCGATCATCGCGGCCGCCGGTCTCATCAACGCGCTGGAGCTGACGGGCCGCGATCTGAAGACCACCAAGCTGGTCTGCAACGGCGCCGGTGCGGCAGCGATCGCCTGCGTCGAGCTCATCAAGGCCATGGGCTTCGCGCCCGAGAATATCGTTCTCTGCGACACCAAGGGGGTCATCTACCAGGGCCGCACCGAGGGCATGAACCAGTGGAAGTCGGCGCACGCGGTCAAGACCAAGGCGCGCACGCTGGAAGAAGCGATGAAGGGCGCCGACGTCGTCTTCGGCCTATCGCAGAAAGGCGCCTTCTCGAAGGATATGATCCTCTCCATGGCCGATCGCCCGATCATCTTCGCCATGGCCAATCCCGACCCCGAGATCACACCCGAGGAAGTGGCCGGCATCCGCGATGACGCGATCATGGCGACCGGACGCTCCGACTATCCGAACCAGGTCAACAACGTCCTGGGCTTTCCCTATATCTTCCGCGGCGCGCTGGATGTCCGCGCCACCACGATCAACGACGAGATGAAGATCGCGGCCGTGAGAGCATTGGCGAGCCTTGCCCGCGAAGATGTTCCCGACGACGTCGCCGCCGCCTACCAGGGCAACCGTCCGCGCTTCGGCCCGCAATACATCATCCCGGTCCCGTTCGATCCGCGCCTGATCTCCGCCATTCCCGTGGCCGTCGCGCAGGCGGCGATCGACAGCGGCGTTGCCCGCCGGGTGATCACGGATATGGCGGGCTATGCCCGTGAACTTTCGGCGCGCCGTGATCCGATCGCCTCGACGCTCGCAAGCCTCTATGAGCGTGTCCGCCGCCGCCCGAAGCGGGTGGTGTTTGCGGAAGCGGAGGAAGAACAGGTCATGCGCGCCGCCATGTCCTACGCCAATCAGGAGCTCGGCACCGCGATCCTGCTCGGCCGCGAGGACCTGATCAAGGCGACGGCAGAGCGTGCCGGTATCGATCTCAACCGCCCCGGCCTGGAGATCGTCAACGCCCGCATCTCGACCCGGGTTGAAGCCTACATCGACTATCTCTACGCCCGCCTGCAGCGCAAAGGCTATCTGCACCGCGATGCCCAGCGCCTGATCCACAACGACCGCAACCACTTCGCGGCCTGCATGGTGGCGCTCGGCGATGCCGATGGCATGGTGACGGGCATCACCCGCAACTACTCGACCGCGCTCGAGGATGTCCGCCGCTGCATCGACGAAAAGCCCGGCCACCGGGTGATCGGCGTGTCGATCGCGCTCTGCCGCGGCCGCACCGTCTTCGTGGCGGACACCGCGGTCCACGACATGCCGTCGGCTGAGGAGCTTGCCGATATCGCGGTCGAGGCCGCCGGCTTCGCGCGCCGCATGGGCTACAATCCGCGCGTCGCCATGCTCGCCTACTCGACCTTCGGCCACCCCTCCGGCGAACGCTCCGAGCGCGTCCGCGAAGCCGTCGCCATCCTCGACCGCCGCCATGTGGATTTCGAGTATGACGGCGAAATGGCCGCGGACGTGGCGCTGAACCGCAAGGCGATGGAGCAATACCCCTTCTGCCGCCTGTCGGGTCCCGCCAACGTGCTGGTCATGCCGGCGTTCCACTCGGCGTCGATTTCGACGAAGATGCTGCAGGAACTCGGCGGCTCCACCGTCATCGGCCCCATCCTCGTCGGCGTCGACAAGGCGGTGCAGATCACCTCGATGGGGGCGAAGGACAGCGACATCGTCAACATGGCCGCGATTGCGGCTTATACGGGGTCGTGAGTTGGGTTTTGAAAAGGTGAGGGTGTGCCGTGTGGCCCCCTCATCTGGCTGCCGCCATCTTCTCCCCGCTGGGGAGAAGGGACTCGTAGCGGGCCGCTCGCGCCAACCTCCCCTTCGCCCCATAGGGGAGAAGGTGCCCGAAGGGCGGATGAGGGGGGCTACACGGTAAAACGCCTAAGACGGCGAATTACATCAGCAATCAGCTGGCAAACCGCCCGGCATCGGCACCGTAATAATTCACATACCGATCCGAAATGCTCGCGATCGGCAGAACGATCAGCACATCCGTCGTGTTGAACGCCTTGTCCACCACCGCGGTGGAGCCGACCATGGCGCCGAGGCGCAGATAGCCCTTGATCAGTGGCGGCAGCGCCATCAGCGCGCGCTTCGGATTGACGGCTTCGACCGGCATCAGGTCCATGTCGCGGGCGAGGTGCGGCAGCGCGTCGACGGCCCACTCGTCCTTGGCCGCGACGTTGTGGCGCAGGAAGGAGAGTGCCAGCGCATGCTGTTCCGGGTGAATGCCGGGGAAGGAGGCGCAGCCGAACATCGCGCTCATGCCGTGCTTCAGCGCATAGGCCCAGTTGCCCTGCCACAGAAGCTCGACGATGCGCTTGGTGCGGTAGTCCGGCAGCACGCAGGAGCGGCCGAGTTCCATGAAACGCTTATCCGGATGGCGCGCGATCAGCGTGTCGATGTCGAATTCGGAAGCCGAGTAAAAGCCGCCATTGGCCATCGCCACCTCCTGCCGCAGCAGGCGGTAGGTGCCGACGATCTGATCCTCGCTGTCGCCCTCGATCGAGCGATCGAGCACCAGAAGGTGGTCGCAAAAGTCGTCGTAAGCGTCGAAATCCCGCTTGCGGCGCATCGCTTCCGCAGGCAGTTCGGCCTTCATCTCGTCGACGAAAACACGGTAGCGCACGGACTGCGCGGCATCGATTTCGCCAGGCGTACGGGCAAGGCGTGTCTCGAGATTGCCGATCCGGCCGAACACGTCGCTCTCGATCTGTTCGGCTTTCCGCGCACGGGGAAGAGCCTCGACGAGGGTGTCACGGTTGCAGATATCTACGGACATGACGAATCTTTCATTGCCGGCTTTAGGACGCCATAAAACACTTATATGCGACAGCAAAGTGACATTTTAAACCCCCAGATACGCAAGAAACACATGGGTGGCTCTGGCGCTACAATGCCTCCGCGCGGCGTGCGGAGAGCGCGGCGACAGCCTGAACTTCCGTCAGCAGCCGTATGGGGTCTATGGGTTTCAGCATGACGCGGTTTGCCCCATTCAGCAAGACTTGACGACGCGATTCATCGCGTTTGTCGGCGGTGAGAACGATGATCGGCACCGAGGGAACCTCAAGCCGGCGTTCATGGCCACGTAGCCGGCCAATCATTTCGATCCCGTCGCCGCCGGGCATGGAAAGATCGCTGATGACGATATCCGGCCGCACGCTGCCTTCCGCCAGCGCCGCATCGAGCAGCGCCTCGAAATGCTCGACATGCTGCACGCTGTGGCCGGCTTTTTCGAGCATGGCGCGGATCAGCATGGCGTTGATCGGATCGTCCTCGGCGAGCACGATCTTCAGCCCGCTCTGAATGCCCGCCTCGGGGATGCCGGGGCTGAAGCCGGGCTGGTTGTCGTTCAGCGCGTCGCGCTTTTCCATGCCGCGCATGCGCCCGCGCAAGACGTCGATCAGCGACTGTTCGCGCAGCGGCCGGATCAGCCAGGCGTCGAAGAGGTCGAGCGAATGGGCGTTGCGCTCTTCCGGATTGACCAGGAAGATCTTGCGCAGGCCAAGGGCTGCGATATCCGTCCGGTCGGCGAGGTGTGCGGCGAATTCGGCCGACATGCGGTGGTCGACGATGATGTCGGTCGGACGCCTTCCGTTGGCCGCCATGTCGAGCAGGATCCAGCGCGCCGTCTCGCCATCCTCGACGAAGTGGCATTGGCCGCCGAGCGTGCGGATGGTCTCGGAAATCGCCATGCGCGCCGCGCCGGCCGGCGCCAAGAGCACGACGAGATTGCCCGAAAGCAGCGTGTCGCGGCGGGCCACGGGCTCGTCATCCCCTTCGGTGCGGAAGCGGATGCAGAACTCCGTGCCGGTGCCCTTTTCGCTGGCGACCGTCAGCGCGCCGCCGAACTCGCGCATGATGCGCGCCGAGATGGCAAGGCCAAGGCCGGTGCCGTTGCTCTTCTCCACCATGGTGCCCGCCTGTTCGTATTCGCCGAAGACACGCGCCTGTTCTTCTTCCGTCATGCCCGGCCCGGTATCGGTAACCGTGATCGCAAGCTCGCCATCCTGCAGCGACACGCGAATGAACACGCCGCCGACCTGGGTGAATTTCACCGCATTGCCGATGACGTTGAACAAGACCTGGCGCAGGCGCGCCGCGTCGAAATTCATGAGTTCGGGAACATCCGACGACACGGTCGAGCCGATCTCGATGCCCTTCTCGTGGGCGCGGTGGGCGAGCATCTCGACGACGCTCTCAAGCAGCTTGCGCACCGATTCCGAGCGCGGGCGCAGCTGGAAGCGCCCAACCTCGATGGTCGAGAAATCGAGGAGATCCTCGACCAGCTGGGTCAGCGCATGGCCGGACTGGCGGATGCCGGTGAGGTAATTGTCCTGCTCCTGCGTCATCCGCGTCTCGGTCAAAAGATGCGTCATGCCGAGAATGCCTGAGAGCGGCGTGCGCAGCTCGTGGCTGACGGTGGCAAGCAGCCGCGACTTCGAGGCGCTGTTGAACTCCGCCTTCTGCCGGGCCTCCTCGCGCTCTTGGGCAGCGATCCGATCGGCGGTCACGTCGCGGGCGATGCTGTGCAGCAAAAGCTTTCCGTCCGAGGGGTTGCGGGTGACGACATCGCGCCAGAAGAAGATGCGTTGACCCTCGGGCGTCGACATCTCGACATCGTAGCGGTGCGGCTCCGTGCCGGGGCGAAAGGCGATGCCGATCTCCTCGCAGGTCTGTCCGATCGGGTTTAGCCGCCCGGTCAGCCGTCGGAACATGTCGTTTGCGGCAACGATCCGTCGATCCATCGTGCGCGTCACGGTGATGTCGCCCAGCGCATCGTGGATGCTGGCGAACAGCGCCGCATCGCTTCCGCCGCGCACGCTATCATCGCCAGCGCGGGCCTTGATGTGATGGCGGCGGGTGGAGACGACGGCGAAGCTGACGACCGCGGCAAGCACCAGCGCGCCGATGCCGATCGCGACCCAGAGCAGGCCGCCCATATAGCCGAGCGCGAGCAAGAGGATAGCAGAGAGAATGCCGGCGCCGCCGAGCCAGCAGGAGATCAGCTTGCGCGCGGAGGGGGCGACGACGGGGCTGTGTTCGGGGGTAGCAGGGGACATGTCAGCCGGGATCGCGGCCTGCTCATCTTGAGGATGAGCGGCAGGCGCGCCGAAGGCAGCGGCAAGCTTCTCGTGTAACTGACCCAGTCCGACCATAGGTTCAAATTAGCACGCCGGCTGTTCCAAATGCCTTCAGTAAACCGCTAAGATTTTACTTATCGGCGGTCTTGGGTTGCAATAGCTCGTCCAAAATCACGCATCCCGCGCCGATGGTGATGAAACTATCGGCCAAGTTGAAAACCGCGAACGACCATGTCTCGGTATAGAACAGGATGTAATCGATCACGTGTCCATAAAGGAAACGGTCGAGGAGATTGCCCAGCGCGCCTGAAATGATCAGTGCGTAGCCGAGATGGGCGAAGGTGCGCTGCTTGCCCGTGCGATGCCAGAGCCAGAGCACGAAGGCCACGATGATCAGACGCATGCCGACGATGAACCAGCCGTCCATGCCTGAGAGCATCGAGAAGGCGACGCCGAGATTGTAGGTGCGGTAGAGCGCCAGCATCGGGATGACGTGGACCGCTTCTTGAAGCGGCAGCGTGTGATCGACCACGATCTTGATGATCTGGTCGAGCACCACGGCAAGAACGACGAAGATCAGGATCGGCAGCGGGCGCGAAAACAGCGTCGGGCGGTCTAGCGTCTGATCGGTCATTTGGCCTCGGTGAGTGAGAGAAGGTGGCGGCGTGCCTCAAACATCATGACGGCGCTGGCGACCGCCAGATTGAGCGAATCCGCCAGGCCCTGCTGCGGAATGCGGGCAAGCGCGTCGGCTTCGCGCGCAAGCTGCTCCGGCAGGCCGGACTGCTCGTTGCCCATCAGGATGACGACGGGCTTCGCCTTGTAGTCGATCGTGCGGTAGTCGACGGAGCCTGCCAGATGCGTGGCGACCAGCGAAACGCCCGCCTGCTTCTTCCAGGCGATGAACTCCTCCGGCGTCGCGCGCGACACCGGCATGGCGAAGACCGAGCCCATCGTTGCCCGTACGGTCTCGAGCGAAAACGGGTCCGTGGTCTCGCCGACCAGGATGACGCCGGAAGCGCCGGCCGCATCGGCGGTGCGGATGATCGTGCCGAGATTGCCGGGATCGCGAACCCGGTCGAGTGCGATCCATGTCTCGCCCTTGGCCGGACGAATGTCGCGCAGCGGCTTCCAGCGGTTTTCGAACACGCCGACCACCATCTGCGGATTGTCGCGGCGGGTGATCGAGGAGAGGACCTTCTCGCTGACCTCGAGCACCAGCCCGCCGGAGGCAACGGTCTTTGCCGCCATCTGCTCGACCAGCGGCTTGCCCTTGGCGGCCTTGGCGTAGACCAGCGTGCGGATCGTCCAGCCAAGCTCGATCGCGTCGATCACGAGCTTCAGGCCTTCGGCCATGAAGGTGCCGCTCTGCTCGCGGGTCTTCTTGTCGCTGAGCGCCTTGATGTCCTTGATGATGGGATTGGCAAGCGAGGTGACTTCCTTCACCTGGCCGACCCTGCGCGGACCGTTGTCGCGGTGTTCGTGGCTCATTTCGGCACCCAGCGGGAAAAGAGGGATGTGGAGAGCGCGCGGCCCGGCGTGTTGCCATCAAGCCCGGCTTCGCGGATCACCAGCTCTCCGGATTCGACCACGCCGCCGGCTCCGCGCATCGTCTCGCGCATCAGCTCGTGGATGGAATAGAAGCTGGCGCGGATCGAATAGGCCGTCAGCACGAGGCCGACAGCCTTCGGCGACAGGATCTCGCGGCAGATGTCGAGCATGACGGGCAGGTGCTCGAACAGATGCCAGACTTCGCCATTCGGCCCGCGGCCGAACTTCGGCGGATCGGTCAGAATGATGTCGTATGTGTTGCCGCGGCGCTCCTCGCGCAGAATGAACTTCATCGCGTCTTCGCAGATCCAGCGGATCGGCGCCTTCTCAAGCCCGCTCATCGCCTGGTTCTCGCGCGCCCAGCCGATCGCCTTCTTCGAGGCATCGACATGCGTGACCTCGGCGCCGGCGGCAGCCGCCACCAGCGAGGCAACGCCGGTGTAACCGAAGAGGTTCAGCACCTTCAGCGGCCGGCCGGCGGCTTCGACCTGCTGCTTCATCCACGTCCAGTGAACGATCTGCTCGGGAAACACGCCGACATGGCGAAACGAGGTGAAGCGGCCGAGGAAATCGACGCCGAGAAGATTGAGCGGCCAGGTCTCGCCCAGCGCTTCCTTGGGGAAACGCCAGCGGCCGGTGCCTTCTTCATCGGTATCGCCGGTAAAGGCCGCATCGACCTTGTCCCAGACATGTTTGGGCAGCGATGGCTTCCACAGCGCTTGTCCTTCCGGACGAATGATCCGGTAAGGGCCGTATTGCTCGAGCTTTTCCCCATTGCCGCTGTCGATCAGGTGAAAATCGCCGGCGCCGAGGGATTCGAGAATGATCGGCACACGCTCGGGCGGCCGGTCACCGGTGCGCTCCATCAACGGGCGCTCCAGTGCTGCGGGCGCGGAGGCGGGCTCGCGCGGGGCCTGTTGCGGCGCTGCGGGTCTGTTCGCGGGCTTCGGCGGGCGGCTGTTGCCGCGCTCGTCGCCGCGTCGTCCACTGGCGGGGCCCGTGCCGGATTTCTGGCCCGGCCGGCGTTCTTTTTGTCTCAACGTGGTGTTCCGCGTGCTGAATTTGATAGAGCCCGTGCAAATAGCATCCCATTTTCACCTTGGCAAAGCGCTTTCCCGCCGCGATATGTTCGACAAGGTGAAAATGGGAGGATTGTGATGGACTTCGTCGGACAAGAGCGGATTACCGCGCCGCGCGACGTCGTGTGGGCCGGCCTCAACGATCCCGATATCCTCAAGGGATGCATACCCGGCTGCCAGTCGTTGGAGTTTACCGGTCCGAACGAGCTCGTCGCCACGATCAGGGTCAAGATCGGCATGGTGCCGCTGACCTTCACCGGCGAAATCCGGGTCTCCAACATCGATGCACCCCTGAGCTACACGCTGTCAGCCGAAGGCAAGGGCAGCATCGCCGGTTTCGCCAGGGGATCGGCCGATGTGACGCTCGAGGACGACGGCGGCGAAACCATCCTGCATTATCGCGCCGGCGCCGATGTCGGCGGCAAGATCGCCCAGCTCGGCGCCAAGCTGATCGATTCCTCCTCGCAGAAGCTCGCGCAGCGGTTCTTTTCCGATTTCAATGCAGCTGTGAGTGCCAAGGCGGCCGAATAAAAGCTGCTGCCGTCCAACGAGGTAATTGGCAGCCCATCCCGTCTCGGCTACATCCATAACCATGCACTGGACCATCCGATCGCCAGAAAAGGCCGACCTGGAAGAACTCGCGGATATCTATCTCGCGGTGCGTCGCGATACCTTCACCTGGGTGGCCCCGCAGGTTTTCCGCCACGAGGATTTTCACGCGCATACGCAGGGCGAACTTCTGTGGCTCGCCGAAATGCCGGATGGCGAGATCGCGGGCTTCATGACGCTGTGGTCGCCCGATGACTTCATCCATATGCTCTACATCAGGAAACAGTATCGCGGCCTCGGCATCGGCCAGGCTCTCCTGAAAGCGCTGCCCTACTGGCCGGACAAGACCTATCGGCTGAAGTGCCTCGACCGCAACGAACACGCCAAGGCCTTCTATCGCGCCCGGGGTTTCGTGGTGACAGGCAAGGGCTCATCGCGTGAAGGCGAATACGAAGAGATGACCTTCTTCCCCGAGCGCTGATCGCGTCACTGCATCTGCGGCTTGCGCAGGAAGCTGTTGCGGTCGGCCGAGCGCACGCGCAGCCAGGCCTCGCGGCCGTCTCTCAGGATGCGCATGGGGATCTCGGCGCCGGCAGGGCCGCTGCTCCAGATCTTGCGGTAGAAATCGGCCAGCCCATCGACCTCGCCGTCGCGGATTTCCGAGATCACGTCGCCGCGCTTGAGCCCGGCCTGATCCGCCGGGCTACCCTCCGCGACGCTCATCACGATCACGTCGCCGTTGCTTTCGGCCGAGAACGCGCCGAGCCACGGACGCGCCGGCTTGTTGACCTGCCCGCGCGTGGTCAGGTCGTCAAGGATCGGTGTCAGGAGGTTGATTGGAACGATCATGTTGATATCAGCCACCTCGCCACCCTGGCTCATCTGCAAGCGCAGCGAACCGATGCCGATCAGCTTGCCGTCGCCATCGACCAATGCCGCTCCGCCCCACGAGGGGTGTGCGGGCGTGGTGAAGATCGCTTCGTCGAGCAGATATTCCCAATAGCCGGCGAATTCCTGCTTGGCGACGATCTTGGCATCCACGAACTCGCCGATCCCGTCGATCAGCGTCACCGATTGCCCAAGCTCGGCCAAGGTGGCATCGCCGAATTCCAGCGCCGGCAGGTTGAGAGGGCCCAGCGCCTGAAGCAGGCCGAAGCCCGTTTCCTGGTCGTAGCCGAGCGGATGCGCCGCGACCACCCGTCCGTCATGGGCGGTGAGCCACACTTCCTCGGCCTCGGTGATCAGATAGCCGATCGTCAGCACCAGGCCGCTGTCCTTGATGACCACGCCGCTGCCCTCGCGCCGGGTGCCGAGCGTATCGGCAGTGTACGCATCATCGGGAATGATGCCGCGGACGGCGACGACCGATTTCAGGATCTGATCTGTGTTCATGGTTTCATCCTCATGAAGCGACGCGCTGAGGCAGTGAAACTGCTTTCGGAAGAAAGGCGCAACGGGTTCTATTGGACATAGCTATGAAGACAGATGGCGCGGTGCAAGGGCTTGGCAAGCCGAAATATGTCTTGCGGAGGTGTTGTCTCCGACGCGCTTAGGTGGCTGCAAGTCGCTTCTTCAGGAAGAACCTAGCAGGCGTCTCCTGATCACCTTCTAGGCTTCCAAAAACCTCGAAACCGAGCTTCTCGTAAAACGGTCTTGCCTGAAATTCGAAGGTGTCGAGAAACAAGCCGAGATAACCGCGTTCGCGTGCGATGGCCTCGGCGTGGCGCATCAATTGCGATCCCAGCCCCATGCCGCGGAATTCTTGCGGCACCACCAGGTATTTGATGAACAGCCAATTGTACTCATCACGAGCGTAAAGCCCGCCGATCACCTCTCCGCCTTCTTCCTTGCGAAGGAGAATAGCGAGATGAGGCTTCTCAGCGATATGCGCTGTCCATGGTGCATTGTATTCGAGCAGGATGTCTAGGAGACGGTCCGTGTCGTGATCATCCGGCTCGCCATCGACGATATCGACGAAGGGCACCATCACCGCGACGGCAGCTGTCCGGCGATTTCTTCCGAGCGCGCCTTGTGGCGGTCGGCTTCGCCCTGCCAGCGCACGGCTTCCTTGGCCTCGCTGCGGGCGCGCTTACGATGCTTGCCCTGGTTCATCCAGGTCACCGCCGAGCCGGCGAACATGCCGATGATCAGCGCGATAAAGAGGAACACGAAGAACGGCGCCGAGAGCGACAGCACCTGATCCTCGGGGCGGAACGGATTGAACGCCAGCGTCACGCTCTGGCGGTTGGCCACGCAAAAAATGATCAGGATGATGCCGAGCGGCAGCAAGATCAGGAGGTTGATAATCTTCTTCGCCATCGCAGGCCTCCACATGCATGCGCAGGCTCACTGCGAGCGGCGCATTCTTTCAGCCACAGGATAGAAAAGACCTCGTGAAGTTCAAGTGCGGTTTCGCCGCAGCCGGACCTATAGGCGGCGATCAGTCGTCTTGATCGGCCTGTCCCGGGTTCAGCCGCTCGCGCAGCTCCTTGCCGGTCTTGAAGAAGGGGACCCACTTCTCCTCGACGAACACCGTGTCGCCGGTGCGCGGGTTGCGGCCCGAGCGCGATGGACGGTTCTTGACGGAAAAGGCGCCGAAACCGCGCAGCTCGACGCGGTTGCCCGCCGCCAGCGCATCGGTGATCTCGTCGAGAACCGCGTTCACGATATTTTCCACATCGCGATGGTAAAGATGCGGGTTGCGAGCCGCAACTATCTGCACCAGCTCGGACTTGATCACGGTGGCCCCCTTAAATTATTGATTTCTTATCAATCATGGCCAACCTGCCAAACTGAAACGAGCCCGTCAAGAAGCAACTTCTGCGGCAGAATTCCCGTGAGGTCCTGGCTTCTGGCGAGATCGCCGTAACCGAGAACTGTCAGGATCTGCGATGCCGCGCCTGCAAGCAGGAACGGCGTGCTGCTCTTCTTGTTCCAATCGATCTCAGGCAGGTCCTTGCTGACGTTCTTGGTGGCCAGATAGGCGCGGATTTCGTCGTCGCCGCCGAGCTGGTCGATGAGCTTCATCTTCAGCGCCTGGCGACCGGTAAATATGGTGCCGTCGGCGAGCTTCAGCACGTCCTCGCGCGGCAGCTTGCGGCGATCGGCGACCAGATCGACGAACCAGGCATAGCTGTCGACGATCATGTTGTTGATCATCGCCTTGGCTTCTTCGCTTGCCGGATGGAAGGGCGAGGGCTCCGCCTTCAGCGGCGAGGATTTGATCTCCTCCATCGAGACGCCGATCTTGTCGAGCAGCGGCTTGACCTGCGGATACTGGAAGATCACCCCGATCGAGCCGGTGATCGAGCTGTCGCCGGCGATGATCGTATCGCCTGCTGTCGCGATCATGTAGCCGGCGGATGCCGCAAGTGTGCGGACATCGGAGACGACGGGCTTCTTGGCGGCGATCGCCCGGATCGCCTTGAAGATCCGCTCGCCGCCATAGGTCGTGCCGCCGGGCGAGGAAATGGAGACGACCAGCGCCTTCACCGCGTCTTCGTCCTTGATCTTGGCGAGCCGCTCAAGCAATTCGCTGTCGTCGGTGATCAGGCCGGAGATCGTCACATGCGCGACATGAGGACGCCTGTTTGCATTGTCGGCGAACAGAAAGCCGTAAATCGCCAGCGCAAGCGCGAGAAGAAGCAGTACCGCCACCACGCGCCAGAAGCCGACCTTGCGGCGCAGCCTGCGGCGATCTGCGATCATGGAGCTGTCCATTTATTCCTCCGGTCGGCAAGTCTGACGCAACTCTTCTTACGTAGAGTGCATAGATATGCGTTAACGCTGTGTCGATTGGTTTTGCGGTTTTCTTGCTTGTTGCAGAAAAAAATCCATATTGGCAAGTCAGTGTAATAATGCGAAATGAACTGTGATCGGGCGAAAGCGCTCCCTATATACGCCGTCCTATCACCGACACGGACCGAATGAATGCTCAACACCTTGGATAATGGCGGACAGGCTGCCTATGCGAAGCCCGCGCAAAGTGCCTATGGCGCCGCGCGGTTTCACTCAGCCCGCGTTCGCCGGCTGAAGGTTCTGCTGCCGGTCGCCGCCGTGGTCGTGTCGCTCGCCTTCATTGGCGTCTCCGTCATCCGCACCTATTTGCCCGAGAACATCAAGATCGAAGGCGCCAGGATCGAAAACGGCAAGGTCGTGATGCTGAAGCCGGCGATTGCCGGCCGCAACGCTTCCGGTATCAACTATTCGATGCTCGCCGAACGCGCGCTGCAGGACATCAAGAACCCGAACCTGATCTCGCTCGAGACGGTCAAGGCGGTGGTTCCGGTCAAGGATGATGTGGTCGCCCGCGTCGAGGCGACGACCGCCGATTATGATCGCGCGACCGACAATCTGAACATCACGTCTCCCTTCGTCATCAACATGAGCGATGGCCTGACCGCCAAATTCCAGACCGCGCAGGTCGATGTGAAGGGCGGAAAGCTTACAACCAGCGACCCTGTCGACATCAAAAAAGATGGCGCTTCGGTTGTTGCGCGCTCGCTCAAGATGACAGATAAGGGACGGACGATCACATTCGAGGGGAACGTTCGAATGAATGTGAACCCCACCGCTATCCGCAAACAGGGCACTTAACCCGGGTCACCATGGCAAAAGATTGTCGCATTTCTACCCGCAAGGCGGGCGCAGTATTCACGAACGGTGCGCTTGCACTCCTGCTGTTGGCCGGAGCCGCGATGGCGCAGGCGACGACCAGCCAGATGAGCGGACTGAAGCTCAACAAGGATCAGCCGATCCAGATCGAAAGCGACAAGCTCGAGATCCACGATCAGGAACACACCGCCGACTTCACCGGCAACGTGAAGGTCGTTCAGGGAACGACCACGCTGCAGGCCGGTCACATGACCGTCTTCTACAAGGCGAAGGCCGCAGCCGATGGCAGCGCGCCCGCGACGAAGGCGTCTGAAACCCCGTCGACGCCGACATCCTCGATGTCGTCGGGCAACACCGACATCGACCACATCATCGTGACGAACAAGGTGTACCTCACCTCGGGCACCCAGACCGCGACCGCCGATAACGGCTCGTTCGACATGGCAAAGCAGCTCTTCATCCTGAAGGGCGACAAGGTCGTTCTGACCGACGGCGGCAATGTCTTCACCGGCTGCCAGCTGACGGTGCACATGGAAACGGGTCAGGCACAGTTGGACAGCTGCGGGGGGCGCGTCCAGATCCAGCTCGATCCTCAATCCCAGAAAAAGAACTGACCCCGGCTGCCACGTGAAATTATTCTCGCTATCGAATATGTTCGGCAAGACCGGGCAACAGGCCGCCGCAGATGGCGCCGTTGACAAGAGCCGCTATCAGGGCACCCTGATCGCGCGCGGTCTGACGAAGACGTACAGCACCCGGCGCGTCGTGAACGGCGTGTCGCTGGTCGTGCGTCGTGGCGAGGCCGTCGGCCTGCTCGGCCCGAACGGCGCCGGCAAGACGACCTGTTTCTACATGATCACGGGCCTCGTCCCTGTCGATGAAGGCACGATCGAGATCGACGGCAATGACGTCACGTCGATGCCGATGTATCGCCGCTCGCGCCTCGGCGTGGGCTATCTGCCGCAGGAAGCCTCGATCTTTCGCGGGCTGACGGTCGAGGAGAATATCCGCGCCGTTCTCGAAGTGCATGTGAAGGACAAGGCCGCGCGCGAAAAGAAGCTCGACGAGCTGCTCGACGAATTTCATATTCGCAAGCTGCGCAAGAGTGCGGCGGTCTCCCTGTCCGGCGGTGAGCGCCGCCGCCTGGAAATCGCCCGCGCACTGGCGACCGACCCGACCTTCATGCTGCTCGATGAACCTTTTGCGGGCGTCGATCCGATCTCGGTCTCCGATATCCAGAACCTCGTCCATCACCTGACGGCGCGCGGCATCGGTGTCTTGATCACCGACCACAATGTGCGCGAGACGCTCGGGCTGATCGACCGCGCCTATATCATTCATGCGGGCGAAGTGTTGACGCATGGCCGGGCAAACGACATTGTTAACAATGCCGAAGTCCGCAGGCTTTATCTCGGCGACAACTTCAGCCTCTGATCGCTCATCTTTTTTTGATCACGAGTCCCTTTGATCATGGGGCTCCCGCAGCGGAAATTCACCTTCCCGCATAGTTCCGCTTGACCAAATAGAATAAAAAAGCAATTTTTGGGCCAACTTGGATATCAGTGGCCTTAGCCCCGTTATAGGACACTGTTTCCCGGAGGAACCGAGCGGGAGTTTTGCGTCCATCATGGCACTTTCGGCCAATTTATACCTGCGCCAAAGCCAATCGCTGGTGATGACACCACAGCTGATGCAGTCCATCCAGCTGCTTCAGATGACGCATTTCGAGCTCAATCAGTTCATCGCCCAGGAAGTCGAAAAGAACCCGCTGCTCGAGTTTCCGTCAAATGACGCCGAAACAGGCAGTGATCGCGCCGGCGATGACGACGACGGCCATTCCCGCCAGGCCGAAGAACAAAGCTTCGACGAAGATTACGACAGCCGCTCGGAAGTGATGTCCGGCGATTGGTCCGACCGCGCAGATGGCGCCGGCGCCACAAGAATGAGCGACGAGCTCGACGCCAACTATGCCAACGTCTTCCCTGATGACGGCGTGCCGCAGCGCGCCGACGCGCCCGAACTGATCAGCCAGTGGAAATCGATGCCGGGTGGCGGCGAGGGTGGTGCCGATGGCTATGACCTCGACGATTTCGTCGCCGGCCAGGTCTCGCTGCGCGATCATCTCGCCCAGCAGATGCCTTTCGTCCTTCCCGATATGGCCGACCAGTTGATCGGCCAGTATCTCGCCGACCAGCTCGACGAGGCAGGCTACCTCCACGCCGATCTCACCGAAGCGGCCGAGCGGCTGGGTGCCGGCGCTGCGGATGTCGAGCGGGTTCTGGCCGCGCTACAGACGCTCGATCCGCCCGGTGTCTTCGCCCGCAACCTGTCGGAATGCCTGGCGATCCAGCTTCGGCAGAAGGATCGCCTCGATCCGGCCATGCAGGCTTTCGTCGGCAATCTCGAATTGCTGGCCCGTCGCGACTTCGCGACGCTGAAGCGGCTTTGCGGTGTCGATGAAGAGGATCTGCTCGACATGCTGAGCGAGATCCGCCAGCTGAACCCCAAGCCGGGCAGCGGCTTCGAGACCGCGGTGTCGGAGGCGATCATGCCCGACGTCGTGGTTCGTCCCAGCGCCGACGGCAGCTGGCTGGTGGAACTCAACCCGGACACGCTGCCGCGCGTGCTCGTGAACCAGGCCTATTTCGCCAAGGTCAACAAGACCGGCGATGATCACGCCTTCCTGTCGGAGTGCCTGCAGACCGCCAACTGGCTGACGCGCAGCCTCGATCAACGCGCCAAGACGATCATGAAGGTGGCGACCGAAATCGTCCGCCAGCAGGATGCCTTCCTGCTCCACGGTGTCGATCATCTGCGCCCGCTCAATCTGAAGACCGTGGCGGACGCGATCAAGATGCATGAATCGACCGTCAGCCGCGTCACGTCGAACAAGTACATGCTGACGCCGCGCGGCCTGTTCGAGCTCAAATACTTCTTCACGGTGTCGATCAGCGCGGTCGAAGGCGGCGACAGCCATTCGGCGGAAGCCGTCCGTCACAAGATCCGCGCACTTATAGCGCAGGAAAGCCCCGACGCCGTACTCTCAGATGATGATATCGTTGACATCCTAAAGGGGAGTGGGGTGGAGCTTGCCCGCAGGACGGTCGCGAAGTATCGTGAAGCCATGAATATCGCTTCTTCCGTCCAGCGCCGGCGGGAAAAGCGAGCGCTCGCGAAGGTCGCGGGCTTCTGAGGAGTTCGGTCTGTTGCGGCCGACGCGTCCCGCCCCCGCGAGAAAACAGGGCGTGTGTTGACTTTTTGGTAACTTCTGGCTAGAAGCCGCGCCAAATTGACGCTGTGAATGGTGTCTGAGGTTATCCCCATCAATCCTAAGGGCGCCCACTGCCGAGAACTTCGGCCGATCTTGCTTGAGATTGCGCGAAGTGCTTGGATGAGAGTCAGGCTTGGCGTAAACTGGTACTCGCAAACCACATAAGAAGGGAAACTCCATGAGTGTGCGTGTATCCGGTAAACATATGGAAATTGGTGACTCGTTCCGTCAGCGGATAGAGGACCAAATTGCCGTGGCCGTCACGAAATACTTCGACGGAGGGTATTCTGGTCAAGTGATCGTACAAAAGGCCAACGCCCGTTTCGCCGCCGATTGCAAGGTTCATCTCGACAGTGGCGTGATTTTGCACGCGGCCGGCGAGGCAATGGATCCGCAGTTGGCATTCGACGCCGCTTCCGAGCGTATCGAGAAGCGACTTCGCCGTTACAAGCGCAAGCTCAAGGATCACCATGCCGGAAATCATCTGAATGGTTTTGCAGAAGTCGCCTACACCGTCATGGATGGCATGCCGGATCATGACGACGAGATCGCCGATGATTTCGCACCAGCGATCGTTGCCGAAAGCACCAAGCAGATGAAGACCATGTCCGTCGCGACCGCCGTGATGGCGCTCGATATGACGGACGAGCCCCTGCTGCTCTTCCGCAGCCCGGGTAACGAACAGTTGAACATCGTTTACCGTCGGCACGACGGCAACATTGGCTGGATAGACGCAGCCAACATCAAAAGCTGAGAAAACGGAGCGGAGCGGCGGGCATCTGCCGCTCCCCCGGCTTGGCACAAAAGGAAAAAGAAATGGCTTTGGCAGATTTGCTGCAGCAGAATGCGATCATTCCCGCTCTCAGGGTCAACTCCAAGAAACAGCTCCTGCAGGAATTGTCGGCCAAGGCGTCGAAAGTCACCGGGCTGTCCGAGCGCGAGATTTTTGACGTTGTCCTGCAGCGCGAGCGGCTTGGTTCCACCGGAGTCGGCAATGGCATCGCCATTCCGCACGGCAAGCTGGCAAGCGTCAATTCCATCGTCGGCATCTTCGCGCGTCTCGACCAGCCGGTCGATTTCGAAGCGCTGGACGATCAGCCGGTCGATCTCGTCTTCCTGCTCCTGGCGCCCGAGGGCGCCGGCGCCGATCACCTGAAGGCCCTGTCGCGCATTGCCCGCGTCCTGCGCGACCACGATCTCGTGGCCAAGCTGCGCGCCACCGACAGCGCCTCGGCGATCTATGCCTTCCTCAACGAAGAGCAGACCTCAAACGCGGCTTGATCATCTCCAATTCAAATGAAAAGAGGCGCCGGATTGCTCCGGCGCCTCTTTTTGTTTTGGCTTAGCCGATCGGCTCAGAACTCTTCCCAATTGTCCTGCGCGACAGCTGCCGATCCATGCGATTGCGCGACAGCGCGGCGCGGGGCAGGGGCGGCTGCCTGGCGGTAGCTCGGCTGCGACGACGGGCGATAGCTCGGTGCCGCTGCCGGTGCCCGCATCTGCTGGGCGGTCGAGCGCAGCGATGCGCCATGGTTGGCGTTGCTGACGCGGAAGCGGGCGACGAGATGCTGCAGCGTCTGTGCCTCTTCGTTCAGCGTGACGCTGGCCGCGGTGGTTTCTTCGACCATGGCGGCGTTCTGCTGCGTCACCTGGTCCATCTGGTTCATCGCCTGGCTGACTTCCTTCAAGCCGATCGCCTGCTCGCTGGCCGATGCCGAGATCTCGCGGATCAGACCATTGATGCGCATCACCTGCTCGGAGATGTTGTGCAGCGTATCGCCGGCGCGGCCGACGAGATCGACGCCTTCCTTGACCTGGACGGCCGAGGTGTTGATGAGCGTCTTGATCTCCTTGGCGGCGTTCGCCGAACGCTGGGCCAGCTCGCGAACTTCCTGGGCTACGACCGCAAAGCCCTTGCCGGCTTCACCGGCACGCGCGGCTTCGACACCCGCGTTGAGCGCCAGCAGGTTGGTCTGGAACGCGATCTCGTCGATGACGCCGATGATGCGCGACACCTCGGTGGAGGACTGCTCGATCCCGTGCATCGAGGCGATCGCCTTGCGCACGACATCGCCCGACTTCTCGGCATCCTCGCAGGCGTGGTTGACGTTGTCGGCGGCGGTGCGGGCATTGTCGGCGCTGGAGTTGACCTGTGCCGTCAGCTCGTTCAGGGCCGCAGCCGTCTCTTCCAGGCTTGCCGCCTGCTGTTCCGTGCGCTTGGCGAGGTCCGAGGCGCTGCCGCTGATCTCGCTGGTGCCGGAGCCGATGTTGACGACGCTGAGGTTCATCGTCGTGATGGTCTCTTCAAGGGCGGCCAGCGCCGCGTTGAAGTCCTGCTTCAGCTTGCCGTATTCGCCCGGGAATTCGTCGGTGATGCGGTGGCTGAGATTGCCCTGCGACAGCTCGGACAGACCGGCGCCGACGATGGACACGATGTGACGCTGCAGCGAAACCGACTGCTGACGTTCGCTTTCCGAACGACCGCGCTCGTCTTCCGCTTCCTGGCGCTGGCTCTTGGCTTCGGCTTCGAGACGGCGGCTGTCGGCGAGCGCATGGCGGAAGCCTTCGAGCGCCTTGGCGACCGAGCCGGTTTCATCCGAACGATCCTGGCCGACGACCGGCTGCTCGTAGCGGCCTTCGCTCAGCATCTTGACGCTGGCGACGAGGCCGCCGAGCGGCTTCTGCACGAAGGCGCGGACGGCGAAGTAGAGCGCCAGCATGACGGCCGCCAGAACGACGATGCCTGCCACGATCATCATGAAGGTCTGGTCCTGCACCGGCGCGTTGATCGCGCTGTGCGGCACGTCGACGAGGATCACCCAGTTGGTGTTCACGTCGGGGAGCGCAAAGGGATAGACAACGCGGTCGAACTGCTCGCCGCCATCGATCGAGAGGTTCTTGACGACGGCAGGCGCAAGCGTTGAAAGACCAGCCTTGACCGCATCGGCACCTTCACCCTCGTAGGGCTTCATCGCCAGATCCTTGGACGGCGCGACGATCCAGTTGCCGCCCTGCGAGAGCAGGGTCACGCGGCCGGTGCCGAAAGGATGCAGGCCGCCGAGCTTGTCGGCGAGCGACTTCAGCGAAATGTCGACGCCGCTGACGCCGATCATCTTGCCACCCGACATGACGGGATAGGCAATCGAGGTCATCGCGGTGTTTTCGCCAGTGGTGCTTTCAGCGTAGGGCGAGGAGATCGCGCCCTTCTTGCTGGCGGCGGCAAGGCTGTACCATTCGGCCTTGTAGTCCGATCCGAATACCGAGAACGTGAAGCCGCCGTCCTTCTTCTTGGTCCAATAGGCGTTGAAGGCGCCGGTCTTGTCCGAGCCCAGGTCCGTGCGGCCGGCAAGCGACGGCGACTGGCCGTCGAAGGCGTTCGGCTCTTCGCCGAACCAGCTGCCGAAGGCGAACTGGTTGCGCTCGACATTGGCCTTCAGCATATCGACGATCGCCTTGCGATCGAGATACTTGCCTTCGTGGCCGCGGCCGATGACGCCGGCCATGGAGCGCGCCGCGCCCGCAAGTTCGCCGACCGAGGAAGCGACCTCGTTGGCGATTGACTTCGCCTCGAGATTGGCCTGATCCATGGTCAGCGTTTCCACGCGATCACGGGTTTCGCCGATGAGGAAGAAATTGGAGATCAGGAGAACCAGTGCGATCGCGCTGCCGGTGATCACAATGAGTTTGGCCGCAAGCGATTTCATGCGAAAGATGAACATGCATTCCTCGGGGGGATCAAGGATGGGCCAGGCGAAGCATCCGCCGGCACAAGAAGCGAGGGCGGGCTTCATCATGGAGCCGCCGTGGCGAATGCCGCATCCCCTTTGAGAAGAAGCCGGCGATCACGCGGAAGATCGCCGGAAACCTATTAAATTTGAGTGAAATGCGATGATAATTCGACCAATCGCAAGCAAACGCATCGCCGATGTCGTCGGCGGATAACGCCTATAGTTTGTTTGCGACGTCTTCGCGCGAGGGAATGGATGGCTGGGCACCGGCCTTGAGGCATGCGAGCGAGCCGGCAACGGCCGCGCGGCGCAACGCCGGCTCGAAATCGATCCCTTCGTCGAGGCTGGCAGCGAAATAACCACAGAAGGTGTCACCCGCGCCGACCGTATCCACGGGCTCGATCTTCAAGCCCTTTGCCCGCGATATCACGCCATCGCGGATCGCGACCACGCCATCGCCGCCAAGCGTCACGATCAGCGTCTGACCCGTCTCGGCGTTGAGGCGCTTCAGCGCGGCTTCGCGATCCTCAGCGCTCATGTTTTCCTGCCCGGCCAGGAGCTCGAATTCGGTCTCGTTGGCGATGACGATATCGGCAAGGCGCCCGAGGCGCGCGGCATCGTCGATCAGCGGCGCGAGATTGAGAATGGTGGTCACGCCCTTGGCGCGCGCGGCAGCCAGAGCCTGCTCGACTGATGGAACCGGGATTTCCAGCTGCAGCATCAGCGTGTCGCCCTTGCTCATCGCGCCGACGGCCCGATCGGCATCCTGCGCGGTGACCGTGCCGTTGGCGCCCGGCACGACGGCGATCATGTTCTCGCCGTCTCCGCCCACGAGGATGATCGCGGTTCCGGTCGGCTGGTCGGCGCGCTTGACGGACTGGAGATCCGTGCCGGCGTCCTTCAGCAGCGCGAGCGCCTCGTCCGAAAAGCCATCATGGCCGACGGCACCCGCCATGGTCACGCTGCGGCCGGCGCGACGCGCGGCCAGCGCCTGGTTGGCGCCCTTGCCGCCGGCGGCCGTCGAAAAGCCGTTGCCGGCCACCGTCTCGCCCGGCTTCGGAAGCCGTTGCGTCGTGGCGATGAGGTCCATGTTGATGGAGCCGAAAACGGTGATCATGCGAGGTGTCCTTCCCAGTGCTTTTGTCGGGCGCGACACTGCCGAAGGCCTCACTCGTCGTCAACCACCCTTAGCTTGAGAAGCCCCGTTCTGCTCTCCACGGATTTCGACGCCGGTGCACTTTCATCCGCAACGCGGCCTGCATCCGCTCCCTCGAATTCCAGCGCCTCGATCTTGGCGCCGCGCTTGGTCAGCTTGTCGGCCGAGGTGACGATCATGTCGACATCCTTCTGCGCCATGGCGAAATGCCCCTGCAGCTTGCGCACGCGGTCGTCGAGACGGCCGAGATCATCCATCAGATTGGCGACTTCGCCCTGGATGACATGCGCCTGCGCCTGCATCCGCTGATCCTTCAGCACCGCCTGGATGACCTGGATCGACAGCATCAGCAGCGACGGCGAGACGATCACCACGCGGGCCCGATGCGCCTTCTGCACGATCGCTTCGAAATTCTCGTGAATTTCCGCGAAGATCGATTCCGACGGCACGAAGAGGAATGCGGTGTCCTGCGTTTCGCCCTGGATCAGATACTTCTCCGCGATATCGCGGATATGGATCTCCATATCGCGCCGTAACTGCTGCGACGCGGCCTTGGCAAGATCCGGCCCGCTCGCCTCGCGAATGGCATTCCATCCTTCCAGCGGAAACTTGGCGTCGATGACAAGCGGCGGCGCGCCATTGGGCATCCGGATCGTGCAGTCCGGGCGTGAGCCGTTGCTCAGCGTCTGCTGGAAGGCATAGGCGCCGATCGGCAGGCCATCGGCAACGATCGTCTCCATCCGCGATTGGCCAAAGGCGCCGCGCGTCTGCTTGTTGGACAGGATCGCCTGCAGCCCGACGACGTCCTTGGCGAGCGTCTGGATATTGTTCTGCGCCGCATCGATGACCGCCAGCCGCTCCTGCAGTCTCCTCAGGTTCTCATGCGTCGACTTGGTCTGCTCCGTGATGGTGGTGCTGACCCGCTGCGACATGCCATCGAGGCGCTGGCTGATTGCCTGGTTGAGTTCCGATTGCCGAGAGCCGAACACCTCGGCCATCGCCGCCATCCGGCCCTGCATTTCCGATTGGATCCGCAACAGTTCCATCATCCGCGCATCCGCCTCGGCGGCTCGCTCCAGCGCCTCCTCGGCCTGCTCGCGCCGAGCCTGGCCGCCACGAACCAGCAAGGCAAGCATCAGGACGATCACGATGGCCAGTGCCGCGCCGGCAAGGGCAAGCGACATGGGGCTGAGACCGGAAAGGGTGGCGGAAAACGACTCGGTGCTGGTTGTCATCTCGGCACCATAGCAAAGTCGTGCAGCTTTTCCAGATCAAAACGTGAACATCGTAAATGGTCTTACGGGCGGCGCGTGCTGCGGCATTCGAGCACCAGCTAAGAAATAACCGCATAATTTAACACTTGCGAAACTATATTCGGCAAAAGCTGCGCGAAAATTGCCCTTCATCAAATGCAAAAGCAGAAATATATTATGAGCAGCCAGCAGCCTGAAAACGGTCTCAAGCAACGCCTCGATTTCATCGAACTGGACGACAACGCGCGGCAATCGCTGCGCCAGATGCGTCCGGCGATTTCGGAGCTGCTGAGCGGCGCGCTCGAACGATTCTACGGGAAGCTGGCGCGCACGCCCTCGGTCGCGAGCTTCTTCTCCGACAAGTCGCATATGAATAGTGCCAAGACCCGGCAGGAGGCGCATTGGGCCAATCTCGCCGGTGGCAATTTCGACGAGGCCTACGTCAAGGGCGTCGTCGCGGTCGGCAAGACCCATGCGCGCATCGGCCTCGAGCCGCGCTGGTACATCGGCGGCTACGCGCTTCTTATGAGCGATCTGATCAAGGGGCTGATGGCCAAGGAATGGCCGTCGCGCTTCGGTCGCGGCCAGGGCAAACTGCTCGCCGAAAAGCTCACCGCCGTCGTCAAGGCCGCGATGCTGGATATGGATTATTCGATCTCGGTCTATCTGGAAGCGCTGGAAGAAAAGCGGCTGAAGCTCGAAGAGGAACGCCAAAAGGCAGAAGCCGATCAGGCCATGGCGCTGAGCCATCTCCGTCGCGGTCTCGAAGCGCTGTCGCGCGGCGACCTCGAAGCTACCTTGCCGGCTGATCTGCCGGGCAACTTCAAGGATATGGGTGACGACTACAACCGCGCAGTGGCCGCCCTTCGCGCCTCCTTCGCATCGGTTCGCGCCACATCAGGCGAAATCCTGCGCGGCACCGATGTGATCGCCAAGGGCTCGGACGATCTGGCGTTGCGCACCGCCCAGCAGGCAGCCGGCGTCGAGGAAAGCTCGGCTGCCCTGCAGCAGCTCTCCGTCAGCGTCGGCCAGACGGCATCCAACGCCGAAAAGGCGTCGGCGGCCGTGCGCGAAACGCAGCAGAAGGCGAAGAACTCCGGCGAACTGGTCACCAGCGCCGTCTCCGCCATGGCCGGCATTGAAAGATCGTCGAGCGAGATCACCAAGATCATCGGCGTTATCGACGATATCGCCTTCCAGACCAACCTTCTCGCGCTGAATGCGGGCGTTGAAGCAGCGCGCGCGGGCGAAGCCGGTAAGGGCTTTGCCGTCGTCGCCCAGGAAGTCCGTCAGCTGGCACAGCGCTCGGCCGATGCCGCCAAGGAGATCAAGAAGCTGATCTCCGAGAGCTCCGCGCAGGTCAACCAGGGCGTCGATATCGTCAGCAGCACCGGCGAGTCGCTGAGCGACATGATCAATCGCATCGACAACATCAGCAGCTTCGTTGCCGATATCGCCGCCGCCGCACGCGATCAGGCGACCGGCGTCAACGAGGTCAGCGTCGCCATCCGCAACATGGACACCATCACCCAGCAGAATTCGGGCATGGTGGAGCGCACCTCGTCGGAAACCCGGCGCCTCCGCAACGAGGTGGAAGGCCTGGTCGGCCTGCTCGAACGGTTCCGCACCGACAGCGCCAGCCACTCCGGCTATCAGGCCGCGCGCCGCGCCGCCTGAGGCAAAAGCGTCGAAATTGCGAAGGCGGCGTAAAAAAGCGCCGCCTCCGGCTATCGGATAATTCCATCCCGCAAAAAGATGGGTTATGGGGAACGCCATGACCATCAAGCCACTCATCATTCTTCCCGATCCGCTGCTCCGTCAGGTTTCCAAGCCGATCGAGCGCGTCGACAGCGATCTGCAGCGTCTCGCCGACGACATGCTGGAGACCATGTACGATGCCCCTGGCATCGGGCTGGCCGCCATCCAGATCGGCGTTGCCCGCCGCATGCTCGTCATCGACGTTGCGCGCGAGGGCGAGGAAAAGCAGCCGCTCGTCTTCATCAATCCCGAAATCGTCTCGTCCTCCGACGAGCGCTCGGTCTATGAAGAGGGCTGCCTGTCGATCCCGGATTACTATGCCGAGGTCGAACGCCCGGCCACCGTCGGCGTCAAGTATCTCGACCGCGACGGCAAGGAGCAGACGATGGAAGCAGACAGCCTGCTCGCCACCTGCCTGCAGCACGAGATCGACCACCTGAACGGCGTCCTCTTCATTGACCACATTTCCCGCCTGAAGCGCGAGATGGTCATCAAGAAGTTCACCAAGGCCGCCAAGACCACCAAGGCGCTCTGAGCGATTACTTGAAAACAGCGCCGGCCCTTCTATGATATCAGTGATATCAAATAGGAGGTGCCGATATGGGTGATCTTCTGATCCGCAATATTTCGGACGCGTTGAAGCGCGATATTTCCGCGCGCGCCGAGAAGAACGGGAATAGCCTTTCCGATGAGGCGAAGAACCTCTTGCAGAAGGCCATAATCGATGTCTCGGGCGCCGATACGCCGACGCGGTCGGCTCTAGATGTATTTCGCGAGATATTTTCGCCGCTAACCGACGACGAGCGGGAAGACTTTGCGAAGATCATGGATGACATTGAGGCAGAGCGGAAGAAGGATTTTGGCCGGCCGCTCGAGGGCTTCGATTGATCGTTCTCGACACCAACGTGATTTCGGAAGTTATAAAGCCGGGGTGCGATCCACGCGTGCTCGCGTGGGCTGCCGCTCAGGCCGAAGATCAGCTCTACCTCTGTGATACGGTGCTGATGGAACAATCATACGGAGCCGAGCGCGTTTGGCTTCGTGACAAATCCCGCCGCTACTATGACTCCCTCGACAGGCTGCTGGTCGCCTATAGCGATCGCATACTTTCATGCGACCGCTCTACGGCTATCGAAACAGGCAAGCTCCTCGCCCGTCGCGAATCCATCGGCCGGCCGATCTCCGTGCAGGACGCCATGATCGCCGCGATCTGCCTCATCCACGGCGCCACGCTTGCGACGCGCAACACAAAAGACTTCGAAGGGCTTGATCTCAAGCTCGTAAACCCGTTTGAAGGCGGCTGATCTTCAAGATTGGCCCCGAGCCAGGAATTGGCGGCATAGAATGTCTCTTCGCATCATCTTCATGGGTACGCCCGACTTCTCCGTTCCGACGCTGCGCGCGTTGGTCGACGCCGGCCACACGATCCAGGCGGTCTACACCCAGCCGCCGCGTCCCGGCGGGCGTCGCGGGCTGGATCTGCAGAAGTCGCCGGTCCATCAGGCAGCGGAGCTCCTGGGGCTGCCCGTCTTCACGCCTGTCAATTTCAAGGACCCAGAAGAGCGCGAACGCTTCGCCGCCCATAAGGCCGATGTCGCCGTTGTCGTCGCCTATGGGCTGCTGCTTCCCGAAGCGATCCTCAACGGCACGCGATATGGCTGCTATAACGGCCACGCCTCGCTGCTGCCACGCTGGCGCGGTGCCGCGCCCATCCAGCGCGCGATCATGGCCGGAGACGAGAAGACCGGAATGATGGTGATGAAGATGGACAAGGGCCTCGATACCGGCGCGGTGGCCATCACCAGCGAAGTCGCGATCGGCGAAAACATGACGGCCGGCGAACTGCACGACAGGCTGATGTTTGCTGGCGCCAAGGCGATGGCCGAGGCCATGGTCAAGCTAGAGATGGGCGACCTGCCACTGACGCCGCAGCCCGAGGACGAGGATGGCGTGCTTTACGCATCGAAGATCGACAAGGCCGAGACGCGGATCGATTTCTCGCGCGACGCCGCCGACGTCCACAACCACATTCGCGGCCTGGCGCCGTTCCCGGGCGCCTGGTTCGAGCTTGAAATCTCTGGCAAGCCCGAGCGCGTCAAGGTGCTGGGCTCCGAGCGCGCCGAGGGATCGGGTGCAGCGGGCGAGCTGTTGAGCGATGATCTCGTCGTTGCCTGCGGCACCGGCGCCGTGAGGTTGACGAAGCTGCAGAAGGCCGGCGGCAAGCCGTTGGCCGCAGCCGACTTCCTGCGCGGCACGCCGCTTGCCAAGGGCACGAGGCTCGCTTGATGTTTCGCTACCGCATGATCGTCGAATATGACGGCTCGCAATATGTCGGCTGGCAGCGGCAGGACAATGGTCCCTCGGTGCAGGGCGCGATCGAGAAAGCCATCCTGTCGGCGAGCGGCGAGGTCGTCTCCATCCGCGGTGCCGGCCGCACCGATTCCGGCGTGCATGCCATGGGCCAGGTCGTCCATGCCGATCTCTCGAAGGAGTGGTCACCCTTCAAGCTGCAGAACGCGCTGAATGCGCATCTGAGGCTATCAGGCGAACGCGTCGCGATCCTCGATGTCGAGAGCGCCAGCGAGTTCTTCGATGCGCGTTTCTCGGCGCTACGCCGGCACTATCTCTACCGCATCATCAGCCGCCGCGCGCCGCTGGCGCTGGAGGCCGGCAAGGCGTGGTTCGTGGCGAAGACGCTCGATCACGAGGTCATGCACGCCGCCGCCCAGACGCTGGTCGGCAAGCACGATTTCACCACCTTCCGCTCCGCCAATTGCCAGGCGAACAGCCCGATCCGCACGCTTGATCGTCTGGATGTGACGCGATCAGGCGATCTCATCGAAATCCGCGCCACCGCCCAGAGCTTCCTGCACAACCAGATCCGCTCCTTCGCCGGCACGCTGAAGCTGGCGGGCGAAGGGCGCTGGACGCCTGATGATGTCCGCGCGGCGCTGGAGGCGAGAGATCGCAAGGCCTGCGGTCCCGTCGCCCCGCCCGACGGTCTTTATTTCATGCAGGTCGATTATCCCGACGTGATCGTCGACCGCCGCAAAGAAACGGAAACAGCCGATGTCGACGACGATCTATCATAACCCTGCCTGCGGCACCTCCCGCAACACGCTGGCGATGATCCGCCAGTCGGACGAGGAACCCGTCGTCATCGAATATCTGAAGACCCCGCCGAGCCGCGAGACGTTGGTCGCGCTGATCGCCGAAATGGGAATCCCCCTCCGCGCGCTGCTACGAGAGAAGGGCACGCCCTACCACGAGCTCGGCCTTGCCGATCCTGATCTCAGCGACGAGCACCTCCTCGACGCCATGCTCGCCCATCCGATCCTCATCAACCGCCCCATCGTCCAGACCACCAAAGGCACCCGCCTCTGCCGCCCGTCGGAAATCGTGTTGGAGATATTGGAAAACCCGATCGCCGTCTTCACCAAGGAAGACGGCGAGGTCGTCGGCAGCCGATAGGTCACGCGGGCAGCTTGAAATGGTGCGCCTGTTGCACTATTGTTGCGATCAACAACAGAGATCGCAACAGGACAGCGATGCCGACCCTCGTGACGATCGGCAACATCAAGGTGCGGATGTTCGCGGATGATCACAATCCGCCGCATTTCCACGTGTTGACGCCGGATCACGAGGCGCTGGTCGGGATCTCCGATTTCGCTGTGCTGCGCGGCTCTATCGATCGTCGCAGCTATGAACTCGCCGTGGCATGGGCGTCGGAAAACAGGGAGCGTCTGGAACATGAGTGGCAACGTCTCAACGCGCGATGACATCATTGTTGTCGGTGAACCGCTCCCGAGGATCGCGGCGGTCGAGCCGCTCGATGCGCGCAACATCAGGATAGACTGGACATCGGGAGAAACGGTCGTTCTCGATCTCGCTCCCGCCTTGCAGAGCCGACGCATCTATATTCCGCTGCGTGCCGACGATGCGCTTTTCAGCCGCGTGGCCGTCAATGAGCATGGCGATGGCATCGAATGGCCGGGCGAAGACTTGGAGTTTTCCGCTGTCTGGCTCGCCAGCCTTCCGCCGATCGAGTTCTCGAATGCGGACTTCAGGGCGGCGATGGATGAGCTCGGCAACAGCCTGGATGGCATGGCGGCGGCGTTGCAGATTTCGAGACGGCTGGTCGCGGACTACCGCAAGGATAAGCCGATCCCGCGCCACATCGCCTTCGCGACGCGCTACATGCTCGAGCACCGGCTCAAGCACGCGGTCTAAACCGGATAGATGCCCAAAAACCGCTGCATGAACTCCGACAGCATCAGCGCCGGCACGAAGAGCACCAGCGTCATCGCGCCGATCAGGAGCCCGTTGCCGTTGAAGATCATTCGCAAGATCCGCGCAATGGCGAAGACCTGGGCCAGCATGAAGGCAAGTAGCAGCAGCGAGACGATGCCGATCGTGCCAGGCAGGAAGAACACCAGCGCCAGCAGCAGGCCGTTGATATAGGAGAGCGGCACGCCCAGCCAGTTGACGCTGACGACGACGGCCGAGAAGCGCTCGCCCTTCTTCATGGCAAGCAGCAGCAGCCCCGCCAGCACCAGCGGCACGAACCAGTTAGCCGCCTCCACCAGGCCTAAGCGAACATAAAAGACCAGGCCGACATCGGTGTGCGGCGGCATCGTGCGCAGGAAGGATTCGCGCCACCAGAGCCAGGAAATCCCCATGGGCGGCAGGCACCAGACGAAGGCCCAGAAGGAGCGGTTGACGCCGCGATCCGACATGTCGAGAAACCGGAAGCCGGCCGGATCCATTCGGATCAGCAACCAGAGGCCGGCCAGGTAATACTGGACCTCCCTAAACCCCGGCATTCTCGAACCAGCGCGCGATAAAGGTTTCATAGACGACCGTCAGCCGCTCGAGGTCTTCGACCGCGACGCGTTCGTCGACCATGTGCATGGTCTGCCCGACTAGACCGAACTCGACGACGGGGCAGTAATCCTTGATGAAGCGCGCGTCCGAGGTGCCACCCGTGGTCGACAGCTTGGGTGACTGGCCGGTCACGCTTTCGATGGCCGAGGACAGCGAGGCGATCAGCGCGTTGTTGCGGGTGAGGAAGACGTGGCTCGGGCGCTCCGCCCAGACGATATCGTACTTGAACGGCGCGCGGCCGGGCCTGAGCACGCCTTCGCTGGCGGCGGCGTCGAGGCGGCGGATGATCTCCTGCTGCAGCGTCTCCGCCGTCCAGGTGTCGTTGAAGCGAATGTTGAAGCTCGCCGTCGCCTTCGCCGGCACGACATTGGTCGCCGGGTTGCCGACATCGACGGTCGTCACTTCGAGATTGGAGGGCTGGAAGTTCTCGGTGCCGGCATCGAAGGGCGGATGCATGAGCGCCTGCGTCAGCTGCAGGATGCCGCGCACGGCGTTATCGGCCAGATGCGGATAGGCGGCATGGCCCTGCACGCCATGAGCGGAGATCTTGCCCGACAGCGAGCCGCGGCGGCCGATCTTGATCATCTCGCCCAGCGTGTTCGGGTTCGTCGGTTCGCCGACAAGGCAGGCGTCCCAGCGTTCGCCGCGCTCGGCGGCCCACTGCAGCAGCTTGATCGTGCCGTTGACGGCAGGGCCTTCCTCGTCGCCGGTGATCAGGAACGAGACGGAGCCCTTAGGCGCTCCATGCTTTTCGATATGGCGGGCGATGGCGGCCACGAAGCAGGCGACGCCGCCCTTCATGTCGACAGCACCACGACCGAACAGCTCGCCGCCCGCGATCTCTGCGGCAAAGGGCGGATGCGTCCACGCGCCTTCGTCGCCGACAGGCACGACATCGGTATGGCCTGCAAACATCAGGTGCGGGCCGTCGTTGCCGAGCCGGGCGTAGAGGTTCTCGATATCGGGCGTGCCGGGCTCGATCGCCTTCACCTTGTCCACCTTGAAGCCGAGCGGCGACAGCATCGCCTCCAGCGCCGAAAGCGCGCCACCCTCGGCGGGCGTAACGGATGGGCAGCGGATCAGGGTCTGGAGATTGGCAACGGGATCGGTAGCGGTCATGACAGTGGAACTATCCGGCGGTAATGGCAAAGAAAAGGCAAGGGAGAGTTGCATCAGACGAAATGCGCCGTTCGCTTACGGCAGCCTGATATCGGGCAAGCCAGGGTGCGATGCCGCGCATAAGTTTTGTCACGCGCGGCACCGGATAGAAGCTGAATTAGTCGCGCAGCAGTTCGTTGATGCCGGTCTTCGAGCGGGTCTTTTCATCGACGGTCTTGACGATCACGGCGCAGTAGAGGTGCGGTGCGGCAAGGCCGTTCGGCATGGTGGCGTTGCCCGATGGCATGGAGCCGGCGACGACGACGGAGTAGGGCGGTACTTCGCCGTAGAAGACTTCGCCGGTGGCGCGGTTGACGATCTTGGTCGACTTGCCGATGTAGACGCCCATGCCGAGAACCGAGCCCTCGCGGATGATGCAGCCTTCGACGACTTCCGAGCGGGCGCCGATGAAGCAATTGTCTTCGATGATGGTCGGGCCGGCCTGCATCGGTTCCAGCACGCCACCGATGCCGACGCCGCCCGAGAGATGCACGTGCTTGCCGATCTGCGCGCAGGAGCCGACGGTGGCCCAGGTATCGACCATCGTGCCCTCGTCGACGAAGGCGCCGAGGTTGACGAAGGACGGCATCAGCACGACGTTCTTGCCGATATGGGCCGAGCGGCGCACGACACAGTTCGGCACGGCGCGGAAGCCGGCGGAGCGATACTCGTTCTCACCCCAGTTCTCGAACTTCGAGGGCACCTTGTCCCACCAGGTCGAGTTGCCCGAACCGCCCTTGACGACTTCCATGTCGTTCAGGCGGAAGGAGAGGAGAACGGCCTTCTTCAGCCACTGGTTCACCTTCCACGCGCCATCGGCGCCGCGCTCGGCAACGCGCACCTTGCCGCCGTCGAGAAGCTCGAGCGCGGTTTCGACCGCGTCGCGTACTTCGCCTTTGGTCGAGGTGTTGACGCTGTCGCGGTTGTCGAAGGCGGCTTCGAGTGTCTTTTCGAGGGCGGAGAGGTCGGTGGCGCTCATGAGAATTCCTTAAACTTCGATCTTTATCGTTGGAGGCCAAGGCCTCCGGGAATTGTGATTGGCGGGATGCGATCTGCTCTATCGCATGCAAGGCTAAAATGGAATGATTTTTCGGGACCGGTTAGCTCCCGATCACTGCTACAAAACGACATACCGGCTGCACTGCCGGCAGGACTGAAAGGCATTGGAATGGCAAAGGCGAAAAACGGCAGACTGCGGCGCAAGGACGGCGTCTGGGATCCGTTGAAATCAAGCGAGACCGACAAGCAGCGCGCCGAAGCCGTGCCGAAAACGCCGCAGACCCTGTCGCCGGCCTATCGCCTTGCCTATGCCGACGAGGACTTCCTGTGCCGCGAGGAATTGCGGCCGATCCGCCTGCAGCTGGAGCTGATGAAGCCTGAAATGCTGCTCACCGAGCGCGGCATCAAGTCGACAGTCGTGATGTTCGGCGGCGCCCGCATTCCGGCGCCCGGCCAGAGCGCCTGGGCGGCCCGCAACGATACGCAGCGCGCCAATCTCGAAGCGGCATCCGTTTACTACGACGAGGCGCGCAAGTTCGCCCGCCTGTGCTCGAAATACGCGGCCGGCTTCGATTTCCACGAATATGTCGTGGTCACCGGCGGCGGCCCGGGCGTGATGGAAGCGGGAAACCGCGGTGCGGCGGACGAAGGCGCCCCCTCGATCGGCCTCAACATCGTGCTGCCGCACGAGCAGGCGCCGAATGTCTATGTCACGCCGGAGCTCAGCTTCAATTTCCACTACTTCGCCATCCGCAAGATGCATTTCATGGTCCGCGCCAAGGCAATCGCCGTCTTCCCCGGCGGCTTCGGCACGATGGACGAGTTCTTCGAATGCCTGACGCTGATCCAGACCGGCCGCATGGAAAAGATGCCGCTCATCCTCTTCGGCGCAAAATTCTGGAAGAGCATCATCAATTTCGAGGCTTTGGCCGAGTTCGGGACGATCGCGCCCGATGACGTCGACCTGATCAGCTTCGTCGACACCGCCGACGCCGCCTGGAAGATCATCCAGGAATTCTACGAACACCCGGAATAGGGTGCTCTCAGGGGGCGTCGCCGGCCTTCTTCGGCCGGCCGCCCTTGGCGCCGTTCGCCCGGCTTGCGGCCGCCTTCGCGGGCGAGCGGGATTGCCCGCCACGGCGTTGCGCTTCCATGAAACTCCTGGTTCCGAACACGCCGTTCATCAGACCTGAAATCGCGTAGTCGGCATCGAGGCTTTCCCAGTGAAGGCCGGTCTCTCCAAGCAGCTCGACTTCCGCAAGCTCCGCCACTGTCGCCTCTTCCAATCCCTGCAACGCGCGCGCGGGGAAGATGAACGATGCACCATTGGTGAAATCCAGGATGACGCGCTCCGAAGCGACATCGAAGCGAACCGATGCGGGTATCGGCCGCTCGGCGCGCTCCGCTTCCCAGCGCTGTTTTGCCTGCGCGAGTTCGGCGTCGGTGACCTCAACCATGATAGTGCCTCCAGGTATCGAGCAGCAGTTGACGGTTCTCTTCCACGACCGCAATCGCCCGGCGCACGTCGCGGTCGGACATCCCGCCCTGCGTTATGACTTTGAGATCGATGATGTCGATGCGCGCTTCCCCGTCTCCGATGACGTGAACATGCGCAGGCTCATGATCCGCCGTGTAGATCACGAAGCGCATTCCATGCTGACGTAGGACCGTGACCATCCCAAAAGAATAACCCAACAACTTGGGTATTTCAATCGGACGAAAAAGCCCGCCGCGATGGTCGCGGCGGGCTCGGTTGTCGGTCGGTTCCCGTCTTACAGGCCCGTTATTACAGGAATGGACGCTGAGGCATGTCGGCGATCGAGATGACGCCGTCCTTGTTGGTGTCCATCCGCGTGAAGAACTTGTCGAAGGCGGCTTCGGCTTCCTGCTTGGAAATCTGGCCGTTCTCGTCGGTGTCGATCCGCTGCATGATCATCAGTTCGCGGATCATGCCGGGGCCGCGCATGCCGTGGCGCCCTGGGCCACGACCGGCTTCGTCCTGCGGCGGTGCGGGCTGGCCAGCGTCGGCATCAGCCGGCGGCGGGGATGGCGGGGCTTCGTCATCGGCCGCCATGTCGTCGGCGGGTGCCTTCATCTTGGCCATCTGCGCTTCGTGATACTTGCGGATTTCGCCCGGTGTCAGCGAGCCGTCATTGTTGGTGTCGATTGCCGCGAAGATCGTTTCCATGCCCTTCTGGGCTTCGTCCTTGGAAATCTGGCCGTCCTTGTTCGTGTCGAACTGCTGCAGCATGCGCACGAACACGACTTCCCTCATCACCGGCCCGCGCATTCCGCCGCCCATCATCATGTGATGCGGCTTGGGGCCATGGTGCTTCTTGTCGTGAGGCGCAGCAACACTGGTGCCGGCTGCGGCACCGACAATCAAGACGGAGGAGAGTGCGGCCAGTATCAGCTTGTTCCGAGACATTTGGGTTCCTTTCAGTGTGCAATCTCATTGGGGATCACAGACGAAAAGGTAGGGCGGGCAAGCCCGATTACCCAGTTAAACATCGGTAAGCTGGATGAAACTTTCGTAATTTAGTCGGTAATATTGGGCGTAATCTTACCAAGGAAATCAGTGAGATCGTCGGTCACGAAGTCGATGTGATCGTCCTCGCCGCTGGTCTTTTCCCACCACTCGACAACCGTGTCCTCGAGATTGTTGGGCACCAGCAGAACGGTCTGCATGCCAAGCGCCTTCGGCGCGATCAGGTTACGCGGCAGGTCCTCGAACATCGCAGCCTTCTGCGTCTCGACGCGCTTCAGCTGGGTGAACTTGTCGTAGGTCTGCTGCGCCGGCTTGGGCACGAACTCGGCCGCCACGATATCGAAGATGTCGTCGAAGTGGTCGAGAATCCCAAGCGCGCCGGCCGCCATCTCCGCATGCTTGACGCTGCCGTTGGTGAAGATGAACTTGCGGCCGGGAAGCGCCTTGATCGCAGCCCCCAGTTCCGGCTGCGCCGTCAGGCTGGAATAGTCGATCGCATGCGCCTTCTCGAGGAAGTCGTTGGGATCGACGCCGTGGTGGATCATCAGCCCCTGCAGCGTCGTGCCGTGATCGTAATAATACTGCTTCTGCAGCTTGCGCGCCTCTTCCCGCTCCATCTGCAGCAGCGTCGAGACATAGGCCGTCATGTTCTTGTCGATCTGCGCGAAGAGATTGACGTGATGCGGATAGAGTGTGTTGTCGAGGTCGAAGACCCACTCTGTCACATGCGAGAAGTCGGAATGGGTGGGCGTGCGATCGATCTTGCTCATACTTGCCTTATGCCACGCGTCGCCTTCGATTGAAATCCGGAATGCGACCATTCACGCCGGCCGATTGATCGGCTGACGTGATCGCACTAGCTTTCCGGCACACGAAATGAGGAGGCGAAGATGAATCAGGCTGAGAAGGCAAAGACGTTCGGCGCGCTGCACCAGAAGGGCAATCCTGTCGTTCTCTACAATGTATGGGATGCCGGAACGGCAAAGGCTGTGACCGAGGCGGGCGCCAAGGCGCTGGCGACCGGAAGCTGGTCGGTCGCAGCCGCGCAGGGCTATGGCGATGGCGAGAAGATCCCGATGGAGGCGCTGGTTGCAACGACCCGCCAGATCACCGCGGTCAACGATCTGCCGCTCTCCGTCGATTTCGAGGGCGCCTATTCCGCCGATCCCTTAGGTGCTGCCGCCAATGTCGAACAGCTGATCGATGCCGGCGCGATCGGCATCAATTTCGAGGATCAGGTGGTGGGCGGTGACGGACTGCACCCGGTGGAGAAACAGGCCGCCCGCATCCGCGCCATCCGCGAGATGGCGGATCGTCGCGGGGTTGCGTTCTTCATCAATGCGCGCACCGACCTGTTTCTGCGCGAGGGTGATCTTTCGAAGCATGCCGGTCTGGTCGAGGAAGCGCTGGAGCGCGGCAAGGCATATGCGGCTGCCGGTGCCGATGGCTTCTTCGTGCCGTGGCTGATCGATGAAGCCTTGATCGAGAAGATCTGCGCGGCGTCACCGCTGCCGGTCAACATCATGATGCGGCCTGGTGCGCCTGATGTGAAGACGCTGGCCAAGCTTGGTGTCAGCCGTGTCAGCTATGGGCCGGGGCCGTATCGGGCGATGATGGAGAAGCTGAAGGAAGCGGCTGCGGCGGTTTACGGGGCGCTATGAGGTAGACCCCTCCCCAACCCCTCCCCACAAGGGGGAGGGG
>UBJO01000022.1 GCA_900465665.1 Hyphomicrobiales bacterium
TCCCAAACCCCTCCCTGAAAAGGGAGGGGATTTTCGTTTGAGGGAACGATATCATGTGGGAGCGGGACCATTTGGGAGGAAACAATGGACACCAAAGTCAACGGAGAACCCCGCGTTCTCGCAACCGACGCCGCCGTCGCCCTGATCGACGAGATCAGGCGTGATTATCCCGACATCCTCTTCCATCAGTCCGGCGGCTGCTGTGACGGGTCTTCGCCCATGTGCTACCCGGCCGACGATTTCATTGTCGGCGACCATGACGTGAAGCTTGGAGAGATATCAGGCGTGCCAGTCTACATCAGCGCCAGCCAGTTCGAAGCCTGGAAGCACACGCAGCTGATCATCGACGTGGTGGCCGGTCGCGGCGGAATGTTCTCGCTGGATAACGGCAGGGAAAAGCGCTTCCTCACCCGCTCGCGCATGTTCGGTGGTGGTGAGGCCTGCGCGATCCCAGGCGTGGAGAAGGCAATCTAGTGCTTGCGCACCTTCCCCGTCGGAATGGCGGATGAGGTGACCGAGACAGGATCGCTTGCCGGAAAGCTGTCTTCCAGCCCCTGCGCCAATTGATCCTCCATCTCGTCCACATCGCCGGCTGCCCGCGCGCTTGGCTGCGCCGCGCCGGTTTCCACGCTCGAAAGCGCGGCGGTCTCATCGAACGACGCCAACTCGCCCATCACGGCCTTGGCCCGATCGATCGCATTGTTGGACGTCAGCGTCCGATCCATGTCCTTGCGCAACAGTACGGACACGACCTCGCCGCCCTTGCCGACGAACTCGACCGTAAATCCTCGTCTACCGCCCTGCTCTGGAATGACCTGCGTGCCGATGACCTGCATGAACTGTCTCCTTTGCACATTTGAGGAAACAACGGCGGCCATCCGAGAAAGTTCCGCGAGAGCCGCCCCGCCGCGTAGGCAAGAACCAAGTGCCATCGCGCGGCCAAAAAAAAGCCACCGCTCGTGACGGTGGCCGTAGTCATGAAGGTCTTCAAAACCTCCAGAGGGGAACAGTTGCGTCATCGACCAGCGGGCCGATCGACTGCATAAGCAACTATAGGTAATATTAGTCCCCTATCGTAAAAATTCAATCAATTGGCGGCTGAATTTATCGAGGGACGTAAATCAAATTTCCAGATCCGCCCGGAAACGAGGGATAATTTACCACTTTCAGGTTGCAACCCGGAAAGCGGGCGCCCGGCGAGCCGCATCACACGCCAAAATCAGCGCGGCACCGGCGCCGTTGATTCGCGCAGGATGAGCTCGACCGGCCACAGCTCGTGGATGTCGAGCGGCGATCGGCCGGACACCAGCTGCAGCACCAGATCCGCGCACCGCGTGCCCGCCGCGCGCATCGAAGAGCGCGTCGCCGAAAGCGAAGGCGCCATGTTGTCGGCGGTCAGATAGGGAAACACGTCGTCATGAGCGATGACGGAAACCTCACGACCGACCTGCAACCCGAGCGAGCGAATCGCACGATAGACACCAAGCGCCGTCATCATCGAGCCGGCGACGATCGCGGTCGGCGGATTGGCCTGTTCCAGCAGCGAGCGCGCAAAGCGAAAGCCGAGCTCGTCGGTGAAATTGCCGCTGGCGATCAACTGGGGATCGAGTTCGATGCCACGGCTCTGTAGCGCCTCGCGATACCCCTTGTCACGATGAAGCGCATAGGTCGCGCCCGGTCGGCCATTGATCATGGCGATCCTGGTATGGCCAAGATCGATGAGATGCGAGGTCGCGCGGCGCACCGCACCCTCGTTGTCGATGTCGAGCCAGGCGTGCGGCACGTCGATATCCGAGCGGCCGTGAACCAGAAACGGCATGCCGAGCTTGTGGAGCAGCGCGATACGCTCGTCGTTCGGCCGCGGCGAATGCACGATGATCGCATCGACCCGCTGGCTTTCCACCAGACGCCGGTAGAGCTGCATCTCGTCGTTATGATCGGGATCGGCCATCGGAATGACGAGAATGTCGGTGTCCTCGGTCAACAGCCTCTCGGCCATCCCCGCCATGAACTCGGCGAAGTGAAACTCGCCTGCCCGCCCCATGACCACACCGATTGCGCCGGCACGCCCGGTCTTCAATCTGACGGCATTGACGTTCGGCTGGTAACCGAGCCGAACCGCCTCCTCCGCCACGCGCGCGCGGGTCACTTCGCTCACCTCGGGATAGCCGCTCAGCGCGCGGCTGACCGTCGTCGGCGACAATCCGAGCTGTTTTGCGAACTCTCTAAGCTTCATGCACCGACACGTCTTTCATCGCCCGCTATTGGACCCCTCACACACCCTATAAGCCAATCCGTCGATATTTGGCACAAAAACCGCACATCAGCCAAACCGATTTCAATGTTCAATCACAATCGACGTGTCGCGCCCGATGTTCTCCACATGCGCGCAACGTCACACTCCGTTGTTTTCACAAGGCAAATCGCCACTATCAGCAAGTTAAAGCCACCACTAAACTACCCGCTTGACTTGATATCGCGCTTCTGACAATTTTTTCCAACCAAATCGTTTTCAAATTTGAGGACGCAATGGTTCTTTTTGGGAGGAAGATCATGAAGTTTCGTTTCACGACGGCCGTCATCGCGGCCGCGCTCATCGGCGTGGCCATGCCGTCCTACGCCGCCAACATCAGCATCTCTGCAAGCTCCACCGGCAAAAACCTCGACCTGTTCCGCAAGCAGCTCGACGCCTTCGAAAAGGCCACCGGCAACAAGGTCAGCATCGTCACCATGCCGTCCTCGTCCACCGAGCAGTTCTCGCAGTACCGCCTGTGGCTCGCCGCCGGCAACAAGGACGTCGACGTCTACCAGACCGACGTGATCTGGGCGCCGCAGCTGGCCGACCAGTTCCTCGACCTCAAGGATGCCGCCAAGGACGTCGTGGGCGATTTCTTCCCCTCGATCATCCAGTCGCAGACGGTCAACGGCCGCCTCGTCGCCATGCCGCTCTATACCGACGCACCCGCCCTCTTCTACCGCAAGGACCTGCTCGACAAATACGGCAAGCAGCCGCCGAAGACCTGGGACGAAATGGCGGCGACCGCCAAGGAAATCCAGGACAAGGAGCGCGCAGCCGGCCAGAAGGACCTCTGGGGCTACGTCTTCCAGGGCAACGCCTATGAAGGCCTGACCTGCAACGCGCTGGAGTGGATCAAGTCCTCCGGCGGCGGCCAGATCATCGAAACCGACGGCACCATCTCGATCAACAACGAGAAGGCCGCGGCCGCCATCGAGCGCGCCAAGGGCTGGGTCGGCACCATCTCGCCGGGCGGCGTGCTCGCTTACCAGGAAGAAGAATCGCGCGGTGTCTGGCAGACTGGCAATGCCGTCTTCATGCGCAACTGGCCTTACGCCTATGCGCTCGGCAACGGCCCTGACAGCGCCGTCAAGGGCAAGTTCGACGTCACCACGCTTCCGGCAGCGGCCGATGGCGACAAGCCGTCCTCGACGCTCGGCGGTTGGAATCTCGCCGTCTCCAAGTATTCGCAGAACCCCGAGGTCGCGATCGAACTCGTGAAGTTCCTGACGTCCAAGGAAAGCCAGAAGCAGCGCGCCATCGAGCTCTCCAACCTGCCGACGCTGTCTGCGCTCTATGACGACAAGGACATCGCAGCAGCAGCCCCCTTCATGCCGAACTGGAAGCCGATCTTCGAAAACGCCGTGCCGCGTCCCTCGGCCTCGGCCAAGGTCAAGTACAACGAGGTCTCCGCCAAGTTCTGGACCGCCGTCCACAACACGCTGTCGGGCAATGGCACGGCCGCTGAAAACCTCGAGCTTCTCGAAGCCGACCTGACGTCGCTCAAGGGCGACAACTGGTAATCCATCGATGCGCCGGCGGCGGGCTATCCGTTGCCGGCGCTCCGAAGGACGCCACCGTCAATCGTCTCAGGAAGCGGGTATCTCATGAGTGAAGTTGCAGTTTCTGAAGGCCTGAAAGCGCGGACGCGCGCCAGGGCCACCTCGTCGGACCTGAAGGCCGACCGCGTCCGTTCCGCCTGGATGTTCCTGGCGCCGACGCTGTTCATCCTCGCCGTCGTCGCCGGCTGGCCGCTGTTTCGCACCATCTATTTCAGCTTCACCAACGCCTCGCTCACCAGTCTCGGCGACGCCAAGTTCGTCGGCTTCGACAATTATCTCACCTGGATCACGCTGAAGAGCGGCCGCACGGTCTACAAGGGCCTGCTCGCCGATCCCGCCTGGTGGAACGCGGTGTGGAATACCGCCAAGTTCACGCTGCTCTCGGTAACCATCGAGACCGCGCTCGGCCTCATTGTCGCGTTGGTGCTGAACGCCCAGTTCGTCGGCCGCGGCATCGTGCGCGCCGCCATCCTCATCCCCTGGGCGATCCCGACCATCGTCTCGGCCAAGATGTGGGCCTGGATGCTCAACGACCAGTTCGGCATCCTGAACGACCTTTTCATGGCGCTCGGCCTGATCAGCCAGAAGATCGCCTGGACCGCCAATCCTGAAACCGCGATGATCGCCGTCCTGATCGTCGACGTCTGGAAGACCACGCCCTTCATGGCGCTCCTCATCCTCGCCGGCCTGCAGATGGTGCCGGGCGATATCTACGAGGCCGCCAAGATTGACGGGATCAATCCGATCAAGGTCTTCTGGCGCCTGACGCTGCCGCTGATTCGCCCGGCAATCATGGTCGCCGTCATCTTCCGCATGCTCGACGCCATGCGCATCTTCGACCTGATCTACGTGCTGACGCCGAACAACGCGCAGACCAAGACCATGTCCGTCATGGCGAGAGAGAACCTCTTCGACTTCGACAAGTTCGCCTATGGCGCAACCGCCTCGACGGTTCTCTTCCTGCTCATCGCCACCGTCACCGTGCTCTACATGTGGCTCGGCCGCGTCAACCTCGGCGGGAGTGAACGCTGATGCTTCTCACAGCCACCAAGAACACCCTTTTCTATCTCCTCGTCGGCGTCATCGTCATCATCGCGGTCTTCCCCTTCTACTACGCGATCCTGACCAGCTTCAAATCCGGCACGGCGCTGTTCGCAATCGAATACTGGCCGACCTCGATCTCGTTCGCGAACTACACAAACGTGCTGACGACGGGCAGCTTCATCCACAGCCTCGGCAATTCGCTGCTGGTCGCCGTCTGCGTCGTCGCCGCCTCGCTGCTGCTCGCCGTCACCGCATCTTACGCGCTGGCCCGCGTGCATTTCCGCGGCCGCGCGCTTCTGATGCTGACGATCCTGTCTGTCTCGATGTTCCCGCAGATCGCGGTTCTCGCCGGCCTGTTCGAGCTGATCCGCTGGATCGGCATCTTCAACACGCCGTTCGCGCTGATCTTCTCCTACATGATCTTCACCCTGCCCTTCACGGTCTGGGTTCTGACCACCTTCATGCGCGATCTTCCCATCGAAATCGAGGAAGCGGCGATCGTCGACGGCGCCTCTCCATGGGTCATCATCACCCAGGTTTTCATGCCGCTGATGTGGCCGGCTTTGGTCACCACCGGGCTGCTCGCCTTCATTACGGCCTGGAACGAATTCCTTTTCGCCCTAACCTTTACGTCTTCGGACGCGCAGCGAACCGTGCCGGTCGCAATCGCCCTGCTATCGGGCGGCAGCCAGTTCGAGATTCCGTGGGGCAACATCATGGCGGCATCTGTCATCGTCACGGTCCCTGTCGTTGTCCTGGTGCTCATATTCCAGCGCCGGATCATTTCCGGCCTCATCGCCGGCGGCGTCAAAGGTTGAAGAAAGCACGATATGGCACAGATTAGACTCGACAATATCAGAAAGAGCTTCGGCGCTCTCGAAGTCATCAAGGGCGTCACTATGGATATCCGCAAGGGTGAATTCATGGTCTTCGTCGGCCCGTCCGGCTGCGGCAAGTCCACGCTTCTGCGGCTGATTTCCGGGCTGGAGGACATCTCGGAGGGCACGCTCTCCTTCGATGGCCAGGCGGTGAACCAGCTCTCGCCTTCCAAGCGCGGCATCGCCATGGTCTTCCAGTCCTACGCGCTCTATCCGCACATGACCGTCTTCGACAACATGGCCTTCGGCATGAAACTGTCGGGCCGCACGAAGGACGAGTGCAAGGCGCGCGTCGAACAGGCAGCCGGCATGCTGCAGCTCTCGCCCTATCTCGAACGCCTGCCCCGCCAGCTCTCCGGCGGCCAGCGACAGCGCGTCGCGATCGGCCGCGCCATCGTCCGCGATCCCAAGGTCTTCCTCTTCGACGAGCCGCTGTCGAACCTGGACGCTGCACTGCGCGTCGCCACACGCCTGGAGATCGCCAAGCTTCACCGCAGCATGCACGACACGACGATGATCTATGTCACCCACGATCAGGTCGAGGCAATGACGCTCGCCGACCGCATCTGCGTGCTGCGCGATGGCGTGGTTGAGCAGATCGGCACGCCGCTGGAGCTCTACGAAACCCCGAATTCCATCTTCGTCGCCGGCTTCATCGGCTCGCCGAAGATGAATTTCCTCACCGGCGAATTCTCCGCGCCCTACAACGCCCACACCATCGGGGTGCGCGCCGAACACATCGAGATCACCAACCGGGAGCCCGCCTGGAAGGGCACCGTGATCCACTCCGAAATCCTCGGTTCCGACAGCTTCGTCTATCTCGACATCGGCACGCCGGAACCGCTGGTCGTTCGCGAAACCGGTGTTTCGCGCCACCAGCCCGGCGACAATCTCGGCGTCTCGCCTGTCGCCGGTGCCATCCACCGTTTCGATCAATCCGGACGCGCGCTCGAAAGGATCCCCTTGAAGGGCGCCGCCTGAAACCAACCCAAACAACCGGATCCCAACCGCTTCCCAACGGTTTCGATCCACCACGCGCATGAAGGAGCATGACTTTGGCTATTCGCACCATCGTATGGGGTGAAAACATCCATGAAAACACCAACGAGATCGTCCGCGGCATCTATCCAGATGGCATGCACACGACGATCGCCAACGCGCTGAACACCGATCCAGCAATCAGCGCCACGACGGCCACGCTGCAGGAGCCGGAACACGGCCTGACCGAAGCGCGCCTAGCCGAAACGGACGTGCTGACCTGGTGGGGCCACAAGGACCACGGCGCCGTCTCCGACGTCGTCGTCGAGCGCGTCGCCAAGCGCGTCTGGGAAGGCATGGGCCTGCTCGTCCTGCATTCCGGCCACTTCTCGAAAATCTTCAAGCGCCTGATGGGCACACCCTGCGCGCTGAAGTGGCGCGAGGCCGGCGAGCGCGAGCGTCTGTGGACGATCAACCAGCGCCACCCGATCGCGGCCGGCATCGGCGAGAACTTCGTGCTGGAGAACGAAGAGATGTACGGCGAGCAGTTCTCCGTTCCGGAGCCGCTCGAAACTGTGTTCATCTCCTGGTTCCAAGGTGGCGAAGTCTTCCGCTCCGGCCTCACCTGGCGCCGCGGCGCCGGCAACATCTTCTACTTCCGCCCGGGCCACGAGACCTATCCGACCTACCACGACGCCAACGTCCAGAAGGTGCTGATCAACAGCGTCAAATGGGCTTATAATCCGCAAGGCGACCTGAAGAGCATCACCGATGCCCCGAATGTCCCGGTCGAGAAGGCGCTGGAGCCGATCACCGAACGCGGCCCGAGACTGCACCAGGCCGGCGAAGCCGGTTACCGCTGAGGAGAACAGCAATGCGTCTACTCGTTCTTGGCACGGGCGTCATGGCCAAAAACCAGGTCGCCAATTTTCTCGCCATCGATGGCGTCGAGGTTGTCGGCGCCGTCGATACGGATCTCGCACGGCTGACCGAATTCGCCGATCACTTCCACATCGAAAAGCGCTTCCGCACGTTGGAAGAGGCGATCGAGTGGGGCGAATTCGATAGCGCCACCAACGTCACGCCTGACCGCATCCACTACGCGACCAGCCTGGCGCTGATCGCGGCCGGCAAGCATGTCTTCTGCGAAAAGCCGTTGGCCGAGCATTACGACCACGCCCTGGAAATGACGGAAGCGGCGGAAGCTGCCGGCGTCATCAACATGGTCAACCTCACCTACCGCAACGTCGCGCCCCTGCAGCGCGCCCGCGAGATGGTGCTGGCCGGCGAACTCGGCACCATCAGGCACGTCGAGGCGTCCTACCTCCAGAGCTGGCTCGTTTCCCGCGCGTGGGGCGACTGGCGCACGGAATCGCGCTGGCTTTGGCGTCTTTCGACCGGCCACGGCTCCAATGGCGTGCTCGGCGACGTCGGCATCCACATCCTCGACTTCGCGGCCTATGGCGCCGCGACCGACATCGACCACGTCTTCGCCCGCCTGAAGACCTTCAACAAGGCGCCGGGCGGCCAGATCGGCGAATATCTGCTGGATGCCAACGACAGCTTCACGATGTCGGTCGACTTCACCAACGGCGCGCTCGGCGTCATTCACGCCACGCGCTGGGCGACCGGCCACCTCAACGAACTGAAGCTGCGCATCTACGGCGAAAAGGGCAGCCTCGAGGTCACGCACCGCCCTGATGGCTCCGACCTCCGCGGTTGCTTCGGCGACGACATCGAAAGCGCCACCTGGCGCGACATCGAAGTGCCGCCGGTGCTGACCAACTACCAGCGCTTCGCCGAAGCCGTTCGCACTGGCAAGCAGGACGACCCCACCTTCCGCCACGCCGCCAACCTGCAGAAGGTCATCGACCTCGCGATCGTCTCCGAACGCGAACGCCGTGAGCTCAACCTCCTGGCCGCGCAGGAACAGGACAGCGCCCCCGACAAGCGCATTCCGCCGCTGACGGTGGTGGTGTAAGGCTTGATTGAAGATGCAGGGCCCGCGAAAGCGGGCCTTGCTGCTGGGGCGGTTCGCATGCGGAAGGATCGGTTGCGTTCGAAACGGTCATCCGCGAGTGCACTCAGCCAAGCGGTTCGTCCGATCTGCGCTTGTTGAAAAACGGCTGGCGATCCACACCAAGAGCGCAACGGCACTGAAAGCCCCTCCCGAGATGCAGATTCCGAGCCAGCCGTACAGCGCGTAGATTGCGGTGGCGGTGATCGCACCGACAGCGCTGCCGACCGAGTAGAAGACCATGTAGCCGCCAATCAGGCGCCCGCTCTTTTGCGGATGCCGGCTCACGACGACGCTGAGGTTGCTCACATGGACAGCCTGGACCGCCAGGTCGAGCAGGAACACGCCCATCAACAACAGCAAAATGGAGTTGGGCAGGAAAGCAATCAGCGCCCAGGACACCAGCAAAAGTACCAGAGAAATCCCGGTCGTCCATCGACCGTAGCCTCTATCGGCAAGTCTTCCGGCGCATGTCGCTCCAATCGCCCCAGCCAGTCCGACCAATCCAAAAAGACCTATCAAGGTATGGGAGTAGGAAAACGGCGGAGCGCTGAGCGGAAGCACCAACGCGGTCCAGAATGTGCTGAAAGATGCGAAGATCAGGAGCGCGAGTACGCCACGAAACAGCAGGGCCGGCTCATGCAGAAACGTGTGCGGAACCGAAAGGAGAGCGTTGAGATACGTTTTCGGATGCCGTTCCACCTCTTGCCGTGGCAGCGCCTTCACGAGGATACCGACCATCGCGACCGTAAGCAGCGCGGAGGTCAGATAAACCGTCCGCCATCCGCCGTAGTCGGCAATCGTGCCGGCAACGGATCGCGCGGCGAGGATGCCCGTTACGACACCGCTGGTGACGCTTCCGACCACGCCGCCGCGCTGAGTTGGCGTCGCCAACGCTGCGGCATGTGCAACGAGTGTCTGAACGAGAACCGCCAACAGTCCGACTGCCCCCATACCGGCAAGCAGCGTCGTTCTCGATCCAGCCGTCGCGACGACGACGAGTGCGATAGCCGAGAGCAATCCCTGGACAATGATGAGCTTTCGGCGGTCGATGAGATCGCCGATCGGCACGACAAAGATCAAGCCCAATCCATATCCGACCTGCGTCAGCGTGACGACAAGACCGATGCTGGAGGGCGAAATGCCGAGGTCGTTCGACATCAGATCAAGCAGGGGTTGGGCGTAATAGATATTGGCCACGCTCATGCCTGCTGCAACCGCGACCAACAGCGTCTGCGCTCTCGACAGCCCTCGGGCCACGCCCCTATTCGCCCCATCTGCAACATTCTCGATCATCGGCAACTCCTTGTGATCTCAACTCGGTCGGACGTTGAAACCACTTGGCTCATGTCAAATCTAGTTCTAAGATAGAACCAGATTCGAAATCGGAGGTCGGTCCCAATGGTGAAACGGGTTAGCCTTTGGAATGCCGGCTGTCCTGTTGCGCGCTCTCTTGATGCAATAGGTGACTGGTGGTCGCTCCTGATCATTCGCGACGCATTCGATGGCAAGCGGCGTTTTGGCGAGTTCCAGAACGGGCTCGGCATAAGCAAGGGGGTATTGTCGACCCGACTGCGCGATCTTACGAAGCGAGGGATTTTCGAAACCGTGCCTGCCTCGGATGGTACTGCCTACCGCGAATACATTCTCACGGAGAAAGGGCGCGGTCTGTTCCCGGTGATCGTTGCGCTGCGCCAATGGGGTGAAGATCACCCGTTCACGGACGGGGAGGCTCGTTCGTCGCTGGTGGACCGAGAAGAACGCGCACCAGTCGCTCGGCTTGAGGTCCGGGCCGCCGACGGTCGCTCCCTTCACTGGAGCGACACTCAGGTAATAGGCTCGTAGCCTCCAACGATGAGCCTATGATTCTGTACATGCGCGGTGTCGATAGGCGTAGAGCGCCCGACTTCCGACTGCGTCTAACGCCCCGAAGCCAATGCACTAACCATGGCCAAACCCATGTCCTGAACTAAATTGTCCGCATCCCCAACGCGGAGGACCAAACTTGGCGATCTACGACGAACAGACCGACGACGAAAAGGCGCGCTGGTATTCCAACGGCGCGAGATTTTATGTCGAGGGGCGGCCCCGCTATCCAACCACCCTGATAGCTGCGTCGGCAGCGGCCGCGGAATGGCGGCAAGACAGCCGCATCCTTGAAATCGGCAGCGGCCCCGGCACCGCCACCCAGGACTTCGCCGCCTTGGGCGGCCGATTTACCTGTGTCGAACCGAACGCCGACTTCGCCGCCATCGCCCGTGACGTTCTGACCCCTTTCCCGAATATCACCTTTCAGACGAGCGCGCTGGAAGAGGCCGATCTCGCCGGTCCGTTCGATATCGTTCTCGCGGCATCCTCGTTTCACTGGATCGATCAGAAACGCGGTGTCCAGCGTATCGAGGAATTGCTCGCGCCAAACGGATTTGTCGTGCTGCTGTGGAACAAGGAGCCGCAGCCCGTCGCGCAACAGGCCGATGCCGCTGACGAGGCATTCCAGCGCTCCGGCTATCCTCAACCGATCGAGAGGCAGTCCCGCGACGAGATCGCCCACGTGTTTTGGGGACTTGCCAAGCCGCTACAGACGGTATCTTTCACCGAAAAGCTCTTCTGCCATGTCGAGGTCGCTGACGACTACAGCGTAGAGCGCTTCGTCGCCCTTCATCGCAGCCTCTCGCCCTTTCTAGCTCTGCCTCCGGAAAAGCAGACAGTTGTCGCCAAAGCGCTGACTGAAAACCTCAGCGCCTTGGTCGGCCCGACGATCCGTACGACCCGCATATCCGCGGCCCACATCTTCCAGCGGTCGGATCGACGCTAAAAAACGTCGCCCAATAGCCTGATATGGCTGAGCGGTTGGCAGCAGAAAGGCTATCGGCCGATAGTGGTCGTGCTTGTATCAGACAGCATCAGCCGCCGACGGCATCGCTCACGCATTTCTTGGTGTAGGCGGTCTTGGCGGCACCGGCCAGCGCCTTGCCGTTCTTGTCCTTGGCGGACATGTCGCAAGCGGCGGCGGCGTCCTTCTGGCACTTGTTCATCGACGACGTGAGGGCAGCGCCGGCCAACGGCTTGCCGTTCTTGTCGATCGCCTTGGAAGCGCATGTGTCGGCGGCATGCGCCGTCGCGGCCGACAGGATCAAGGCTGCAGCAATGAGAACCGTTTTCATCGTCTATTCCTCCCACAATTTGCCGTTATCGGCATCGAAAACGCTACCTGATGTTGAACCATCATGAGCAGCTATCTAGCGGAATCTTATAGGCTATTTTGGGGCACTTGTACAATGAGGATGAGCCGGCAGCACTGCGATTTAGCCGTCCGTTTCATCCGACTTCGGCGCGGCGCTGAAGAGGTTTTTCAAGGCGCTGGTCTTGGTCTTCTGCGCCTTGCTGAGCTTCAGCGCGCGGTTGGCGGCCTTGGCCTGTTCCAGCATCATCTCGATCTGGATCTGCTGGATTTCGGTGAGCCGCTCCCACTGCCGGTTCAGCAGATGATCGACCTTTTCGTGCAGATGGCGGATTTCCAGTTCGGCCTTGAGATTGACCTTGTAGTCGTTGAGCGCACGCAGGCGGTCCTTCGATTCCTGGCGGCGCTGGCTCATCATGATGATCGGCGCCTGCAGGGCGGCGATGGTCGAGAGGATGAGGTTGAGCAGGATGAAGGGGTAGGCGTCGAAGGCCTGCCGCTCGCCCATCAAAAGGTTGATGCCCATCCAGACGGCCAGGAACAGGCAGAAGGAGATGATGAAGGTCCAGCTGCCGCCGAAGGTAGCGACGACATCGGCCACGCGGTCGCCGATCGAGCGATGCTCCTCGTAGTCCTCTTCGATGTTTTCGGCCAGCGTATCGTGGCTCCTGAGGCTCTCGACAACCTCGTCCTCGAGGTTGGAGAGCTCGCCGCGTTCGTCGCGCAACAATTCGGCGATGTACTGGCCGCGATAATCGTCCACCACCTTGCGATTGATATAGTCGTCCGAGTGCAGGCCCGGATGCTTCTGCCGCATGAACTCGGCCAGCGCAGGGCGCAGATCATCGAAGTGGATGGCGTCCTTCTTCTTGAGCGTGGCGCCGGTGATCGCATCCACGAGCCGCACGGACTTCGCCTTGGCGCGCTCCAGACTGTCGCTGTAGTCCTTCATCTCGACGGTGGCGGCCTCGCCGTGCCCGGCATCGAAATCGACGATCCCACCCGCGAACTCAAGCGACTTCTCTTCTGCCATCCGACGATCCTCTGTGCCGATTCCTGCGCTCTAAACATCAAATCGAACAGGATTGTGACATTGCTTACGCCATGGTTGATAGATTTTTATAGGTTGCATTATCGTTGAATTATCGCGTCAGGGTTATGCTCATTGATGAGAGATTAGTAACGCGGAGCAAGCATGATAAATAAAGCGGCCTACAACAGACGGGGCAACTTTACGGCATGCGCAATCATTGGGGCCTACATCCTGCTTCGCGCGGCGATGTTTGCCTTCGATCTGACGTTGTCACCGTTCGATTGCCTGTTGCTCGGCATGCCGTTGGCCATTGTCTCATTCATTTGGAACTTCCGTCCGGACTTGGACCTCACGTTTCAAACTGAGCGAGCCAAAGCCAGTTCCGAGGATGAATTTACACGCTTGTTGAAATTGGCCGTAGCCTGTTTCTTTTTCGCGGTAATGATCGTGGCGGGCTTGTTTCTTGTGACTTTGGACCCGCCAGTGAAGCACCTCGAAAAAGCAAAGGCGGTCGCGTTCCTCCTACCACCATTTCTAGCGGCTGTCGCTCCAATGTTCATCGCCATATTCAGGCTGCTAGCCGATAGCTATCGCTGGATTTAGACCTAACACTACTGGTAGACAGCCCTGTCCATTGCCCCTCCCAATAACATGATCGGCCACTCGACTAGGCCATGGCTTACTTTCACCTGCCCCGATTAACGGCATCAAAAGCTTTCCGCCCTAGCCTAGAGCCATGACTTCGAGTGGATTTCGAAATAGCCTTCCGGCTGCCCTTCTGTTCATGGTGATGCTGCTGCAATTCAGCGCCGCATCGGCTGCGCCGGCGGATTCTTTCGAGACACGCAGTTCTTGCTGGGCCTCCGCCAGCCTGTCGGAAGACGTGGTTGCGATCGGCAGGAACCAGGATCGATGGTCCTGCCGCGACCAGGCCCGCTCCATCGATGCCGAACGCGTGCTGCTCCGCTTCGACATCAAAGCCGGTGAACCCCTTCCACACTATCTGCTCTCCAGGCGCGCGGCACTTCAGGCGATCCATCTGCTTGTGATCGATCGCGATGGCACGGTGCGCCAGGACACCATTCCCGCAGCCGCACTCGCAAGCTCCATGGCCGGCGGCTACTTCAAGGCGCCCCTGCCCGACATGACCAGCGAGACCCGACAGGTCATCGCCGCGATCGACCTGCCGAGCCACCGGATGACGCTGGAGCGGGCCTATCTGTCACCAACGGATGCAGCCGGCGGCATCGGCGACATGCGCCTGTTGCTTGTTCTGGCAGGCCTTGCCGGCATGCTCGTCATGCCCCTGATTTTCAACGCGGCCTTCTACCGGGCGCTGCGCGAACCCTTCGTCCTCTGGCATTCGGCGCTGACATTCTCGCTGCTGATGACCATTCTGGTAACGTCAGGCCTTGCGGTCATGCTCTTCGATCCGCCGGCGATGACCCTGAGCTGGATGACGACGGTGATCTTCGGGATGACCATCGCGTCGGGAGCAATGTTTACCTACAGCTTTGTCGAGCCCGGTCTCATGCATCCGCTGCTGCGCCGCGTGCTCCCCTATTGCGCGGCATGGGCGATAGCGCTGAGCGTCCTTCACGCCGCCTTCCCCTTCGTCGCCCGCCCCATCCAGTCGAGCGCCTATACGGCCGCCTTCGCGCCGGTGCTTGCCATCTTCATCCTGTCGATGATCGATGCGCTGCGTCGCGGAAGCCGCGCCGCCCGGTTCCAGGCTATCGGCTACGCGCCGATGGTCGTGGTCGGCCTGATCCGTCTGGTGACGGGCGTCGTCCCATGGCTGCACAGCACCGACGCCACCCTGCTCTTCTATGTCGGCTGCATGTGCGAGGTCGTGTTCACGACGCTTGGCGTGGCCGAACGCTTCGTCACCATGAAGCGCGAGCGCGACGGCGCCCGCAACGACGCCGAACTGCTCGAACGCCTGTCCGAAACGGACCCGCTGACGGGATTGCTGAACCGCCGGGCTATCGAGCTGCAATTCGAGCAGCTGCGAACCGAAGGCTTCTCAGCCCTTGCGGTCATCGATATCGATCATTTCAAGGCGATCAACGATATCAACGGCCACAGCGTCGGCGACGAGGTCTTGAAGGCCGTGGCCAATGCGCTCCAGCCCGGCCCGAGCGTTCGCGCCTATCGCCTCGGCGGCGAGGAATTCGTGCTTCTCCTGCGCGGCGAGGACGCCGACACCCAGGCGGAACTGCGCCGCCGGGCCATTCCCGCCATCGTCGCCCGCACGGTGCCCGGCCTCAAACGGCCGGTGACCGCAAGCATGGGCGTGACTGGCATCGTCGGCGACGAGGATTTCGCAACGCTCTATGAACGGGCCGACAAGCTGCTCTACGAAGCCAAGAGCGCGGGGCGCAATCGCACCCGCGGCGTGATCAAGATGACGCCGGCGCCGCGTGACGTTCCGGATGATAGGGCGATGACCGCCTAGATCGACACCCGCAACGACATCACGTCACGAACGGCATGATGTCCACACCGTCTCCTGGAAAGACGGTGATATGGGGATGATCGAGGAAAAGTCGTGCCGCGGCCTCGGCATTTTCCGCCTCGACCACCAGATAGCCGCAGAGCGTATTGGAAGCCTCCGCAACCCCGTCCTTGTTGACCCGCGTCGTCTTCCCCACCATGCCGCCACGATCGAGGATAACCGCCGCGTTCCGCTCCTCCCAGGCCATCCACTGCGGCACACCTTTGGCATCGATGGCGTCTTGCTCGGCTTTCGGAAGACGTCGAAACGCGTCGAAGTCCTCGTGTTTCATGGTGTAGACGGCAAGAAATCGGGGCATGGGAGACCTCTGTGATGACGTGTCGTGTGCTGGAATATAGCATACGGCTGTGAGGTGCCTAAAGAGAGGTTTTGCCGTGGGATACCCCCCTCTGCCCTGCCGGGCATCTCCCCCAAAGGTGGGGAGATTGGCTGGGCTAACCCACTCTCTCCACCTCACTGTTTGGTTAGAAAGCAGGCCACGAGTCGATCTCCCCCNNCTCCCCCCTTGTGGGGGAGATGTCCGGCAGGACAGAGGGGGGCGCCACACGGCACCACGCCCAATCTCCGGCGCCTCACCCAAAGCAACGTCAGCGCAACCGCTCCACCAACCGCCTGATCGACACCGCATCCGCATTGGCAAACGCCAACCGCAGATACCGCTCCTGCCCCACCCCGAAATAGCTCCCCGGCAGGCAAACCACGCCAGTCTCCTTGGCCAGCCGCTCGGCAGCCTCGGACGAGCTCAAATCCGCAAACGGATGGCGAATAAACGCGAAATACGCGCCAAGCGCACCGATCTCCCAGCCGGGCAGTTCCGCCATCACCGCCCGCAGCGCATCGGCCCGCCGGGCGATCTCCAGTCGGTTCGCAGCCCGCCACTCGGCCAGAACAGGCATCGCCTCGGCAACCGCCACCTGGGCAGCCCTCGGCGCGCAGATCTGCATGTTGTCCATCACCTTGACGATCTCGGCGATGACGCGCTCCCCGGCCGTGATCGCGCCCAGCCGGTGACCGGGAATGCAGAAGGACTTGGAGAAGCTGTAAAGCAGGATCAGCGTCTCCTCCCAGCCGGGGATCGCAAGCAGCGGATGCGGCGCGCCATACCCATCCGGCAGGAAGTCGCGGTAGGTCTCGTCGACGATCAGCCACGCCCCATGGCTGCGGCAGAGGTCGAACAGAGCGCGCAGCAGCTCCGGCGGATAGATCGCGCCTGTCGGGTTGTTCGGCGTCACGATCGCCAGCACCTTGGCGCCCGAGGCGAGCGCCTTCTCGGCCGAAGCGATGTCGGGCAGGAAGCCGTTATCGGCGTCGCATTCGACCAGCACCCTGTTGATGCCAAGCATCGACAGGGTCGTTTCCTGGTTGAAATAGAAGGGATTGGTCAGCGCCACGCTGTCTCCGGCACCCACGAGCGCGATAGCCGCCGCCATGAAGGCCTGGTTGCAGCCGGCGGTGATCTGGACGTTATGGGCAGCGACCGGCGCGTCGTAGACGTCGGACATCTGCCGGGCATAGGCCTCGCGCAGCACATCCTCGCCCTCGATCGGACCATAGCCAGTGGTCGCGGGCGACGACGCCGCCTCACCCAGCAGTCGCAGCATCTCGGGATGCGCGGGATAGCCCGGAACCGCCTGCGAGAGATCGACCAGCGGCCCCTTGGCTCCCTTGTATTCGCGTGCCCATGCGAGCACTGACGGGATAGGTGGAGGAGACAGGCGGGAGACGAGGAGATTGGGTTGGGCGGCAGGCATGGAGGCTCTCAAATCAATGATGGAAACCATCACTCCTGCACAAAACAGCCCGCCTCGGCAACACGCATTCGCAGGGCGCGAGGGCCAGTGCCGTCAGGAACCGCAGCAGGCCTTGAGCTTGGAGAGCTTGGCCACCTCGATGTGCCGGTTGGCGACGATGGAAATGACGCCTTCGCTCTTCAGCTTCGACATTTGCCGCGACACGGTTTCGATCGTCAGGCCGAGAAAATCGGCGATATCGGCACGCGACAGCGGCAGGTCGAAGCGGCGGCTGTCGCCGCTCGCCTCGGGATCGAGATGAGTCGCGATCAGAAACAGGAAGCTCGCGACCTTCTCCGCCGCCGTCTTGCGGCCCAGCGTCACCATCCAGTCGCGGGCCTCATCGAGCTCGCGCATCGTCTGGTCCATCAACCTTTCGGCGAGCGCCGGCGTGCTCTTGACCAGCCGCTCCATGGCGGCCTTCGGGATGCGGCACAGATGAACGTCTGAGGCGGCCTCGGCAGAAACACCGTTTTCGTTGGCATGCAACCTGCCGAGGAAATCGGGGGCGAACTGTAGGCCGACGATCTGCTGGCGTCCGTCTTCGAGCGTCTTCGTCAGCTTCACCACGCCGCTGATGACAGTGGCGTAGGATTCGACCGGCATCTTTTCACCGGCCAGCTCCTCGCCGGCATGATGCGTGACCAGCCGCGTATGGGCTGAAAGAGACAGCAATTCGTCGCCAGTCAGCGCGCCACACATACCCTTGTGGCGGACTTCGCAGCTTACGCAACGTATTGGAATATTAGAATTATGTATATCTTTTCGCATACAACCAGCTCCGCCGGGAGCATAGCCAAGCCCGTCGTCGGAGAACAGCGTTTTCTTGATCGAGATCAAGGCAGTCATCGAAAACCCCCGTTATTTCGGTCCTTGAAAGGACCCGCTCATGAACGCCGATCTCATCGCCCGCTATTCCGCCCCCGTACCTCGCTACACCAGTTATCCGACCGCGCCGCACTTCCACGAGGGCGTCGGCGAGATGGATTACCGGCAGTGGCTCGAAGCAAATTCACAAGGCGCACTATCGCTTTACGTGCATATTCCGTTCTGCGACCGGCTCTGTTTCTACTGCGGTTGCCATACCAAGCAGGTGCGCCGCTACGACCCCATCGCGACCTACCTGGAAGCCTTGAATAGCGAGATCGCGCTCGTTGCAAAATATCTCCCGCTACGGCGAAAGGTCGCAGCCATCCATTTCGGCGGCGGCTCGCCGACCATCGTCAGCCCCGAAGACCTCGCTTACCTGCGCACGACGCTCGACGCCAATTTCGACATCGGTCCCGATTGCGAGATCAGCGTCGAGATCGACCCGACTCATGTCGATGCCGAGAAGCTCCGGGCATGGCGCGATTTCGGCATGACGCGGGCTAGCGTCGGGGTGCAGGATTTCGAGCCGATCGTTCAGACCGCGATCAATCGACCGCAGAGCTTCGAGCAGACGGAGATGGTGGTACGGACCTTGCGCGAACTCGGCATCGGCTCGATCAATCTCGACATCGTCTACGGCCTGCCGCATCAGGATCGCGACATGCTGCTGCGCACGATCGAGCTGTCGCTATCGATGCAGCCCGATCGCATCGCCATGTTCGGCTACGCCCACGTTCCCTGGGTCAAGAAGCACCAGTCGGTGATCGATACCGCGACCCTTGCCGGCCCCGCCGACCGCTTCGCGATGGCCGCGGCCGGCGCCGGCGCCATCCTTGCCGCAGGCTATGACGCCGTCGGCATCGACCACTTCGCGAAGCCTGACGACAACATGGCCCGCCAGCTGCGCGACGGCGCGCTCAAGCGCAACTTCCAGGGCTACACGACCGATGGCGCCGATACGCTGATCGGCCTTGGCGCCTCCTCGATCGGCAAGCTTCAGCAGGGCTATGTCCAGAACATCGTCGCGACGGGACAATATTGCCGGGCGATCTCGGAAGGCCGCCTTCCCGTGGCCCGGGGCTTCGCGCTCTCGGATGCCGACCGCGCCAGCGCGCAGGCGATCGAGGAGCTGATGTGCCAGTATGCCTTCTCGGTCACCGAACTGCGCGCCCGCTTCGGCAAGGCCGCCGACGATGCCTGCAACGACGCCCTGCACGCGAGCTTCAACGAGGATGGCTTCGTCGCCTTCGATGGCGACAGGTTCGTGGTTACCGACGAAGGCCGCCCCTTCGTGCGCACCATCGCCGCCAAGTTTGATCGCTACCTCGCGCAGGGCAAGGCCAAACATTCCTCGGCCATTTGATCTGAATCAATAAACCCAAGCGAAAAGCTGACTATCGTCAAATCCGGCGCCAATTGCAGCAGCCCCGGTCTGCCGGTTGTCAGCCACGCACTGCGCACTGTGATTTCAGAAATTTCTGAAATCACAGTCATAACGGAAACCTGACCATGAACCTTGCGCCGCTCGTCCAATCCTTCGTCCTGCACTTCGGTGAGATGGGCTCGCGCTGGGGCATCAACAGGACGGTGAGCCAGATCTACGCGCTGCTCTACGTCTCCCCTCAGCCACTCTGCGCGGAGGAGATCGCCGACGCGCTCGGCATCTCGCGCTCGAACGTCTCGATGAGCCTGCGCGAGTTGCAGACCTGGAACCTGGTGCTGCTCAGGCACCGGCCGGACGACCGCCGCGACTTCTTCACCACGCCCGACGATGTCTGGCTGATCCTGCGCACGCTCGCCGAAGAGCGCAAGAAGCGCGAGGTCGATCCGACCCTCTCGGTGCTGCGCGAAATCCTGATGCAGCGGCCGGCAAGCGAGGCCGAGCGCCATGCGCAGGAACGCATGAGCGAAATGCATGCGCTGATTGAACAGCTGACACATTGGTATGACGATGTGAAACAACTTGAAACAGAAAGGCTTGCAACGCTACTCTCGCTAGGCGCGAAAGTGACGAAGCTGCTTGAGGCCAAGGACCGGGTCATCTCGCTCGGCCGTGACCGCCGTCCCAATCCTGCGAACAAGAGTTAGCGCCATGACCAGTGCCTTTCTCGATGCCAAGCAAGACAAGGCCCGCGACGGACGGCGCAAGCGCGCCAGCCAGCCGTCTGACCTGCGCAACGCCGCGCTGGTCCAGACGCTCGCCGCCCTCCTCTGGATCCCTCAGGCCGGGCTGCTTTCCGTCGCGGTCGGCCGCATCGCCAATGGTGGCGGGGTCGAGGCCGTCATCTGGCCGGCGATCCTCATCGCCCTGCTTGGCGTCTTTAAAAGCTGTCTCGACGCGGCGGGCAGCCGCCTCGCCTTTCGCGCCGCCCGCGCCGAACTCACCCTGAGGCGCGCCCGCGCGGTCGAAGCCCTTGCGCGCCGGTCACCGGTCGACAGCACCCGCCACACATCGGGCGAGGCCGCCAGCATCGTCGGCGAACAGGCGGAACTCATCGTCCCTTATCTCGCACGCTTCCAGCCGGCCCGCTTCAAGGCCAGCGCCGTGCCCCTTGTGATCCTCGCCTGCGTCTTCCCGATCTCGTGGATCGCCGCCCTCGTGCTGCTCTTTGCCATGCCCCTCATCCCCGTCTTCATGGCGCTGATCGGCTGGCGCGCGCAGGCAGCCAGCGAAAAGCAGCTGGCCGCGACCGGCGGCCTCAACGGCTTCCTGCTCGATCGCCTGCGCGGCCTCGCCACCATCCGCGCTCTTGAGGCCGTGGATGCCACGGCAACGCGGCTTCGCGCCGATGCCGAGGACCTGAAGACCCGCACCATGGCCGTGTTGCGCATCGCCTTCCTGTCGTCGGCGGTTCTCGAACTCTTCGCTGCTCTCGGCGTCGCCATGGTCGCCGTCTATGTCGGCTTCTCGCTGCTCGGCGAGATCCGCTTCGGCGCCTGGACTGGCGGACTGAACCTCACATCGGGCCTCTTCGTGCTGCTGCTCGCACCCGCCTTCTTCGAGCCGCTGCGCGACCTCTCGGCCGTGTGGCACGACCGCGCCTCGGGCGAAGCGGCGATGAAGGCGCTCGATGCGCTCAGCGAAGACGGAATGCTGCTGCCGCAGAGAGAAGCCGCTCAAGGCCCACTGGCCGCCGACATCCTCTTCCACGCCGTCGCCTTCCGCTACCCCGGCAGCGATACATCCGCCATTGAGGGCTTCGATCTCCATATCCGCGCCGGCGAACATGTCGCACTGCTGGGTCCAAGCGGCTCGGGCAAATCGACCCTGCTGGCACTCGCCGCCGGCCTCGCGCTTTGCGAAAGCGGCCGCGTCGAGATCGGTGGGCAACCGGCCGGTCAATCGTCGAGAACACGCATCGCCTGGATCGGCCAGAAGCCGCATATCTTCGCCGGCAGCATCACCCGCAACGTCACGCTCGGCCGCCCGCAGGTCTCCGCGCAACAGGCCGCCGCCGCACTCGACGCCGCCCAACTCGGACGGCTCGCAAGCGCCTACCGCAACCGTCCGCTCGGCGATGGCGGAACCGGCCTCTCGGGTGGCGAAGCGCTGCGGCTTGCCATCGCCCGCGCCGCCGTGGACCCAGAGACCTTGATCGTCCTCGCCGACGAACCGACCGCGCATCTCGACAGCGCAACGGCCGACGACATCACCGAGAGCCTGCTTGCGCTTGCCAAGGGCAAAACCTTGCTCGTCGCCACCCACGATCCACGCCTTGCCGCCCGCATGGGCAGGACGATCCATCTCAATCGGGAACCCGCACGGGAGGCCGCCGAATGAGCGCGTCGCTGACCGATCTGAAACCCATTCTCAAGCTCTTCATGAAGGAGAAGAAGCGTGGCCTGCTGCTGGGCGCCGTCATGTCGGCCGCGACGGCTGCCGCCGGCATCGCGCTGCTCGGCCTCTCCGGCTGGTTCATCACGGCAACGGCGATCGCCGGCGCATCTGCTGCAACCGCCATCACCTTCGATGTCTTCGCCCCCTCGGCAGGCATCCGCCTGCTGGCGATCGGCCGCACCGCCTCGCGCTATGGCGAGCGGCTGACGACGCATGACGCGACGCTCGCCGTGCTCGCCGCCCTGCGCGAACGCCTGTTCCGCGGCTGGGCGAAGGCCGGTGCTGCCCGTGATCTCGCAAGACGCCCCGCCCGCCTGCTGTTTCGGCTGACCGGCGACATCGATGCGCTCGATTCTCTCTATCTCCGCGTGCTTGTGCCCGCAGGCGTCGCGATCCTCGCCGCCGTCGCCACAGGCATCGCGCTCGGCCTGATGCATCCCCTGTTCGGCCTCTCGGCGGCACTGCTCCTCATCGTCGCCGGCCTCGGCATCCCCCTTTGCGCCGGCCGCTTCGCCGCCACCCATGCCCGGCGCCGCGCCTATGGCATCGAGGCGCTGCGTGCCCGCACCATCGACCTCGTCGCCGGCCAGTCGGACCTGCTAATGGCAGGCAGGATCGAGGCGCAGACGGCAGCCATAGCCGCCGCCGACCTCTATGCCGAAGATGCCGACGACAGGCTGAACCGCATCGAGAGCACCGTGACCTTCGGCTTCGGCATCGCCTCGACACTCCTGCTCACCGGTGCGCTGCTAACCGTCGCGGCCCTCGCCGGCGCCGACACGATCACAGCACCGGTCGCCGCCCTCGGCATCCTGATCGTCTTCGCCGCCGTCGAGCCCTTCGGTGCGCTGCGTCGCGGTGCGCTGGAACTCGGACGCACGCTGCTGGCGGCGAAGCGCATCGGCCCTCGCCTGGCCGACGAGACATCAGCGCGCCAACACCCGGCCCCCGCCGCAGGGCTGGCGCTTCAACTCACCGGTGTCAGCGCCGCTTACGATGCAGCCGCAACTCCAGTTCTCGTCGACATCAACCTCGCCCTGAAACCGGGCGAAAAGCTTGCGGTCATCGGCGCCAGCGGTGCCGGCAAGTCGACACTGCTGGCCCTGCTCGCCGGCGAGATCGAACCACTTGAGGGCACGGTCGCCAACGACACGGCAACTCTCCTGACCCAGCGCACCGAGCTCTTCCAGGACACTGTCGCCGGCAATCTGCGTCTGGCCTGTCCCAACGCGACCGAAACCGATCTAAAGTCCGCGCTCGCCGCCGCCGGCCTGCTCGCCGATATCGCCGCCCTGCCCGATGGCCTCGACACCCGTCTCGGCGAAGGCGGCATGGGCCTCTCGGGCGGCCAGTCGCGCCGGCTGGCGCTCGCCCGCCTATTCCTGCGCGACACGCCGCTCTGGCTGCTCGACGAGCCGACCGAGGGCCTCGACCGCGCCACGGCACTCGATGTCATGGCCCGCCTGTCCGAGAAGGCGAGCGGCCGCTCGCTTGTCATCGCCACCCATATCCGCCGCGAGGCGGAGATCGCAGATGTGATCGCCACGCTCGATGGCGGCCGCATCGCCAGCATTTCGCGCCGCGGAGAGACGGCGTTCGAAGAAGCTCTGAATCGGCTGAGACCGGACTGAGCGCGTGCATGACCGCCAGGCAATCCGGCCCGGCGGAAAATCTTCGTACCCCCATGGGGCGTGGGAGAAAGACTATGGAACTAGACATTGTCGACTTATCGCGTTTTCAATTCGCGCTGACAGCGCTTTATCACTTCCTCTTCGTACCGCTGACGCTTGGCCTCGCCGTGCTGCTCGCCATCATGGAGACCGTCTACGTCATGACCGGCCGCCAGATCTGGCGGCAGATGACGAAGTTCTGGGGCGTGCTCTTCGGCATCAACTTCGCCATCGGCGTCGCCACCGGCATCGTCATGGAATTCCAGTTCGGCATGAACTGGAGCTACTACAGCTACTATGTCGGCGACATCTTCGGCGCGCCCCTGGCGATCGAAGGGCTGATGGCCTTCTTCCTCGAGGCCACCTTCGTCGGCCTGTTCTTCTTCGGCTGGGACAAGCTCTCCAAGGTCGGTCACCTCGTGGCGACATGGTGCGTGGCGCTGGGCTCGAACTTCTCGGCACTCTGGATCCTCGTCGCCAACGGCTGGATGCAGAACCCAGTTGGATCGGCGCTCAACCCGCAGACCATGCGCATGGAAGTGACCAGCTTCTTCGACGTGGTCTTCAACCCGGTCGCCCAGGCGAAGTTCGTCCACACCGTCTCGGCCGGCTACGTCTGTGCCTCCATCTTCGTGCTCGGTGTTTCGGCCTGGTATCTGCTCAAGGGTCGGCACATCGAGATCGCCAAGCGCTCGATGACGGTCGCCGCCTCCTTCGGCCTCGCCTCGGCGCTCTCGGTCGTCGTGCTGGGTGACGAAAGCGGCTATCTGGCCACCGAAAACCAGAAGATGAAGCTCGCCGCCATCGAGGCCATGTGGGAAACGGAGCCGGCGCCGGCCCCCTTCACCGCCATCGGCTTTCCTGATCAACAGGCGCGCGAGACCCACTTCGCCGTCCATATCCCCTGGGTCATGGGCCTGATCGGCACCCGCTCGCTGGATACGGTCATTCCCGGGATCAATGAGCTCGAGGAACACGCAAAGACCCGCATCCGCGAGGGCATCAAGGCCTATGACGCGCTGATGCAGATCCGCGCCGCCGGCTCGCCCGAAAAGATCACCGCGGAAACCAAGAGCGCCTTCGAGGATCTCGGCCACCAGCTCGGCTATGCCCTGCTCCTGAAGCGCTATGTCGACGATCCCCGCACCGCCACCGATCAGCAGATCGACCAGGCCGCCCGCGATACCATCCCGCATGTGCCGACCCTCTTCTGGTCGTTCCGCATCATGGTCGGGCTCGGCGTCTTCTTTATTCTGTTGACCGCGACCTTCTTCTGGCTCTCGGCCCGCCGCCGCCTCGACGCCCATCCCTGGCTGTTGCGCGTCGCTGTCCTGGCGATCCCGCTGCCCTTCATCGCCATCGAGTTCGGCTGGGTGGTTGCCGAGGTCGGACGCCAGCCCTGGATCATCGAAGGCGTGCTGCCGACGGCCGCCGCCGTCTCCAGCCTCGGCGCCAGCACCGTGCTTTTGACCATTCTCGGCTTCGCGGCGCTCTACACGGTGCTCATCATCATCGAGATGACGCTGATGGTGAAGGCCATCAAGAAAGGCCCGGAACCGGACAACGAGCCGGAAGCCGAGCTGATTTCCGAAACCCTCGTTCCTGCCGCGGAGTGATTGATCATGATCCTGCACGAACTCATCGACTATGAAACCCTGCGCCTCATCTGGTGGCTGCTTCTCGGCGTCCTCCTCATCGGCTTCGCCGCCACCGACGGCTTCGACCTCGGCGTCGGCATGTTGCTCCCATTCGTCGCCAAGACGGATACGGAACGACGCGTCGCCATCAACACGATCGGCCCGGTCTGGGAAGGAAACCAGGTCTGGCTGATCCTCGGCGGTGGCGCCGTCTTCGCCGCCTGGCCGCCGCTCTATGCGGTCTCCTTCTCCGGCTTCTATCTCGCGATGTTCGCCATCCTGCTTGCCCTCATCCTTCGGCCGGTCGCCTTCAAGTACCGTTCGAAGCGGGAGAGCGCCCGCTGGCGCGGCAATTGGGATCTCGCGCTCTTCATCGGCGGCTTCGTTCCGTCGCTGATCTTCGGCGTCGCCGTCGGCAACGTGCTGCAGGGCGTGCCCTTCCGCTTCGATCCGGCAGATATGCGCATCTTCTATGAAGGTTCGTTCGTCGGCTTGCTCAACCCCTATGCCCTGCTCTGTGGTCTGCTCTCCGTCGCGATGCTCAGCATGCACGGCGCCGCCTGGCTGGTGCTGAAATCGAGCGGTCCCGTGGCGGAGCGCGCGCGTGGCTATGGCAGCATCGCAGCCATCCTCGTCATCGTGCTCTTCGCGCTCGGCGGCGTCTTCCTGGCGCTGGGTGTCAACGGCTACACGATCTCGAGCGCCATCGTTACCGACGGCCCCTCGAACCCGCTTCTGAAGACGGCAGCCCATGAGGGCTCGTGGCTCGCCAATTACGGCACCTATCCCTGGATGATGATCGCCCCCGTCGCCGGCTTCGCCGGTGCCGTCGCCACCCTGATCGCTATCCGCGCCAGGCTGGAGATCGGCACGTTGCTCTTCAGCAAGCTGTCGATCTTCGGCATCATCTCGACCGTCGGCGTCTCGATGTTCCCCTTCATCCTGCCCTCCTCGCTCGATCCGAAGTCGAGCCTGACGGTCTGGGATGCATCATCGAGCCACCTGACGCTGTTCATCATGCTTGTCGTCACGCTGATCTTCCTGCCGATCATCCTCGCCTATACCGCCTGGGTCTACAAAGTGCTCTGGGGCAAGGTCGACGAGAAGCAGATCACCGACAAAAGCGGTCACGCATACTGAAGGAGAAATAGGATGTGGTATTTCGCATGGATCCTTGGCCTGCCGCTCGCGGCCGCCTTCGCCGTCCTCAACGCCATGTGGTACGAGCTGATCGACGATGAGGCCAAGAAGAAGAAGTCCTGAGTGACAGGATAAACAAAAGAGGCTGCGCTCTGTCCGGGCGCAGCCTCTTCTCGTTCATTGAGTGGATTTGACGTCAGTAACTGGCAGAAACGAAAATCTCAGCCAGCGCCTCGATCCCCGCCTGATCGTCCGCATCGAACCGCGCAGGCATCGGGCTGTCGAGATCGATGACGCCGAGGATATCGCCATTGTGGCTGAGCGGCACGACAAGCTCCGAGCGCGAGGCCGCGTCGCAGGCGATATGGCCGGGGAAGGCATGCACGTCCTCGACGAGGATCGACTGGCCCTTCTCGACCGCCGTCCCGCACACCCCGCGTCCGACCGCGATCCGGACGCAGGCGGTGCGCCCCTGAAACGGCCCGAGCACCAGCTCGTCCTTCGATTTCAGGAAATAGAAACCGGCCCAGTTGAGCTCCGGCATCATCTCGAACATCAGCGCCGCGGTATTGGCCGCGTTGGCGATCACATCACGCTCGCCGTGCAGCAGCCCGGTCAGCTGCTGCGCGAGCTCGCGGTAGAATTCCTTCTTGTCGGCCTGATCGATCTTCGCCGTTTGAAACATGTCGGTTCACCTTTCAGCCGATACTTGCACCTGTTGCGGCCTGATATAGCGATCCTGATAGCACTTGCCAATTCGCCGCCATGCAGCCTTCGCCCGCAATCACCGCGCGAATTCACGCCCGCTACTTCTAAATTCACAGGGTATTGAAGGAAGCGATCTTGTCCGGCGGCGATCGGGCCATATGTCCATAATATGTCGATCGGATATCCGACGCTGGCGGCCGCCCGCGACACTCGGTCGACCAATACAGACGCGAAAAGGCCGTGCTCGCGCACGTCTGCCTGCCATCGAACCCGCAAGGCGATGGCATCGCACGATCGTCGGCGCTGCTATTGGCCGGCAACGATAGAACCATCCATTTTCAGTTCGAGGTAAAGGCAATGACACCGGAAGACAGACAGGCAGTTTTCAGCCACCGCGAGATTGCCGCAGTCATAAAGGGAATAACGCTCGACGATGGCACCGATGCGCCGATAACAGGCAAATCGCTCGGCGAAGCCATCCTCTTCGTATCAGAGGAAGCGTCCACCAATGCATCCAGCGCGCATGTGATCTACGGCGCGAATGAATCGCTGAGCTATACCGATTGCCTCAGCATCTACCGCGACTACGGCCCAGCGCTCAGACGCGGCACCAACTGATCACCTTAAGGCCAACAATACGTGGTGGCGGATCGCCGCCATGCAAGGCACAGCGTGGCACGGCGTGGCGTGGTGATCACACCATTTGCTTTAAGAGCGGTCTGTCTTGCTCTGCAATTGTGCAGAGCAACATTCTGAACTATACCGCCCTTGGTCGGTAACGATGCTCCGGCGCCCCACTCTCTCTGCAAGCTGATTCTGCTCCCATGACTGCTCCTCATTCGCCCGCGCGCGGCGTTCTCATCGCGTTTGCCGCCTATGCCGTGTTCGCGTTCAGCGACGCGTCGATCAAGATCCTCCACGGCAGCATTCCATCTTACGAGATCGCCTTCATAGGCGCCCTGTTCGGCACCGCCGCCCTGCCCTTCATCAAGGCCAAGGAAGACTCGTGGCTCGATGTCGTCCGCACCACGAACCGCACTTTGTGGCTGCTGCGCTTCGTCTGCGGCGCGATCGGCGCGATTGCCTCGATCATCACCTTCACGCTGCTGCCCATGGCGGAAGCCTTCTGCCTGCTCTTCCTGCTGCCCTCCTTCGTCACCATCCTATCCGTCATATTTTTGAAGGAAGATGTCCGCTGGCAGCGCTGGGCCGCCGTCATCGTCGGCTTCCTCGGCGTTCTGGTGGTGCTGCGTCCTGGCTTCCGCGAACTCTCGATCGGCCATCTCGCCGCGGCAATCGGCGGCCTGACGGCGGCAATCTCGATCGTTGTGCTGAGAAAGATGGGACCGGCTGAAAAGCGCCTGTCGCTCTACGGCGCCGCCCTGCTCGGCACCATCATCGTCAGTGGCGTCCTGATGGCCTCGCAATTCGTCATGCCGACACCGCGTCAGTGGCTGTTCATCGCAAGCTACGGCCTGCTCGGCGCCGCCGGCAACGTGCTCCTCATGACCGCAGCACGCATTGCGCCCGCCAACCTCGTCGCGCCGCCGCAATACAGTCAAATGCTATGGGCGATCGCCTTCGGCTACCTGATCTTCGACGACTCGGTCGATCTGCCGATGGCGGGCGGCATCTTGCTGATCATCTGCTCCGGCCTGCTGACGCTTGCCCGCGAACGCAAGCGCGGCACGCCGCTGCCGACATCGGTCGTCTCCTCCGACAGCCAGGCACCGCTTGCCACCTCGGCCGCCGGCGAAGCCGCGAACGCGCCCAAGGCCTGACCACCGCAACAGCGACCGAAACACCGCCCCAAAACGAAAACCACCCCTGTCCGCGTCTCCACGCAGGCAGGGGTGGTTTCATTTCAAACTATCGAAAACCGGCCTGTCAGCGCAGGACCGGGCAACCACGAACGTTGCCGAAAGTGATCTCATCGGGCCCACGACGCGTGAAGCCCTGCACGATCACTCGGCGCGGCGTGATATCGACCACGCGGGCACGGCGGAAGCCATAATCCATCGCCTTGTCCTCGGCGAGACGCGGATCGCAACCACGCGGCCGGCCGCCATAATACGGAGGTGGCGGCGGTGGGCGGCCATAAACCGGCGGCGGTGGCGGCCGGCCATAGCC
>UBJO01000011.1 GCA_900465665.1 Hyphomicrobiales bacterium
CCTCGACGACCGTCAGACGTTCGTCACGGATCTTCTGGATGAATTCGAGGCGATGCAATTCTTTCTGCGACATGGTGATCAAAAAGGACATGACGACTCCGACCGCTCATGGTCTCGACCAGGCTGAAGATCGTCATCCTTGCTCCCAACGTTGGCTTTGACCAGTGCGTCGAGAGGCGAGACTGTCGCATCTCTAACTGGCCCAACTGTCGCATTACTAAATAGCCCTTACATACAAATATCGCATAAGATAGATTATGGAACAATCAGATGTATGCGGATGCGTGAAACTGGCTCGAAATGCTCAGCAACCCACCACTTCACTTCATCGCACCTCACCTTAATCACCGTCGCCGCGCAATCCCCGAACCATCTGGCGAATGAGTTTGTGGAGCTGCTCGGGATCCACATCCTCCCGGCCGGTCAGCAAGCGGCCCCAGGCGAAGCCGGCCAGGAGTTCGATGGTGAGTTCCGGATCGACGTCGGCGTTGATCTCGCCGCGGCTCGTTGCGCGGCGCACCAGTTCGGCGGTCTGGTCGATGCGCTCGGCCATGTAGGCTCTGAGCGCTGATGAGGTCGTGGCGTCGCTCTGGGCTTCGGCTATGACGAAGCGGAAAATCGAGCCGGCCTCGCTGTCGCGCCAGTAGTCGAAGAGCGCCGTGACGAAGGCGAACAGGTCGCTTTCGATCGATCCTGTATCGGGCACCGGCTCAACGTGCTTCTGATCATGGTAGACATCGAGCAGAAGTGCTGCGCGCGACGACCACCAGCGATAGATCGTCGGCTTGCCGGCGTGCGCCCGCCTAGCGACGGCCTCGATCGAAAAGCCGCTCAATCCTGTCTCGCGCAGAATGTCGGCGGCCGCCTTCAGGATCGCTTCCTGGCTGGCCGGATTGCGCTGCGCGCCGATCGAGGTGCGTCGCTCGGCCATCAGTGTCGATGTCATGAAACTCCTCCGTTATCCCTGGTTTTCGTAGCACAACGCAGGCTTGAATGAAACGTATCGGTTCGTTATGGTTTCATCGAAACGATGCGTTCTTATAAGAGGGGAAAATCATGAGCGCCGACCACAACGATACCGCCGCGTCTTCGGGCGATACGGGCAAGCCGCCGCCGCACCGGCTGCCTAGACCGTGCCGGTTTCGCCTATCCTTCCTGCTGATCATCGCGGTCTATCCGCTGATCACCACGCTGCTCTATATTCTGATGCCGCTCACCAGCACCTGGGAGACGTGGCACCGAACGCTGGTCATCACGCCCGTCATGGTGTCGCTGATCGTGTTTCTGGTGACGCCAACCATCCAGCGGCACTTCGGCTGGTATGTGCTGCGCATGCCGCGTCCTCAGCGGTAGAGACGGGCGGACCGCCATTTTCCGAACGATCCATCCACACGGGCATGCCGGGCGGCGCGACCTGCCCGGCCTTTGCGTCGTGACGCGCCATCTTCCGTCCCGGTCGTGCATATCTCTCGCAAAAAGGCATCGGCACGAACGCAAATTGATGCTTTTCGCATGCCGGCTTAAGGCCTAGTCAATGTCCACCAGATCGAAGAGGACACGGCGATGGCAACCCCATTTTACTGGAACGAGCTCAACACCTACGATTTCGCCGGGCTGTCCGCCGACACCACGATCGCCATCCTGCCGATCGCTTCGACGGAGCAACATGGGCCGCATCTGCCTGTTGCGACCGATGTGGCCATCGCCAACGGCATGCTGCAGGAACTGCGCCGCCAGCGGCCTAGCGATCTCGATATACTGGTGCTGCCCACCCAGGAGATCGGCAAGGCCAACGAGCATGTCTATGGCCCGGGCACGCTGTCTCTCAGTGCCGAACTGCTCATTCCCGTCTGGACCGCGATCGGCGCGAAGGTGGCGGAAGCCGGCTTGCGCAAGATGGTGATCGTCAATTCGCATGGTGGCAATGTCGATATCATGAGCATCGTCGCGCGCGAGCTCCGGGTGCGTTACCAGATGGCTGTGGTCTCCACGCAGTGGGGCCGGTTCGGCCATCCTGATGGAATGATCAGCGAGCATGAGACGCGCTACGGCATTCACGGCGGTGAGGTCGAGACGTCGCTGATGCTGCATTTCCGGCCGGATCTGGTGCGGATGGACAAGGCCGAGAACTTCGGGTCGAGGGCCGAATGGATGCGCGAACAGTCAAAGTTCATCCAGCCGCTGCCGCCGCATTCGCTTGCCTGGATCGCCCATGATCTCAATCCGAACGGCGTGGTCGGCGATGCCTCGCGCGGCACCGCCGAAAAGGGCGAGGCGATCTGCCGGCATCAGGTCAAGGGCTTCGTCGAGATGCTTGAAGACCTCAAGCGTTACCCGCTCTCCAATCTCTACAGCAAATAGGCCACCAGGCGGACATGTCGTCACGCGCAGACTGATCTGTCGGGCGCGATGTGGCCCTTGTCCTGCAGCTCGTGAACGAGGCCCGCAAGCTCGGCCAGCAGGTATTCGACGAACAGGCTGGTGGCGGCGTCCAGCGGTGCGCGAGCGCGGGCGAAAAGCTTCATCGGCTGATGGCGGGCATGCGGCTCGGCGATCGGGCGGAACACGAGTTCGCCGGCGCGGCACTCGGTCACCACGTCGAGCGGGTTCAACATGGTCAGCCCTGCCCCGCATTTCACCAATTTCTTCAGCATTTCCGACGCGTTGCTCTCCAGCACCGGTTCGACGGACACATCAAGCCGCGCCAGCGCCAGATTGATGACGTCGCGCAGGCTGGTGCCTTGTTGCGCCAGAAGCAGGCGCTCCTGGACGACATCGCCGAGATTGATCGGTCCGTCGCCGATCAGCCAGTGGCCTGGCGGCAGTACGATACCGATCGGGATGTCGAAGCTTCCGAGCGAGCGAATGCCTGGCGTGGCCGGAATGTTGAAGCCGAGGCCGATGTCGACCTCGCCCGAGAGAACCGGATTGACCGTGGTCGTGCCGGCGTCGTTCCTGATCTGGAAATAGACGCGCGGATGTTCGGTCTGGAAGCGCGCGATGATTTCCGCAAGCGGCCCCGATGCAAGCCCCACCGTCGTCACCAGTCGCACCTTGCCGGCCTGTTGCATCTTCAGGCTGCGGATGCGACCTTCCAGGCGATCGTAATTCTTCAGGACCTCGCGGATATGCTCGATGCACAGCTCGCCTGCGGCCGTCAGTCTCAGCCCGCGCGGCAGTCGCTCGAAGAGCGGCGCTCCGATTTCCTCCTCGAGCGCCAGGATCTGCCGGTTGATGGCTGAGGATGCGACATTGAGGCGCGCGGCGGCCTTGCGGATCGAGCCGGAGCGGGCAATCTCGTCGATGTATTGGAGCTTTCTGGAGTGCAGCATTCGACCCTCGGTGCATCTATTTTAAGCGTCGCGCACAAATTAGAAACAGACGCTTCATGAGATGCCAAAAAGGCATCGTTGCGCACGAATTTTGATGCTTTTCAAACAGCAAAGCAATCGCTCAAATGAAAGAAATGGAGCGCTGTCGAAGACGCTCCTTGGCCTGAAAGGGGAATGGCTGACATGTCCAATGCATTGAAGACTATGGCTTTTACGGCGCTGCTCGGTCTCGGAACGGCGCTATGCGCGGCTGCTCCCTCCTACGCGCTCGACAAGGTGAGCTACGGCACCAACTGGCTGGCGCAGGCAGAGCATGGCGGCTTCTACCAGGCGGTTGCCGACGGCACTTACGCCAAGCATGGTCTCGATGTAACGATCGTTCAGGGTGGGCCGAATGCGGCCAACACGGCGCTGCTAATCTCCGGCAAGATCGACTTCTACATGGGTAGCTCGCAGGGTGAACTGACGGCCGTCGAGCAGGGTATTCCGTTGGTCGATGTCGCGGCGATCTTCCAGAAGGACCCGCAGGTGCTGATCGCGCATCCAGACGCCGGCGTCGAGAAGTTCGAGGATCTGGCGAAACTCAACACGCTGTTTCTCGGCAAGGATGGCTATCTCACCTTCTTCGAGTGGATGAAGGCCAACTATTCCGGCTTCAAGGACGAGCAGTACAAGCCTTATAACTTCAACCCCGGCCCCTTCATCGCCGACAAGTCCTCGGCGCAGCAGGGCTACCTGACGTCCGAGCCCTACGAGATCCAGAAGCAGACCGGCTGGGAGCCAAAGGTCTTCCTGCTCGCCGACAACGGCTACAGCCCCTACTCCACGGCGATCACCACGACGCAGGCGATGATCGACGGCAAGTCCGACGTGGTGCAGCGCTTCGTCGACGCCTCGATCGAGGGCTGGTACAATTATCTCTATGGCGACAACGCCAAGGCCAACGAACTGATCAAGAAAGACAATCCCGAGATGACCGATGGTCAGATCGCCTATTCCATCGCCAAGATGAAGGAATACGGGATCGTCGAATCCGGCGAAGCCTTGGACAAGGGCATCGGCTGCATGACCGACGCGCACTACAAGAAGTTCTTCGACGAGATGGTCGGCATCAAGGTGCTGAAGGCAGACACGGATTACACCAAGGCGTTCACCACCAAATACGTCTGCAAGGGCGTGGGCATGGCGCTGAAGAAGTAAGTCGGGCTTCCTCCTCTCCCGTGTGGAGAGGAGGTCCATCGCATACCCAGGAAACGAACGGACCTCATGACTTCATCGCAGCCCACCCCGTCAGCGATACCAGCCGAAGCGCGCAGGCGGCCGCTCGTTGCGATGAAGCAGGTCTCCAAGGTCTTTTCCAGCGGCACGGTCGCGCTTTCCGGCATGACGCTGACGGTCGAGAGCGGCGAGTTCATCAGCCTGCTTGGACCATCCGGTTGCGGGAAATCGACGGCGCTGCGGATCATGGCCGGGCTCGGCGACGTGTCATCGGGGACGATCGACTGGCCGAGCTCGCGCATCAACTCGCGCGGCCTGCCGGAGGGCGATATCAGCTTCGTGTTCCAGGAGCCGACGCTGATGCCCTGGAAGAACGTGTTCGACAATGTGCACCTGCCGTTGAAGCTGCGCGGTGTATCGAAAGCTGCGGCGCGCGCGGAAATCATGGCGGTGCTTGCGACGGTCGGGCTGCAGGATTTCGCCGAAGCCTATCCGCGTGAACTCTCGGGCGGCATGAAGATGCGCGTGTCGATCGCACGCGCGTTGGTGACCAAGCCGAAGCTGCTCCTGATGGATGAGCCATTCGCGGCGCTCGACGAAATCACCCGGCAGAAACTCAACGACGACGTGCTGCGGCTCTGGAAGGAGACCGGCATCACGGTGATCTTCGTCACGCATTCGGTGTTCGAATCCGCCTACCTCTCGAACCGCATCGTCGTCATGAAGGCGCGGCCGGGACGGGTGCATGCCGATCTGCCGCTCGTCACCAGTCTTGAGCGCGACGCGCACTACCGCACCTCCGAGGAATACCGCCAGGCTTGCGAGACGGTCTCGCACTCGCTGATCGGCGCGATCAACGCCGCGAAGGAGGGCCACTGATGGCCGATATCGCCGAGACACCCGCCATCGAGGTTGCCAAACCGATCAACGCGCGCCGCCGCGATCTGGCGCTGCGGATCCTGGTTCCGGTGCTGACCGTTGCGGCGCTGGTCGTGATATGGTGGCTCTATGTCAAGCTGTCGGGCGTGCCACCCTATATCCTGCCGGGGCCGGCGGCCGTGGCCAGCGCCTTTGTCAGCGATTGGGGGACGCTCGCCCCTGCCCTTTGGGTCACCACCAAGATCACCTTTCTGTCGCTGATCCTTGCGCTGATCGGCGGCGTGGGCTTTGCCGTCTTTCTCGTGCAGTCGCGCTGGATCGAAATCGCCTTCTATCCACTGGCGGTCATCCTGCAGGTGACGCCTGTGGTGGCGATCTCGCCGCTGATCCTCATCTATGCGCCGTCGACGCAGGTGGCGCTGCTGATCTGCGCCTTTCTCGTTGCCTTCTTTCCGATCCTGTCGAACATGGTGCAGGGCCTGAAGAGCGTGGATCACAACCTGATCAACCTCTTCGAGCTCTACGGCGCCTCGCGCTGGCAGACGCTGCTCTATCTGAAGCTGCCGGCCGCCCAGCCCTATTTCATGACGGGGCTCAGGATCGGCGGCGGGCTGGCGCTGATCGCCGCCGTCGTCGCGGAGTTCGCTGCGGGCTCGGCAGGCGCCGGATCGGGTCTGGCCTTCCGTCTCCTCGAGGCACAGTACCGCATGAACATCCCTCGCCTCTTCGCCGCCCTGCTGATGCTGTCGCTGCTCGGCGTGGCGATCTTCGCGATCACCTCATTCATCTCCTGGCTCAGCCTGCACCGCTGGCATGAGAGCAGCCTGAAGCGGGAAAACTGATGACCTATTCCTTCATGTCGCCGCCCAATTCCGCGCGCTTCGTGCTCAGCCATGCCACGTTGCCCGATATCGCCGTCGAGGGTTACGAGGCTGTCGCTGCCGAGGGGCTGGTGAAGGCCGATCTCGTGATCGAGGACGGGTTGATCGCGGCGATCCTGCCGCCCGGTTCGGCGCCGCAGGAGTTGGCGAAATCGGACATGCGCGATGGCATGGTCTGGCCGTGTTTCGCCGATGTGCACACGCATCTCGACAAGGGCCATATCTGGGCGCGCAACAGCAACCCGGACGGCACTTTCATGGGCGCGCTGACCTCCGTCGGTGTCGACCGTGCAGCCCATTGGAACGCGGCCGATGTGCGCAAGCGCATGGAGTTTTCGCTGCGCTCGGCCTACGCGCACGGCACCAGCCTGATCCGCACGCATCTGGACTCGCCCTCGCCGCAGCATCGCATTTCATTCGAGGTGTTTGCCGAGGTGCGCGATGCCTGGAAGGACAAAATTGCGCTGCAGGCGGCGGCCCTGTTTCCGATGGACGACATGGTCAACGAGGCCTACTTCGCCGAGCTCGTCCAAATCGTTCGCGACACCGGCTGCCTGCTTGGCGGCGTAACCAAGATGAGCGCGGATCTCACCTGGCAGCTCGATACGCTGCTGAAGGCCGCAGCCGACAATGGGCTCGACGTCGATCTGCATGTCGATGAAACCGATGATCCCGGCGCCGAGACGCTGAAGGCGATCGCCGAGGCGGTGCTGCGCAACGGCTTCACCGGCAAGGTGACGGCCGGCCATTGCTGCTCGCTGGCGAGACAGGACGACGAGCTGGCCAAGCGCACCATCGAGCTGGTGCAAAAGGCAGGAATTTCAATCATTTCTCTGCCTATGTGCAACATGTACCTTCAGGACCGTTATCCCGATCGAACGCCGCGCTGGCGCGGAGTGACGCTGTTCAAGGAGCTCGATGCCGCAGGCGTGCTGACAGCCGTTGCCTCCGACAATACGCGCGACCCCTTCTATGCCTATGGCGATCTCGATCCAGTCGAAGTGTTCCGTGAGGCGGTGCGCATCCTGCAGCTCGACCACCCGCTCGACAGCGCCGCGCGCGTCGTGACCACCTCGTCCGCCGATATCGCCGGACGCCCGGATATGGGCCGCATCGCCGTCGGCCTGCCTGCCGATCTCGTGCTTTTCAGCGCCCGCCGCTGGAGCGAATTTCTATCCCGTCCGCAGGCCGACCGCGTGGTGCTACGCCGCGGCAAGGTCATCGACCGCAGCCTGCCGGATTACCGTGAACTCGATAGCGTCGTTGGAGCCTGACATGCCGGATTACCAGAAGATCAAACAGGAACTCGAAGGCATCGCCATCGAGGACAATCCAGCGCTGGTGCGCCAGAAGAGCCGGGACTTCTATTGGTACTCCCCCGTGCTGAAGGCGCAGCTCGATGGCGTCACCGCCGATCTGGTGGTCACGCCGAAGAACGAGGCCGAAGTCATCCAGACGCTGAAGGTGGCGTTCGCCCACGGCGTCCCGGTCACCCCGCGCGGTGCCGGCACCGGCAATTACGGCCAGGCCATGCCGCTCTCCGGCGGCATCGTTCTCAATCTGGCCGCCATGGACCAGATCAAGGAAATCCATCCCGGCCGGGTGATCTGCGAACCGGGGATCATCATCGCCCAGCTCGACAAGCAGACCAAGGCGCATTCCGGTCAGGAGCTGCGCTTCCATCCTTCGACGGCGCAGACGGCGACGATCGGCGGCTTCATTGCCGGCGGCTCCGGTGGTGTCGGATCGATCACCTGGGGCGGCCTGCGCGATATCGGCAACATCATCCGGCTGCGGGTGGTGACCATGGAGGCCGAGCCGCGCGTGCTGGAGCTGACGGGCTGGGACCTGCAGAAGGTCAGCCACGCCTATGGCACCAACGGCATCATCACCGAGATCGAGATGCCGCTGGCGCCCGCCTACGACTGGGTCGACGTGCTCGTCGGCTATGACCAGTTCATGGACGGCGTGCGCTACGCCGATGCGCTGGCGAAGTGCAACGGCATCCTGACCAAGGAGATCGCCCCGATCGCCGCCCCCATCCCCTACAGCTACTTCACACGCCACAAGCCTTATATCCGCGAGGCGCAGTCGGTCGTGGTGGTGATGGTGGCGCCGCATTCGATCGACGCCTTCGCCGCGTTTACGGCCTCGCAGAAGGGCGAGATCATCTTCCGCTCCGACAAGGTCGAGAGCATGAAGGGCATTCCGCATGCCTATGAGCTCGCCTGGAACCACACGACGCTGCGCGCGCTCAAGGTCGATCCCGAGTACACCTATCTCCAGGTCCAGTATCCCGGCCCCGACCATGTGGCGAAGGTCGCCAAGATGGTCGAGATCTTCGGTGACGAGGTACCCGGCCATCTCGAGTTCATCAAGTTCGACGGGCAGATCCAATGCTCAGGCCTGCCGCTGGTGCGCTACACCACGGAAGAGCGGCTGGAGGAGATCATCAAGATCCACCAGGACCATGGCTGCCCGATCTTCAATCCGCACCGCTATACGCTCGAGGAAGGCGGCATGAAGCAGACGGACAAGGTGCAGCTCGCTTTCAAGCACGAGACCGATCCGAAGGGCCTCCTCAACCCCGGCAAGATGATTGCCTGGGAGAACCCCAACTTCGATTTCTCCGCCGGCGAGAACTATCTGTTCCCGGGCCTAGCCTCGGTGATGGAGAGCGCATGAGGGTTCTGGTCCTTCACTCGCATCCGGTGGAATCGAGCTACGGCAAGGCGCTCTATCAAAAGACGCTGGAGAGCCTGAAGGCGGCGGGCCATGAGGTCGATGCCTGCGACCTCTACGCCGAGGATTTCGATCCCGTTCTGTCGCGGCATGACCGGCTGGTCTACCACGACTATCCCGAGAATACCGAGCTGGTGAAGGACCATGTCGAGCGGCTGAAGCGGGCGGAGGGGTTGGTCATCGTCACCCCGATCTGGAACTTCGGCTTCCCGGCGATCCTGAAGGGCTATTTCGACCGCGTCTGGCTGCCGGGCGTGTCCTTCGAACTGGTGGACGGGAAGGTGGAATCCCGTCTCAGGCATATCCGCAAGCTCGGCGCGGTGCTGACCTATGGAGCCACGCCTTTCCGCGCCTTCGTCGCCGGCAATCCGCCGAAGAAGATCGTCAAGCGGGTGCTGAGGGCGCAGATCAATCCGGTGCGCCCGGTGACCTTTCTCGCCCACTACGACATGAACAACTGCACGGAAGAAACGAGGGCGGCATTCATGGGGAAGGTCGAGACGGCAATGGGGCGGTTTTAGAGGAACGCTGGCTTGCTTACCTGCCCGGCTCAACGTTGGCGAAAAGCTCGGCTGGAAATCGAGATCGGATTTCCGGATGGATCGCGCGCATTGGCGTAAACGTATCCGTCGGCCTTGTGCACCGGACCGAATTCCAGGCCCTCGGCTGCGCGAGCAGCGCAGAAGGTAACGACATCTTCAACCGCAAAGACCAGCTTGACTGCTGACTGGCCCTGCCTCACCGCCTTGCCCGCTTGATGAACCATTATACGGCTGCCGCCGTTTTCGTTCACTAGCTCGACTATTCTATCAGCATCGTCTCTCAATATGCTGAACAGGAAATGTTTTTTGTAAAATTCAACGGTAGCTTCTATGTCTTTGGCGTAGATCACGACGGCACCCAGCTGAACAGACAATACGACCTCCTACAGCGTGACCACCTTCGCCGCCGTCACCTCGACCTCGACCAGAAACTCCGCCCGCGTAAAGCCGCCGACGACGAGCAGCGTGGAGACAGGCTTGGGGTCGAGCGTGTAGCGGTCGCGCACCGCCATATAGGCCGAGAAGTCCTCGCGGCGGGTCACGAAGCCGGAGATGCGGATCACGTCCGCATAGGTCATGCCGGCCTCCTCCAGGATCGTGCCGATTGCCTTGAAGCAGAGTTCCGCCTGAGCGGTGACGCCTTCCGGAATGGTGTCGTCAACGGCTATGCCGAGCTGCCCTGAGGTCACCAGCAGCGAGGCGCCTGGCGGCACGAGGAGGCCGTGATTGTAGTTGCCAAAGGGCTTGCGAACAGATGGGGGATTGATCGCGTTCTTCATGAAAACCTATATTTCGCAATTCTTTATGGTTCATTGTTGATATCCAAGACGAAGATCACTCCGCCTTGTCGGATGCGAATACAATACTGGCATCGCTGACGATGGCAACATGCGAAAAGGCGGCCTGGCTGGCTGCAGCGCTATCGCCGCGCATGATCGCCGTGACGATGACGTCGTGCTCGTCATAGGACTTGGCGAGGCGCCCTGGGAGCCGGAATTGCGCACGGCGGAAGGGCGCAAGGCGTGCGCGGGTCTGCGTCACCATTTCGTAGATATGGTCGTTATGGGCGCCGCGATAGAGCCTGGTGTGGAACTCCGTGTTGTGGGCGGCGTAGTCTTCCTGGGCGTTGGCGTGAACCAATCTCGCCGATGCGCGATGTTCGAGTTCGAGCGCGTGGCGCTCATCGACGGTCATGCGTTCAGCGGCCAGCCGTGCGCAGATGGCTTCCAGTTCCGACATAGCCTCGAACATGGAGTGCAGATAGGCTTCCGTGACATTCGCGACCACGGCGCTGCGGTTTGGTTCGCGATCGACGAGACCCATGGCGCCCAGTTCGCGCAAGGCCTCGCGCACCGGCGTTCTGGAGACGTCGAAACGGACAGCAAGGGAGAGTTCATCCAGCCGCTCGCCGGGATGCATGACGCCGGTGACGATCATATCCGCGATGGCGCGCACCATCTGCTCGACGGTGGTGCCTGTGCGTATGACCTGTCTGCGCCTGATCTGCTTCACTTCAGAACTCTGCATTTCATATTGCATACAGATGAATGGCGAAACACGGAAAGTCAAATAATTTCATATTTGCAGTGTCTTATGCACTTATGTGAATGTCTATATGCAGCATTTCTTTGGTGTTATCAGCCGCATACGCCGATTTTTCGCACATGGATGCATTTTTAATCACATCTAGATTGCAATCTGCATACAGTTTACGCGCTCTCGCCTCCCCTCTTTTGAAAAATACGCAATAACAACGGGTTAAAAGCTGGCACGCTCATTGCATGCACTTTCTCCTGCAACCATTTGTTTGACGCGGCCTTGCCGCAGGGAGAATCGCAATGACCAAGCTCCTTTCCATGAATCGCCGCCATTTCCTCCAGGCTTCCGCCGCCGGCGCGCTGGCGATGACGCCGGGCCTGCTGTCAGGTCGCGCCATGGCGCAGACTGCGCTGACCATCGGCTTCATCTATGTCGGCCCCAAGGACGACTATGGCTATAACCAGGCACATGCAGAAGGTGCCGCAGCCGTCAAGGCAATGCCTGGCATCACCGTCGTCGAAGAGGAAAATGTGCCTGAGACCGTCGATGTCCAGAAGACGATGGAATCGATGATCAATCTCGATGGCGCGACGCTGCTCTTCCCGACCTCGTTCGGCTATTTCGATCCGCACATGCTGGCCATGGCCGCGAAATATCCCGACATCCAGTTCCGCCATTGCGGCGGCCTCTGGCAGGAGGGCAAGAACCCGATGAATACCGGCTCCTATTTCGGCTATATCGGCCAGGGTCAGTATCTCAACGGGATCGCTGCCGGTTACGCCTCGAAAAGCAAGAAGATCGGCTTCGTCGCCGCCAAGCCGATCCCGCAGGTGCTGCAGAACATCAACTCCTTCCTGCTCGGCGCGCGCTCGGTCGATCCCGCCATCACCTGCCAGGTGATTTTCACCGGCGAATGGTCGCTGGCGGTGAAGGAAGCGGAAGCCACCAACGCGCTGGTCGACCAGGGCGCCGATGTCATCACCTGCCATGTCGATAGCCCGAAGGTGGTGGTCGAGACCGCGGCCGGTCGCGGCGCCTTCGTCTGCGGCTACCACGCCAACCAGAGCCCGCTGGCGCCGGAAAAGTATCTCACAGGCGCCGAGTGGGCCTGGGGCAACGTCTACATCGATTTCGTCAAGAAGGCGCAGGCCGGCGAGAAGCTCGGCAATTTCGTGCGCGGCGGCCTGAAGGACGGCTTCGTCAAGATGAGCCCGCTCGGGCCGGCCGTATCGGCTGAAGCCCGCACCAAGTTCGAGGCCGTCCATGCCGAGATCATGAGCGGCAAGTTCTCGGTCTTCAAGGGACCGATGAAGGACAACAAGGGCAACGTCATCGTCGCCGCCGACAAGGCGCTCGCCGAGGACGCCATCGAGCTCGAGAGCATGGACTATCTGGTCGAGGGCGTTGTCGGATCCACGGCTTAAGCCAGAGGGAGAAGCGTCATGACAATCGAGGCGAACACTCCATCCCTATCGCCTGCAATCTCCGATACGCCGGCGCGGTCCTTCCTGGGGCCGTTGCTGGAATGGCTGGCGCGGCGGGCCGAGCCCGTCGTCATCAGTCTCGGCGCGATCCTGGTCGGTCTGGCGCTTTTCTCGCTCTTCATCATGGCGGTCGGCAAGTCGCCGGCCGTGCTTTTCCAGCTCATGTATACCGGCGGCTTCGGCAGCTGGTTTTCGGTGCAGAACAGCCTCAGCCGTTCCGCGCCGCTGCTTCTGACGGCGCTCTGCGTGGCGCTGCCGGCAAGGCTTGGGCTGACGATCATCGGCGGTGAGGGAGCGGTGGTGCTTGGCGGCGTGGCGGCGGCGGCAATCGCCCTTCCCTTCATCGGCACCCTGCCCGCCATCCTGGTGCTGCTTCTGATGGCGGCGGCGGCCATGGTGGTCGGCGGCATCTGGATCGGCTTTGCGGGCTTCCTGCGGCACTATCGCGGGGTGAACGAGACGATCTCCTCGCTGCTGCTCGCCTATATCGCGATTGCGCTGATGAACCAGTTCGTCGAGGGGCCGCTGCGCGATCCAGCCAGCCTCAACAAGCCCTCCACAGCGCCGCTGCCGGCGGAATACATGATGGGCAAGATACCGGGCATGGACGTGCACTGGGGTCTGGTGATCGGTATCGTTGCCTGCACTGTCTCTTGGATCCTGATCGAGGTGACGAGCTACGGCTTTGCCGCCCGCATCGCCGGCGGCAATGTGCGCGCCGCGCAGATCCAGGGATTGCCGGTGGGGCGACTGATCGTCGGCTTCACGGCGATTGCCGGCAGCTTCGCCGGGCTTGCGGGCATGATCGAAGTGGCCGCCGTCCAGGGCAGCGCCAATGCCTCGATCGCGGCCGGCTATGGTTACACGGGCATCCTCGTCGCCTTCCTGGCGCGACACAATCCGCTGGCGATCATTCCCGTGGCCATCCTGCTGGGCGGCATCGATGCCTCGGGCGGGTTGATACAGCGGCGCATGGGCCTGCCGGATGCGACCGTGCTGGTGCTGCAGGGAACGCTTTTCGTCGTCATCCTGCTGTTCGAGACCTTCTACGGACGCTTCAAGATCTTCAACCCCGACCTTTGGAAGAGGAACCCGTGATGGACGATACCGGTATCGGCATATGGGGTGTACCACTGGCGATCCTCGCCGGCGCCATCCGTGTCTCCACACCCTTCATCTTCGTCAGCCTCGGCGAGACGATTACAGAGCGATCGGGTCGCATCAATCTCGGGCTCGAGGGAACGCTGGTCTTCGGCGCGATGACGGCCTACGCGGTAGCCGTCATGAGCGGTTCGGCCTGGCTCGGCGTGCTCGCGGCCATGGCGACGGGCGCCGTCTTCGGCCTAGTGCACGGCTGGATCTGCAAGTGGCCGAAGGTCAACGATATCGCGATCGGCATCGCCATGATGCAGTTCGGCCTGGGCATGGCCTTCTTCCTCGGCAAGCCCTTCATCAAGCCGGTGGCGCCGCATCTGCCGTCGATCCCGCTCGGCGGCTGGTCGAGCCTGCCGCAGGTGCAGGCGGCGTTGAACATCAATGTGCTCTTCGTCATCGGCGCGCTGCTCGCGGTGGCGCTGTGGTGGGCGTTCAAGAACACCCGCGTCGGCCTCATCCTGCGCGTCGTCGGCGACAGTACGGATGCGGCGCGGGCCATGGGCATCGATCCGGATCGCGTTCGCCTGCTCGCCACGGCGGCCGGCGGATCTCTAGCTGCGGTCGGCGGGGCCTATCTCTCGCTCTACTACCCGGGTTCCTGGAACGAAGGCATTTCATCCGGCCAGGGTCTGATGGCGGTAGCGTTGGTCATCTTCGCGCGCTGGAACCCGATCGGCTGCTTCCTCGCCGCCCTGCTCTTCGGTGGTGCGGGCGCGCTCGGCCCTGCCCTGCAATCGGTCGGCGTCACGCAAGGCTACTACCTGTTCTACGCAGCACCTTACGTGCTGACGCTCGCCATCCTGATCGCCACTTCCTCGCCCACTCGTTCGCTTGCGGGTGCGCCGGGGGCCCTGTCACTCACGAAATAAGTCACTCACCCAGTAATTCTGTTTTGAAATAGGGATTTAGCCATGAACGGTCTCGGCGGCCTCAACAAATCCGAACACGGCGTCGGCATCGGCCTTGTGCAGTTGCAACTCCCCGTGACTGTCACCAAGGAGGATCTGGCGCGGCAGACGCAGCTCATCGTCGACCTCGTCGGCAAGGCACGGCGCAACCAGCCGGGCATGGATCTCGTCGTGTTCCCCGAATATGCGCTGCATGGGCTATCGATGGATATCAATCCTGACATCATGTGCCGGCTGGACGGACCTGAGGTCGCGGCCTTCAAGAAGGCGTGCCTGGACAACAGGATCTGGGGCTGCTTCTCGATCATGGAATTCAACCCCGGCGGCATGCCCTATAATTCCGGCATCGTCATCGACGACACGGGCGAACTGAAGCTCTATTACCGCAAGCTGCATCCCTGGGTGCCGGTCGAACCATGGGAGCCAGGCAATCTCGGCATTCCCGTCATCGATGGTCCAAAGGGCGCCAAGCTGGCGCTGATCATCTGCCATGACGGCATGTTCCCCGAGATGGCGCGGGAGTGCGCCTACAAGGGCGCCGAGATCATGATCCGCACGGCGGGCTATACCGCGCCGATCCGCGACAGCTGGAAATTCACCAACCAGTCCAACGCCTTCTGTAACCTCATGGTCACCGCGAGCGTGTGCATGTGCGGCTCTGATGGCACCTTCGACAGCATGGGCGAAGGTATGATCTGCAATTTCGACGGATCGATCATCGCCCACGGCACGTCCGGCCGGGTCAACGAGATCATCACCGCCGAAGTCAGGCCTGACCTGGTGCGCGAGGCGCGGCTCGGCTGGGGTGTGGAAAACAACATCTACCAGTTCGGCCATCGCGGCTATGTCGCCGTCGCGGGCGGCGCGGGCGACGCGCCCTACAGCTACATGCACGACCTGATCGCGGGCCAATACAAGCTGCCGTGGGAAGCGGACATCAAGATCACCGACGGCACCTCCTGCGGCTTCGACAAGCCGGCGAGGCGCTATGGCGAAACATTCAAGCTTGCGGGCGAATAGAGGAGACGGATGATGGACATGATGACCGAGGCAAAAGAGCACTACGTCAAGGCCGATCCCTATCCCTGGCCCTATAACGGGGCGCTCAGGCCCGACAATACGGCGCTCATCATCATCGACATGCAGACCGACTTCTGCGGCAAGGGCGGCTATGTCGATCACATGGGCTACGACCTCGCTTTGGTGCAGGCGCCGATCGAGCCGATCAAGGCGGTGCTGAAGGCGATGCGCGCCAAGGGCTACCACATCATCCACACCCGCGAGGGCCACCGGCCCGACCTCGCCGACCTGCCGGCCAACAAGCGCTGGCGCTCGCAGCGGATCGGCGCCGGCATCGGCGACGCCGGGCCTTGCGGTCGCATCCTGGTGCGCGGAGAGCCGGGCTGGGATATCATTCCCGAGCTCTATCCTCTCGACGGCGAAGTGATCATCGACAAGCCGGGCAAGGGCTCGTTCTGCGCCACGGATCTCGAACTGATCCTCAACCAGAAGCGCATCGAGAACATCATTCTTACCGGCATCACCACCGACGTCTGCGTCTCCACCACCATGCGCGAGGCCAACGACCGCGGCTTCGAATGCTTGCTGTTGGAGGATTGCTGCGGCGCCACCGACTACAACAACCACCTCGCAGCCATCCACATGGTGAAAATGCAGGGCGGCGTGTTCGGCTCGGTTTCGAATTCCAAGGCCCTGATCGAGGCGCTCGTCTGATGCCATCAATGCGTGCCCAGGTCTTTCGCGTGCCGGCCGACGGGCCGGATGATGTCTCCGGCGTCGAGGCGCTGTTTGCTGCCGGCTTGAAGCCGGAGAATGTCGTCGCCATTCTCGGCAAGACCGAGGGCAACGGCTGCGTCAACGATTTCACCCGTGGCTATGCGACATCGAGTTTCGAGGCGCTGTTTCGCCGACACGGCGTCGAGGGCGTGTCGATCGTTATGTCCGGCGGCACCGAAGGGGCGCTGTCGCCGCACTGGACGGTGTTTGCCCGCGAGGAGACCGAAGCGCCGGCGACACGGGCGCTGGCGATCGGCGCGGCACGGACGCCTGCCCTGCCCTCGCATGATCTCGGACGCCTGGCACAGGTGCTGATGGTGGCCGAGGCCGTGAAGGCCGCGATCCGGGATGCCGGGATCGAGGATATGTCGGATGTGCATTTCGTGCAGATCAAGTGCCCGCTGCTGACGACGCAGCGGATCGCGAAGGTCGAAGCATCCGGCAAGACCGTCGCCACGCGCGATACGCTGAAATCCATGGGGCTTTCGCGCGGCGCGTCGGCGCTTGGGGTCGCGGTGGCGCTTGGCGAGATCGATGCGGACGAGATCACCGATGGCGATATCGGCATGCGTCACGAACTCTATTCGCGCTGCGCGTCGGCATCCGCCGGCGTCGAGTTGCTGGATCACGAGATCGTCGTGCTCGGCATGAGCTCCAAATGGTCCGGTCCGTTCCAGATCGACCATGCCGTCATGCAGGACGCAATCGATGTGCAGTCGGTCAAGGCAGCTTATGCGCGACTGCCTTCGGGCAAGCTTGCGGCGGTGCTGGCCAAGGCGGAACCGGACCCGAGCGGCCAAGTGCGCGGCAAGCGGCACACCATGCTCGGCGATTCCGATATATCCGGCACGCGCCATGCCCGCGCCTTCGTCGGCGGCGTGCTTGGTGGCGTGTTCGGAACGACCGATCTCTACGTCTCGGGTGGCGCCGAGCATCAGGGGCCGCCCGGTGGCGGTCCCGTGGCAATCATCGTCGAAAAGGAAACCTGAAGTGAGCATAGTCCGCGACACGCCTCTTCCGCAGGCCGGCAAGGCCGTCGGCATCCAGACCCTAGACATGACCATGCGCTTCGGCAGCTTCACGGCGCTCGACCACGTCTCGGTCGACATCCCGGCCGGCAGCTTCCACGCGCTGCTCGGCGAAAACGGCGCCGGCAAGTCGACGCTGGTGAAATGCATCATGGGTTTCTACCACCAGACCTCGGGCTCGCTGTCGGTCGATGGTCGCGAGGTGGCGGTCGCCTCGCCCAAGGATGCGGCGACTTATGGGCTCGGCATGGTCTACCAGCATTTCACACTGGTGCCATCACTGACCGGCGCCGAGAACCTCGTCATCAGCCGTGCCGCAGTGCCCGCGATCATCAACTGGGCCAAGGAGCGCAAGGACCTTGCCGCCTTCATGGAGCGGATGCCATTCAAGATTCCGCTCGACCGGCCGGTGAGCGAATTGGCGGCCGGTGAGAAGCAGAAGCTGGAGATCGTCAAGCAGCTCTATCTCGGCCGATCCTTCCTGGTGCTCGACGAGCCTACCTCGGTGCTGACGCCCGCCGAGGCCGACGAAATGCTCGGGCTGGTGCGCGGGATGACGGAGCGCGGCGAGCTGACCGTGCTGATGATCTCGCACAAGTTCCACGAGGTCACCAAGTTCGCGGACGCCGTCTCGATCCTCCGGCGCGGCAAGCTGGTGGGATCAGGCAAGGTCGGCGAGCTCTCCACGTCCGATATGGCGGCGATGATGATCGGCGATGTGAAGCTCGCCGATCTCGACACGCGTGTGCCGGTGTCGTCGGCCGCCAAGCCGGTTCTGAAGGTCGAGAAGGTGAAGGCGCCGGATCGGTCCGGGCTGAAAACGATCGAGATCGACAACCTGACGGTGCGATCCGGCGAGATCGTCGGCATCGCCGGCATTTCCGGCAACGGCCAGAAGGAACTGACTGAAATCCTCGCCGGCCAGCGGACGACCGATGCGGGCACCGTCGAAGTCAATGGCGACGCCTACGGCGCGACGCGGCCGGAAACGCGACGCAACAATGTGCGCTTCATCCCCGAGGAACCGCTGCAGAACGCCTGCGCGCCGAAGATGACTGTCAGCGAAAACCTCGCCTTCCGCACCTTCGATCTGAAGGCCGACGGCAAGGATGCGATCTGGCTCAGCAAGGGCAAGATGCGCAAGCGCGCGACCGACCTGATCGCCGATTTCAAGGTGAAGACCGCGTCGTCGTCCTCGCCGATCGCAGCCCTTTCGGGCGGCAACGTGCAACGGGCGGTGCTGGCACGCGAGCTCACCGGCGAGGTCGATCTATTGATTGTCTCCAACCCGTGCTTCGGCCTCGATTTCTCGGCGGTGGCGGAGATCCGGGCGCGGATTATGCGGGCGCGCAATTCGGGTGCGGCGGTGCTGCTGTTGTCCGAGGACCTCGACGAACTGCTGGAGATGTCCGACCGGATCATGGTGATCTCGGAGGGCAAACTGGTCTATGAGACGCCGGCGCTGGCTGCCGATATCTCCGTGATCGGCGCGCATATGGCGGGGCATCACTGATGGCTGAAATCAAGGCGCAACCGTTTGATTTTCCTTTCCGAAAACAGGAGATCGCGCTCGTCGTCATCGACATGCAGCGCGACTTCGCCGAACCCGGCGGCTTCGGCGCCAGCCTCGGCAATGATGTCGGTCGGATCACCAGGATCGTGCCTGACGTCAAGCGGCTGATCCAGGGCTTTCGCGATGCCAGGCTGCCGGTCATTCACACGATGGAGTGCCACCGGCCGGACCTCTCGGACCTGCCTGCCGCCAAGCGCAACCGGGGCAAGCCGAGCCTCAGGATCGGCGACGAGGGGCCGATGGGGCGGATCCTGATCGCCGGCGAGCCGGGTACGGCGATCCTGCCGGAAGTCGCGCCCATCGATGGCGAAGTCGTCATCGAGAAACCAGGCAAAGGCGCCTTCTATGCGACCGAGCTTGGCGACGTGCTGAAGAAAAGAGGCGTCACGCAGCTGGTGTTTGCGGGCGTGACGACCGAGGTCTGCGTGCAGACGACGATGCGCGAGGCCAATGACCGAGGCTACGAATGTCTGCTCTGCGTGCAGGCGACCGAAAGCTATTTCCCGGAATTCAAGGAAGCCGCCATTGCGATGATCCGCGCCCAAGGGGCGATCGTCGGGTGGACGGCCGATATCGATGACATATTGGAGACGATCAGTCATGCCTGAGACAACGCGCGAACTGCTGACATCCGGCGGGTGGAAGGACTTGGCTTTCGGGCCGTTCCGCGATGGCGTGACCATCCACTGGATCAAGCCCTTCGAGGGCGACCAGCCGGGCGTGGCGCTGTTGAAATACGAGGCCGGCGCGTCCGTGCCCCGGCATCGGCATGAGGGGCTGGAGACGATCCTGGTGCTCGATGGCGTCCAGTCGGACGAAGCGGGCGACTATGGCAAGGGGAGCTATGTGGTCAACGCCATCGGCACCGAGCATTCGGTGTGGAGCGACACGGGCTGTGTGGTGCTGATACAGTGGGACCGGCCGGTGAAAATCCTCGAGGAGGTCGCGGCATGAGCACGCCCGCCTTCGATATCGCTTCGTTGCACGCCTTCTATGCCGCTGGCTGCACGGTGGCCGAGATCATCGATCAGATGTTCGCGCGGATCGCCGCCGTCGATGATCCCGGTATCTTCCTACATCTCGCCGACCGCCAATCGCTGCTCGCCGAGGCCGCCGCTCTCGGCGCCTTCGATCCGGCGGCAAAGCCGCTTTGGGGCATTCCCTTCGCCGTGAAGGACAATATCGACGTGGCCGGCATGCCGACGACGGCCGCCTGCCCCGATTATGCCTATGACGCGACCGCCGATGCGACCGTGGTGCGGCTGCTCAGGGAAGCCGGGGCGCTTGTGATCGGCAAGACCAACCTCGACCAGTTCGCTACCGGTCTCGTCGGCGTTCGTTCGCCCTATCCTATCCCGCGCAATGCGATCGATCCGACGCTGGTGCCGGGCGGATCGAGCTCAGGGTCGGCGGTGGCGACGGCGCAGGGGATCGTCAGCTTCGCGCTTGGCACGGATACCGCCGGCTCCGGGCGCATTCCGGCCGGGCTCAACAATATTGTCGGGCTGAAGCCGAGTGTCGGCGCGCTGTCGACGAAAGGCGTCATTCCTGCCTGCCGAACGCTCGACTGCGTGTCGATCTTCGCGCTTTCCGTCGATGACGCCTGGCGTGTCTTCAGCGTCGCCGCCCGGGAGGATGGCGAGGATGCCTATTCGCGCGCGGTGCCGGCGACGGGTTACGGCCGGCTGCCGCCGATGCTGACCATCGGCGTGCCCGCGAAGGCGGATCTGCGTTTCTTCGGCGATGCCGTGATGGCGGTATCTTATGAGGATGCGATCGATATGCTTCGGGGTCTTGGTCATCTGATCGTCGAAGTGCCATTCGGCGATTTCTACGATGTGGCCAACCTGCTTTACGAGGGCGCCTGGGTTGCCGAGCGTTATGCGGCGGTGAAGGATTTCTTCGATGCGCGTGAAGCAAGCTTCCACCCGGTAACCCGCAAGATCTATGGCGCGGCCAAGACGCTGACGGCGGCGGATGCGTTCAATGGATTCTATGCGCTGCAGGCGATGAAGCGGAAGCTCGCACCCGTGATCGCCTCCGTCGATCTCTTCTGCGTGCCGACGGCTCCGAGCCACTATACGCTTGCCGATCTCGCCGCCGAGCCGATCCGCGAAAATTCGCGGCTGGGAACCTACACCAACTTCGTCAACCTGCTGGATATGTGCGGCATCGCCGTTCCCACCGGCAAACGCTCGGACGGCCTGCCGGCGAGTGTCACCCTGTTGGCGCCCTTCGGCCGGGATGGGCTGACAGCATCGCTTGCCCGCGACATCCATCGTGCCTCCGGGCTGACGCTGGGTGCGACCGGTTGGCCGTTGCCGAATGCTGTGCAGCATGATGCGGAGATCGAGCCAGGGATCGATATCGTCGTGGTCGGGGCGCATCTCTCGGGGATGCCGCTCAACGGTCAGCTTCGCGAACTCGATGCTCGCTTTATGCGCGAGGCGCGGACGACGGATGCCTACCGCCTTTATGCGCTCGCCGGCCAGGTGCCCGCCAAGCCGGGGCTGATCCGTGTCGAAGCGGCCACCGGAGGCGCGATCGATGTGGAAGTGTGGCGGTTGACGCCGGATGCCTTCGGCCGCTTCGTGGCGGCGATCCCCTCGCCGCTCGGGATCGGCAGCATTTCGCTTTCGGATGGAACCGAAGTGAAGGGGTTTCTGGTCGAGGCCGTGGCCATCTCCGGTGCCGCCGATATCACCGGCTATGGCGGCTGGCGCAGCTATGTCGAGGCGGGATCGCAGCAGAAGGTCGGCGGCGCGCGATGATGTCGCGCGTTGGCTTAGGCCCCGCGCTCCAGGTTTTCCAGCTCGATCTCGAAGCTCATCTGGTCGTAAGCCGGGACGACATAATCGGGCGTTTCGGCCATGACGGTGTCGTAGTCGAGTGGGGTGTGCATGTGTGTGAGGATCGCGCGCTTCGGCTGCAAGCGACCGATCCATTCCAGCGATTGCTCCAGCGACAGATGGCTCGGGTGGTAGCGATATTGGAGCGCGTCGATGATCAGGACATCGAGGCCCTGCAGCTTCGGCACGGTTTCCGGCGGGAAGTCGCTGATATCGCTGCAATAAGCGACGTCGCCGATGCGGAAGCCGAGTGAGGTGATGTCGCCGTGCTGCTGCACGTGCGGGCGCAAGGAGATCGCACCGCCCGCGCCGGTGATATGAACAGGCTTGTCGAGATCGTGGATCACTCTTGCTTCGACGATCGGCGGATAGTTGCTTCCCGGTGGTGTTTCCAGGCAATAGCCGAAGCCTTGGCGGATGCGGTCCATGGTCGTTTCGTCGGCATAGATCGGCACGCGCTGCTGCGCGCCGAAATAGTAGCCGCGCAGGTCATCCAGCCCGTGAATATGATCGGCGTGCGGATGCGTGTACATCACGGCGTCGATATGCCCGACCTTGGCCGCGATCATCTGCTCGCGAAAATCCGGTCCGGTGTCGATGACCACGGTTGTGACGCCGCCGTTGGCATCATATTGCTGGATCATGAAGGAGGCGCGGGTGCGCCGGTTCTTCGGATTGTCGGGATTGCAGGCGCCCCAGTCGCCGGTGATACGCGGAACGCCTGGTGACGACGAGCAGCCGAGAATGGTGAACCGCCGCCTGTAGCCCACCGTGTCAGATCCTCGGCATCTTGGAGAAGCAGCGGAAGGCATTGTCCGTCGTGATCGCCGCCATCTCGGCATAGCTGAGGCCCAGCGTCTCTGCCAAGACCTCGGCCGTGTTGACGACATAGGACGGCTCGTTGCGCTTGCCGCGCCAGCGCTTTGGCGCCAGATATGGCGCGTCCGTTTCGACCAGCAGGCGGTCATGCGGGATGGTGGCGGCGATGTCACGCAGTTCCTGCGACTTCGGGAAGGTCAGGATGCCGGAGAAGGAAATGTAGCCGCCGAGCTCGACGCCAACGCGGGCCAGGTCAGCTCCAGCCGAGAAGCAGTGCAGGATGAAGGGGAAGGCGCCCTTCCCCGTCTCCTCCGTCAGGATCGCGGCCATGTCCTCGTCGGCGCTGCGGCTGTGGATGACCAGCGGCAGCTTCGTTTCGCGGGCCGCCTCGATGTGGCGCAGAAAGCCGGTCTTCTGGTCCTCCGGCTTCTGCGTGTCATAGAAATAGTCGAGACCCGCCTCGCCGATCGCCACGACCTTTTCATGCGCGTTCGCCAGGCGGATCAGGTCTTCGGCCTCAATGTCCAGCTCTTCGCCGGCACTGTTGGGATGCGTGCCGACGGAGCAGAAGACGGAGGGATACTTCTCGGTGATCGCGAGAAGACCGTCCAACTTGCGAACGCGCGTCGAGATCGTCACCATCTGCTTGACGCCACTATCGTGCGCACGCTTGACGATCTCGTCGCGCTCCTCCTCGAAGTCGGCGAAATCCAGATGGCAATGGGTATCGATCAGCATCTCAGCCTCACGCCTGCGGCGCGACGTAGCGCGGGAAGACCGGCGTCGGCGCTTCGAGCGGCGTGCCCGAAACCAGGCGACCGGCTTCACCCAAGGCCGTGAAGTCGCGCTTGTCGGCGGCAGCACCCACGAGATCGAGCATCTTTTCGGCCGAGCCCGGAACGAAGGGCTGCAGCAGGATGGCGATCTGGCGCACGACTTCGGCCGTGACGTAAAGCACGGTCTCCATACGAGCAGGATCGGTCTTCTTCAGCGCCCAGGGCTGCTGGCCGGCGAAATACCGGTCGGTTTCGGACACGACCGATATGATCGACGTCAGCGCGCGGTGGATGAGCTGCTTTTCCATGTCCTCGCGGGTCGAGGCGAGCAGCGCGTCGGCGGCTGCCAGCATCGCCTTGTCCTCGTCGGTCAGCGGGCCGCAGACGGGGATCTTTCCGTCGCAGTTCTTGACGATCATCGACAGCGAACGGCTGGCGAGGTTGCCGATGCCGTTGGCGAGGTCGGCGTTGATGCGGGTGCCGATCGCGTCCTCGCTGCAGTTGCCGTCATGGCCGAAGGAGATTTCGCGCATCAGGAAGTAGCGGATCGCGTCGAGGCCGAAATGCTTGATCAGCTCGAACGGATCGAGCACGTTGCCGAGCGACTTCGACATCTTCTCGCCGCCCTTGGCCAGCACGAAGCCATGCGCGAAGACGCGCTTGGGCAGCGGCAGCTTGGCCGACATCAGGAAGGCAGGCCAGTAGACGGCGTGGAAGCGAATGATGTCCTTGCCGATGATGTGGACGTCGGCCGGCCAATACTTCGCGCGCGGGCCGTTCTTGTCCTCGAGATAGCCGGTGGCAGTGAGATAGTTGGTCAGCGCGTCGACCCAGACGTACATGACGTGTTCCGGATCGTTGGGCACCTTGATGCCCCAGTCGAAGGTGGTCCGCGAGATCGACAGATCCTTGAGCCCCGACTTGACGAAAGAGATCACCTCATTGCGACGCTCGGCCGGGCCGATGAAATCGGGCTCGGCTTCATAGAGCGCCAGGAGCTTGTCCTGGTATTCGGAGAGCTTGAAGAAGTAGCTCGCCTCTTCCACCCATTCGACGGGCGTGCCCTGCGGTCCGTAGCGCACGCCGTCGGCGCGCAGCTCGGTCTCGTTTTCCTGGTAATAGGCCTCGTCGCGCACCGAGTACCAGCCGGCATAGCTGTCCTTGTAGATGTCGCCGGCGTCGGCCATCAGGTTCCAGATGTTTCGCGATGTCTCGTGGTGACGTTCCTGCGTGGTGCGGATGAAGTCGTCGTTCGAGGCGTTGAGGAGCTTGGCCATCGCCTGGAATTCGCCGGAGTTACGGTCGGCGAGTTCCTGCGCGGTGATGCCTTCGGCGCGGGCCGTCTGCTGCATCTTCTGGCCGTGCTCGTCGGTGCCGGTCAGGAAGAACACGTCCTTGCCGTCGAGGCGCTGGTAGCGCGCCATGGCATCCGTCGCGATCAGCTCGTAGGCGTGGCCGATATGCGGCTTGCCGTTCGGGTAGGAAATCGCGGTGGTGATGTAGAAGGGTGTCTTGTCTGTCATGGCGGCCATTCTCGTGCGGCTTATTCTTTGAAATCTATAGCCGCTCCTTAGCGCATGTGGCGGCGAAGCGAAACAGTAAGTTTGGAAAGCGATGCCTCCAACACGCAGCAGTGCAATCTTCGTGACCGCCGCGTGCTTGACTCGTTTTTTTCCGCATTCTACCCAAGGGAACCATAGAACAGGGTTCCGCAAACGTGACATCAGCCGTCCCCCGCGCCTACCGCTCCCACTTAGGCTTTTTGAATGCAGGCTTGGGGCCTGCGATTTGATGTTCTCCCATTTCGATCCGCTTTATTCGCTCTCGGGTTTCTTCGTCGGCGCGCTTGTCGGCATCACCGGTGTCGGTGGTGGCTCGCTGATGACACCGTTGCTGGTTCTGCTATTCGGCGTCCATCCGGCGACCGCCGTCGGGACCGACCTGCTCTACGCGGCCGTCACCAAGAGCGCCGGCACCGCCGTTCACGGCATGCATGGACGCATCAACTGGCGGATCGTCGGCTGTCTTGCCGCCGGCAGCGTGCCGGCTGCGCTAATCATGCTCTGGCTGCTGTCGGGCGTCGATCGCAAGAGCATCGAAGTCGCGCATACGATCACGACGGCGCTTGGCTGGCTGCTCGTCATGACGGCCTTCATGCTGGTATTTCGCAAACAGGTGCTGGCGTTCGCGCAGCGCTCCATGGGCGAACGGCGGACGCTGCGGCCGGCGACGCTTGGCATCCTCACTGTCGTGCTCGGGCTGGCGCTCGGTATTCTCGTGACGTTGACGTCGGTCGGCGCGGGCGCGCTGGGGGTGACCATCTTGCTCGTGCTCTATCCCAGGCTCGATGTGCGGGAGATCGTCGGCTCCGACATCGTCCACGCCGTGCCACTGACGCTGATTGGCGGCATGGGATACTGGATGATCGGCGAGATCGACTGGTTCATGCTTGCGGCGCTGCTCGTCGGCTCGATCCCGGGGATCATCGCCGGCAGCCTTTTGGCGCCGAAGCTGCATGAGCGGACCATCCGCCTTGTGCTGGCGGCAACACTTGCCGTCGTCGCCTACAAGCTTCTGACTTCCTGATCAGGGACTGACCGGATCAAGGTCCTGGCTGCTTGATGTCGCCGAGAATGCTGAGGATCGTCTGCTTGCGATCGAGATTGTAGGCGTCGGAGACGGTCAGGCGTTCGATGATATCGCTGTGCAAGCGCGACAAGCGCTCGGCCTGGGCCACCTGCCCCGCCAGCGCCGCAGCCTTCGCCTTGCCCATCAGATCGTCGCCGAGATGGCCCGCAAAGAACTCGAAGATCGTGTCGCTTTCCTTGCCAGACAGCGCGTCGGCCAGACGGTGCATCGCCTTGCGCGCCGATGGTCCCTGCAGGGTCAGAACCTCGTTGTAGGCGGAGATGATCTCGCCACCGCCGTAGTTCACCAGCTTCAGCGCTTCACCGACGCTGCCATTGGCGGATGCCAGCAGCGACGGGTCATTTGCGTCCACGCCGAGATGCCCCAGAGCCGAGCGCAGCGCATTGTCGCCGAGCGGCGACAGCTTGAGTGGCAGGCAGCGGGAGCGGATGGTGGGGAGCAGCTTGCCGGGCGCGTGCGAGATCAACAGGAACAACGCGCGCTTCGGCGGTTCCTCGAGGATCTTCAGAATGGCGTTGGCGGCACTTCGGTTCATGTCGTCGGCGGGATCGATGATGACGATGCGCCAGTTGCCGGTGCCCGATGTCTGCGAGAAGAAGCGGCCGGCGCGGCGCACTTCATCGACGGTGATCGCCGATTTCACCTTGCCCGTCTTCTCGTCCACCGGGCGGGCGAGATGCAGCAGGTTGTGCGAGGCGCCCGAATTGATCTGGCGGCTGACGGATGAACTCGGATCGGGATCGGCGATGATATCGGGCGCCGTCTCCGGGTCCGGATGCGAAAGGACGTGATTGGCGAAACGGAAGGCGAGCGTCGCCTTGCCGATCCCCGACGGCCCTTCCATCAGGAGGGCGTGGTGGCCCTTGCCCGAACGGTAGGACTGCGCGAGGAAGGCCTCGGCGTCTTCGTGACCGAAGAGCTTGGTGTTTTCGGGCGGCCAGATGGCGCCGTCGAGAAGGCTTGGGTGCTCGTCACTCATCGGTCGCACTCATCGCCGGCTCGGCGACCTTCGGGGCGTCTGCGGGCGCCAGCAACTGGCCGACGATCGAGACGATCTCTGCTGCGATCGCTTCCTCGGTCTGCATGGCGTTGACGACGTGGCAGCGCTCGGGTTCGCGCGAGGCTATGTCGAGGAAGGCTTCGCGGCGCTTCTCGTGGGTTTCGATCTCTTCCTTCTCGAAGCGATCGGGCGCGACGTCGCCGGCAGCACCCCTGCGCTTGGCGCGCTCAAGACCTGCCTTGGCCGGCAAGTCGAGCATCAGCGTGCAATCGGGAACGACACCGTTGATCGCGACGCGTTGCAGCGTTTCGATGAAATCGGGCTCCAGATTGCCCGTCACGCCCTGATAGACGCGCGAGGAATCCATGAATCGATCGCAGAGCACGACCTTGCCCTGACCAAGGGCCGGACGGATGATCTCTTCAACATGATCGATGCGGGCGGCGGCGAAGAGAATCGCTTCCATGCGCGTTCCAAAGGATTCGGCAGCACCCGAGAGCAGCACATGGCGCACGGCTTCCGCACCCGGCGAACCGCCCGGCTCGCGCGTGACTACGACCTCATGGCCCCTGGCGCGCAAGGCATCGGCCAGTCGGCGGATCTGGGTGGACTTACCAGCACCCTCACCGCCTTCAAACGTAACGAACAATCCGGTAGCGGATGACAACAATATGTTCCTGCGATCTTGGCCTGCACTCAGTCGGCGCCAGTGGCACCTCGTCCGTACATCTAGCCGAAGATGATGGCGAGCGGAACCGCTTCGCGTCGATCTCTCAGCTTTGTCACAAGGTGAAACGCGACTATGGCGATCATGTGGGCTCGGCGGGCTTATCCCAGAGCCAGGAAAACAGCAGCGTTTCGCCGAGTTCCAACACAGCATCGACAGCGCGGCTGCTGAGAGTGCCCTCCTCGACCGCGGTCTTGGTGTAGAGCGGCACTTCGCGCAGCAGTCTGCTACCCGCGAAAAGACGCAGCGTTCCGATTTCGCGATCCGCCTCAACCGGCGCCGGCAGCGGCCAGTGATAGACGATGCGGGCGGCAAGCCGGTCGGGATTGTTGACCGGGATGTAGACGCTGATCGGGCTTTTGGCGACGAGTTCGACGCTGCGCGATGCGCCGCCGTAAACGCTTGCCGTTCCGATCACCTCGTTTTCCGCGAAGAGCTGGCGGATCTCGAAGGCGCTGAGGCCCCATTCGAGCACGCGCTTGGCTTCCTCGGTGCGCTCCTTGTCGGATGCGATACCGCCGAGCGTCATGAACAGCCGGCGGCCGTTGCGCTCGGCCGACGCCACGATCGAGTAGCCCTCGCCTTCGGCAAAGCCTGTCGCCAGACCGTCGACGCCGAGACCGAAGCCGAGCAGCGGGTTGCGGTTGCGCTGGAAGATCTTGTTCCACTGGAAATCGGGCTGGGCGAAGTAGGGATAATAGGCTGGATAAGCCTGTTGCAGCCGCTCCGCCAGCGCGACCATGTCGTAGGCCGTGGTCTTGCTCTTGCCATCGGGCAGACCGGTGGAGTTGGCAAAAAGCGAGTGCTGCATACCCAGCGTCTTGGCGCGGCGCGTCATGCTTTCGGCAAATGCCGGCTCGCCGCCGCTCATGCCCTCGGCGAGAATGATGCAGCTGTCGTTGGCGCCCTGGATGGCGATCCCGCGCACGAGATCCTCGACACGCACATTGGATTTCAGCGCCGCGAACATGGTCGCGGTGCGCGACGGCGCGCCGCCGGTGCGCCAGGCAAATTCGGAGACGGGATATTGGGTGTCGAGCGTGATCTGCTTGCTCGTCAACGCATCGAATACGAGCTCGACCGTCATCAGCTTGGCAAGCGAGGCCGGCGAGAAGGTCTGATGTTCGTTCTTGGCAAGCAGCACCGTGCCGGTCGACGCTTCGACCATATACGCCTGCGCCGCCTTGGTGACGAACGACTGGTTGGCGTCGGCGGGTGCCGCCACGGCATCGGTCGAAACGACCTGAGCCAGCGGCAACAGGCAGACACAGAGACGAAGCATATGTTTCAGCATCGAAACCCTCATCGATCCGGCCCCGAAGGACCTCGGAAACACTTACTTCAGCGCAGCCTTCGCTGCCTTCTGACGCTTGAATGATGCCAGGATGCTGTCTTCGGTCAAGCCGTCATTGCGAACCATGACCGCGTCGAAGGCGAGATCGACCGTCACGGTCTTCACGCCCTCTTCCTGGTAACCCATGGCCATCGATCCCTGCTGCCAACCATAGGGGCGCTCGTAGGGATAGGGACCGATCTCCGGCAGCACGACCATTTCGCCGAACGAAGCCGGTGCGGCATTGTCGAAGGACGGGGCGCGCAGCGGCGTTGGGACCGGAGCGGCGTTATAAGGCGCGCTCGGCGTCGATCCGGCGTAGGAGGTCGCGGAGCGCGGAACCGGTACGCTATCGGCCGCAGGAGGCGTGAAGCCACCGAAGCTCTGGATCTCGTCGCGCGTGATGCGCTTGCTGTTGGAGGCAACCATGACGCCGGTCGCGATCTGGCCCTCGCCCGGATAGACGCCAGGAATGCGACTGCCCTTCGGTACGTAAGAGGCCATCAGATACGGCATATCGTGGCCGTCCATGCGGGCCTTACCGACATACTGCACGCGCACATTGCCGGTGCCGCTGTGCTGGAGATCGAGCAGATCGGCCGTCTTGTTCGACAGGTCGATGATGCGGCCTTCATGATAGGGGCCGCGGTCATTGACGCGCACAATGATGGACGAGCCGTTTTCGACATTGGTCACGCGCGCATAGCTCGGCAGCGGAAATGTCGGATGCGCGGCGGAAATGTGCATCTGGTCGTAGACTTCGCCATTGGCTGTCAGACGGCCATGGAAAGCCGAACCGTACCAGGAGGCGATACCGACCTTGTTGTAGGAGAAATCCTCTTTCGGGAAATACGTCTTACCCTTGACGACATAGGGATTGCCGACGATGTAGCGACCGCCGCCCTTCGGAATATTGTTGCCGGTGGCGACGCGTGGGCTCGCCTTGACGCCATATTCCGACTCGGCAAAATATTCCTTGCCGTGCGTGCGCTTGGCCGTCGTCGTGGGTGCCGTTCCGCAAGCGGTCACTGTCGCACAGATAAGCGACAAGCCCACCCACCGTATTGGTGTCGCAAGTGCCGCCGCCCCGAAGTCTCGTCTCATATGTCCCACGCCGCTCAAGACCGTTATGGCTCAAAGTCCGCCTATTCAGGCAAAACAAGCCGTACCGCCATCAACCTAACGAGACTTTAATCATGCGACCTTCGCGGCGAATTTGCGAAAGCTTTCGCCGAGATAGAGACAATTCTAATGAATATGGTTAATGGATCGCTAAATTAATGAAGCGATCCGGCACATTCATGACCTCTCCGACAGCGCGGAATGGCTGCCGATCGGACTATCAGAAGTGAAACGAGACACCAAGGTTAACGGCGTTCGTGATGATGTTGGTCTTCAGACTGTCACCGCTATCGATCGGCACGTTCACACGGGAATAGGTTCCCTTGTACTCGACGAAGGTCGACCAACGGTCGGTGATGCGGAAATCGACGCCGGCCTGGGCCTGGAAGGTCACGCCGCCGAACTCGTAATCGAAGGTCTTGCCTTGCGGGCGCGTCACTTCGACGTGCGGAATGTTGACGCCGACGCCGGCGCCGACATAGGGCGTCCAGCGCTGCCCCTCGATTGGGAAGCGATAGAGCGCGTTCGCCGTCAAAAGGTTCAGGCCGTCGGTGAACTCGAAATGCGACCAGCCCGATGTCGCCAGCGTCTTCTCGTCGGCATAGACCTTGTCGTGGGTGTAATCGATGGACAGGCCGAGGTTGGGGTGATTGAGGTTCTCGAGCCACCAAGTGACGCGCGCGCCGTAGTAGGGCGGGGAGCCGAAGGACTTGCCTTCCCAGCCGGCATTGAAATGCGTGCCGTCGGACACATCCACGCCGCTGTGCGGTGCCGTCTGGTAGCCACCATAGACGGAGAACTGCAGATCCTCGGCCTTTGCCGGACCGTAGAGACAGGCGGCAGTGACGAGTGCGTATGTCGAAAGACGGAATGCGCGGCGCATGAATGGTCCCCAGGTGATCAACCCGGCGATCTTCGCCGTCCTTTGTGACAGCGCTATTTCAACTGATGCATGCTGCGGATTCATTGCCGCGTTGTGGCCGGAAGACCACAGTGTCGCCTCAGTCGCGCGGATGCCGGTCAAGGTAATCCGACAGGATGTTCAGAAAGACGTCGATATCCTCGCGGGTCGTCCGGTGATTGACGATCGCGCAACGCACCACGAGCTCGCCCTGCAACGTCGTCCAGGACGGGACGGCCAGCCCCTGCTCGTGAAGATCAAGCACGAGATCGCGGATGAAGTCGTCGTTGGAGCCACGAATGCCGAAGCAGACGATGTTGAGGCCAACCGGCGCCTTTATCTCGAAGCGAGGATCGCGCTCGAGGCTTGTGGCGAGATAGCGGGCGAGTTCGCAGGTGTGCGCAATGGCATTGCCCATCCGCTCCGTGCCCAGCGTTTCGATCGTCATCCACGTTTTCAGCGCCCGGAAGCCTCTCGACAGATCAGGGCCGAGATCGCAAGGCCATGTCTCACCGGCGGCAAGGCCCCTGCCCGACCGTTGCAAATATGCGGCGGGCTGGGCGAATGCGCGCTTATGCGCATCACTGTCGCGCACCAAAAGAAAGCCGGCGTCATAGGGCACGTGGCCCCATTTGTGGAAGTCGAGGGCGATCGAGGCAGACCGTTCGATGCCCGAAAACAGCTGGCGCATCTCGGGCGCGAGCATGGCAAGAGCGCCGATCGCTCCGTCGACATGGAACCAAATATTTTCAGCTTCGGCCAGCTTCGATATCTCCAGGAGTGGATCGATCGCGCCGGTGTTCACCGTGCCCGCCGTGCCGACCACGAGGAACGGAAGCAAGCCCTGCGCGCGGTCTTCCGCGATTGCTGCGGCCAGTGCCTCGACGCTCATCCGGCCGGCGTCGTCGACCGCGATATATCTCAGGTTCGCCGAGCCAATCCCGGAAAGCTCCATTGCCTGCGCGACGCAGACATGCGCCTGCGAGGATGTGTAGGCGACCAACTGTCGGTCAGCCCTGCGCAATCCGTCCCGCCGCACGGTTTCGCTCAAAGCCTCGGTCCGGGCGATCGTCAAGGCAAGGAAATTGGCCATCGACGAACCGGTGACGAAGAGACCGCTTGCCGATGAGGGATAGCCAAGCGCCTCAGCCATCCATCGGGCGATCTGCTTTTCGACCTCGATGCCGACATGATCGCGGCCACCACAATTCATGTTCAGCCCGGCGGCGACCATCTCCGCCACCATGCCGACGGGTGTGCCAGCGCCGTGAACCCAACCCATGAACAGCGGATGCAGATTGCCGGTGGCGTGGGGAAAGACATGCGTGCGGACATCGTCGAGCACATCGTCGAGCGCACGGGGTTCATCCGGCAGCGCGCGGGCAAATCTGGCGCGCGTGTCGGACGGCATCGGTTGCCAGACCGGCTTTTGTCTGACGTTGGCGATGTGATCGATGGTGTCGTCGAGCATGCGGTGAGCCGCTTCGCGAAACGCCTGCCAGTCCGTGGGGTCGAGGCTCGTTGGCTTCTCCTGATCCGAGCCCGCCGACAAATCCGTCTTCGTACTGCGTGACATCAGAGCCCCCGATTGGCCTGGGAGACGGCGGCCCATTTCTCGAACACGGTGTCGAGATCGTCGGCAATCGGCCGCATCGCCTTCTCCATGCTGTCGCCGCTGGCCAGTCTATCGGACACGGCGTTGATATCGATCGCCGAGGCCGCGACCCTGAGGATCGTGCGAGCGCCCAGATTGACTGCCTGCCCGATATGGCAGACCGGTCCAATGTCGTTCTCGCGAAGCGCCAGATGGAGCCTTTGCGCCTGCGCAAGCGACGCAAACCGCTTGTCGTCGGCTGTGATGGTCAAAGGGAAGATGGCGCGATCGACGATATGGTCGCCTTCGTCGTCGGGATGGATCAATATGCCATCCATATGCTCGGCGCGGGCACGTACAAGGTTGGCGAAGGCCTGCTTGATTCGACGCTGAACGACGGTGTCGATTGCGGCAAAGGGCTCCAGCTGCTCAAGCGCGGCTGTCCACCTGAGGCCCAGACCTAGATTGAAGTGCGATCCGAATTGCTGATCCTGACCGCCGCGCAGAAGCGCCGGCCAATCATGAAGCGCCGTGTAGTCGGATAGCCCCGAGGCAACAGCGGGCTTTGTGGCGAATTCCTCGACGAGCGCCGGCGGTATCGCAAGCGCACCCGCGAAAGGCGGTCCGGCGAGGAACTTCGAGCCGGTGACCGCGACGAGAAAGCCGTCGGCGATATCCCGGGCGAGCGCGGTGGCGCTGCAGCGAAACTGGCAGGCATCGACAAGAACGCGAACACGTCCGGGCGCGCGCGCCGAAATGTAGCGGGCAGCCTGTCGCGAGACCCCGGTCAGGCCCGTCTTGGAGGTATCCAGAACATGGACGAAGACATCCCTGTCGCGTTTCAGCGCATCCTCGGCAAGCGACATGACGTCGGCGTCGACATCATCGGGATTTCGTGCCTGGCCCGCCGCGTTGCGGATCGCCACCGCCTGAACTTCGATGCGATCAGGGTCGATGCCGACGAGCATCTCGCCCGCGCTCACGGCGTGGCCCAGCGCCGTCACATCCGCGAAATGGCGGCCGGCGGCAGCGCGCGGCACGCCGCTTCCGGTTTCTTCCGGCGCGATGAGGATGTTGGTGATCGGGCGTGGCGACAGCGAGAGCATCAGGCCGAGCGCAAGAAGCTCCACATCCGTTCCGGATGCGGCAAGCACGATGCCGCTCCCGTCGCATCCGATGTTTCGGCCGATACGGCCACGGATTTCGGCGAACCATTCGTCCACGGCGATCGCAGCGGCGCCATCGACGCCGAACAGCCGCTTCAGCTGATGGCCGGCGGCGGTGAAGCCCTGCGGCGAGACGTTGCTCGCGGTTGTGGACGCGAAGGAAATCTCGTCCTTGGCGGGAGCCGTGCGGGTTCCGTATCGATTACGGCCGGTTGCTGCATCCGGCCAGATACGGCTATCACCGCCGGCCGCGAACAGAAGCGACAGCGTGTGGTCGATACTGGCCGCGCCCAGCTTGTGCCGGTATTCAGGAACAAGTTCGGCCATCGTCCTGACAGCGAACATGTCATCTCCGGATCTGCTGGCTCTCGAAGCAGCGATCACAGCGTTTCCACAAGCGACACGACGCCTGCCTGATTGGACCCACCCGCCTGCTGGCCTCGCTGAGGCTTGGACGCCCGCGCGCGGCTTGCCAGCGCGCCTTCGAATGCCGCGAACAGTGTTGCCATCGACTGTTTCTTGTAAGGAAAGACGGTCTCGGAATCCATCGAATGGACGATCATCGCGACGTCTGCTTCAAACAGCAGCAGGCGTCCGTCCGACAGCTCCGCGCAATCGATGGCGAAGTAGTCGAGGCCGAGGCGGCGGTGCAGTGCTGCAAACGCATCGGCATGCCGCACGGCGAAATCGGTGTCGAAATCCGCCATCCACGACGCCTCCTCAAGCCTCCGCTCGGCATGTTCGGCCATGCCGGCGCTGAGGTAGTGCACCATCCAGTGGTCGGAAATCGCCAGATGGCTCGCATAGGGCTTGCCATCGATGACCGCGATGCGCTGCTTGCGAAACTTGCCATCCTCGTCGCTGTAATCGATGAAGGGAGCGATGTAGAATTCGGCTTCCGGGCGGCCGGTCAGATAGCTTGCAATCGCATCGGTCGAGCCGATCTTTTCCATTCCATGCCCGGCGTGGGTGCCGATCGGGCGAAGGATGATCGGGAAGGATGTCAGTCCGTCGATCAAGTTTATCGAGAGCAACTCCGCTGAGAGATCAACAAGCGTCTGCCGGGCGATCCGCGTTGTCAGCGGAGCGAGGATGGCGGGCTCGTTGCGGAAGGCTTCGGCCACGCCCTCGCGCGACAGGTCGATAACCCGGCGCGGCGCACTGTTTACGATCGGGCCGGTCCAGCTTGCCAGCAGTCGCTCAAGGTTTTCCAGCACGGCCAGATTTTCGGGCGACTCGCCGACGGCGACGAAGGCCACATCATGCTCCGGCACATCATTCAGATGCGCCGTCAACTCATCGACGTAGTGGAGAAGGATATTCGCATTGGAGCTCTCCAGCAGGAACTCGATCGGCGTATTGGCCATGAAGTCGCCGCGGGTGGCTATCACGAGGACGCGAAGGCCCGACCCGCTGCCGTTGCGAATATGATACTTACGGCTCATCTCCAGCGCGCCCTTCTGGGTGATGGCGGCTTCGTGACTCTTGCCTAGCGTTTGCAGGATGATCGCGAGGTCCATGAAGGCGCCCGCATCGGAGACGTCGGCGGAAACCCGCGCCATCAGCGCATCCCAGTAAGGGGAAATGTCCTTGCCCTCGTAGACCGTGCGAACGATCGCCGCCTTGCCGGCTATCGCGTGCAGGTCTTCAATTTCGTGGATCTGGGCGGCGGCAATCTTCACGGCATCAACTCCATATGAACCGGCGTGATCGCCTTCAGCGAGACTCGCCGCGACATCACCGGTTGGCAAATATTCGAGTTCACTTGTGTGCCCGGTTGCTTGCGTGGGCCTTGCTGTTCCGGTCGATCAGTAAGCACAAATCGCCGCAGCGGCGCTGGACACTTGGGGAGCGAGGCCATGCTTATTCAATTGCCGGCGTGATGGGAAAGATGCGTGTCGCGCGAACGCCTATCGCGCCGGGCTGGCGCCGCGAAGACTGGATTAGAGTTCAGCCTGAAGCCGTTCAGCCGTAACGTGGCTTCGGGTAACCGATTGCATGCGCAGATCAAGATCAGACAGGCCGAAGGGCTTTACCAGATAGTCGGTTGCTCCGCAGGTGAAACCCTCGATTTGATCTGAGACCTGATCATGTGCGGTAAGAATGATGATGGGAACATTGTCGGCCCGGCTGCGCAATCTGCGCAGTAACGAAAGCCCGCTGCCATCGGGAAGGCGCAAATCGAGCAGAACCAGGCCGTATTCACCGCTATCGGCGGCGCGGGTCGCGTCAGCAAGCGTCAGACACCATTCCACAGAATAGCCGTTTGCCGAAACATGGTCACAAACGGCATCTCCCAGGATCGCGTTATCTTCGACCAACAACACATTCATAACCGCACGCCTTCCAACCTAGCCAGCGCCACCGGTGATCTGGGTGCTTTCCGCCTGGGCGTCGCGAACCGGAGCCGGCGCTGGAGCCAAGACCTTGTCGAGCCCGTAGTGCTTCTCGAGGTTCGTCCAGCTCTGATCCATGGCATAGGCTGAAGACAGCTTGGGAATACCCACATGCCCGAACGCAAAGGACAGCTGGCGCTCGGCGACATCTTCCTTCACGTTGGCGATCTGCTGGCTGTAAAGCACGGAGGCCAGGCCCGTTCTGTCCGCGCCCGACAGGCAGTGGACCAGGATGGGTTTTGGAGCGTCACGCATGATGGCGACGAGCCGGTCCGCCTTCTCGGTGGTCAGGATTTTGGATGCCGACATACCGAAATCGATATGCTCAACGCCCAGCCGCTCCGACACGGCGACTTCTTCCGCCCACCATTTCGCGTGTCCGCTATCGCCGCGCAAGTTGATCACGGTCTTGATGCCGTGCTCGCGGATATAGCGCTCCAGTTGAGACGGAGACGGCTGCGCCGAACGGTAGAACTGGCCCGCCACGACAGTATGAAAATTTCCGGTAAACTGGAGATAACCGACATAGCCCGCGAGGGTCAGGCCCGTCAAAAGTATCAGACCACCGAAAATCTTTACGGGGCGGGCGATCCGAACTCGCTTCAGTGCGCGCAAGAGTATCTCCTAAGTAATAACAAAGAGAGTTGCTCTATGGCGCGGGCTGCTGACAACAACCTGAAGCGGAAATGACATTATTGCGACATCGGCGGTTCGCCGGTGAAGAGAACGCGGACACGCGGCCAAGGTCGCGCATGCCATGCGACCGGGGCCTTTCAGCCCCGGTCATCAAAAGCATCTGATTTCAGTTGACGCCGACCGCCGCGCTCACACTCGCGACATGGGAATCCCCCTTCCGGCAACTGGAAAACACATCCAGCGAGGGATCATACACCTTGGTCGAAACATCCATCAGGCCGAGCAGGCTATGGAAGATATTGTCGTGGGAGGTCGTCTTGTTGGCGTTGTTCGCCAGGCACGCCATGTCGAAGCCAGCCGACGCCTGGAGATCGTCTGAGAGCCACACCAGGAACGGAACGTGGGTCTGCTGGATCGGCGCGACAACATAGGGGGTACCGTGCAGATAGAGCCCATTCTCGCCCAGCGATTCGCCGTGGTCGGAGATGTAGACCACGGAGCCCGCAACGGTATCGGACCGCTTCTTCAGCTTGTCGATAACCGTCGACACGATGTGATCCGTATATAGGACAGTATTGTCATAGGCATTGCGGATTTCTTCCGGCGAGCAGCTCCCGAAATCGTTGGCGCGGCAATCCGGTTGGAACCGGCGGAATTCCTCGGGATAGCGAGCATAATATGCCGGGCCATGACTGCCGAGCTGGTGAAGTACCAGCACGCTGTCGCCCTTCACCTTGTCGAGCCAGCCGTCGATCTTGTCCAGGAGGATGGCATCAAGGCATTCGCCGTCCTTGCAGAACCTCGGATCAGCGGAATCCGGCAGAAATTCGTAAGGTACCCGGTCGGTGACATGGTAGCTGCCGGTGTCGTTGTCGAGCCATGACACGGAGACGTTAGCATGTCCGAAAACGTCGAGAACATTCTCGGTCTCCAGCCCCTTGCGGTGCGTATAAGCTGTTCTCGGATACACCGAGAACAGGCATGGGATCGAGATAGCCGTTGCCGTTCCGCAACTGCTCGTGTTCGGGAAATAGACGACATTCTGCTTCGCCAGCTCAGGGTTGGTATCGCGCGTATAGCCGCCGAGCGCGAAATCCTGAGCGCGGGCGGTTTCGCCGGCGACCATGATGAGGACGCGAGGCTTTGTGGTTGCTGCCGAGTTGACACGATGGGCATCGGCGCCAAGCGGCTGCGCGACGATATTGGCGTCCTGTCCCGACGAAATGGCAAAGCGCACGGCGCTGGTGATCGGCACGAACGGATTGAGCGTGTCGAGAATATCCTTGTGGGCACGCCCGACGCCCGCGAACGTCCGGTAGTCACCGATTCCTATGGCCGCGAAAACGGCCGTGCAGGCCAGGATAACGGCTGTGTTGTGCGCCAGCTTCCCGAGGATCGGCCGGTGCCGGATGCGTACCCAAAGAATGAGCAGCGACGGCACGATACCGGTCAGAAAGATATGCAATGCAAACCGGCCGGTAATCAGGTGCCCGGCCTCAGCGCCGGTAGAGACGACTGCGTTGCGGATCATTTCCTTGTCGACAATGACGCCGAACGAATCAGTGAACCACGATGCAGCGGACGCCACGATCACGAAGAAGATCAGGAACGGCTTGGTAACGTATTTCGCGGAGAAGAAGGTGACCACGCCCAGGCTTGCCGCCGCGATACCGATGACGAAAATCGAAAAGCCGAAGCGATCGGCGGCGAAATATCCGAAGGCCTTGGACCAGAAGGTTTGGTTGGTGACGACCAGAAGATAAGCGGTTGTCAGCAGGCAGAGCGTGATGCTTCCTATTTCCGGACGAAAGAAGCGTGGTCCGGGTCGATCATTACTGTCGTTCAATTCGATGTCTCCGCAATAGCTGGCGCGGGACACCGTCAAAGCGATGGCCTTATCCCGCCAATGCGTGACGGAATGCCTTTCTTTTCTGACACAAGCCTGAATGCTTCCAGGCTATATGCTATCAACGCGCACCGCGCCCTGCGCTAGCCCTTGAGGCCGTAATGAGCCTCCAGCCGATCCCAGCTGACATCCATCGCGTAGACAGACGAAATATGCGGTATCGCGACATGGCCGTAACGCACAGACAGTTGACGCTCAGCGACATCTTCGCCGACGCCCGCGATCTGCTGGCTGTAGATGACTGACACCAGGCCGGTTCGATCTGCACCACTCTGGCAGTGCACGAGAATTGGCTTCGGCGCTGCCTTCATGATGGCGACCAGTTGGTCAGCCCGTTCGGGTGTCAGGACAGTACCGGACGACATTGCGAAATCGATATGCTGAACACCAAGTCGAGCGGCCGTCTCGACCTCGGCATTATACCACTGCGCGTTCACATTCTCGCCGCGCAGGTTGATGATCGTCTTGATGCCGTGATCGCGGACGTGGCGCTCAAGCTGCGCTGGAGAGAGCTGCGCCGATCGGTAAAACTCTCCATGAACGACGCTATGAAAATTCCCGCTCAATTGCAGATAGCCGATATAGCCTCCGAACAGGGCGCCTGCGAACAACACGCAGGCGGCGGCTCTCAATAGAATCTTCTTCCGACTGGCGGCGAAACGCATGACGACAAACCTCATTCATCAAAGTGCGATCGGGACTTTGATGAATGAGCCTGACGGCCACCTGAAAGCTATGCTCAGTGCAAAACCAAGCCCGCCCGAGCGCCGGTCTGCGCACGCGATCGGCAGCCAGGGACGAGGTTGTAACCTAAGTATTCGGTACGGAGTTTACCTACACGTCCGGGGCAGACCAAAGCGAAAATGGCGGATGGGGTGGGATTCGAACCCACGGTACGGTTCCCCGCACGACGGTTTTCAAGACCGTTGCCTTAAACCACTCGGCCACCCATCCAGCGCACCAATCTGATGGCCCGGCGGCAAAATGCGCGCACCTTTGGTGTCACCAAATCAGATTTTGAAGGCTTTAAGCTGCTTCGTCGGCACCGTCAACCAGCCCGGCCGCGTCTTCGCGCCGTGATCTCGCATAATGGTGCAGGAGCACGAGCGAAGACGTCGGATGAGCGAAGGAAAAAGACGATCAGTGCGCGGTGGTTTTGCGGTTCGCCAGCAGAAGAATGTAATCGTCGGCGGCATCGGCGATCGCCATGGCCACCTCGGCCGCCGCCCATCCGTTCTTCTGCGCTTCCCTGATAATCTGGTGGAGTGCAGGTTCTACGTCGGCCCGGCAATCGAGCAAACGCTGGTCGTGGTTGGTGTCACTGCGAGCTGACTGAAGATTGATCATCTCTGTTACCCCTCATGTCCAAGGCTGTACCATGACATAGATTGCAGGTTGAGCAAGGGATTGCTGATCAAAACCTAAATTTTGCCGCCGGATGAGGTTTTTCAACGACACTCGCCCTAGGCGATCAGCCATGCAACCTGACCGAAAGTGCCGCGAATGGGGTGATAAATATGTTCCATAGTCGGCGATACATCATTGAAAATGATGAAACATACTCCGGCATCAACAAAACAACCCAACAACATCTATCGCACCGCCAAAGTTCTACTCAGTATTACCTGAGACAATAGAGCTCACACCGATACCATATTTCCGCTTTTATATTCGAACATATTTTGACTCTATGTATCATCCTAAATTCTTCTAAGGGTTGATTTTATATAAACCATAAAGCGGCACCAAAATAACATTGCGACCAAAATGGATCATCATGCGAGAGGCCTCTACTCATCGAGGCTTGCGCCACGTCCAATCACTCCACAATGTGTCGAGTAATTTCGTAAAAATCCCCCGCTAGTTGCATTTCACATTTGCGTGATTTCCATGCATCATGGCGGCCATCGGGGTAAGATGATCGGTCAACCAGAGCACAGCTCTCACAAGCGTCTTCTTTGGCGGCTTCGACGCACCGACAACAAGATACAAAAAGGGCCGAGCTCGATAGCCCGGCCCTTCCCATTCTCAGTCGAGAAATTCTATCGACGGCTCATCAGGCCAAACAGGTATGCCACGCCCGCGGTGACGGCGATCGCGAGGATCGGCTCCTCGCGGACCTTGTCTCGGACGCGTTCGGTCAAAACTGAGGCCTCATCAGCAACGGCGGTCTTTGCACCCTGCCCCAGCGCAACAACGCTTTCGGACAGGCGCGCCAGATCTTCCCGCAATGCGGCGACCTGGGCGGACAGATCATCCGTTGCAATCTCCGCCTTGACGCGCGCGGCTGTGGACTGTGCGGAGGCGGTTTTCATGTCGGCCATTGTTTGCTCCTGTTTCTTGGGGATGCTGCTCAACGAAATAGCGCTGCCAAAGGTTCCGCAAGCGAGCATCTTTTGTCGTCGGTCGGCGTCGCGAAACACGGCTGGTATAGCGCAGATGTTTTCGCGCGATAACCCTTCAATTCCTCATGCGTTTGCTCTAAGGAACGTCCAATGCTTTGCCCGCGAACGGGCGAATATAATGCGAGGTTTGCGTTTCGATGTTCGATCTTCTGCGTAGAGCTGCCCAGACCTGGGCGGCCAAGCTCCTGATGCTGCTCCTGGTCGCCTCTTTCGGCATTTGGGGTGTGTCACACTCCCTGCTGACCGGCAGCACCAGCACGACCGTGGTGACGGTCGGCGACCAGCAGGTCGACGTCAACGAGTTCCGCCTCGCCTATCAGCGCCAGGTCTCCAACCTCAGCCAGCAGTTCGGCATGCGCCTGACGCCCGATCAGGCCCGCGCCTTCGGCGTCGAGCAGCAGGTGATCTCGCAGCTGGTGGCCGGCGCTTCGCTCGACCAGCTCGCCGCCGACATGGGGCTCGGCCTCTCCGAGGATCGTCTCGCCCAGCTGATCGGTGACGATCCGGCGTTCAAGGCCGTCAACGGCCAGTTCGACCGTTCGCTGTTCACTTCGCGCCTGCGCAATGCCGGTATTCGCGAGGACGATTATATCAAGGAGCGCAGCAAGGTCGCGGTTCGCAGCCAGATCGTCGATGCGATCTCGAACGGCTTCACGCCGCCGAAGACGCTGGTCGATTCGCTGAAGCTCCACCGTCAGGAAAGCCGCGGGATCGATTACCTGCTGTTGACGAACGCCAATATCGAGCCGATCAAGGCGCCAACCGACGACGTGCTGGCCAAGTGGTTCGAGGGTGCCAAGGCGCGCTATCGTGCGCCCGAATATCGCAAGTTCACCTATCTGAAACTGCAGCCGGCCGACATCGCCGATGCCGGAACGGTGACCGACGATCAGATCCGCGAAGACTTCGAAAAGCGCAAGGATGCCTATCGCACGCCGGAAAGCCGCACGATCGAGCAGCTGACCTTCCAGAACAAGGATCTCGCCAACGCGGCCGCAAATGCGCTGAAAACCGGCACGACCTTCGACCAGCTGGTGACCGACCAGGGCAAGACCGCCAACGACGTCATGCTCGGCGAGTTCACCAAGGACAAGGTTCCCGACCAGTCCGTTGCCGACGCGGCCTTCGCGGTTTCCCGCAACGGCGGGACCTCGCCGGTCGTCGAGGGCAGCTTCGGCCCGGTGATCCTGCGCATCACCAACATCAAGCCTGAGAGCGCGAAGAGCTTCGACGAGGTCAAGGAAGACCTGCGCAAGCAGCTCGCCGTCGCAAACGCCTCGCAGCAGATGATCACCGTTCACGACCAGATCGAAGACCTGCGTAGCGCCGGCTCGACGCTCGACCAGATCGCCACGCAGCTGAAGCTCAAGGCCGTGACCATCGACGCCGTCGATGCAACGGGCCTCGACAAGGCCGGCAACGAGGTCAAGGACATCCCGGAAAAGCAGCAGGTGCTGGGTGCGGTATTCCGTGCCGAAGCCGGTGCTGATATCCCGTCGCTGTCAATCGGCACGGATGGCTATCTGTGGTTTGCTCTCGGCGACATCACGCCCGAGCGCGACCGTCCGCTTGCCGAAGTTCACGACAAGGCCGTCGCCGACTGGACCGCCGAGCAGCAGAAGAGCGAACTCGCCAAGAAGGCGGACGAGCTGAAGCAGCAGGCACAGAAGGGTACCTCGCTCGCTGACATCGCCGCACCGCTCGGCATTCAGGTGGAGAGCAAGAGCGGCATCACCCGCGGCATGGACGACGTGGTTCTTGGCACCGGTGGCGTCAATGCCTCCTTCTCCGGCCCGATCGACACGATCGCGACGGCTATCGGCGCCGATCCGACGACGCAGATCCTGATGAAGGTGACGGAAGTGAACACCGAGCCAACCGGCGACGTGCTTGCCAACCAGGACCAGCAGATCAACGCGATCGCCAACGCCGCCGGCGACGACATCCTGGACCAGATGGTCTCCCTGCTGCAGACGCAGTATGGCGTGTCGATCAACCAGCAGCTCGCCGAACAGGCAGCCTCGCGCTAAAGGGAAGATGAACGCATGACCGATCTGAAGCCCCTCCTGGCGAAGGCCGCAAGCCGCGAACCGCTGACACGTGAGGAGGCCCGCGAGGCCTTCGACATCCTGATGTCCGGCCAGGCCACGCCTTCGCAGATCGGCGGCTTTCTGATGGCGCTGCGCGTTCGCGGCGAGACCGTCGACGAGATCGTCGGCGCCGTCACCACCATGCGCTCGAAGATGCTGACGGTGGAGGCACCTGCTGATGCCATCGACATCGTCGGCACCGGCGGTGACGCCAGCGGCACCTACAACATCTCGACGCTGGCGGCCCTGATCGTCGCCGGCGCCGGTGTACCGGTCGCCAAGCACGGCAACCGGGCCTTGAGCTCCAAGTCCGGTGCCGCCGACAGCCTGGCCGCGCTCGGCGTCAAGCTCGACGTGACTCCGGAAACCATCTCGCGCTGCATTCGCGAAGCCGGCGTCGGCTTCATGTTCGCGCAGCAGCATCATTCCGCCATGCGCCATGTCGGCCCGTCGCGCGTCGAGCTCGGCACGCGTACGATCTTCAACGTTCTCGGCCCGCTCTCCAATCCGGCCGGCGTTCGCCGTCAGCTGCTCGGCGTCTACTCGCCGCAGCTCGTCATGCCGATTGCCGAAGTGATGCGCGATCTCGGCTCCGAGAGTGTGTGGGTCGTGCACGGCAACGGTCTCGATGAAATCACCACCACGGGCAAGACCAGCGTGGCAGCACTTGAGGACGGCAAGATCAAAAGCTTCGAGCTGTCGCCTAGCGATTTCGGCGTCGAGACTGTCGAGCTCCAAGCGATCAAGGGCGGCGACGGCGTCGTCAACGCGGCGGCGCTGCGGGATGTGCTCAGCGGCGCGAAGAATGCCTATCGCGACATCGCGCTCGCCAATGCCGCCGCATCGCTCGTGATCGCCGGCAAGGCCGAAACGTTGCGCAACGGCATGCGGCTTGCCGCGCAGTCGCTGGACAGCGGCGCCACCGCGGGTGCGCTCGACAAACTTGTCGCCGTATCCAACGACCTGGACTAGGATACCGACATGACCGACATTCTGCAGAAGATCGAACTCTATAAGCGCGAAGAGATCGCGGCTGCGAAAGCCAGGGTTTCGCTCGCCGATCTGAAGGCGATACAGCAGGACCAGACCGCGCCGCGCGGTTTCCACAAGGCGCTGGTCTCCAAGCGCGATGCGGGCCAGTTTGGTCTGATCGCGGAAATCAAGAAGGCAAGCCCGTCCAAGGGACTGATCCGGCCGGACTTCGATCCGCCGGCGCTGGCCAAGGCTTACGAACTTGGCGGCGCCGCGTGTCTGTCCGTGCTCACGGACACACCGAGCTTTCAGGGCGCGCCCGAATTCTTGATGGCGGCCCGCGCGGCCTGTAAGCTTCCAGCCCTGCGCAAGGATTTCATGTTCGAGACCTATCAGGTGCAGGAAGCCCGTGCATGGGGCGCCGATTGCATTCTGCTGATCATGGCCTCGCTCTCCGACAGCGATGCGGCGCGGCTGCAGGACGAGGCTTTCGGGCTCGGCATGGATGTGCTCGTCGAAGTCCACGACGCCGAAGAGATGGAGCGGGCGCTGAAGCTCTCGTCGCCGCTGGTCGGGATCAACAACCGCAACCTCAGAACGTTCGAGGTCAGCCTCACCGTCAGCGAGGAGCTGTCGGCCATGGTGCCGGATGACCGGCTGCTGGTCGGCGAAAGCGGCATCTTCACGCATGAGGATTGCAAGCGGCTGCAGGCTTTTGGCATCAATACCTTCCTCGTCGGCGAGAGCCTGATGCGCAAGGACGATGTGACGGCGGCCACGCAGGCTCTGCTGTTTGGCCAGGCATCGCTGGCGGCCGAATAAGATGAGTGGGGAGAAGGCCGGCCTGACCCATATCGACGCTGCCGGCGAAGCGCATATGGTCGATGTCGGCGACAAGGCCGACACCACCCGTATCGCCACCGCCGAAGGTCACGTAAAGATGGCGCCGGCGACGCTTCAGCTGATCCTCGAGGGCAACGCCAAGAAGGGCGACGTGATCGGCACGGCGCGGCTGGCGGGGATCATGGCCGCCAAGCAGACCAGCAATCTCATCCCGCTCTGCCATCCGCTGATGCTGACGAAGGTTTCTGTCGACATTACCGAAGACAGCGCCCTGCCCGGCCTGCGCGTCACCGCGACCGCCAAGCTCACCGGCAAGACCGGCGTCGAGATGGAAGCACTGACGGCCGTCTCGGTCGCTTGCCTGACGATCTACGACATGGCCAAGGCGGCAGACAAGGCGATGGAGATCAGCGGCATCCGCCTGCTTGAGAAATCGGGCGGGAAGTCGGGCGATTTCAGGCATCCGGAGCATGCGAAATGAGCATGCTGCCCGTCGCCGAAGCGCAGGAACGCCTGCTGTCGCGGGCAAAGCCGATCATGGCGCTCGAAACCGTCTCACTGGCTGAGGCCGAGGGGCGTGTTCTCGCCACCGACGTCGCGGCTCGGCTGACACAGCCGCCCTTCAACTCATCGGCAATGGACGGCTATGCGCTGCGCGGCGAGGATGCCCTTGAGCCCGGTAGCGAGCTACTGATAATCGGGACGTCGTCCGCAGGACACGCGTTTGACGGCACGATTGGCGCCGGCGAGACCGTGCGGATCTTCACCGGCGCGCCGGTTCCCGAGGGCGCCGACAGTGTGTTGTTGCAGGAAGACGCCGAGAAGATGGACAACGGCATCCGCACCACCTTCCCGGTGCGGCCCGGCCAGCATGTGCGGCCACGCGGGCAGGACTTTCGTGAGGGCGAGCCGGTGCTGATGACAGGCACCGTAGTCGATTTCTCGCGCCTAACCGTTGCCGCCGGCATGAACCACGCGACGCTCGATGTCCGGCGCAAGCCTCTGGTCGCGCTGCTTGCCACCGGCGACGAACTGGTGCCGCCAGGCCAGCAGCCCGGCCCTTCGCAGATCATCGCATCCAGTACATTCGGGATTGCGGCGCTGGCGCGCAAGGCCGGCGCCGAGGTGCTCGATCTCGGTATCGTTCCCGATAACAAGGCAGCGATCACGGCAGCGGTCGAGAGAGCACGGCAAGCCAAGGTGGACGTGATCGTCACGCTGGGCGGCGCGTCCGTCGGCGACCACGATCTCGTGCAGGCAACGCTGCTTGCCGCCGGCATGAAACTCGATTTCTGGCGGATAGCCATGCGACCGGGAAAGCCGTTGATGGTGGGCAGTTTCGGCGATATGCATGTGCTCGGTCTTCCGGGCAATCCGGTCTCCAGCCTCGTCTGCGGGCTGCTGTTTCTCGAACCTCTGATCCGCAAGCTCGCATCCCTGCCGCCGGTCAAGCGAGCAGCTATGGCCGAAGCCGCTGTCAGCATGAAGGCGAACGACCAGCGGCAGGATTATGTCAGGGCAAGAGCGGTGCGCTCACCAACCGGCGTTTTGCAGGTGGAGCCATTTGGCAAGCAGGATTCGTCGATGATGAAGATTTTCGCGGAAGCGGACTGCCTGATCATACGGCCGCCGCACGCGCCGGAGCTTGCAGCCGGAGAGGCTTGCGAGGTGATGCTGATCCGTCCGGAACTGCTCGGCTAAGCGTTCGGTCGCAGGGCGCGCTGACCGATCTCGGTTGTCGCGGTGACTTGTGCGGACAGCGCGCTTATTCCACACTCGGCGCATCTTCACCAATGCCGGGATGCACGATCATGACCACCGAGCCGGTTCGCGATACCAAGGCCATGCTCAGTGGCATGACGCCAAGCCTTGATGCCAAAGACTATGTGTTTTGCACGACGGAGGACGAGCAACTAGCCGTGCAGGCTGCGCCTTCGTCGCTCGGCTGGCTTCGCGAAGCCGAAGGCGTGTCCTTGATACTGCCGGCTGCCGACGCTCAGCGGCTGGGCTTCGACACCACCCTCCCCATGCGGCGGATCACACTCAACGTGTTCTCCTCGCTTGAGGGCGTCGGACTGACGGCCGCCGTCGCCACAGCTCTCGCCAATCACAATATCTCCTGCAACATGGTGGCCGCCTATCATCACGACCATGTCTTCGTGCCAACGGCCGACGCGGAAGAGGCCATGCGGGTGCTGCTGGAGCTGCAGGCGGCGGTAGGCTGACACTGGAGCGCCTGGAATGGGCTAGCGGTCAGGAACCGTGTCCAAGCTGAAGACACCGGCGCGCACCTCGCTTCCGTCGCTGCCAAGACCAAAATCCGGCACGGAATACTCGGCGATGCAGCGCAGCCTCGCTGTTGGCAGCGGCACCCGATAGGGATCGCCGATCAGGACGTCGATGCCGGTCGCGCGGCAGCTTTCGAAAAACGCCAGAGCGCGTTTTGCCAACGCTTCGTCATAGAAGAGATCACCGGCGAGTACGATATCGACCACAGGCGGCGCACCGTCGAGGAGGTCGGCATGCAGGAGATCGATCGCGACGCCGTTGGCGCTCGCATTGAGGCGGGCGGCGACGATGGCGTTCTCGTCGATGTCGGCGGCGACCACGGATGTTGCGCCGGCCTTGACGGCGATGATCGCGACGAGGCCGGAGCCGGTGCCGAGATCGAGAACGCGGCGGCCGTGAACGAGGTCCGGGTTCTCGGCGATATGACGTGCGAGCACCGCACCGCCGCCCCAACCATAAGCCCAGTACGGCGCCGGCGCATCGGGATCGGTGCCGCCGAGGCGTGACAGCCGGCTGCCGGAATGGGCGGTGTAGAGCTGGATATTTGCGAGACCCGGGACGGGCGAAAGCCGGAGATTCCTGGCGATGAAGGCGCTGGCGTCGAAGGAAGACGTGCGCTTTTGTGGTTGAGTACCATCGTCAGTGGAAACGGATGTCATGCGCTCGGTCTTATCATGCATGGCGTCACCCGGTCCGGATCAGCAACCGCGAGATTCATGTTTCGCGATTGCTTGATATGAGAAACGGCGAGGCATGGCTGCCAGGTCGAGTGGTGCCCTGAAAATCAGGATCATCCAAACGACTGGCGGCGCATGCGATCCTCGCCGTCACGCTTTGGGTCTCAGCCCTTCTTCTTGGAGAATTTCGGCTTCGGGCCGTTACCGTCGAACTTCGGCTTGCCCTCGTATTTCGGCTTACCTTCGAACTTCGGCTTGCCGGGCTTGCTCCACGGCTTGCTGTCGCGCTCGCCGGATGGGGCGGCATCGCTGCGCGGTCCCTTCTTGAAGCCGCCGTCGCGCGGGCGGTCGTCATAGCTCTTCTTGGCGGCGTAAGGCTTCGGGCCGGACTTGTTGAAATCCGACTTGCCGTAATCCTGGCGGCCGAATTCCGGCGTGCCGGGCAGACGGCTGACGCGGATGCCGCGTTCCATCGTCTTGTTCGGACCGGTCGCGGCGAGGAAGGCGTCGGCGCTGCCGGCTGCGATCTCGACGAAGGTCTCCTCCGGCTGCATCTTGATGGCGCCGATGTCACGCTTGGTCAGGTTGCCGTTGCGGCAGATCATCGGGATCAGCCAGCGCGGCTCGGCGTTCTGCTTGCGGCCGACCGACAGCGAGAACCAGACGCTTGGGCCGAAATCGTCGCGCGGGCCACGCGGGCTGGTGTCGCGCGGGCCATCGGCGTTGTCGCGCGGCTTGCGCGGACCGGCCTGCAGGCTGATCTCCATCAGATCTTCCGGCGCCGACTGCTTGGCGCGGTAGAGATTGACGAAGGCGTTGGCGAGCTTCTCGGCGCCGTGCGCTTCAAGCAGGCGCTTGACGATGTCCTGCTCCTCTTCGCGGGGAGCCTCCTCGAAGATCGGATCGGCGAGCAGACGTTCCTCGTCGCGGGCAATGACTTCCTCGGCCGACGGCGGCAGCGCCCAAGTGGCGGCGATGCCGGCATTGTCGAGCAGACGCTCGGCCTTGCGGCGGGCGTTGAGCGGCACGATCATGGCGCTGACGCCCTTGCGACCGGCGCGGCCGGTACGACCCGAACGGTGCAGCAGGGTTTCCGGATTGGTCGGCAGGTCGGCATGAATGACGAGATCGAGGCCTGGAAGGTCGATGCCGCGGGCGGCGACGTCGGTGGCGATGCAGACGCGGGCGCGGCCATCGCGCATGGCCTGCAGGGCGTGGCTACGCTCGTTCTGCGTCAGTTCGCCAGAGAGCGCGACGACGTCGAAATTGCGGTTGTGGAAGCGGGCGGTCAGATGGTTGACGGCGGCACGGGTCGAGCAGAAGACGATGGCGTTGGTCGCCTCGTAGTAGCGGAGCACGTTGATGATCGCGTTTTCGCGGTCGCTCGGGGCGACAGCCAGCGCACGGTATTCGATGTCGACGTGCTGCTTTTCTTCCGTCGTGGTGGCGATGCGCACGGCGTTCTTCTGGTAGCTCTTGGCGAGCTTGGCGATGGCAGCCGGCACGGTTGCCGAGAACATCAGCGTGCGACGATCATCCGGGGAGGCATCGAGAATGAATTCGAGGTCTTCGCGGAAGCCGAGGTCGAGCATCTCGTCGGCTTCGTCGAGAACGACGGCCTTCAGATCGGAGATGTCGAGCGCGCGGCGGCGGATGTGATCGCAAAGACGACCCGGCGTGCCGACGACAATGTGGGCGCCACGCTCGAGCGCGCGGCGCTCGCTGCGGATGTCCATGCCGCCAACGCAGCTGACGATGACGGCGCCGGTCAGCTCATAGAGCCATTCCAACTCGCGCTTGACCTGCAGCGCAAGCTCGCGGGTCGGCGCGATGACGAGGGCCAGCGGGGTGGCGGCCGGCTCGAAGCGATCGTCGTCGCCAAGCAGGGTCGGCGCCATGGCGAGGCCGAAGGCAACCGTCTTGCCGGAGCCGGTCTGCGCCGATACCAGCGCGTCAGATGCGGCAAGCGCCGGATCGAGCATGGATTGCTGAACGGGGGTGAGCTCGGAATAACCGCGCTTCGCCAACGCCTTGCCGATCGCCGGAACGACGCCGCTTATCTCTGTCATTTTGTCTGTCTTTCGGAATAATCGGGCGCACGGTGCGCCGTCCGGAACTTGCCGGTTGAAAAGTTGGGCTGTTCCTACTGCGTCACACGACAAATGTCAAAGCGGATGTCCGCGCCACAGCAAGACATCGATGCTTTCGGCGCGGCCCCTGATTCTGGCTGAGACCGGCCCTTCAATATGCCCTTGATGGTTGGGTGCTGCCCCCGCGCCCGCCGCGCTCATCAATGCCGAACTCAGCGCGACCTCGAAACCGCGGCTTGCCGCCACTTCCATGAGGCGGCTTGCGACGTTGACGGTATCACCGGTCGCGGTGATCTGCTGGCGTGTGCCGGTGCCGAGACGCGAAGCTACGACCGTGCCGCAATGGGCACCGACCTTGAAGCCGATCTTGCGGCCGGAAAGCCCCGGATCTGCTGAAAGCCAGGCCCTCAGGCGATTGCCGAGCCCGACTGCGCAGGCCGCCGCCCGCAGACCGTCGTCATCGGCCGGTCGCGGCAGGCCGAAGAGGATCATCGCGCCATCGCCCATGAAACTGGTGATCGCGCCGCCATGGGCGCGCGCCTCGTCATCGACGAGCTCGAAGAAGCCGCTCAAGACCTCTTGTACGCGCGCAGCACCGATCGCCTCACTCAATCCGGTGAAGCCCGACAGGTCGACGAACACCGCCGCGGCTTCCTGACGCACCGGGCGTGAGAGGAAAGTCGGATCGCGCGCCAGCCATTCGCCAAGCCCCGGCGCCTCGATTCGCTGCAACAGGTCGCTTTGAGCGGCGAAATGCGTGGCGCGGCGGCGATCGAGCCACAGCTCCATCGCGCCGAACAGCAGCACCGGCGGCAGGGTCGCGGCGATCGGCAGGGCCGCGCTGAACCAATAGCCATGCGAGAACGCGACAATGTTGAACGTCAACCACGCCAACACCGCGGCCGCGATGGCGCTGTAGGCCACGGCGCTGCGGCGCCAGCCGAGCAGGCTGATGATCAGCACCGGCAGAGTGACGCCGAGCAGCGCATCGAACGAGCGCACATTGCCGTCGCGCACGATGTTGTCGCCTGCGATCAGCCGGGTGATGGCCGTGGACATGACCTCGACGCCGGGAAGCACCGGATCAAACGGCGTCGGAAAGACGTCGCCGCCGCCGGTTACCGTCGAGCCGATCACAACCACCCTGCCCTCGACCATCTTGGCGTCGATCTTGCCGGCGAGCGCATCGGCGGCGCTGAAGGTGGGGATCGTTCCGCGCGGTCCGTAGAAGGTCAACGGCAGGCGCTGGCCGATATCGGTCGGAAGGCGCAGTTCGCCGAGGGCAAGGGCCGCCGGCGTAAAGGCCGGATTGACGCCGAGCGCCACCGACGCCACCCGCAGCGGAAACGAGGCATCGACGCGCTGCGCGCCGCGAGAGATCAGCGGAATATAGCGCGGCGTTCCGCCCTGATCGGTCGACACGTTGACGACGCCGATCGCGGCGGAATCGGCGAAACGGGCGATCGGCAACATCATCCGATCAGCCACCGGAATGGTCGCAAGCGGATCCTCGGCACTCGATGTCACCGATTGAAGACTTGATGGGAAGACGCCGGCTGCGGCGATGACAGTCGGCACGCCCTTCAGCGCATCGGCGAGTGCCTGGTCGCCCTCCTCGGGTCCGGGATCGACGAGCAGCAAGTCCAGCGCAATGACCTTCGGCTTCAGCGCGCCGATGGTTTCCACTAGGCGCGCGAGCGTTGCCCGGCTCAACGGATATCCGTTGGCGCTCGCCGTCTGATCATCGATCGCAACGATGGTGACGACCGAAGGCGCGCTGCTCGGCCCAATGAGGTGGCTTCTGAGGTCGGCCAGCGATGCTTCCATGCGATCGAGAAAGCCGGCATTGCCCTGCATGTGGAGATAGCCGAGCGCGCCGCCCCAAAGGGCGGCCGCGATCAGGGATATCGTGATCAGAAGCCGTCTGGCCTGCATGGGCGACTACTGGCCCAGCCGCGCGAGAAGTGCCGCAGCGCGCGCCTGCGGCCAGCGCCGAACCGTGAGCGCACCACTGGTGCGCGACACGTCCACGCCCTCGCCCGGCGCCAGCACGACCCTCGGCCCCGCCGATGGCCTGCCCACGGCCACACGGCCACGTACGACGAAGACCGATGTCGTGCCGTTCTTGACGTCGACGGCCCAGCGCGTGCCGCGCACGGCGGCGATCGCCTGCGGCGTCACCACCTGGAAGCCGCCACTGCGCCTGGCACTGTCGACATCGACGAGGACCGCCTTGTTGCGCAGCGACACCGAATCGGGACGACCATCGCCATTGCTGTCGACAAGCTGGAAGCGCGCGCCACCTTCGGCGGTGACGGTCACGCCATCAGCGCAGCGCATGATCTGGCGCGACGTGCCGGCGACGCGTTCAAGCGTGCAGCCGGCTGACTGCGCCGATGCCAAGCCAGCCCAGAGCCCCGCCCAAAGCAAAGTCATCGCGGCGATGGCGGCGGCCAGACAAGGACGACCGTACGATACTGTCTCCATGATATCCCCCTGTGGCAATTTCCGCCCCACGACCGAATAGCGCACTCTAACCCCGCCTCGCCTGGCACCGCAATGCGCTTGGCGGCAGTTACACAGGCGATGAGACCATCCCGCGTTCCCTCAATGCGCCTCCGGCGATGGTCCAACATAGCGGGCACGCGGGCGGATCATAGTTCCACTGGTCACCTGTTCGATAGCATGCGCGAGCCATCCGGCGGTTCGGGAAAGCGCAAAGATGACAAGCGGCGCGTCGTCGGGAAGGTCGAAATGCCCCGCCATCGCCGCGAGCGCGAAATCGATATTCGCAGGCTCGCCCAACAATTCCGCGCCGAGAGCGGCAATCTCGGCGTAGAGCTTCGGCATCTCGAACGAATGCATAATCGCCGCCGCGCGAGGATCGCCATCTGGATAGAGCTTATGGCCAAAGGCCCGCACCACTCCTTCCGTCGCCAACATCGTTCTGATCGCCTCGCGCGCGCCCATCTCTCGTGACAACTCCATCAGCCGCACGGCGCCCTGCCAGGCACCGCCGTGACGAGGGCCGGTCAGCGTTGAAAGGCCGGATAACGTGGCAGCGGCCAGTGAAGCGCCCGACGATGCGGTGACGCGCGCCGCGAATGCGGAGACGTTGAGTTCGTGTTCGGCGGCGAGCACAAGTGCCCGCCTGATCGGTTCTGCCGCATCAGGCCGATCCCAGCTCTGCGCAAGGCGCTCGTGCAGCGGCAAGTCGATTTGGCTCGGAACAAGTGCGGCTGCCACTGTGGCAAGCACCTGACCGGCTTCCGACTTCAACGCGGCGGGCGCTCGGCCCAACGCCGGCAGATCCGCCGCCGCTCTCCTCGCCAGCAAGACGAAAGCGCCAGATATCCTTGATGGCTCGCCAGCCAAGAGTTCGATCGACGGGCATATGGCTGCTTGGCTCTCCCACAAGAAGGCCGCGACCTGCTCGAACGTCGCCCGTTCGGACAAGGCGACCGCCTCGCGACCTCGATAGTAAAGCCGGCCATCCGCGATCGTCGAAATCGCGGTCGGCAGGACCGGCTCGCCCCAGTCGATCGTTTCGGCGGCAATCGACGCCGCCTTTCGTCTGCCGGCATGGCGCTTGGCGAGACGCGCAACGTCCTCGGAATGGTAGAGACTGCGGCGGCTATCGGCTGCATCGGGCTTCGCGCGGATGCGGCCACGACTGACATTGGCATAGAGCGTCTGCGGCTTCGTGCCGAGCCGTTCCAACGCTTCCTCGGCCGTCAGCCATGTCATGCGAGCCTCTTACATTGATCTTATTCATCAAGATTGACGTCAATCTATCTAGGTCCGATTCTTCCAAGCGTAAAGGAGAAACGCAATGAAGAACGGCTTGGAAGATGTGATTGCAGCGGAAACCCAACTGTCCGATGTGGACGGTGAACGCGGACGCCTGGTGATACGCGGCGTCTCGCTTGATGATCTCGTTCCCGGCGAGACATATGAGGGTGTCGCAGCATCGCTGCTCGACGGACTGATGGAGCGTCCGGTCACCGCGACCACACTGCGGTCGCTGCTCGGGGCCGCGAGGGTCGACCTCTATTCGCACATCACGCGTCTGGACGAAGGGCTTCTGGCGCTCCCGCCCGTCGATGCCATGCGCGCGATGATCGCGCGCCTTGGCGATGGGCAGGATCTCGACACGGCTCTGCATCTGATGGCAGCGCCCGCCGTGTTCCTGCCCGCCATCCTCAGGCTGCAGGCCGGCCAGCGGCCGGTGACGCCGGATGAGTCGCTGTCGCAGTCCGCGGACATCTTGCGGATGTTGACCGACAGGATGCCGAGCGCGGAGCAGACGGCGGCGCTGGACGCCTATCTGGTGACGATCTCCGATCATGGATTGAACGCCTCGACCTTCGCCTCGCGCGTTGTCGCCTCCACCCAGGCGGGGCTGACATCTTCGGTACTGGCCGCCATCGGCGCACTGAAAGGACCGCTTCACGGCGGAGCGCCCGGCCCGGTGCTTGATATGCTGGATGCGATCGGAACCGAAGCCAACGCCCATGCATGGCTGACGGACGCACTTGATCGCGGAGAGCGGCTGATGGGGTTCGGGCACCGGATCTATCGTGTTCGCGATCCGAGAGCCGACGCGCTGAAGAATGCGCTCTCGCCTCTCGTTCGCTCCGGCCAGGTCGATCGTGAACGGATGGCGCTGGCAGCGTCCGTCGAGCGCGCCGCTCTTGCCATTCTCAAGGAGAGGAAGCCGGATCGGCCGCTCGACGTCAATGTCGAGTTCTACACGGCGTTGCTTCTCGAAGCGCTCGGTTTCGAGCGGCAAGCCTTTACCGGCGTCTTCGCAATCGGGCGCACTGTAGGCTGGATCGCCCATGCCCGGGAGCAGGCACTCAACGGCCGATTGATCCGTCCCCGCTCGATCTACACCGGACCTCTACCAAAGGTCGCATAATCCGAAAAACTCAACACTAATAAACGTTTAGCGAATATTTACACAAAGTCCGTAGATTTGCCCGGCGTGCGATTTGGCACGCTTGGCATATCGGGGTTTGTCCATGGTCGGATTTCTATCAAGCATCGGCTCTTCCAGCAGCGCTGTGCTGGACGCGTTGAACAAGTCGCAGGCAATCATCGAATTCGACCTCACCGGAAAGATTCTGACGGCCAACGAGAATTTCTGCAAGGCGGTCGGCTACGAGCTCAGCGAGATCGTCGGTAAGCATCACCGGATGTTCGTCGATCCTGCCGAGGCGAACTCCAGGGATTATGCGGATTTCTGGGCGCGGCTTGGCGAAGGCAAGTTCGACCAGCGCCAATATAGACGCATCGCCAAGGGCGGCCGCGAGATTTGGATCGAGGCGACGTACAATCCGATCTATCGCGGCAACAAGCCATACAAGGTGATGAAATTCGCGACCGACATCACGGCCGCCAAGAAGCAGGCAGCCGAGGACAAGGGCAAGCTCGAAGCACTGTCGCGCGCGCAGGCAGTCATCGAGTTCACGCCTGAGGGCAACATCATCACGGCCAACGAGAATTTCCTGGCGACGCTCGGCTATTCCCTGTCCGAGATCGTCGGCAAGCATCACGCGATGTTCTGCGAAGCGGATTACAGCCGCTCCGCAGAATACAAGACCTTCTGGGCGAAACTGGCCGCCGGCGAGTTCGCCGCCGACCAGTTCAAACGGATCGCAAAGGGCGGGCGCGAGATCTATATCCAGGCGTCCTACAATCCGATCCTCGATGCGTCGGGCCGCGTCTTCAAGGTCGTGAAGTTCGCGACCGATGTCACCGAGCGGATGAAGGTCGTCAACGATCTCGGCGCCGGTCTTGCCCGTCTCTCCGAATGCAATATCCGCCAGACCATCGACGAGCCCTTCGTCGGCGAATTCGAGACCTTGCGCCGCGATTTCAACACCTCGATCGGCGCGTTCCAGGCAACGCTGGTGAAGGTGCTGCAGCAGACCAACGCACTGAACGGCAACAGCCAGGAAATGCGCGACGCCGCCGAGCAGCTCTCCGCGCGGACAAGGGAACAGGCGGTCTCGCTCGAGGAGACGTCCGCCGCGCTTGAGACGGTGACGGCGACGGTCAAGTCCTCGACGGAAAACACGCAGGCGACGCGCAAGCTGGTGCAGAGCGCGCGCGCCTCGGCCTCGACCTCCGCTGCCGTCGTGCGTGAGACGATCACCGCCATGCAGCGGATCGCCTCGGCTTCGAAGGAAATCGGCCATATCATCGGCGTCATCGACGAGATCGCTTTCCAGACCAACCTTCTGGCGCTGAACGCAGGTGTCGAGGCGGCGCGTGCCGGCGAAGCCGGCAAGGGCTTTGCCGTGGTCGCCCAGGAAGTGCGCGAACTGGCACAGCGCTCGGCCAAGGCCGCCAAGGAGATCAAGGGTCTGATCGAAAACTCCGGCAAGGAAGTCAACGAAGGCGTTCGCCTCGTCGACGCGACCGGCACGGCGCTCAACGAGATCGAGACCTTCGTCGAATCGATCGACACCAACATGACCGCGCTGGCGACCGCCGCCGCCGAGCAATCGACCGGCCTTTCGGAAATCAACAACGCCGTCTCGCAAATCGACCGCATGACACAGCAAAATGCCGGCATGGTGGAGCGCACGACGGGCATCAGCTCGGAGCTTGCATCGGGTGCGGCGCTGCTGGCTGAGTTGGTCAACCACTTCAAGCTTAACCGGCGCGGCATGATCCGCGATCAGGGGACGGAAGCAGGTGTCCCTGCGCGGGGACAACGCGCGGCCTGAGGCGGCGTATCGCAGATTTGGGAATGCAGGAGCCGCCGCATCGTTGGATGTCGGCGGCTTTTGCTTGCCTAGCCATGGCCCCGGCAGCTCCTTCACCCTCATTTCTGTGCTCGTCACAGACATCCAGCCAGCCCAAGTCCTTAGGCTGGAAAGAGTCTCTTCGTCGCACGGACGCGCGGCGGCCGTATTCCCGCCACAAGGGCGAGAATGAGGGGAGTTTTTGGCGCCCGGCGCTGCCCACATCAGCGTCAGCCAACTCGCTTACATCCCGATCCCCAAAAGCAAAAAGGCCGCTGTCGAAAGCGGCCTTCTCTATCGTCTTGCGACTATGTCTTAAACCAACCGGCTCTGCTCGGTCGCCGCTTCGATGAAGCTCTTGAACAGCGGGTGCGGTTCGAGCGGGCGGGACTTCAGTTCCGGGTGGTACTGGACGCCGATGAACCAGGGATGGTCAGGGTATTCGACGGTCTCCGGCAGCACGCCGTCCGGCGACATGCCGGAGAAGACGAGGCCGCAGTTTTCCAGGCGGTCCTTGTAGTCGATGTTGACTTCGTAGCGGTGGCGGTGGCGCTCGGAGATATCGGTCGAGCCATAGATCTCGGCGATCTTGGTGTCCTTCTTGAGGGCCGCCTTGTAGGCGCCGAGGCGCATGGTGCCGCCGAGGTCGCCGGCAGAGGTGCGCTTCTGCAGCTCGTTGCCCTTGACCCATTCTGTCATCAGGCCGACCACGGGCTCCTCGGTCTTGCCGAACTCGGTCGACGAGGCCTTCTCGATGCCGGCCAGATGACGGGCCGCTTCAACGACTGCCATCTGCATGCCGAAGCAGATACCGAAATAAGGAACGTTGCGTTCGCGGGCGAACTGCGCAGCGAGGATCTTGCCTTCTGAGCCGCGCTCGCCGAAACCGCCGGGCACGAGGATACCATGGACCTTTTCGAGATAGGGCGCCGGGTCTTCCTTTTCGAAGACTTCCGATTCGATCCACTCGAGATTGACCTTCACGCGGTTGGCGATACCACCATGGTGCAGCGCTTCGATCAGCGACTTGTAGGCGTCCTTGAGGCCGGTGTACTTGCCGACGATCGCGATCGTGACTTCGCCCTCAGGCGTGCGGATGCGATTGCAGACCTCTTCCCAGGAATCGAGGCGCGGCTTAGGCGCCGGCTCGATGCCGAAGGCGGCCAGAACTTCGTTGTCGAGGCCTTCCTTGTGGTAGGCGATCGGCACGTCGTAGATGTTGGCGACGTCAAGCGCCTGGATGACTGCGCTCTCGCGGACGTTACAGAACAGCGAGAGCTTGCGACGCTCGGCTTCCGGGATTTCGCGATCGGCGCGCACCAGCAGGATGTCGGGGTGAATGCCGAGCGCCTGCAGTTCCTTGACGGAGTGCTGGGTCGGCTTGGTCTTCAGCTCGCCGGCCGCCGGGATATAGGGCATCAGCGTCAGGTGGACATAGACGGCCGTGCCGCGCGGCAGGTCGTTGCCGAGCTGGCGGATGGCTTCCATGAAGGGCATCGCCTCGATATCGCCGACGGTGCCGCCGATTTCGCAGATGACGAAGTCGTACTCGTCATTGCCCTCGATCACGAAATCCTTGATCTCGTTGGTGACGTGCGGGATGACCTGCACGGTCGCGCCGAGGTAGTCGCCGCGGCGTTCCTTGTCGATGATGTTCTTGTAGATACGGCCGGTGGTGATGTTGTCGGTCTTGGTGGCCGAGCGGCCGGTGAAGCGCTCGTAGTGGCCAAGATCGAGATCGGTTTCCGCGCCATCGTCGGTGACGAAGACTTCGCCGTGCTGGGTCGGGCTCATTGTGCCCGGATCCACGTTCAAATAGGGGTCGAGTTTGCGCAGCCGCACCCGATAACCACGGGCCTGCAGCAACGCTCCGAGAGCGGCGGCCGCAATTCCTTTACCGAGAGAGGAAACCACGCCGCCAGTGATGAATACGTATCGCGCCATGGGAGCTACCGCTTACCTTTTCAAAAACGATTCCACCAGCCCTAAAATTCATGTCCTGAATTTTAGGGCTCTAATTCAACAGCATTCTTCTCGCGCTTGCCGCGCGATCGCTGTGCGGTGACATCTGGACAAAAGAAAACCGGCAGACCCTGGGGCCTGCCGGCGGTTTATGCGTCGTTCGGCTTACTGCCCGCTGGGAGCAGTCGCCGGGGCCGGAGTGGCAGGCGTGGTGGCCTGCGGTGCTGCCGGAGCAGTTTCAGTCGCTGCCGGGGCCGGCGTCGTCGCGGCGGGAGCCGGTGCGGTGGCTGCAGGGGCAGCCGGAGCAGTCGCGGCAGGAGCCTGAGCGGCCGGAGCAGCAGGTGCGTCACCGCCGGTCGGAACGCCGTTGCCGGCAGGAGCCGCGGGTGCAGCCGGAGCGGCGGCGCCGTTCTGCTGCTGACCGCCGAGCGAATCGAGAATGCCGTTGCCCTGCCCACTCGTTGCCGGAATGCGGTTCAGGATATCCGTCGGACGGCTTTCGTAGCGGTTCAATACGCCAAGGCCGAGCGAGGTGATGAAGAAGAGTGCTGCGAGGATCGCGGTCGTGCGGGTCAGCGCATTGGCCGTGCCGCGTGCAGACATGAAGCCCGAACCGCCGCCGATACCGAGGCCACCGCCTTCGGAGCGCTGGATAAGCACAACGCCGACAAGCGCCAGCACGATCATGAGATGAATGACAATCAATACGGTCTGCATGGGTCCAGTCCTGCCGGCACGAAGCGGGCATAAAGTAAAATTCTGGCGCTCTTTACATGAGGTGATCCGCTATTCCAAGCCCTTCAGCCCGGAATATACACGCATCTCAAGAGAGCAACGCCTCGTATGCGCCGTAGATGGCGAGGAAATCGGTTGCTTTCAAGCTCGCGCCGCCGATCAGCGCGCCGTCGACATTGGCAACGCCCATCAATTCCTTGGCGTTACCCGGCTTGACCGAGCCACCATAGAGGATGCGGAACTTGCGGCCGTTGTCGCCGAAGCGGGCGACGAGCTCGGCGCGCATGAAGGCATGCGCCTTCTCGACGTCCTCGGCGGTCGGCGTGACACCGGTGCCGATCGCCCAGACGGGCTCGTAGGCAATCACGGTGGTTTCAGGCGTGGCGTTCTCGGGCACGGAGGCCGACAGCTGACGCTTGATGATATCGAGCGCCTGGCCGGCCTGGCGCTCGGCGGCGGTCTCGCCGATGCAGACGATCGCCGTCAGGTCGGCGGCGGCGGCGGCTTCGGCCTTGGCGCGCACCAGATGGTCCGTCTCGGCATGATCGGTGCGGCGTTCGGAATGGCCGACGATGACATAGGTGCCAAAGCAATCGGCGATCATCTCAGCCGAGATATCGCCGGTATGGGCGCCTTCGGGGTTCTGGTGGCAATCCTGCGCGCCGATGGCGAGTGGGCTATCGGTGCAAAGCGCGGTCGCCACGTAAAGCAGCGTCGCCGGCGGGCAAATCAGCGCTTCCACCTTGTTGGAAAGAGGACCCTGGACACCCGAAGCGATCGCCTTGATCTGATCCAGCGAGGCACGCGTGCCGTTCATTTTCCAGTTTCCCGCCACAAGCGGTCGCACGTCAGGTGTCATGCCGGCCTTCCCCATTTCTCCGTCAGCACGGGCCTTAGCAAAAGCATGCGGCAATGAAAAGGTTTGGGACGCTTACGTAAGGGAAATTGCGGCGTTTTGCGGCGCAAATGCTTAAAATTTGTCAGCCGTGGTGCCTAAACTATGGCTAGCCCCCTCAATTTTAGGAGGCCAGGATCCAGTTCAGCGTCTGGCGCCAATCGATCATGCGGATCGGCGTCCCGTGATTGCCCGTCTGGTACAGCGTAAAATGCGTCGGATAACGCGATTTGATCAGCGTTTCGAACAGCGCCTGCTGGTCGGCGGCGGCGTAAGTCGGATCGCGACTGCCGTGGGCGAACCAGAGGGGCAGCTTGGCCTTGTAGAAGGCGCTCTTCGCAAAATCAGGATCGGCGACACCGCTCATGATGACCATACCCTTGAGGCGCTTGACCGTCTCGGCGTCGCGCGTCGCGCCCCAGCAGATCTGGCTGCCCATGGAGGCGCAGGTGAGGATGATTGGGCGGCCCGGCGCCTGGGCGCTGGCGTAGCGGATGAGGCCGGCGACAGCGGTCACGCCATCGCTGTCGAAGGTCTTGACCGACGGCGCGTAATAGACGCCGCCATTGCCGGCGACGAGGTTTTTCAGCCGGTTGAAGTTGCCACCGAAGGTGTAATCGTTGACGCCGAGGCGGCGGTCGCCATCACGACCGTGGATGAATATCACCGTGAAGGCGGCACCGGCGCTCGGCCCTACCCTCGCGACGTCGAGCTTGACGCCATCGAGCGACAGCGTCTCGTTGTTCTGGAGCTTGCGGATGCCGAGCGAGACATACTTCTGCTGCGTGCGCTTTTCTGGGATCTGGTCGCGGCCGTTGATATCGCGCATTTCGTCGTAGTCGATGACATCGAAGGCGCCGCCATTGCCGGTCTGAAGCGTCGTCTGCGTGGAAAACAGGTCGTCCTTGAAGGGTGGCAAGGTGTCGGCTGCGCTAAGACCAGCCGATGCGACCATGAAAAAGGCCGCAATTGCTGTGATAGTTATGCAATGACTTGTGGACATTCGCATGCGCAAGGTTCCCTGAGGCGTCTGGCCGCTTGCCATTCGGCGACCCAGGACGCAAATCATTTCTTAAAGAAAGTCCGCCCGGTGAGGTGGCGTCGCGTATCGAGGTGCTTTCTGGCAGACTCTGCCTGATTCGCAAACGTGATATGAATTACGGTGATTTTGGGTCAGGCTCAAGCGCAAGCGGCCCACCCCACGACAAGATGAAGATCTGAACGGCTCCATGGACGATAGCAACGACCTCTTTTCCGGAATGCCCCTGACCAAGAAGCAGGAGGATGCGCCAAAGCCAGCCGCGGCCGCCCCCGCGCCCGTCGCCGCTTCGGCTGCGCCGAGTGCTGCCGCCACTGCCGCGCCGCGGCAGGCGCCACCGGCGAGTTCTACGTCGGAAGACTACGGCGCGTCTTCGATCCGCGTTCTGGAAGGCCTAGAACCGGTACGCATGCGTCCCGGCATGTATATCGGCGGCACCGACGAGAAGGCGCTGCACCACCTCTTTGCCGAAGTCATCGACAACTCGATGGACGAAGCGGTGGCCGGCCACGCCAATTTCATCGAAGTGCATCTCGACGCGATGGGCTTCCTCACCGTCAGCGACAACGGGCGCGGTATTCCGGTCGAGAACCACCCGCAGGTTCCCGGCAAGTCGACGCTGGAAGTCATCATGACCAAGCTGCATGCCGGCGGTAAGTTCGACGGCAAGGCCTACGAGACATCAGGCGGTCTGCACGGCGTCGGCGTCTCCGTTGTCAACGCGCTCTCGGATGTTCTCGAAGTCGAGGTCGCGCGCAATCGCAAGCTCTACCGCCAGCGCTTTTCGCGCGGCATCCCGCAGGGTGGACTGGAAGAACTGGGCGACGTTCACAATCGCCGCGGCACGCGCGTCCGCTTCCATCCCGATCCGCAAATCTTCGGCGATCACGCCAAGTTCGATGCCGGCCGGGTGTTCCGCATGGCGCGCTCCAAGGCCTATCTGTTCGGCGGCGTCGAGATCCGCTGGAGCTGCGATCCTGGTGTCGTGCAAGAGGGCGGCGAGATCCCCGACAAGGCGGTCTTCCACTTCCCCGGCGGCCTGAAGGACTATCTGCAGGCGACAATGGGCAAGGAGTTCACCGTCACCCGCGAGATCTTCGCCGGCAAAACGGAGAAGACCAGCGGCCATGGTTCGCTCGAATGGGCGATCACCTGGTACGGCGGTGATCCGCAGGTTCACTCCTATTGCAACACCATTCCGACGCCCGAAGGCGGCACTCATGAGGCCGGCCTGCGCATCGCGTTGACCAAGGGCCTCAAAGCCTATGGCGAGCTCACGCAGAACAAGCGCGCCGCGCAGATCACCACCGATGACGTGATGATCTCCGCCGTCGGCATGCTCTCGGTCTTCATCCGCGAGCCCGAATTCGTCGGCCAGACGAAGGACAAGCTTGCCACCGTCGAAGCCCAGCGCATCGTCGAAAACGCGCTGCGCGATCCCTTCGACCACTATCTCGCCGACAATCCAAACGAGACGGCCAAGCTGCTCGACTGGGTGATCGAGCGTGCGGAAGAGCGCCTGCGCCGCCGCAAGGAAAAGGAAGTCAACCGCAAGACCGCCGTCCGCAAGCTGCGCCTGCCCGGCAAGCTTGCCGATTGCTCTCAGAACACCGCCCAGGGCGCCGAGCTCTTCATCGTCGAAGGGGATTCGGCAGGTGGCTCCGCCAAGCAGGCGCGAAACCGCGCCAACCAGGCGATCCTGCCTCTGCGCGGCAAGATCCTCAACGTCGCCAGCGCCGGCCGCGAGAAGCTTGGCGCCAACCAGCAGCTCTCCGATCTCGTCCAGGCGCTCGGCTGCGGCACACGCTCGAAATACCGCGAGGAAGACCTTCGCTACGAACGCATCATCGTCATGACCGATGCCGACGTCGACGGCGCGCATATCGCATCGCTGCTCATCACCTTCTTCTATCAGGAGATGCCCGAGCTCGTGCGCGGCGGCCACCTCTTCCTCGCCGTCCCGCCGCTCTACAAAATCACGCAGGGCGCGAAGTCGGCCTATGCGCGTGACGACCGTCACCGCGCCGAGCTGATGGAGACGGAATTCAAGGGCAAGGCGAAGGTCGAGATCAGCCGCTTCAAAGGTCTGGGCGAAATGCTGCCGGCGCAGCTCAAGGAAACCACCATGGATCCGAGCAAGCGCACCATGCTGCGGGTGCTGATCGACGAGGTGGATTTCGAGGGCACGCGCACGGCGGTCGACGATCTCATGGGCACGAAGCCGGAAGCCCGCTTCCGCTTCATCCAGGATCGCGCCGCCTTCGCGGAAAACCTCGACATCTGACGCCGAGGTTTAGGATCAGGCTCAGTCGAGCCTGATCTCGATCACCGTCTTCACCGAATTGGCGAGGAAGCAGAGTTCGTGCGCCTGGTGGTGCATCTGCTCCTCGAGGTCACGGCTCGGAACTTCACCGGTGTAACCGACCTTCGGGCGCAGATCGACGCGGCTGACCATCATGCGGCCATCGACTTTCTCCATGACGCCCACCGCATCATCGACATAGCTGTCGATGCCGATGCGCTTCTTCGAGGCGATCCAGAGATAGAACAGCATATGGCAGCTGGAGAGCGCCGCGACATAGGCCTCCTCCGGATCGACATTTTCTTCGACGGCATAGGGCAACGGCACATTGTGCGGCGATGCGGAGGCCGGAACCGTGATGCCGCCGTCAAAGGTCCAGTTGTGGCCACGGCTGTAGCGCCCATCGATAAAGCTGCCCTCGCCCAGCTTCCACGCCACCTGTGCCGAGAACGTCGTCATCCTTCTTCTCCTTCGCGGGTAAGCCTTGCGGTCGTCAATTGCAGATGTTGAGAAAGCGCCTGGCGCGCCAGATCGGCGTCTCGCGCGGCGCATGCCTCGATGATCGCCTGATGCTCGCCATGAAGCGTCGGGCGGGCCTCGGAGCCTTTCGGTTGCCGCGCATAGGCCCGACGCGATTCACGGCGGAAGGTGTCGATCATGTCGAGCAATCTCGCGTTGCCGCAGCGGCCGTAGAGCGTGCGGTGAAATGCAAGGTCGAGTTCCTCCAGCTGTTGCGGGTCTTCTTCATCGAGCAGATCCTCGTTCAGCCGCCGCGCCTTGCGCAGATCACTTTCGGTCAGCGCCTCGATCGACGCCAGCAGCGCGGTCGTCTCCAGAGACAGGCGGATTTCGGCAAGCTCACGCGCCTGCTCCTCGTTCAGACCCGACACGGCAAGACTACGATCCGGGCGGCGCACCAGAAGCCCTGATGCCAGCAGCCTGTCCAGCGCCTGCCTGATGGGCTGGCGGCTGACGCCAAAACGTTCCGCCAGTTGTTCCTGTTTGAGCACCGTGCCGGCGTCGAGATGTCCGGATTCGATATCGCGCCGAAGCGATGTGATGATTCCATTTGTATCCATGGATCCAAAATAGTCGAGGCGTATCATTGCTGCAAGAGCTTGTTGTGGGATTGGGTCAGCCGACGGAAATCCGCTGAAGCTTCGCAGGCGTACGGCAGCCCAAATTGCGGGATCACATTTCCGTCAGATCACGGCGGTTCGTTCCAATATTGGTCGAAACAGGCGCGATCTCGGCAAAAATCGCCGATCGCGCAGGCCGAGCGTGATCCATGACAAGGATGTCGAAGGGTTTCTGTCTTAATGATTGCGTGATGTAAGGTTATGAAGCCTGCGGATCAGGCCGATGGACCGGCGGCGGGGGCGTCATCGGGCTTAAATCGGTGATGGCGCTTGCGTGCAAAGGATGCATGGCCCATATCCTTAGGTGAAATAAGGGGGAAAAGGACGACGTGAGCCTTCCGAACAACAATATGCAGCGCGAGTCGCGATGGATCGGTCCATCCTCTCCCGCACGTACGCCGCTCATCCCTTCGATCTCCGCGGCACGCTGGCTTCTGATCCTCGTCGTGGCCGCTGGCGTCTATTTCTTCTACGGCTTCGTCGTGCCGGTGTTGGCCGCGCTTGTCATCGGATTTGCAAGCTGGCCGCTTTATCGCCGGCTGCTGCAAAGGGTTGGCGGCAACACGACGGTCGCGGCGACCATCGCGATCGTGCTCATCGTCACTTTTCTCATCACGCCGATCGTGCTTGCCGTCACCTATACCACGGGCGAAGTGCGCGAATGGGTCGGCTGGCTGATCCATGTGAACCGCTTTGGCGAACCGACGCCGCAATGGATTTCGGCCTTTCCATTTGTTGGGCCCTACCTCGATGAGCTCTGGGTCAAGTATATCGGCAGCCCCGGCAGCATGGGTGAACTGATCCAGGCAGTGAGCGGCGCGCATATCGGCAATATCTACCGCGCCGTGCTTGCCGCCGGCGGCGGTGCCTTCCATCTGCTGCTGACGCTGCTCTTCATGCTGATCGCGCTGTTCTTCGTCTATCGCGACGGCGCGGATTTCTCCCGCCAGATCGACATGCTCGGGGAACGCATCCTGCCCAACCGCTGGGAGCGGATTTCGCGCGTGGTGCCTGCCACGATCAGCTCGACCGTGATGGGCATGACGCTGATCGCCATCGGCGAAGGCATCGTGCTCGGCGTCGCCTATTGGGTCGCCGGCGTGCCCTCGCCCGTGACGCTTGGCGTCATCACCGGCATCATGGCGCTGATCCCCGGCGGCGCGCCGCTGTCGTTCACGCTGGTGTCGCTGTACCTGCTTGCCAGCGGCTCGCCTGTTGCCGGCATCAGCCTATTCGTTTGGGGAACCGTCGAACTCTTCATAGTCGACAAGACGCTGCGCCCCAAGCTCGTGGGCGGCCCGATCAAGCTGCCGTTCCTGCCGACTTTCTTCGGCCTGATCGGCGGAGTGAAAACGATGGGCTTCCTCGGGCTCTTCATCGGTCCGGTGCTGATGGCGCTTCTGGTGGCGATCTGGCGCGAATGGATGCATGAGGTTCGCACGGCCGAAAAGCCCGATCTCGGTCCGCAGGTGCTGATTGACGAGCAGGCTCCGCCACCGCCGAGGGTCGCCGAAGGCTGATCAAGCCAGTCGCCGAAGGTTGATCGACGGCGTCACCTTTCCTGATTGTAATCCTGCTCCGCATGGATGCCGGAAAGCGGCCTTCATTTGGTTGAAATTGCTGCGTCTAAGGGGAGCGGTTCAATATCGAAAGCGCCCCCATGCAAGCTGTCCTCATCGCCATGACCATCCTCGGCTGCAACGACTCGGTCACGCAGTGCAACTACGTGGCGACGGTGGGAAAGCACTTTGAGACGGTGGCGATGTGCGATGCCGATTCCGAGCGGCAGTTGAAGCATTATTCGAACATCAGCTATCCGACGGTCATCGCCGTCTGCGAGCCCCCGCATCCACCGCTGCCGCCGGAACCCAAGGTGGTCGCCGCAGCACCAGCGCCTGCGCCTGCCGTTATCGAGGAAAAGCCGCAGACCGGGGTTTCCGGGCTAGCGTCCAGAATGGCGGCAGAGGTACGCACGCACCTTCCCTCTGGCCATTCGATGAAATCCGCGCTCGCGACGCCTGTGCACTTCGTAACAGGAAGCTATTCCTGGGTCGTCAGGCGCTTGAGCAATTAATTAGGCAGCAGCGAGCGCCGTCATATAGGCGTAGCCGCGTGCCGACTGTCGCTGCTCGGCGACATGCAGTTTCTCGACCATCTCCAGCAGTTCCTGCACCGCGCCATGGGTGGTGTTACGGCTCCGGAAGCTCTGCAGCAGCCGGCCGCAGACATTCGCCAGCATCGTGCCTGATGTGGATTTCGACGCCTCGCGCCACAGCAACGTGGCTTCGACGAAGATCACGCTGATGTCGCGCGCAAGGCCAGCCGATTCGTAAAGCGCGCGCACGGCATGCATGCGGCCGGTCGCCAGGATCGAACGCACCCGCCGCTCGTCGCAGCCGGTCAGATTGACGATGGCGCCGGCGAAGAACTCGATCTTGCCGGAGCAGAGCGTATGCATGAGGAAGGATGGCGTCAGGCGTCCGCTGACGCGCAGATGTTCGACCAGATCGGCAACTTCGCGTGACGTGATCTCGCCGGCGATAGCGACGATCGCGGTTTCCGTCGCCTCGCGGGCCACGCGCTGCAGCCGGTCGGTGCCAATCGCGGCTTGCGCCAGAGGCAGATTGATGAGGGCGTCGCTGACATGCTGCGTCAAGAGCTGACGAGCATCAGCCGGAAGGTCCGGGCGATCAAGCAGGAGGTTGCGCACTTCGCAATCGCCGCCCAGCCGTTCGGCAATGCGCTTCAGCGCCTGCGGGGAGATTGCGGCGCCTTCGTTTTCAAGCAGGCACAGCACGTCTTCCGCGCCGCCGATTTCGGCCAAGGCGGCTGCGACCGAACGCGAAATGCTGGAGCGGGCGGCGATCAGCATGCGGGTAACGGCGCTGCCGCGTGCTGCGAGATCAACCAGATCGGCGTCCGACAGAAGCGGCGAGAAGGTGATGGCGTGGCAGGCGATCTCGGCCTGATCACCGGCCAGAGACAAGACGATGGCGCGGGGCGCATTCGGAGACCAGGCGATGGCTTCGGCCATGGCAAGGCGAACCTTCGGCGACGGGTCGTCGAGCAGGAAGGTCATGGCCATCTCGGCGGCCTTGCGCTCTTCCAGAGACATTTCAGACTGCAAGTAGGCCCGGCCGAGCGCGCTCGCCGCCCTCGCCCGATCTCCAGCCTTGGCAGTCTCAACCCAACGAAGAAATGCCTCTACGATCACTGCGAACCCCAATCCTCAAGTGCGATTCTCTCGCACCCCAAGTGTTGAGGATGACGGTAGCGGCAAAAAGTTTATGATTGGTTCACCATATACTTTAACCGTTCGGCAGGCCTGGCAGACGGTTCAGGCCTTGGGTCGGAATAGCTCGAACACGTCGCTGCTCTCGCTGTAATCCATGTAGCCGAGGCGTGCGACGGGTCTCGCCAGACCCATGTCGATGCGGCCATCGCGCAGGATCGCTTCGTCGATATGGATACCGACGACCTGGCCGAAGATCATGACGTTCTCCGACGGCTCGCCACTCAGCGATTTCGGCTCGATGATCTCAGTAACCTTGCACTCCAGAACCGCGAAGGCTTCGGCCACATAGGGAGCATCGACGAGTTCACCCTTCTTCGGCGTCAGCCCCGACAAAGCGAACTCATCGACGTCGTAGGCGACGGCGGCCGAGGACATGTTCATCTTGTCGATCAGGTTGCGGCTCACGAAGTTGCAGGTGAACTCGCCGGTTTCGCTGGCGTTCCGGTAGCTGTCCTTGCGGCCGCTCGACGAGAACATCACGAGCTTCGGACGATCCGACACGGCGTTGAAGAACGAATATGGCGCGAGGTTGAGCGTGCCATCCCTGCCCTTGCTGCCGATCCAGCCGATCGGCCTTGGCGACACGATCGCCTTGAAGGGATCGTGCGCAAGGCCGTGCCGGTTCTGATCCGTCGTGTAGAACATCAGCCTTCCCCGCCAACCCAGGTGACCGTCTCGGAAAGCTCGGGGCGCGGGCGTTCGACGGGCGGGAACGTCGTCGAGCCCATGTGGATGAAGCCGGCGACCTTTTCGCCTTCCTCGACGCCCAGCAGCGGATAGGCGCGTTCGTCATAGGCGAACCACTCGGTCAGCCAATTGGCGACCCAGCCATGGGCGTTGGCGGCGAAGATGATGTTGAGGCAGACGGCGCCAGCCGACATCAGCTGCTCCCATTCCGGGATCTTGATGTGCGGGCCGGCCTTGCTGACGACCGCGACGACGACGGGTGCGCGGGTGAAGCGGCTGCGCTCGACCTGGATCATCTCTTCGGAGAGATCGGGCTTCTTTTCCAAGGCAAGCTTCAGAAGCTCCTCGCCGATGCGGGCACGCTCCTCGCCGCGATAGACGATGAAACGCCAGGGCGCGAGCTTGCCGTGATCCGGCACGCGCGACGCAAGGCGCAGTATTTCCTCGATCTCGGGCTTTTCGGGACCGGGCTCGGACATCTGGAAGGCGGGGATGGACCGGCGGACGCCGAGGTAGTCGATCAGCTTGATATCGGATCTCATGGACAAGAAACTCTCATTTTCACTGCGGTATCGGAGATGGGTCTTGAATTTGCCATCCGGTTGGTCTTGAAGTGGCCTCTGTCATTTCAGTTGTCAATTGGTTCGCAAAACACATGCTCGGCATTTTGCCATACGCGCGCTGGAGTGTTGCCGTAGCCCTCCTTGCCTTGATCCCCGCCGGCGCCGGCGCGCAGGATGCCTTCAAGGAGTTCAAGCAGCTCGACACCACGACGAAGATGCCCAAGCTGAACGCCTTCATCGCGCCCGGCACGACGCCCCAGGGCGCGAAGCTGCATTCCGTCGCGCTCGAGGCGAAGCTCACGGCATCGGGCGACGCCGTCAAGGACGGGCTCTCCTGGTATGTGTTCAGCCCGGTCGCGGGCAGCGACGGCAAGTTGCCGCTGATCGCCAGCTCCCAGGGCGGTTCGGCCGATTTCCAGCTGGCGCCGGGCGATTATTTCGTCAACGTTTCCTTCGGCCGCGCGGGCGTGACCCGCAAGCTCTCGGTGCCCGAGGACGGCGCGATTGAAAAGCAGACGATGGTTCTTGAGGCCGGCGGACTGCTGCTCAACGCGGTCTCGGGGTCTGATGTGAAGATCCGGCCGGATCAGCTGAGCTTCTCGATCTATTCCGCCGATGTGCGCGATGACGGAGAGCGCGGTCTGGTGATGGCCGACGTGCCGCCGAACACGGTCGTGCGGCTCAACGCCGGCACCTATCACGTCGTTTCCGATTATGGCGAGACCAACGCATCGGTGCGCGCTGACATCCAGGTGGAAGCGGGCAAGCTCACCGAGGCGACGATCCAGCACAAGGCCGCACAGATCACCTTCAAGCTGGTGTCCGACAAGGGCGGCGAAGCGATCGCCGATACCGCATGGTCGATCCTGACGGCTGCAGGCGACAGCGTCGGTGAAAGCGTCAGCGCGTTTCCGACCATGGTGCTTGCCGAGGGTGAATATTCCGCTGTGGCGCGCAACAAGGACAAGATCTACCAGCGCGAATTCAAGGTCGAGGCCGGCAAGAACACCGATGTCGAAGTTCTGATGAAGGACGTGCAGCCGGACCAGGGGCCGGCCGCGACGACATTGCAGCAGCTGCCGCCGGAGCAGCAGACCCCGACGGAACAATCGCACGTCGCACAGCCGCTGCCCTCGTTCGAGCAGCTGCAGAGCGGAGCGGCCGCAGGTGGCGTCGACTCCGACTGACGCATCCTACATCGCTATCAACGCAAAACGCCCGGTCATTGCTGACCGGGCGTTTTCATTTTCAGTCCAGGATCACGAAGGCCTCAGGCAGCCTTCGCCTTCCTGGCAGCAGCCTTGCGCAGCACGTCCGGCGGCGTCGCTTCGTGCGTCAGGGCAGCGATCGCGTCGTCGAGCGACATCGAGCTCTGTTCCTGGCTGCCGAGACGGCGAATGTTGACCGTGCGCTCTTCGGCTTCCTTCTTGCCGCATACGATGATGACCGGCACCTTGGTGACCGAGTGTTCGCGGACCTTGTAGTTGATCTTCTCGTTGCGGAAGTCGGTCTCGACATGGAGGCCAGCCTCGCGCAGCGCTTCCGCCACTTCTTCACCGTAAGCATCGGCTTCCGACGTGATCGTCGCGACGACGATCTGCAGCGGCGACATCCACAGCGGCAGATGGCCGGCGAAGTTTTCGATCAGGATACCGAGGAAGCGTTCCATCGAGCCGCAGATGGCGCGATGGATCATCACCGGCTGCGTCTTTTCGGAGTTGCTGTCGATATAGAAGGCACCGAAGCGTTCCGGCAGGTTGAAGTCGACCTGCGTGGTGCCGCACTGCCATTCACGGCCGATCGCGTCCTTCAGCGTATATTCGAACTTCGGACCGTAGAACGCGCCCTCGCCCGGCAGGATGCCGGTCTTGATGCGGCCTTCGGACTGTTCCTCGATCGTCTTCAGCACTTCGGTCATCACGGCCTCGGCGCGATCCCACAGAGCGTCGGAGCCGACGCGCTTTTCAGGGCGGGTCGAGAGCTTGACGACGATTTCCTTGAAGCCGAAGTCTTCATAGACCGACAGGATGAGATCGTTGATGCGCAGGCATTCCGCCGCCATCTGCTCTTCCGTGCAGAAGACGTGCGCGTCGTCCTGGGTGAAGCCGCGAACGCGCATCAGGCCGTGCAGAGCGCCAGAGGCCTCGTAGCGGTGTACGGTGCCGAACTCGGCCAGACGGATCGGCAGCTCGCGATAGGATTTTAGACCATGCTTGAAGATCTGCACGTGACCCGGGCAGTTCATCGGCTTCAGCGCGAAGACGCGGATGTCGGCTTCCTTGTCCTCAGGGTGCGTGAAGGCATAGGCCGACTTCACCGCGAACATGTTCTCCTGGTACCAGCCCCAGTGACCCGAGGTCTCCCAGAGCGAGGCATCGAGAACCTGCGGCGCGTTGACCTCTTCATAGGTGCCGGCAAGGCGGCGGCGCATGTAGGAGGTGAGCGCCTGGAACATCCGCCAGCCCTTGCCGTGCCAGAAGACGACGCCGGGGCCTTCTTCCTGGAAATGGAACAGGTCCATTTCGCGGCCAAGCTTGCGGTGATCGCGCTTTTCGGCTTCCGCCAGCATGTGCAGATAGTTGTCGAGATCCGCCTGCTCGGCCCAGGCCGTGCCGTAGATACGCGAGAGCATGGCGTTGTTGCTGTCGCCACGCCAGTAAGCGCCGGCAACCTTCATCAGCTTGAAGGCCGTGCCGATCTGGCCGGTGGAGGCCATGTGCGGGCCGCGGCAAAGGTCGAACCATTCGCCCTGATTGTAGATCTTCAGGTCCTGGCCTTCAGGAATCGCATCGACGAGTTCGACCTTGTAGCTTTCGCCCTTGGCGGCGAAGACTTCCTTGGCCTTCTCGCGCGACCAGATCTGCTTGGTGAAGGCAGCGTTGCGCGAAATGATCTCCTTCATCTTCTTTTCAATCTTCGGCAGATCGTCAGGCGTGAAGGGCTCGTTCTTGGCGAAGTCGTAATAGAAGCCGTTCTCGATCACCGGGCCGATCGTGACCTGCGTGCCGGGCCAGAGCTCCTGCACGGCTTCGGCCATGACGTGGGCGGCGTCGTGGCGGATGAGCTCGAGCGCGCGGGGATCGGTGCGGGTGATGATCTCGATCGTGCCGTCGACGACGGGATCGGAAAGGTCGCGCACGGTGCCGTCGATCGCAATGGCGACAGCCTTCTTGGCAAGCGACTTGGAAATGGATTCAGCGACATCCTTGCCGGTTGCGCCAGCATCGTAGCTGCGCACGGAACCATCGGGGAATGTCAGGGAAACGGATTGGGACATTTTAGACTTCTCCTTGTCCAGTCCCGCCAACGAATGCGGGTGGTTGCAATGATGCGTTTCGGATCACGAATACGCCGCCGCCTGATACCGGGATTTGCCGTCGCAGTAAAGAAAAACACGGTTTAACCGAGCATTTCGGTGAGGCCGCGAACGGTGTTCCAGTTGCGCAGCGTGCCGACACCCATGCGCTTGGTCGTGAGGGCCGAGAGCAGCTTCCATTCGCTAGGCTTGCCGGCGAAATCGATCCAGAGATCGCCGCCGATCACGGCAAGGCGCTGGTTCGGCTGGGCATAAGGCTGCAGCCGCTCGATGACGGTACGGTCGAGTGGCTTTCGCATGACGCGCAGGATCACCTGACTGCCATCACCATCGGGGAAAGGATTGGCGGCCGCGATCTTGCGCCAATCCTCGGCCGTTCGAACGAGGATATCAACCGGCTTGCCGAAGCGCGTGAGGAACGCCTGCTCCAGCCGCGCTTCCATGTCTCCAATCGGTGGCGCTGGCGCCTCGAAGACGACGTTGCCTGTCGAAACAAGGGTGCGCGGATTTCGATAGCCGAGCGACGTGGCCATGTCGCGCAGATCGGACATGATCACTCTACGGCCCGGCGCCAGAACGATGCTATGGAGGAGTGCGACGTAAACGGTCACGTCGGCTTGCGGCCGAACGCGAGATAGCGCCACGGCGTCCACCAATGGAAACGGTCACCCAGCGTTTCCGGCACACGATCCAAGCCGCTAGTGCCGCCGGGGCCGCAGCGGCCGACGCGAAACAGCGCCATCCATCCGCCGCTCCACAGGCCATGGCGGGCGATGGCCTCGTAACCGTACTCGGAACATGTCGGGATGTGGCGGCAGGAGTTGCCGATGAAGCCGGATAGGGTCAGCTGGTAGAGCCGGATCAGGCCCATGCCGAACAGGCGGTCCGGTGTCTTGCGGAAAGGGCCGGTGTAATTGCGCGAGTGATGAACCTGCTTCTTCCGCGGCGAAGCGGCGGCGCCGCCTTCGTCCTCGTCGTCATCGTGGTTCATCGAGCAGAACTGGCACATGGCGATCCGCTCAGGCTTCCACGGTCTCGGCACGCTTGGCCTCGACCTGTCCAATCGCATCGACCACGGCGTCGAAGGTCAGCATGGTGGAGGCGTGGCGGGCCTTGTATTCGCGGACAGGCCGCAGATAGCGCATATCCTCGAAGCGCCCCGACGGACCCTCGCCGTCTTCCTTCAGCATGGCAAGCATGTCCGCGCGCGCCTGGCGCAACTCTTGCGCGGTCGCGCCGACCACATGGCGGGCCATGATCGAGGACGAGGCCTGGCCGAGCGCGCAGGCCTTGACGTCGTGGGCAAAGGCCGAGACCGTGTCGCCGTCCATCTTCAGCCAGATCCTGACCTTTGAACCGCAGAGCTTGGAGTGCGCCTGGGCGCTGGCGTCGGGATCGTCGATAGCGCCGATCAGCGGAATATTGCCGGCAAATTCGAGAATTTTACTGTTGTAGATGTCGTCCATCGGGTATTCCGCTCCATATTTCATGCGGATAGGCGGCTGATCGTTTATTGTAGCACAAACAAAAACACACCGTGTCGCGCTGGAAGACTTACATAGCGATGCCGTTTTCCTATATGTATGTCGTTCGAAGGCCATAAAAATGCAATGGCCTCGGGTAAGTTTGAATGGGAAACCGTGCCGGATGGGCCGCAGAATTTCGCCCTGAAAGCCCCGGAGCCTGCCAAAGGTGCACTATTCCCGAGTGGGATTGCCAGTGGCTAGTCCGAAATACGGTCCGCATTGCGGATCAGGAGACAGTTGCAGATGGACGCCATCGTAAAGAACTTTCCGCAGACCACGCCAGACGCCAATCGCCCAAGCCAGAAGGAAGCCGAAGACGCGGTGCGCACGCTGCTCCGCTGGGCCGGCGACGACCCTTCGCGCGAGGGGTTGCTGGATACGCCGGCGCGTGTCGCGAAAGCCTATCGCGAGCTTTTCGCCGGCTATGAGATGGAAGCCGAAGAGGTGCTTGGCCGGACCTTCGAAGAGGTCGCCGGCTACGACGACATGGTGCTGGTCAAGGAAATTCCGTTCTTCTCGCATTGCGAACACCACATGGTTCCGATCATCGGCAAGGCGCATGTGGCCTACATGCCCGACGGCAAGGTTCTCGGTCTTTCGAAGATCGCGCGCGTCGTTGAAATCTATGGCCGCCGCCTGCAAACGCAGGAAACCATGACCGCCCAGATCGCCCGTTCGATCGACGAAACGCTCGCTCCCCGCGGCGTCGCCGTGATGATCGAGGCCGAACATATGTGCATGGCGATGCGCGGTGTTCAGAAACAGGGCTCGACCACATTGACGACAACCTTCACCGGCACATTTAAAACTGAGCCGGCTGATCAAGCCCGGTTTATTTCCATGGTGCGGAGCCGCTGACCGGCTTCATTTCAGAAAGCCGCGATGATGCCATTTGCCTTCAATGCGCCGTCCGAAGACAAGTCCGAGCTCGAGGATGCCGGTGATTTCACGCCGCGGTTCGATGATCGCGGCCTGATCACCGCGATCGTGACCGACGCCCGTGACGGCGAGTTGCTGATGGTGGCGCATATGAATGCGAAAGCGTTGGCGCTGACCATCCAGACCGGCCAGGCTCACTATTTCAGCCGCTCGCGCGGCAAGCTCTGGCTGAAGGGCGAAACCTCCGGCAACATCCAGACGGTCAAGGAAATCCGCACCGACTGCGACCAGGATGCAATTTGGCTAAAGGTCGAAGTTGCCGGTCACGACGCGACCTGCCACACTGGTCGCCGTTCCTGCTTCTATCGGACGGTGAGCCTGGAAGACGGCAAGCCGATGCTCGAGATCGCCGACGACGAACGCCAGTTCGATCCTCACGAAGTTTACGGAAAAGAGCCGTAACAACGGCATGCCGTCTCTTGTTGGGTCACAAGGGGCGGCCATATACCAATTCGAAAGGGTAGCGGCGCACTAATATTTACCTGCGCGTCGTGCCAGGGGGAGGTTTGCCATGGTGAGCTGGAGTTTGATCCGTCAAGGCTCCGAAGCCGTCGGTTCCGACGCTGGCATCGCCTCGCCCTCCGACATCAAGCTCCCCGCTCCCACACCCAAGAAGCCGAAGCTGGCGCTTGCGCTTGGCGGCGGTGCTGCGCGCGGCTGGGCGCATATCGGCGTACTCCGGGCGCTCGACGAGGCAGGCATCGAGATCGGCATGATCGCGGGAACGTCGATCGGCGCGCTGGTCGGTGGTTGCTATCTGGCGGGCAAGCTCGATGAACTCGAGGGTTTCGCGCGGTCGCTGACCATGCGCCGGATCGCCAGCCTGCTTGATCTTACCATCGGCGGCAGCGGCCTGTTCGGCGGCATGCGGCTGACCAAACGCATGCAGGAACATCTGGAGGGGCTGAACGTCGAGGATCTCGACCGCCCGTTCGTCGCGGTCTCGGCCGAGGTCAACAGCGGTCATGAGGTCTGGATCGCAAACGGCTCGCTGATCACGGCGCTCAGGGCCTCATATGCCCTGCCCGGCATTTTCGAGCCGGTGCGCAGCAATCACCGGACGCTGGTCGATGGCGCGCTGGTCAATCCCGTTCCGGTGTCTGTCTGCCGCGCTTACGAGCAGCCGCTGGTGGTCGCAGTCAACCTCAATTACGACATCTACGGCCGCTCGGCCGTGGTGCGCCACAGCGCCAGCCTGACCCCGTCGGAGGTGCAGAAACAGGAGCATGCGCCTTATGCCAAGCTCGGTATGACCGGGGTGATGGTGCAGGCATTCAATATCATCCAGGACCGCATCGCGCGCGCGCGTCTGGCGGGCGATCCGCCGGACATCTCGCTTCAACCGCGGCTCAGCGATATCGGTCTCTCGGAATTTCATCGCGCCGGCGAAGCAATCGAGCGCGGCTATCAGGAAACCACCGCGCGGCTTCCCGAATTGAAGCGAATGCAGGAGTTGTTCGCCGGCTCCAGCTGAGCGAGCCGGCGCGCCTTCATTCAGCCTGCGATATAGGCCTTGATGTCCTCGGCCTCGCGCTCCACCTCGGCTATACGGGTCTTGACCACGTCACCGATCGAGATGATGCCGGAAAGCTTTCCCGCGGTTTCGACCGGCACATGGCGGAAGCGCCGGCTGGTCATGAGTTCCATCAGCTCATTGACCGTCGTCGCCTCGTTGCAGCGATAAACCTTCGCCGTCATCACCGATGCAACGGCGCTATCAAGACAGGCGGGACCGGATTTGGCGATCGCGTGTACGACGTCGCGCTCGGTAAATATCCCCGCGATCTTGTTTTCCATGCCGACGATCACGATGGCGCCGATCTTCTTCTTGCTCAGAATCGCGGCGGCTTCGGAAACGGTCGTGTTGGGGCCGGCGGTAACGACGTCCCGACCCTTGGCTTCCAGTATGGCTTTGACTGTATTGGACATTTGAACCTCCTATGTCGAAAGTGAGACACTTCAGCTGATCACAGGCATCCGCGGCGGTCTCTCCTCCCAACGCGGATCGGTTCGATGGTGCACTTCAACGGTCAGGATTGCAATATATCCGCATCCTCTGAAATAGGAGGAAGTTCGGGCGGCGGGCGGTCGAACAGGGAAAACAGCACGAAGCCAAAGAGAAAGCCGCCGATATGGGCGTCCCAGGCAATCGGCGCGCCGGTGTCACCGATCAGTGGAATGCCGACCGCGATCAGGATGTTGCCGACGAACCAGAAGAGCATGAACATGACGACGGTTCGGCTGCGGAAGGTTTCCATGATAGAGAGGCGCGGATTGAGATGGGCGGGAAGCGCGACGCGACGCTCCGAGGGGAATGCGAAGCGGCAGGCAGCACCCATAAGGGCCGAAACGACGCCGGATGCGCCGATCAGAACGGTCGCTTGCCCCCAGTTAAGCACGGCGTGAAGCGCGGCCGAGGCGACGGCGGCGAGCACCCAGAAGACCGTGTAGCGAACCCAGCCGATGCGGCGGGCGACGGGGGCGCCAAAGGCCATAAGCCAAAGCCCGTTGAACAGGATATGCTCGATATTGCCGTGCAGCAGCGAATAGGTGAGCGGCGTCCAGAACAATTGCGGTCCCTGCTCCGCCAAGGGTGTGATGTAGCGCAGCGGGATGAAGCCGAAATCGAAGAACAGCATGTCGACGCCGCTTTCGGTCAGGAAAATCGCCTGCACGGCATAGATCGCCGCTAGGAGACCGATCGTTGCGACAATGACGCCTGGAAGATTGAAAACGGGCGTGCGCGGCGGCTTGGCGGCGGGCTCGGTCGGCTGGTGCGGCTCGTTCGTATCGTCCATTGCATTCCTCGTTCACTTCGCGTGAACTGGCTTACAGGACGACAGGTCAAAAAAAAAGCCGTCCGGCAATCTACCGAACGGCTTGCTGAGCGTCCCCCGAGAATGACCTCGCGCCCGAGCAATTCATGCTGAACTTCCAATACCGGAAGCAATGAAAAGATACTGGCACGAGAGGCCGTCACAGACAATCGAAACCCTTCCTTAACCTTAACTGCCCGGATCTGGCATGAAATCCGCATGGCGTAGGGCAAGGTGGCCATGATGGCCGCCGTTTGAACCGAAATGAAACAGATCGGCAGTCCAATGCGTCTCAACACCACCATCCAGGTTTTCGATTACTGGAACAAGCTACGCGGCAGCGAGATCGCTCCCCTGCGGGCGCAGGTGGAACCGCGCGATATCAGACAGATTCTCTCAAGCCTGTTCATGCTCGAAACCTCCGCCGCCGGTCGCGTCACCTTCCGCCTCGCGGGGACGCGTATCTGCGATCTCTTCGGCCACGACCTTGGCGGCAGCTGTTTGTCGGAGCTCTGGGCGCACGGTCACGAGGATATCGAAAAGACCGCCGTCGGCGTCATGGAACACGGCATCCCGGCGCTCTTGAACGCCACCGGATACAGCACCGCCGGCCATCGCGCGGCTTTCGAGATCATTCTTCTGCCGCTGCGCAATGCCGAGGGGGAATGCGACAAGCTGCTCGGCGCAATCGCACCGGCCACGACCGCGAGCTGGCTGGAGGTGGTTCCGCTGCAGTTCCTGGCGCTCGACCGCAGCCGGTTGCTACATGAGCAGCTCGACCCGGTGGAGAGCACGCAAAGCGGCGCGAACGAGCCCCGTGCGGCGACCAGCGGCAGCCGCTCGATCGCCGATACGGTGCGTCGTCTGATGTCCAGCCTGATGGACGAACCCGTGAAACAGGATGCACAATTTCGGCACTACCGCTGAGCGGTAAATCACCCTCGTCTGAACAACCTTCTGTTAATGGATTGCGAGTAAAGCTTGGCGCCAAGCTATTTGTAAAAGAAGCCCTTTAATGCACGCTTTCCAGCAAGCTCAGACGCAAAAAACTGCGCCTCGCCTTGAACAAGGTGCATTCCAGCGCGTGCCCATCAATATGCAGGGCCGCCTGATGCTGGCAAATTACGAGGAATTCGAGTGCCTGGTCATCGATATGTCGCCCGGCGACATGTATGTGACCTGCCAAGGCCGCCCGCGCGTCAACGAACGCGTCGTCGCCTATATCGATCACCTCGGTCGCGTCGAAGGCTATGTCCAGACGATCGACAGCCGCGGCTTCAACATGTCCATCCACGCCACCGAGCGCAAGCGCGAGAAGCTTGCCGCGCAGTTGACCTGGCTTGCCAACAAGCATGAGCTCGGACTGCCGGAAGATCGTCGCCACGATCGTCTGATGCCGCGCGAGACGCAGACGGAAATCACGCTCGAGGACGGCACCCAATATATGTGCCGGATCATGGACTTGTCGCTCTCGGGTGCTGCCGTCGACGTCGAGGTTCGCCCGGCGATCGGCACAGCGCTTCGCCTCGGCAACATGCGCGGCCGCGTGGTGCGTCACTTCGTCGAAGGCGTCGCGATCGAGTTCCTGTCGCTTCAATCGCGCGACACGCTGCGCGAATTTCTCTGATCACCGTCATCTCGGCTTCACAAAGCTGATGGATTGAAGCGCCTCTTTAGGAGGCGCGCCCGATGTCGATTCTTTATCCCGAGATTGAAGCTTACGATCACGGTTTCCTCGATGTCGGGGACGGCCATCTGATCCATTGGGAAAGCTACGGCTATCCGCGTGGACGGCCGGCGCTCTATCTGCATGGCGGGCCGGGCTCCGGCGCATCGCCGTCGGCGGCACGCTATTTCGACCCATCGGCCTATCTGATCATCCTGTTCGACCAGAGAAATTGCGGCCGCAGCCTTCCCAATGCCGCCGACATGGGGACGGATCTTTCCACCAATACGATCTGGCACCTGATCGACGACATAGAGAAACTGCGTTGTCACCTTGAGGTGACGGATTGGGTGCTATTCGGGACATCCTGGGGATCAACGCTTGCGCTCGCCTACGCGCAGACCCATCCGGCCCGCGTCGCGGCCATGGTGCTTGCCGGCGTGACGACGACGCGGCGATCGGAAATCGAATGGCTGACACAGGGAATGGCCGCGCTGTTTCCCGAGGAATGGGATCGGCTCAACACGTCCCTTCCCAGCGACATGAGAGCCAAGGGCGTTCTTGCGGGTTATCGAGAATTGCTCAATGGGCCCGATCTCGACGTGCGCCTCAAGGCAGCGCGGGACTGGCACGATTGGGAGGCGGCGTCCATCCTGCATGCAAAGCCCGACGGCTATCCCCGGCGCTGGCGTAATCCTGACTACCTGCTCACCCGCGCGCGGATCATAACCCACTACTTCAGCCATGCGGCGTGGCTCGAGGAAGGTGCGCTGTTGCGGGACGCCGGAAAGCTGGCCTCGATCCCCGGCGTTCTGGCTCAGGGACGGCTCGACCTGGAGGCCCCATTGACCACGGCATGGGAATTGGCGCGGGCGTGGCCGGGAAGCGAGCTCATCATCGTCGAAAACGCCGCCCATGCGCCCGATCATGACGGCATGGCGCGCGCAATTATCGCCGCGACCGACAGATTTCGCGAAATTTCTCAAAAATAATTTCCGACGCATCACCTTAAAAAGCGGCTCAAAACGCGCCATTTGCGGGCGAATCCGGCGTTCCAAGGGTCAAAAGAGCACCGAATCCTCGCAAGCGACATGATGAACGCAACGTTACCGAAATCGCGCCATGGCGGCCCGCGTTAATCTTTTGCCTCGAAACGAGCCATCCGATGGCGGCGAGGCTTTTTGAGAAAGATAAAATTTGAAGCAATCTTGGTAAAAATTCTCTTCGAATTTCGGTAAAATTCGATGTTGATTTTAGTCGAATTCGACGCGCTTTTGAATCAACTAAGCCTTTAATTTTGCTTCTGAATTTTGCGTCGAGTAAAAACACGTCTGGCAATGTCTCCACACAAACGGGGACATACAAATGACGATAACAAACTTCATCAAGGGCGGCCTCGCCGCTGCTGCGATGCTCATGTCGATGGCAGGCGTCGGACAGGCCGGCTACCAGAGCATGACCGTTCTCGGCAACACCAGCCCGCCGATCGGCGCCTACCAGTTCTGCAAGGAAATTCCCGAGGACTGCAAGAACGCGGCCGGCGACCAGGGCACGATGGTGCTGACCGAAGACAGCTGGAAGACGATCCTGAAGATCAACTACCAGGTCAACTCGGAGATCACGCCGATGACCGACATGGAGATTTACGGCGTCGAAGAACGCTGGGCCTATCCGAAGACTGCAGGCGACTGCGAAGACTACGCGCTTCTGAAGCGCAAGATGCTGATCGAAGCCGGCTTCTCGCCGTCGAACCTCCTGATGACCGTCGTGCTGCAGCCGAATGGCGATGGCCATGCCGTGCTGACCGTTCGCACCGATCGCGGCGACTTCATTCTCGACAACATGCGCAACAAGGTCATGCTCTGGGCCGATACCGAGTACACCTTTCTGAAGCGCCAGTCGTCCAGCGATCCGACCCGCTGGGTCAAGCTTCAGGACGGCCGCGCCGTGGCTGTCGGCAGCGTCAAGTAATTCCATCCGCCGGAGCAATCCGGTGGGCAAGCAAGGCGCCTGGTCCCGTCCCCGCATGCACGTCCAGACCGGCGTCTCAAGAGCCGCTCCTGCTGTCCCAGGAGCGGCTCGCTTTTTATGGGCCATCGGCATGAGTCCGACGCCCTCGGTTAACGCTTAATTAACCACACAAGCCCGATCATCGCGCCATAGATCAGCGACACCGGCGGCTCACGTTTTTCCTGCGACGGTCAGATATCCGAAAGCCGTCATGCGCCAGGCCATTCAGAGCTCCACAGAGGTCGAGGAATCCCCTCTCCTGTCGACTGACTTTCTCATCCGCACAACCATTGTCATTGCGCTTCTGGCGGTGCTCACCGTTGCCATCAGCGTTGGCGGCCGATGGTTTGGCGCGCGCGTCTCGCTCGCCGGAAATACCGACAGCACCGCGCCGGTGACGCTGACGATCGGCCAGGACACGCTGCAACTCCAGGAAAACACGATTCGCTTTCCCAGCCAGCGGCATAGCGGCACCACCGAGCGCGCGGACCTCTATCTCGCTTGGCCGCAAATGCAGGGCTATTCGAGCGAAAACCGTGATCGCTTCGACGATATCGCCAAGTCCCCGGACCTGATTTTCCTGCAGGTAACGCAGGCGACCATGTCGCGCGACATGTCGGGGCGTTACGAGCCGATCTACTCGCATCTGATCGACCCGACCCCACAGCCATTCGCCAATGGAATGACGCTTCACAAGCTTCGGGCCGATACCGGATATGGCGACGAAGTGCTGCTGACGGCGCCGCGCAAGGGTGGTCCCGACTACGTCGTGCGCTGCCTGCTGCCGGCGAGCCCGGAGCTGACCACCAGCGGCGATTGCCAGCGCGATATCAAGGTCGGGCGCGATTTAAGTGTGCTCTACCGCTTCTCCAGCCGTCATTTGGCGGAGTGGGAACATATTGATGCCGCTATTGCCAAATTTGTGGAAACGCGCCTTGTGAACCGTTCCGCGACATCTCGGTAGAATGGTCCGAAACGGTGAAACAAACGATTAATCATAAACGGATTGGTAACCCCGAAGAGCTACCTTCGACGAGGTTGATCGTGCGGGCGAAGCGCGGTCCCGATTCTTCTAAACTGCAAGCCAAGCAAAGAGTGAAATAGTGTCAAGGTCAGCTTCTTCCGCTTCCCCGTCCCGCTCCAGCAATTTCCTGATCAAGGCGATCGTTGCGCTGTCCATGGCAGTCGGTTTGCTCGGTCTGGATACGGTCAATTCCGACGCGGAAGCTGCCAACTCGAAGTATGCCGGCATCGTCGTCGACGCCAATACCGGCAACGTTCTCTACAGCGAAAACGCCGATCGCTTGCAGTATCCGGCCTCGCTGACCAAGATGATGACGCTCTATCTGACGTTCGAAGCGCTCGAGCAGGGCCGCATCCGTCTCGATAGCGCCGTTCCCTTCTCCGCTCACGCATCCGGTCAGGCGCCGACCAAGCTCGGCGTTCGCCCGGGCGCCACGATTTCGGTCGAGCAGGCCATTCTCGGCCTCGTGACGCTTTCCGCCAACGACGCCTCGACCGCGCTTGGCGAACTGCTCGGCGGTTCGGAAGACCGTTTCGCGCAGATCATGACTGCGAAGGCGCATGCGCTCGGCATGACGCGCACTACCTACCGCAATGCCAACGGCCTGCCGAACACCGCGCAGATGACCACGGCGCGCGACCAGGCCCGTCTCGGCATCGCGCTGCGCCAGCATTTCCCGCAGTATTACGGCTATTTCTCCACGCAGAGCTTCAAGTTCGGCAACCGTATCATCCGCAGCCATAACCGCCTCGTCGGTTCGGTGCGCGGCGTTGACGGCATCAAGACCGGTTACACACGCGCTGCCGGTTTCAATCTCGTGAGCTCGGTTCAGGTTGACGGCAAGTCGATCGTCGGCGTCGTGCTCGGTGGCGCCTCCACGCCTGCCCGCGACACCCAGATGCGCAACCTGATTGCGTCGTACCTGCCGAAAGCTTCGACCCGCGGCGGATCTGCGCTGGTTGCCCAGGCGCCGAAGATTTCGTCCGAAACCGTCATTCCGGTGACTGTTGCCAAGCAGGAAGTGGCGGAACTGCCGCCGACGCATCCGCTGCCGGTCAGCCGCACCGAGGTTGCCTCGGCGCAGGTCGCCTATGCCGGCACGTCGTCGTCCAAGTCCGACAATCCGCTTCTGCAGGAAATGCCGCAGCCGACGAAGGTGAAGACGCAGCCGATCAAGCAGGCCGCTGCCGCGCCGGTTCCCACGCCGACCACCGCCTACGTCCCGCCGGAACAGGGTGATACCTCGGTCGACAACGTCACGACCGCATCCACCAAGCAGGCGCAGCCGGAAGGCTGGGTCGTGCAGATCGGCGTCTCGGCCAGCCGCGAAGCTGCAATGGACCTTCTCGACGGCGCCAAGACCAAGGGCGGCAAGGCACTGCGTTCCGCCAAGCCTTTCGCCGTCGCCTATGCCGGCAGCTATCGCGCACGTTTCGGTGGCTTCGATGACCAGAAGCAAGCCGTCAACGCCTGCAACTCGCTGAAGCGTGCCGGCGTGAAGTGCTGGGCATCCGCCCAGTGATGAAAACGACCGCCGCCTATGGTGTTCAGGCGGCGGCGCGGAATTCGGCCTTGATCGGTGTTCGCGACAGGGCCGGCCTTCCTAGACCTGATTTGTATTGCGTACGGGGATAATTATGGCGATCAACGAGAATGTTCCGGAATTTCCGGCCGAAGGTCGGTTGACTGGCAAGAATCCGCGCTCGGTTCTGCATCCGCTTCACGAAGCGGCGATGCGTCTTGCCGAGATTGGCATGCCGCGGACGAAGGCGAAGACAGCCAAGACCAAGGACCTGATCAATCTGCTCTTGTCGCACGGCGCGCGCGCCTGGCGTTACTCGCAGCCCGAAGCCAGTATCCATCTTCACGTCACCAACCCGGAAGGCCGGGCGCCGGTGACGATGCGGCTCCGCTGAGCCGAAACGAACGGGTCTTCCTCTGACGTAATTCGTTACGTCAGAGAAGGCCGAGTTCGGAGAGCTCGCGGCGCAGATCGGCAGGCATCTCGGCGACACCCTCGCCGAGCGTATCGAGATCACGCGGGCGATCCTCTTCCGGATAATAACGCCATCCTTGGAAGGCCCGCTTCGGCTGTACCGCCGTTTCGATGACCTCGGGACCGAGCACCAGATGGCAGCGGCCAATGCCCTCGCCATCGGTAAAGCTTTGAATATCGAGCAGCTTCTGCCGCGCCTGAACCTGCCCCTTGATCACCCAATACAGTGAGCCGCCGTCAAGCAGCTCTTCAACGCGCTTCGGGACCATTCGGGTCGTGTGGACGGAGTGTGGTTCCATGCCGGCCGCGATCGCCCTCAAGGAACGTTCGGCCACCCATTCGCGCAAGTCGTCGATCGAGTCGGCGCCGACGCAGAGTTTGATAAGATGCAATGCCATACCGCCGTTCAAATCCTTTTGCGCGGCAGCGTCAAGCGGCTTGAACGCGCCGGCGGCCCATCGCCGCCGGTTTTCCAATCACAGTGTGATACGCCGTCCAGACCGCGATAGCCGGCCCGACCTATCAACACTCCACGACGTTGACCGCGAGGCCGCCGGTCGAGGTTTCCTTGTACTTCTCGCTCATGTCGTAACCGGTCTGGCGCATGGTCTCGATACAGGCGTCGAGCGGCACGAAGTGGCGGCCATCACCCTTGATCGCGAGCGATGCGGCTGTCACAGCCTTCACGGCGCCCAGCGCGTTGCGCTCGATGCAGGGGACCTGCACCAGACCGGCGACGGGATCGCAGCTCATGCCGAGATGGTGTTCCAGCGCGATCTCGGCCGCGTTCTCGATCTGCTCAGGCGTGCCGCCCATGACGGCGGCGAGACCGGCGGCGGCCATCGCGGCAGCCGAGCCGACTTCGCCCTGACAGCCGACCTCGGCGCCCGAGATCGAGGCGTTGTGCTTGATGATGCCGCCGACGGCCGCTGCCGTCAGCAGGTAATCGCGGATGCCGTTCTGGTCCCAATCGTCGTGAAAGTGCTCGTAGTAGCGGATCGTTGCCGGGATGACGCCGGCCGCACCATTGGTCGGCGCGGTCACCACGCGGCCGCCAGCCGCGTTCTCCTCGTTGACCGCCATGGCGTAGACGCTCAGCCAGTCGTTGGCGAGCAGCGGATTGATGCGGTTGCTGCGCCACTCTTCCTGCAGCTTGTCGTGAATCGAGCGAGCGCGGCGGCGGACATTGAGGCCACCCGGCATGATTCCGTCGACCTTGAGACCACGCTCGATGCAGGAGCGCATCGCTTCCCAAATCCGGTCGAGGCCCTCGTCGAGCTCCTCACGGCTGCGCTGGCTTTCCTCGTTGGCGCGCTTCATCTGTGCGATCGAAATGCCGGAGCGCGCCGCCATGTCGAGCATCTGCTTGGCGGTGGAGAAGGGATACGGCACCCTGACGCCATCAGACGGCATCTTCTTCTTGGCGCGCATCGTCTCCAGTTCCGTGTCGGTCACGACGAAGCCGCCGCCGACGGAATAATAGATGCGGCGCACGAGCATCCGGCCGTCCTTGTCGAAGGCGGAGAACGACATGCCGTTGGCATGGCCCGGAAGCGGCTGCTTCTTGTCGAACACCAGATCGGTCTTCGGCTGGAACTGGTAAGCGGGATGCCCAGGTGGAGTAATACGGCCGGAGCGCTCGACCTTGTCGATGATGCCGTCCATCTGGTCGGGATCGACGCTGTCAGGCTGCTCACCCATCAGGCCGAGGATGACGGCCCTGCCCGTCCCGTGGCCGATACCGGTGTGGGCGAGCGAGCCGTGCAGGCTGACCTTGATCGCCGCGACATTGGCACCCGAAGACGGGCGCGGCCATTCATCCGACAGAATCAGATCGAGAAAGCGGTTCGCCGCCGTCATCGGCCCCATCGTGTGAGAACTGGAAGGGCCGACGCCGATCTTGAATACGTCGAAAACAGAAAGGAACATGGGTGCGTCCTGTTGAGAATTTACTTAATCAAGCTACGCCAGCGCGGCCTGCGATCCGTTCGGTCCACCGACATAGCATTTCACGCGTGCGACATCATCCTGTGAAAGGTTCCACTTCCGCCCGTTGTTGCGGTCAGCGCTTCTATCTATAGAGTGGGCGCGTGGAGAGGGACTGAATCAATATAATGATGACGACACCAGATTACATCGCCCTGTGCTTCTTCGCGCTCATGTGGTTCGGCTATGCGCGTCTCCTGCGCAGTGCCAGTCTCTTCGGCCGCACCAGTCTCACGCATGCGATGATCGAGCGTAGACGCGAATGGATCTACAATTCGCTGCGCCGCGACCTGAAGATGATCGACACACAGATCATGGCAGGGCTGCAGAACGGCACGGCCTTCTTCGCCTCCACGTCGATCTTCGCGGTCGGCAGCTGCTTCGCGCTGCTCGGCGCGACGGAAAAGGTCGATGCGGTGTTCGCCGATCTGCCGCTGGTGCTGCACAGCGGCCACGCGGTGTTCGAGATGAAGGTCGGCGGCTTGGCCGCGCTATTCGGCTATGCCTTCTTCAAATTCGGCTGGTCCTATCGCCTGTTCAACTACTGCACCATCCTGTTCGGCGGCATCCCGATGATGCGCGACACGGAAAACGACGTTCTGGCAGCGGAACGGGCGGCCGAGCGCGTCATCCGCATGAACATCATCGCCGGCGGTCATTTCAACGAGGGGCTCAGGGCAATCTTCCTGTCGATCGGCTATCTCGGCTGGTTCATCAACCCTTACGTCTTCATGGCGACGACCACGATCGTCATCGTCGTCCTGACGCGTCGGCAGTTCTTCTCGGAGGCGCGGCTGGCGATCATGGATCGCGAACCGTCATCAAATCTCCACCTTTCTCCTATTCCCCGCAGCAATCCGTCGGCCGACGGAAACGACTCACCTGGGGGATTGTGAATGACTGTTCCGGCGACGGAGACCGCAGCGGCGCCAAAGCCGCCGCGCATCGGCCTGCTCGACACGCTGCGTGGCGCGGCACTGATCGCGATGGCGACTTATCATTTCACCTGGGACATGGAGTTCGTCGGCTATCTCACGCCGGGCACCGCCGAGACCGGCTGGCTGAAACTCTATGCCCGCGCCATCGCCTCAACCTTCCTGTTCATCGTCGGCGTCAGCCTCGTGCTCGCCAATACGCCGGAGACGCGCTGGAATTCGTTTTGGAAGCGGTTCGCGATGATCGCCGCCGCGTCGGCGGCCATTTCCTTGGCAACCTATTTCTTCATGCCGGGAGAATGGATCTTCTTCGGGATCCTGCACTGCATCGCCGTGCTGAGCGTGGTCGGCGTGCTGCTGTTGCGGCTGCCCCTGCCCGCGATCGTCGCCGTTGCCATCGTGGCGGTCGCTGGCTGGATCGCCGATACGTGGGTCTCGCCGGGCATCCTGCGTTCGCCGTTCTTCGACCCGCGCTACCTCGCCTGGATCGGCTTCGCCGAGATGCCGCAGCGCTCCAACGACTACGTTCCGCTGTTTCCTTGGATGGTGCCGTTTCTGCTTGGGCTGACGAGTGCTGCGATCGCTTTGCGCACCAAGCTGCCGGCGAAGCTCGCCGGTCTAGGGACTGGATCGAGCCTGCTTGCACGACTGGGCCGGCACAGCCTCGCCTTCTACCTGATCCACCAGCCGGTTCTGATCTCGATTGCATTTGCCCTGGCCTATATCGTGCCGCCGGCCAAACCCGATCCCGTTCAGACCTACCTGCAGCAATGCAACACGTCCTGCAGCCTGCAGGAAGGCGAAGCGTTGTGCCGCAGCTTCTGCCAGTGCACGCTTGATAAACTGCAGGAACAGAAGCTGTTCACGCCGTTCCAATCCGGCGAGGTCAAAGCCGATGATGGTCGCATCCTCAGCCTTGCCAGCGAATGCAGCGCAGCGCCCCAATAAGGGGCGCATTGGCTGATCAGGTACCTACGCCGATTTCTGCGAGGCGGCCGAGGCAGGATTCTTCGATATTGTCGAGTTCGGCCAACGTGTCGTCGATATCCTTACGCTTCTGGCGCAGGTCCTCGCGCTTCTCATCGACGCGCTTCATCAGCAGCTTGAGCTGTCCGAGCTCGCCCGGCGGCTCCTTGTAGACCTGAATGATCTCACGAATTTCGGCGATGGTGAAGCCGATGCGGCGACCGCGCAGGATCTCCTGGATCAGGCGCCGGTCGGTCGGGCGAAACAGCCGCGTGCGGCCACGACGCTCCGGGTGAATGAGGCCTTCGTCTTCATAAAATCGAAGTGTGCGCGTCGAAACTCCGAATTCGCGCGTCAACTCCGTGATGCTGTAATATTTGCTAACCGGCATGGATCCCTCGATATTCAGGAACCCATAATATTGACTTTTACGTAATAGTCAATTTGTGCAACCCGGTTGCGAGTTGCCTATATTCCAAACCACCAGGTGGCGATCCCCAGAAAAGCGAAGAAGCCGGTGCAATCGGTGACCGTGGTCACGAAAACCGACGAGGCGATAGCGGGATCGGCACCGACCTTATCGAGCAACAACGGCAAAAGAATGCCGGCGACGGCGGCGGCGAAGAGATTGATGATCATGGCCGCGCCGATGACGAAGCCGAGCTGGTAGTCATGAAACCAGGTGGCCGCGATGGTGCCCATGATCACCGAGAACATGGCGCCATTGGCAAGACCGACCGCCACTTCCCTTCGGATGACGCGGCCGGCGTTGTAGATATCGAGATCGCCGGTCGCGAGCGCGCGAACGGTCACGGTCATGGTCTGCGTACCGGCATTGCCGCCCATGGAGGCGACGATCGGCATAAGCACGGCGAGCGCGATCATCTTCTCGATCGAACCGTCGAACAGGCCGATGACACTGGCTGACAGGAGCGCCGTGCCTAGATTGATCACCAGCCACAGGAAGCGGGACTTCACCGTCGAGAAGACGTTGTCCGACAGCTCCTCGTCGCCGACACCACCGAGGCGCTTGATGTCCTCGTCGGCTTCTTCGTGGATGACGTCGACCACGTCATCGATGGTGAGCACGCCGACCAAACGGTCGTTCTCGTCGACGACGGCGGCGGAGAGAAGGTCGTATTGCTCGAAGAGCTGCGCCGCCTCCTCCTGGTCCATTTCGGCCGGGATCGGGTGGTTGGTCTCGCGCATGATCGTTTCGATCTTGTTCTGCCGCTTGGTGCGCAGGATCTTGTCGAGATCGATGGCGCCGAGCAGCTTGAACGTCGGATCGATGACGAAGATTTGCGAGAAGGAATCCGGCAGGTTCTCCTCGTCGCGCATGTAGTCGATCGTCTGGCCAACCGTCCAGAACGGCGGCACGGCGACGAACTCCGTCTGCATGCGGCGGCCGGCGGAGCTCTCGGGATAATCGAGCGCCCGGCGCAGGCGAACGCGCTCGGTGAAGGGCAGCTGCGCCAGGATCTCGTCGCGGTCTTCCTGGTCGAGATCTTCCAGAATGTAGACGGCGTCGTCCGAATCGAGCTCGCCGATCGCGGCCGCGATTTGCTCGTTCGGCATCTGGTCGACAATCTCGCGGCGGATCGCCTCGTCGACCTCGGTCAGCGCCGTCATGTCGAACTGGTCGCCGAGCAGGCGAACGAGTGCTAAGCGCTGATCGGGCTGGATCGATTCCAGCAGATCGCCCAGTTCCGATTCGTGCAGGCGTGCGACGTGCTGTCTGAGGAAGATCGTATCGCGGTCGGCGATGGCCGCGCCGACAAGCGCCAGGAAGTCGCTGCGGACGTTTCCGTTCTCGTCGTAGAGGTCGGCTTCGCTGTCCTCAGGACGCGTGCGGACGAGCTCTTCTGCGTCGTTCGTCATCTTTGCCGCCCTCGCATCTCTTTCGAAGTTTAGAACGCTTCGATACGCCGGAATTCAACCCGTGCTAGCCGAAAGACATGGGAACGTCCAGCGTTAAACCGTTCATACGGATGACAATTCGCCAGTCGGAAGATAGTTTCGGCGCATCTGAAATCAGGAGAGGTTTTCGTGACCGTCCGCCCCATTCTACGCTTCCCGCACCCCGGTTTCAAAACGCCTTGCGCACCGGTGACAACCTTCGACGAGACATTGCGCACGCTTGTCGCCGACCTCCTCGACACGATGCGCGCGGCCCCGGGTGTCGGCATCACGGCGGCGCATATCGGCGTGTTCGAGCGCGTAACCGTCATCGAGCTCAGCCGCGCGGATGGGGTGCGGGTTTACGTCAACCCGGAGATCATCAGCGCATCCGAGGACACTAGCCGCAATACAGAGGGCAGCGTCTCGATGCCTGGGTCGACCGACGAGGTGATCCGGCCGAACGCGATCCGGTTTCGCTATCAGGATGTCGATGGCAATACCCACGAGGAGGATGCCGAAGGCTTTCTCGCCATCTGCATCCAGCACGAGATCGACCAGCTCGACGGGATTTTCTGGCTGCAGCGCCTATCGAAGCTGAAGCGAGACCGGCTGGTGAAGAAGTGGGAGAAGGCCGGCGGCTGAGCCGGCTGGATTACATCTCGACCGGCGCGGGCAGCGGCTTGCGTGCAGGCTCAGGGGCGGCGATCTGCGAGGCCAGTTCTTCCGGGGTCACGAGACCACCCGAAATCAGAAGCTTCGCGGCGTCTTCCGGCGACATGTCGAGCAAGACGATCTTCTCGCGCGGCACGAAGATCAGGAAGCCCGCCGTCGGCACCGGGGTCGGCGGCAGGAAGACGCTGACCATGTCGTGGCCCATGGCGTTGAACTTCGAGGCAATCTCGCCCTTCGCATCCGTCGCGATGAAGACCATCGCCCAGAGGCCCTGGCTCGGATACTCGATCAACCCGACTTTCTTGAAGGAGTTGCTGCGCTCCTTGAGCACCGTCTCGAAGATCTGCTTGACGCTCTTGTAGATGACGCGCACCAGCGGCACGCGGCGCACGAGCGACTCGCTGAACATCACGATCTGCTGGCCGATCAGGTTCTTGCCGAGAAAGCCGATGATGGTGATGATGATCAGGCCGATCAGCAGGCCGGAGCCAGGAACGGCGAAGTTCAGATAGTTGTCGGGGTCGTAGCGTGCCGGCAGATAGGGTTTCACCCAGCTATCGGCCCAGCGCACCACCGACCATGTCAGCCACAGCGTGATGGCGATCGGCGCGCAGATGATAATGCCCGCCAGAAAGTTGTTTCTGATGCGCGACGCGACCGACAATCGGGGCAGTTTTTCCGTCATCGTATGCCGACGAACTCCGTTGAGTTTAGCTGCGATCGGAAATCAGTGCCCCCGTGCTTTCCGTGCCAAAAACTGCCAGAATTCGCCGCGCCGCACAAGTCTCGGTCGGACGGCCTCACTCGACCGTGACCGACTTGGCGAGATTGCGCGGCTGATCCACATCGGTGCCCATGAAGACCGCCGTATGATAGGCTAGAAGCTGGATCGGCAGCGAGAAGATCATCGGCGCGATAATCTCGTCGACATTGGGAAGAACGATCGTCGCCATGGTCGGCAGCTTGGAGTGGGCGGCGCCCGCTTCATCGGTGATGAAGATGATGCGGCCGCCGCGGGCAGCCACTTCCTGCATGTTCGACACGGTCTTTTCGAAGAATCGGTCGTAGGGCGCGATGACGATGACGGGCATGTTCTCGTCGATCAGCGCGATCGGGCCATGCTTCAATTCGCCGGCCGCATAGCCTTCTGCGTGGATGTAGGAGATTTCCTTGAGCTTCAGCGCACCTTCCATGGCGAGCGGATAGCTGGTGCCGCGGCCGAGATAGAGCACGTCCTTGCACTTCGACAGCTCGCGCGACAGGGTTTCCATCTGCGGCTGGATGGCGTTGAGCACGCGGCTCATGATGCGCGGCATCTCGGCGAGATGGCGCACCAACTCCTTTTCCTGATCCGGACCGATCGTGCCCCTCGCCTTGCCAGCGCCCAATGCCAGCGATGCCAGAACGGCGAGCTGGCAGGTGAACGCCTTGGTGGAGGCGACGCCGATTTCTGGGCCTGCCATGATCGGGAAGATCGCGTCCGATTCACGGGCGATCGTCGATTCCTTGACGTTGACGACGGCGCCGATCTTCAGGCCGTTGTCCTTGCAGTAACGCAACGAGGCCAGCGTATCGGCGGTTTCGCCCGACTGCGAGATGAAGAGTGCCGCCTGCGTCGGCGACAGTGGCATTTCGCGGTAGCGGAACTCGGAGGCAACGTCGATCTCGACAGGCAGGCGCGCATAGCGCTCGAACCAGTATTTGCCGACGAGACCGGCGAGATAGGCGGTACCGCAGGCGGAGATGGCGACACCCGTCACCGACTTGAAATCGATCGCCGCCGCGTTGGCGCTGATCGTATTGCTGGCGAAATCCACATACTGGCTGAGCGCGTGGGAGATGACCTCCGGCTGCTCGTAGATTTCCTTTTCCATGAAATGGCGGTGGTTGCCCTTGTCGACGACATAGGCAGTGGTCTGCGAGATCTGGCGTGGACGCGAGACTTCGTTGCCGTCGAAATCGAGAATGGTCGCGCCGTCCTTGGTCAGAACCGCCCAGTCGCCGTCGACGAGATAGGTGATCTCGCTGGTGAAGGGCGACAGCGCGATCGCATCCGAGCCCAGGAACATCTCGCCCTTGCCGTAGCCGACAGCGAGCGGCGGGCCGGAGCGCGCCGCCATGATCGTGTCGGGGTCCTTCTGCAGCATGACGGCCAGCGCATAGGCGCCGGTGACGCGGTTCAGCATCTTCATCATTGCTGCGCGCGGCTCGAGGCCCTCACCGAGATACTTGGCGACAAGATGCGCCACGACTTCGGTGTCGGTCTGCGTTTCGAACACGGCGCCTTCGGCGGTCAGTTCGTCGCGCAGTTCGGAGAAGTTCTCGATGATGCCGTTGTGAACGACAGCGACGCCCTTGACGAAATGCGGGTGGGCGTTGGTTTCGTTCGGAACGCCATGCGTTGCCCAGCGGGTGTGCGCGATGCCGGTCGTGCCGGGCAGCGGCTCGCTATCGAGGCGCTTTTCGAGATTGAAGAGTTTGCCTTCGGCGCGGCGGCGGTCCATCGCGCCATCGTGGATGGTGGCGACGCCGGCGGAATCATAACCGCGATATTCGAGCCGCTTCAGCGCATCTACCAGACGCACCGCCACAGGGCTGTTACCAACGATACCAACAATACCACACATAAAGAAATCCCCAGAGCCAGCAATCAATTGCAGGCAGTCGTAACAATTTTCACTTTTTACTCAATCGGCCGGCCGGTCACTTTCGGTGACCGCGCGTTACGAAGACAATCAGCCTTTCGCCTTCTTGGCGGCTTTCTTCGCAAGCGCCAGTTCGCGCAGGATCTTGGCGCGGCCGGGCTTGATCTCCTGGCGCGCGCGCCCGAAGGCAAGCGCGTCCGCCGGAACGTCATTGGTAATGACGCTGCCCGACGCGATATAGGCGTTGTCGCCGATGCTTACGGGCGCCACCAGCGAGGAGTTCGATCCGACGAAAGCGTTTGCGCCGATGATCGTTTCGCTCTTGTTGACGCCGTCATAGTTGCAGGTGATCGTGCCCGCGCCGATATTGGCGCCGGCGCCGATGCGGGCGTCGCCGATATAGGTCAGATGGTTGACCTTGGCGCCCTCGCCCACCTTGCCGTTCTTCACCTCGCAGAAATTGCCGACCTTCGATCCTTCGGCGAGATCCGCACCCGGCCGCAGGCGCGCGAACGGGCCGACCGTCGCGCCGGCGCTGACATGCGCGCCCTCGATATGCGAGAAGGCATGGATGATGGCGCCGCCATCGATCACCACGCCCGGGCCGAAGACGACATTCGGCTCGATCAATGCATCCTGGCCGATGACGGTGTCGTAGGACAAGAAGACGGTTTCGGGGGCAATCATGGTGACGCCCGAGATCATCAACTCGTGGCGACGGCGCTCCTGCCAGAGCCGCTCGATGACGGCGAGTTCGGCGCGGTTGTTGGTGCCGGTCATTTCGACTTCGGGGGCATCGACCGCGGTGACGCGGCCGCCCTGCGAGCGGGCGATCTCGACGAGATCGGTCAGATAATACTCGCCCTTGGCATTGCTGTTGCCGATCAGCGCCAGAAGCTCCAAGGCCTTGCGGCCGTTGATGGCCATCAGACCGCTGTTGCACCAGGTGACGGCGCGCTCGGCGTCGGTTGCATCCTTTTCCTCGCGGATGGCGATGAGGTCGCCGTCCTTCACCAGCAAACGGCCGTAGCCGGTCGGCCTGTCGGTGTGGAAACCGATGACGACGATATCGCTGCCATCCGCCAGCGCCTGGCGTGCTGCCTTCAGCGGCGCTTCTGTCTGCAGGGGAACGTCGCCGTAGGTTACGATCACATCGTCATAGCCACGCGCAATCGCCTCGCAGGCTGCGAGAACGGCGTGGCCAGTGCCCAGGCGTTCCTTCTGGAGATAGGCTTCGATCTCGACACCGCCGACAGCAGCAGCCTTGGCAACCTCGTCGGCATCGCGGCCGACCACGAGTGCCACGGCGCCGATATCGGTCTTGGCCACGGCTTCGACGACATGGGCGATCATCGGGCGGTTGGCCACCGGGTGGAGAACCTTCGACTTCGACGATTTCATTCGCGTGCTGTCACCCGCGGCGAGAATGACGGCAAGGCAAGTGCGTTCCATGGTCTGCTCCCAAGAATCCGTTACAGGCGCGTTGCCGCCTCATAGCAGCAACTCGATAACGGAACAAAGATCAAAAAAGGATTAGGCCGATACCCTGGTCATTCCGGCATAGGCGTCGTGGACGTGATCGCGGCCCTCGACGATGACCGCCTCCATCGCTGAACGGGCCGCCGGCACATCGCCCGCCGCTATCGCCTTGACGATGCGCATATGCGTTTCGGCGATGTTCGAGAAGCCGTTCTGCGACGGCGGCGTGCTGATGCGGAACATGCCGACGAGTGCGGCCTCGATCAGGCTCCCGAGCGTGTGCATGAAAGGATTGTGCGCGGCATCGGCGACGGCAAGGTGGAACTCGAGATCGGCCATCGCCAGGCTCTCGGTCGTATGATCGGGCGCCGCCATCTCCTTGGCGAGATCGGTCAAAAGCGCGATCTCCTCAGGCGTTGCCCGTTCGGCCGCCAGGCCGGCCGCGAAGGGTTCGACGGCTAGGCGGATATCGTAAAGCTGCAGCAGGAATTCCTCGGTCACGTCGTCATCGAAGTGCCAGGCGATCACCTCGCTGTCGAACATGTTCCACTGGCTCTTCTCGGTGACGCGGGTGCCGACGCGCGCCTTGGCGACGATCATGCCCTTGGCGGCCAGCGTCTTCATCGTTTCGCGAAGAACCGTGCGGGACACCTTGAAGCGCTGCGCGAGGTCGATATCGCCGGGGAGAATGCTCCCGACGGGATAGGTTCCGGCGACGATGGAGCGGCCGAGTTCGTCCACCACCTGTGCGTGGCTGGTGCGAGATCGCCGTTGTGTCTTCCCGGTGTCCAGAATTCTATTGCGCAAGCCACGACCCCCGTCAGGCATACCTCTTGTTCAAACTCGAGAGGAACAGGATGGCCTTCTGCATCAGGATGAATGCAAAAAGCAGCAGGCCGATCAGTATCTTCGTCCACCAACTGGAGAGTGTTCCATCGAAGGTGATGTAGGTCTGAATCAAACCCTGTATCAGGAGCCCGATAAAGGTCCCTGCTACAAATCCCGCTCCACCCGTCAGCAAAGTGCCCCCAATGACAACCGCCGCGATGGCATCGAGCTCGACACCGACAGCCGCCAACGAGTAGCCGGCGGACGTATAGAGGGAAAAAACGATTCCGGACAGGCCGGCAAGGAAGCCAGAAAGCGCATAAATCTGAATTGTGGTGCGACCAACCGGCACACCCATCAACTGCGCCGTGTGCGCCCCGCCGCCAAGCGCGTAAACGTTGGTACCGAAGCGGGTGCGGTGGGCAATGAAGATGCCGACGGCGAAGACCAGGAGCATCACGGCGCCGATCAAAGTGAGTCGGCCGCCGCCCGGCAGCTTGTAATAAAGGCCTGACAGCGTGTTGTAATAATCGTGGCCGATCGGGATGCTGTCGATGGAGAGCACGAAGGCCATGCCGCGTGCCAGGAACATGCCGGCGAGCGTGACGATGAAGGCCGGCATCTGCAGATAGTGGATCACGGCGCCCATCGCCGCCCCGAAAGCAGTGGTGATGACGAGCACCAGCGCGAAGGCGACCAGCGGATGGATGCTGGTGTTCTGGAGGATGACGGCGAGGAACACGCCGGTGAACGCAATGACCGAGCCGATCGAGAGATCGATACCACCCGAGATGATCACAAAGGTCATGCCGACGGCGGCGATCCCGAGGAAGGCGTTGTCGGTCAGGAGGTTGCCGACCACGCGCGTCGACAGCATGCTCGGATACTGCATGGCGCAGACGGCGTAGGAGAGGATGAAGATCACGATTGTCGCAAGCAGCGGCAGGTATTTCGAATTCATTTCTGCAGTTCCCCTCTCGGGCTGGAGCGACGCCCCACGAAGACGGCTGCCGATTGCACGGCCGGCGACTGGATCACCAGGATCACGAGAACGATCACCGCCTTGATGATCAGGTTGAACTCCGGCGGGAAGCCCGAGAGCAGGATGCCGGTGTTGACCGCCTGGATGATCATTGCGCCGATCAGCGAGCCGACGATGCTGAAGCGCCCGCCGAGCAGCGAATTGCCACCGACAACGACCGCGAGGATCGCGTCGAGCTCGAGCCAGAGGCCGGCATTGTTGGCGTCGGCGCCCTTGATGTCGGCGGCGACGATGATGCCGGCGATCGCCGCGCACAGCCCGCTCAGCATGTAGACGGCCATCAGAAGCACCGGCGTGCGGACGCCAGAGAGCGTGCTTGCGCGGCGATTGATGCCGGTTGCCTCGACGAGCATGCCAAGCGCGGTGCGGCGGACAAGCAGCGTGACCAGAACGCCGACCACCAGCCAGATGACGACGGGCATCGGCATGAAGGCGAAGGAGCCGCTGCCGAAGAAGATCAGACCGTCATCGTTGAAGGTCATGATCACGCCCTCGGTGATCAGCTGCGCGATGCCGCGACCGGCAACCATCAGCACCAGCGTCGCGATGATCGGCTGGATGTTGAGGACCGCCACGAGGAAGCCGTTCCAGACGCCGCATGCGAGACCGATCAGAAGCGTCAGCACTAGCGTCCAGGCGAGCGAGTTGCCCGAGACGATCGACGACGCGGCGACGGCGCCGCAAATGGCGATGACCGCGCCGACGGAGAGGTCGATGCCCTTGGTGGCGATAACCAGCGTCATGCCGATCGCAAGCAGCGCTACGGGAGCGCCGCGGTTCAAGACGTCGATCAAGCTGCCGTAGAGCCGGCCATTTTGAATTGTGACATTAAAAAACTGCGGAAACATTATGAAGTTCAACAGCAATATGACTGCAAGCGCGATCAATTGCGGTGCCAGGCGAATGAGCAGCGCCTTCTGTGACGACGTCATGCGTCCTCCGTCTTTTTCTGCACGGCGGCGATTGCCTGGACGATGCGCGACGTGCTGACGTTCTCACCCGTTAACTCCGCCACATGCTCGCGGTCCCGCAATACCAAAATACGTGAACTGTAGGCGATAAGCTCTTCTAATTCCGAAGAAATAACAATAAGCGACATGCCCCGTTCGCAGAGCTCCTCGATCAGCTTTATGATCTCGGCATGGGCGCCGACATCGATGCCGCGGGTCGGCTCGTCGAGGATCAGGAAATCGGGATTGGTGGCCAGCCAGCGAGCGAGGATCGCCTTCTGCTGGTTGCCGCCTGACAGCAGACGGATCGGCTTTTCGCGGTCCGTGGTGCGGATATCGAGCGCCTTGATGTACTGGTCGGCGAGCGTGTTCTGCTCGCCCCGCGACAGCGGCCGCGCCCATCCACGGCGCGCCTGCAGCGCCAGCGCGATGTTCTCGCGGATCGAGAGATCGCCGATGATGCCATCGGTCTTGCGATCCTCCGGGCAGAAGCCGAAACCGGCGCGGATCGCGGCGCGCGGGTTGGAGAGCGCCACCGGCTTGCCGTCGATCTTGGCCGTGCCGCTATCGGCATTCTCGATGCCGAAGAGAAGCTCTGCCGTTTCCGTGCGCCCGGAGCCAAGCAGCCCGGCGACGCCGACGACCTCGCCGACGCGCACGTTCAGGTCAAACGGCTTCACCTTGCCGCGTTTGCCATATCCCTCGAAGCTGTATTTCACCGGGCCGGCGGCGACGCTGCGCTCCTTCACGGCGGCTTCTGCATGCGCCAACTCGTGGCCGAGCATCATCGAGATCAGGCCCTGGCGCGGCAGTTCGGCCTTCTCGCGTGTGCCGACCAGCTTGCCGTTGCGCAGCACCGTGATGCGGTCGCTGATGTCGTAGACTTGCTCGAGGAAGTGCGTGATGAAGACGATGCCCAGGCCGCGTTTCTTCAGATCGCGCAGGATGCCGAAGAGCATCGCCACTTCCTGCGCGTCGAGACTTGCCGTCGGCTCGTCGAGGATCAACACCTTGCCGGAGAGATCGACGGCGCGGGCGATGGCCACGACCTGCTGGACGGCGACGGAGAAGCGATCGAGCTGCGCAGTGACGTCTATCTCCATGCCATATTGTCGCAGCAACTCGCGCGCCTGGCGGTTCATGGTGGAAACGTCGATCATGCCGAAGCGCTTCGGCTGGCGTCCGAGAAAGAGGTTTTCGGCAACGCTCAAATTGGAGAGGAGATTGACCTCCTGATACACGGTGCCGATGCCAAGCCGTTGCGCAGCAAGGGTATCAGCCGGATCGATCTCGGCGCCATCAAGCGTGAGGCTGCCTTCGTCGCGGAGATAAGCACCGGTGATGCACTTGATCAGCGTCGATTTTCCGGCGCCGTTTTCACCCAGCAGAGCGTGCACTTCGCCCTTGCGAAGGGTGAAATCGACCTTGTCGAGAGCGACGGCTCCGGGGAAGAATTTCGATATGCCTGAGGCGGCAAGGACGTTCTCGAAATTGTGAATCATCAAGTGGGCTTTTCCTGATATTGACCGACATGGCCTGATAGCAACCCGACATGATGTCTGGCAGCGTTCGCGGCAGTTCCGCACCGGTCCATGACGGACCGGTGCGGTTCATGTGTCAGATCAGTAGCCGAGGCCCTTCTTGGACTCGTAGACCTTCTTCGGATCGTCAGCCTGCGTGTAGAGCTTCGATTCAGTCTGGATCCACTTAGCCGGAGCCTTCTTATCCTTGAGGTAGGCGTCGAGCGCGTCGAATGCCGGGCCTGCCATGTTCGGCGTCAGCTCGACGGTCGCGTTGGCTTCGCCGGCTTCCATGGCCTTGAAGATATCCGGAACCGAGTCGATCGAGACGACGAGGATGTCCTTGCCCGGCTTCAGGCCGGCTTCCTTGATCGCCTGGATACCGCCGACAGCCATGTCGTCGTTATGGGCGTAGAGAGCGCAGATGTCCTTGCCGCCGTTCTCGGCCTTCAGGAAGCTTTCCATGACTTCCTTGCCCTTGGTGCGGGTAAAGTCGCCGGTCTGGCTGCGAACGATCTTGAAGTTCGACTTGCCGGCAATTGCTTCCTCGAAGCCCTTCTTGCGGGCGATGGCCGGCGAGGAGCCGGTGGTGCCCTGGAGCTCGACGATGTTGCACTTCTTGTCGGCAACGGTCTTGACCAGCCAGTCGCCGGCAACCTTGCCTTCATGCACCTGGTCGGAGGTCACTGCCGTCAGGTAGAGATCCTCAGGCGCCTTGATCGTGCGGTCGAGCAGGATGACCGGGATGTTGGCTTCCTTCGCTTCCTTCAGAACCGCGTCCCAGCCGGTTTCGACGACAGGAGCAAGCAGGATGGCGTTGACGCCCTGGGCGATGAAGGAGCGGATCGCCTTGATCTGGTTTTCCTGCTTCTGCTGGGCGTCGGCGAACTTCAGGTCGATGCCGCGCTTCTTGGCCTCTTCCTTGGTGACGGTCGTCTCAGCAGCGCGCCAGCCCGATTCCGAGCCGATCTGCGAGAAGCCGACAACCAGTTCGGCGGCCTGTGCCGAGCCGAACATGCAGGCAGCAAAAACCGTGGCACTCATGAGTGCTGTCTTGAATTTCATGATTTCCTCCAAAAGCCGCCTCCCGCGGCACGCACTAGGAAAATCATATAGTATTACTTTTGTAAATGCACTTTCTGGTATGCAATGCAGCAAAAAAGGGCGCCCGAAACGAGCGCCCTTTCGCACGTGCTAACAGTGAGAAATGCTCACTTCGGCAGCTTGTCGTCCACGCCTTCGACGTAGAAGTTCATGCCGAGCAGCGTGGCGTCGTCAGCCTTCTCGCCGGCCTTCAGCCACGGGGTACCGTCCTGCTTGTTGATCGGGCCGGTGAAGGGGTGAATCTCGCCCGACTTGATCTTGGCTTCGGTATCCTGCGCCATCTTCTTCACGTCGTCAGGCATGTTGGTGTAGTCGGCCATCTTGAGGATACCGTCCTTCAGGCCGTCCCAGCTCTGCTCGGACTTCCAGGTGCCGTCGAGCAGCGCGTGAACGCGCTTGGAGTAGTAGTTACCCCAGGTGTCGACGATGGCCGTCAGCTGTGCCTTCGGGCCGGCCGCGATCATGTCGGAAGCCTGGCCGAATGCGTGGATGCCGCGCTCTTCGGCAACCTGCATCGGAGCCGTCGTGTCGGTGTGCTGAGTCAAGACGTCGACGCCCTGGTCGACCATGGCCTTGGCGGCATCGGCTTCCTTGCCCGGGTCGAACCAGGTGTTAACCCAGATGACCTTGAGCTTGAAATCAGGATCGATCGACTTCGCGCCCTGCTCGAAGGAGTTGATGCCCATGACCACTTCCGGGATCGGGAAGGAGGCGATGTAGGCGGCGCCGTGGTTCTTCGAGGTCTTCGCGGCGATCTGGCCGAGGATGTAGCGGCCTTCGTAGAAGCGCGAGTTGTAGGTGGCCAGGTTCGGGCCGGACTTGTAGCCGGTGCCGTGCTCGAACTTCACATCCGGGAACTTGGCGGCGACCTTGACGGTGGCGTCCATGAAGCCGAACGACGTCGTGAAGATCAGCTTGCAGCCGGAGCGGGCGAGACGCTCGATGGCGCGCTCGGCATCGGGGCCTTCAGGAACGTTTTCGAGATAAGGCGTGTCGATCTTCTCGCCGAACTCCTTCTGGATCTGCTGGCGGCCGAGGTCGTGCGCCTGCGAGTAGCCGCCGTCGGTATGCGAGCCGACGTAGACGAAGCAGACCTTGGTCTTGTCGGCGGCCTGTGCGGAGGAGCCGACGCTCAGAATGGCAGCTGCCGAAGCGGCAAATGCGAATGCTAGTCTTTTCATGATAACCCCTGTGGTTTGGAATTTCTGAGTTCGTTTGTTCTTGTTCTATCGTTCCGGGACGAATGGTTTTCCCAGGGACGCCGGCGTGTTGATCAGCGTCGTGCGCCGATTATGAGAAATGATGACGAGAACCACAATAGTCGCCGCATAGGGCAACATCGACAGGAACTGCGCCGGAATGCCGATGCCGAAAGCCTGTGCATGCAGCTGCAGGATCGTGACGGCACCGAACAGATAACCGCCGGCGAAGACGCGCCACGGACGCCACGATGCGAAGACCACCAGCGCCAGCGTGATCCAGCCGCGACCTGATGACATGTTCTCCACCCATTGCGGCGTATAGACGAGCGACAACTGCGCACCGGCAAGCCCGGCGCAGGCGCCGCCGAACATTACGGCGAGATAGCGGGTGCGGATGACGCTGATGCCGAGCGCATGCGCCGAGCCGTGGCTGTCGCCGATGGCGCGCAGCTTCAGGCCGGCACGGCTGCGGAAGAGGAACCAGCTGACGCCGAAGAGCAGCGCCAACGACAGGTAGAAGGTCAGGTCCTGCTTGAACAGCACCGAGCCGACGAAGGGAAGGTCGGAGAGATAGGGCACGACGATCGGCGCGAGCCGCACGCCGGGCACGCTGACATAGCCCTCGCCGAGCATGCCCGACAGGCCGAGGCCGAGAATGGTGAGCGCGAGACCCGTCGCCACCTGGTTCGCAACGAGCGTCAGCGTGAGGAAGGCGAAGAGCAGCGAGAAGATGGCGCCCATGGCGATGCCGGCGATGAGCCCGATATAGGGCGAGCCCGACATCTGCGCACCGGCAAACGCCGCCACGGCGCCCATGATCATCATTCCCTCGACGCCGAGGTTCAGCACGCCGGAGCGTTCGGTCACCAGTTCGCCGAGTGCTGCGATGACGAGCGGTGTCGAAGCGGTGATGACTGTCAGCAGGATCGCTTCAAAGATGCTCATGCGACGCCTCCCCGGACACGCGACCAGACGATGCGGATCTTGTAGGCGATCAGCGTGTCGCAGGACAGGACGAAGAACAACAGCAGCCCCTGGAAAACGCGGGTAACCTTGTCGGAGACGCCGATCGACAGCTGCGCCGCCTCACCGCCGAGATAGGTCAGCGCCAGCACCAGGCCGGAGGCGATGATGCCGAGCGGGTTGAGGCGTCCGAGGAAGGCGACGATGATCGCGGTAAAGCCGTAGCCGGGCGAGATCGCCGGCTGCAGGTGGCCGATCGAGCCCGAGACTTCCGAGATGCCGGCGAGACCGGCCAGCGCGCCGGAGAACAGGAAGCTGAACCAGATCATCTTCTTCGACGAGAAACCGGCAAAGCGCCCTGCCCGTTCCGACTGACCGAGCACGACAATCTCGAAGCCCTTCAGCGTGTATTTCAGCATGAACCAGACGAGGATCGCAGCGATGATGGCGAAAATGAAGGCCCAGTGAGCACGGCCGGATTCCTCCCAGATCGCCGGCAGCACCGCTTCGGGCGGAAAGGAGACGCTTTCGGGGAAGTTGAAGCCGGCGGGATTGCGCCAGGCGCCGCGGATCAGCCAGTCGAGAAAGAGCTGCGCGATATAGACCAGCATCAGACTGGTCAGGATTTCGTTGGTGTTGAAATGCGCCTTGAGCAGTGCCGGGATGCCGGCGAACAGCGCTCCGCCGAGAGCACCCATAATCAGCATCAGCGGCAACACCAGGGGTGAATGCCATTCGGTGAACAGGATGGGCAGAATCGAGCCGGTGATCGCGCCCATGGTGAACTGGCCCTCGGCGCCGATGTTCCAGTTGTTCGAGCGATAACAGACGGCGAGGCCGACGGCGATCATGATCAAAGGTGCCGCCTTGATCGCCAGCTCGTGCAGCGACCAGACTTCGAGCAGCGGCTCCAGGAAGAAGGCATCGAGCGCCTCGATCGGGTCCTTACCCAGGATCTCGAACATGATCGCGCCGGCAACCAGCGTCAAAATCAGCGCCAGCAGCGGCGAGACGAGACCGTAGAGCTTCGACGCCTGCGGGCGCTTTTCGAGTTCAATGCGCATGCGTGGTCTCCGGCGCGGTCTTGCTTTCATGCAGGCCGCCCATCAGCAGGCCGATCTTCTCGCGCGTCAGTTCGCCCGCAGGGAATGGCGACGACAGGCGTCCCTCGGAAATGACGGCGATCTCGGTTGCGACCTCGAAGATTTCGTCCAGATCCTGGCTAATGACGACAACTGCCGAACCATTGCGCGCGAGATCGACGAGGGCCTGGCGGATGCGGCTTGCAGCGCCCGCGTCCACGCCCCAGGTCGGCTGGTTGACCACGAGGACAGCCGGCTGCCGGTCGAGCTCGCGGCCGACGATGAATTTCTGCAGGTTGCCGCCCGAGAGCGAGCCGGCTGCCGGATCCTCGCCGCTCTTGCGAACATCCATTTCCTCGGAGATGCGCTTCGTGGCATTCTTGACGGCGCTACGGCGGATGATCTTGAGGAAACCGCCCGACAGAAACGCCTTGCGGTCGGATTTGCTGCGGGCGAGCACGAGGTTGTCGGAGAGCTTCATCGCGGAGACGGCGGCGTGGCCGTGGCGTTCCTCGGGCACGAAACCGGCGCCGAGCAGGCGGCGGGCGGTGATCCCTTGGGTGCCGACCGGCTTGTTGCGGATGACGACGGATTCGGGCGTCGAAACAGGATATTCGCCCGAGAGCGCATCGAACAACTCGCCCTGCCCGTTTCCGGCAACGCCTGCGATCGCCAGGATTTGCCCGGAACAGACCGTCATCGAAACGTCCTTCAGCGGCATGGCGAAGGGCGTGCGCGGGGCGACGGAGAGGCCTGAGACGGCAAGCTGGACCGGACCCTTGGCGCCGCGATCGGGGTGCGTGACGGATGCTACGTCGTTTCCGACCATCATGCGCGCAAGCGAGGCCGGTGTTTCGTCCGCCGGTACGCAGGCGCCGGTGACCTTGCCGTGACGCAGCACGGTGGCGCGGTCGCAGATGCGCTGCACCTCCTCTAGCCTGTGGCTGATGTAAAGCACCGAGCGGCCCTCGGCCTTCAGCTTGAACAGCGTCTCGAACAGCTTGTCTGCTTCCTGCGGCGTCAGCACCGAGGTCGGCTCGTCGAGAATGATCAGCTTCGGGTTTTGCAACAGCGCGCGGACGATCTCGATGCGCTGGCGCTCGCCGACGGACAGATCGGCCACATGGGCGTGTGGGTCGAGCGGCAGGCCATAGGCCTGCGACAGCGCCCTCGCCTCCTCGGCGATCTTGCCGATCGGGATGCTGTCATCGAGCGAGAGCGCAATGTTTTCGGCAACGGTGAGAGCTTCGAACAGCGAGAAATGCTGGAACACCATGCCGATGCCGAGCTTGCGGGCGGCTCCGGGCGAGCCGATCGCAACCGGACGGCCTTCCCACACGATCTCGCCCTCGCTCGGTTCCAGGACGCCGAACAGCATCTTCACCAGCGTGGATTTTCCCGCGCCGTTTTCGCCGAGCAGTGCATGGATTTCGCCGGGAGCGATATCGAGGTCTATGTGGTTACAGGCAGCAAAGCTGCCGAAGAGCTTTGTCAGCTTCTGGACCGACAATAACGCGCCTGATGCCGGCACAGTCGATGACGACACTTTCCCCTCATTTCCCACTGCCGACCTGCCCCTTCAGGATCATTCTGGGATCAGCAGCGTCGTTCCGGTCGTTTTTCTAGCTTCCAGTTCCGTGTGGGCTCGCCCAACCTCGCGCAACGGATAGGTCTGATTGACATTGATACGCACTTTGTTGCTCAAAACAACATCAAATAATGCGTTTGCACAATCAGTTAGCTCATCACGGGTGGCGATATAGGTGAAAAGCGTCGGACGGGTCGCAAAGAGCGAGCCCTTCTGCGCCAGCAACGCCAGGGTGAAATCCTCAATCGGCCCGGATGACTGGCCGAAGGATACGAACATGCCGAGACGCTTCAGGCAGTCGAGCGATTGCGGGAAGGTATCGCGGCCGATGGAATCGTAGACCACGTCGACGCCCTTGCCGCCCGTGATCTCCGAGACGCGCGCGACGAAATCCTCAGTGTTGTAGTTGATGACGTGGTCGTAGCCATGCCCGCGTGCCAGCTCGGCCTTGGCGTCCGAGCCGACCGTTCCGATGACGGTCGCGCCAAGCGCCTTGGCCCACTGGCCGGCGATCAGGCCGACACCGCCGGCGGCGGCGTGGAAGAGCAGCGTGGTGTCAGGGCCGACCTTGAAGGTGCGGTTCAAAAGATACTGCGCCGTCATGCCCTTCAGCATCATCGCCGCGGCTGTATCGAGCCCTATGCCATCGGGCACGGTGACCAGATGCCTGGTCTCGATGTTGCGCTCGATGCTGTAGGCGCCATCGGACCCGGCATAGGCGACGCGGTCGCCGACCTTGAAATCCGAAACGCCGGGGCCGACCGCCGTCACGGTTCCCGCTGCTTCCTTGCCCGGAACGAAAGGCATATGCGGCGCCTTGTAGAGGCCGGTGCGGAAATAGACGTCGATGAAATTCAGGCCGATCGCGGCGTGCCTTATCTGCACTTCGCCGGCGCCGGGCGGCGGCAGGTCGATATCGACATAATCGAGAACCTCGGGACCGCCGGTCCCGTTCAGCACGACAGCCTGCGTCTTCGTCATTCCAACTCTCCTATGCCAATTCTCCTATAGACGACGTCCCAGCGCCGGAAGGAACTGCAGGACGGCGCCGATGCAATACAGATAGACACCGCTCAGAACGAAAAGAACGAGCGCCCATTGCGGCACGACGAAATGCATCAGCAGCGCATAGATGCCGAGCGCCGACCACAGGAAGAAGATGCCGAGATTGAGCGGACGCAGGCGCTGGACGCGCACCGGATGCAGGAAGTTGATCGGCAGGAAGGTCAGGATCACCGAGACGGTGACGACGACGAGCGCCGTCGTGGCGCTTGCATCCATGACGAACAGCGTGAAGACGATCATGTTCCAGACAACGGGGAAGCCGGAGAAGAAATACTCCTCCGTCTTCATGCCCATGTCCGCATAATAGATGGCGCTCGACACGACGATCATGCCGGCGGCCACGAAGGACCATGGCTCGCCGATCATGCCGCTCTGGTAGAGCGCAAAGGCCGGCAGCAGGACGTAGGTGACGTAATCGATGATGTTGTCGAGCGTATCGCCCGACCAGTTCGGCAAAACTTCCTTGACCTTGACCTTGCGCGCGATCGGCCCATCGATACCATCGACCAGAAGCGCCAGCCCCAGCCACCAGAACATGTCGACAAAACGATGTTCGGCGGCGGCGACGACGCCGAGGAAAGCGAGGAAGGAACCGGAGGCCGTCAAAATATGGACGGAAAATGCGCGCATTTCCGCGTAGGGTACGCGCTTGTAATTGAAAATCTTCATGTTTCCCCGAGTTGCCATAAGCAATCCGCACCCCCGAGGCGCGATTTCGGCCTAATATGCATCCTTTGTCAGGCTTCGCCAGAGCAAAAGCGAATGATGCACATCGGGTTTCCCAAACCTGACGATAACATGCATATTTCATGCAACTCGCCACAGAGGGAATGGAATACCTTTAATCCGCCGCCTATTTGTAATATCTCGCTCGCATCGAATTGATGATCGACGAACTACGGGATCCGATACCGCAATGAACGCCCCTGCAAAGACCGAAGAATTCGCAGCCCCAATCCCTGCCGGCGTATTCGCCGAAACCGTTCTCAGCGTCACGCATTACACGGACAACCTGTTCCGCTTCACGATGACGCGTCCTGAAGGTTTCCGCTTCCGCTCGGGCGAATTCGCGATGATCGGCCTCATGGTCGAGGGCAAGCCGATCTTCCGCGCATACTCGATCGCCAGCCCCGCCTGGGCCGAAGAACTCGAATTCTTCTCCATCAAGGTTCCCGATGGTCCGCTGACCTCGCATCTGCAGGCGATCAAGCCCGGCGATCAGGTGCTGATGCGCAAGAAGCCGACGGGTACGCTGGTGCTCGACGCACTGACGCCTGGCCGTCGTCTCTACATGTTTTCGACCGGCACCGGCATCGCGCCCTTCGCCAGCCTGATCCGCGATCCGGAAACCTATGAGAAGTTCGACCAGGTCATCCTCACCCACACGACGCGCAACATAGCCGAGCTGAAATACGGCTTCGACCTGGTTCACGAGATCCAGAATGACGAGCTCCTGCAGGAAGTGGTCGGTGACAAGCTGCTGCACTACGCAACGGTGACGCGCGAGGACTTCGAGTACCGCGGCCGCATCACCGACCTGATCTCCTCAGGCAAGCTGTTCACCGATCTCGGCGTTCCCAAGCTCGATCCCGAAATCGACCGCGGCATGATTTGCGGATCTTCGGCGATGCTGAAGGACACCAAGGAACTGCTTGAGCAGGCTGGCCTCGAGGAAGGCGCAAACAGCAAGCCGGCGCAGTTCGTCATCGAACGCGCCTTCGTCGGCTGATCGCCCCATCACATGGTTAGAACAACGGCTCCGGAAACGGGGCCGTTTTCATTTCTGGCCGAGGTAATCGATCAGCGTCGTCATCGCCTTGCGCGCTTCAGTCGCCTTGCCCTGCTGGATCGCACGGATAACGGCAACGTGCAGCGAGATCGACCGATCCATGCGCTCCGGGCTCGCCTTCGAATACCAGAGGCGACGCGAATGGGTCTGCACCGGGCCGAGCGCCGAGGTGATGAAGGCATTGGGACAGGATTCTTCGAGGATCTCATCAAATGCCTTGTCTGCTGCGAAAAATCCCGCGAGATCGCCGCTCACGGCGCAATCGTTCATGGCGCGCGCGCATTCGACCAACTGGTTGCGCTGCCCATCGGTCGCCTGTTCGGCAACGAGTGCCGCGGCGATCGGCTCTAGCTCGCGGCGAACCTGCATGACATGGGCGTGATCGGTCGGCTTGATCTCGGCGATCTGCAGGCCGACGCGTGGCTTCACCACGATCAACCCCTGCCAGGCCAACTTCTGGATCGCCTCGCGCACCGGCGTGCGGCCGTGTCCGGAGAGATCGATCAGCTGCTTTTCATTGACGAGCGCACCAGGCGTCAACGCCAAGGTCACGATGGCATGTTCCAGCGCCAGATAGGCAAGATGGCTCTGTGAGGAGTTCGGCATCGCGGATCCGTGATTCGACCTGATATATCATAAGCCCCGCGTTAACGGATTCAATGGCAGGTTGCCATGATATATTAGGCCGAAGGGAGAGCCGTTATTTTACAGTGGCTTACTCGTGCCTCAGCGCATCGATCGGATTGAGCTGGGCGGCCCGTCTAGCCGGGAAATAGCCGAAGATCATGCCGATCGCAGCGGAAAAGGCGAAGGCGACGATGATCATCGTCGGGCTCACCACGAAGGGCACCTTGAGCAGGGAGACGGCGCCGAAGCCAAGCCCCAGCCCGAGCAGAATGCCGCTCATGCCACCGAATATCGACAGCGCCACCGCCTCGACCAGGAACTGCATCAACACCTGCCGCTCCAGCGCCCCGATCGCCAGGCGAATGCCGATTTCGCGCGTGCGCTCGGTGACAGAGACCAGCATGATGTTCATGATGCCGATACCGCCCACGAGCAGGCTGATCGCGGCCACCGCACCAAGCAGGCTGGTGAGAAGCGTCGTCGTTCCGGTCATGGCGGCTGCGATCTGGGTCATGTCGTTGACGTTGAAATCGTCTTCGCGACCGGGAATGATCTTGCGGCGTTCGCGCAGCAGGTTCTCCGTATCCGACTGGACCTTGGATGTGGCAACGCCATCGCGCGCGGAGATCAGGATCATCGAGACATTGGCATTGGCCTTCCCGCCGATGCGGCGCTGGTAGACCTTGATCGGCACGATGACGACATCGTCCTGGTCGGTACCCATGCCGGATTGCCCGCGCTTGGCCAACACGCCGATGACGCCGCAAGAGACCTTGCCGACGCGCACTTGCTGGCCGATCGGATCGGCGGACCCGAAGAGCTGCGAACGGACGGTCTCGCCAAGAACGCAGCGCGCGCGGCCGCGCTCTTCGGCGGCGTCGAAGGTGCGCCCGGAGGCGATGTCCCAGTCCTGTGCCGTGAAATAGTCGTTGGTCGTGCCCATCACCGTCGTCGAGTGGCTCTGGCCACCGTAGATGACAGTCGCGGTGGTCTGGTTGAGCGGCGCCACGGCCCGCAGCCCGCTCACCTGCTCGCTGATGGCGTCGACATCTGCCACGGTGAAACGCCGTGCCTCGGAGCTTGCGCGGCCGGGACCGAACTGGCCGGGGCGGGCAAACAGCATGTTGGTGCCGAGACGCGACAGCTCGGACGTGACCTGTGCCGTGGTGCCGTTGCCGATCGTGACCAGCGCGATGACGGCGGCGACGCCGATGACGACACCGAGAACCGTCAGGAACGACCGCAACATGTTGCGGCTGATGGCGCGCAGCGCGAGCTTGACCGTCTCAAGAAACATGGTGACCCGCCCTTCCCTGATGCGCTGTTTCCGCTTCCAGCTTACCATCGAGAAAGCGCAGCAGCCGCTGCGCATAGGCCGCGATGTCAGGCTCGTGCGTAACCATGACGATGGTGATGCCCTGCTCGCGGTTCAGCCGCGTCATCAGGTCCATGATTTCGATGCTGGTCTTGGTGTCGAGATTACCCGTCGGTTCATCGGCGAGAAGCAGGGATGGCTGCGTGACGATGGCGCGTGCGATGGCGACGCGCTGCTGCTGGCCGCCGGAGAGCTCCTGTGTCTTGTGATGTTCACGGCCGCCAAGGCCGACCAAGCCAAGGGCTTCCTTCGCCAGACGATGCCGCTCCGCGGCTGGCATGCCACGATAGATCAGCGGCAGCTCTACATTCTCGACCGCCGACGTGCGCGGCAAGAGGTTGAAGCCCTGGAAGACGAAGCCCAGCATGTGACGGCGCAGCATCGTCAATTGCGCGCGGTCGAAACCGGTGGTCGAGATGCCCTGGAACAGGTAGTCGCCGGCGCTTGGGACATCGAGACAGCCGAGAATGTTCATGGCCGTCGATTTGCCGGAGCCCGATGGCCCCATGATCGCGACGAATTCGTGCTCGCGGATGGCGAGATCGACATGATCGAGCGCACGGATCGAGGCTTCGCCGCGACCGTAGATCTTCGACACCTTGCTGAACTCGATGAGAGGCGGCGTGGTCATGGCGCGCCGCTATCTCGACCGCTCGGTCGAATCGGTGATGATCGCTTCGTTTTCCTTGAGATCGCCTGACGTCACCTGGGTGAACTGGCCATCGGAAGAACCGACCTGGATGACGACAGGCGATGGCTTGCCGGATCTCAGCACCCAGACCCGACGCTTGGCACCGGTCAAGGTCTCGCCGCCACCCTGATTGCCGCCGCGAGGGCCCATGCGTGGGGGAGCGAACATGCCGAACAGGCCCCGATTGCGCCTGGCTTCAGTGGCCGGAGGCGCGTAGCGCAAGGCAGCGTTCGGCACCATGAGCGTGCTCTTGACCGCTTCGACTGTGACGTCGGCGGTTGCCGTCATGCCCGGGCGCAACAGCAGGTCGGCGTTGTCGACGGAGAGGATGGCCTTGTAGGTGACGACGTTGTTGGTCGTTTCAGAGGCAAAGCGGATCTGCTTGATCTCGGCGGGGAATGTGCGATCCGGATATGCATCGACCGTGAAGGTCGCTTTCTGACCGACCGCGATCTGGCCAACATCGGCCTCGTCGACATCGACCTGCAACTCCATCTGTCTGAGGTCGCCGCCGATGACGAAGAGAACAGGCGCCGACAGCGAAGCCGCGACCGTCGCGCCCGGATCGACCGAGCGCGTGAGAATGACGCCATCGATCGGCGAGACGATCTTGGACTTGGTGAGATTGACCTGGGCGAGCTGCAGATCGGCTTCCGCCGAGAGCACCGCCGCTTCGTTGATCTCCTTGGTGGCAACAGCCGAATCGTACTTGTAGCGCGCGTCCTCGAGGCTCTGCTGCGTCGTCACATTGCTTTGGACGAGGTTACGGTAGCGATCGTAGGAGCTCTTAGCGGACTCCAGATCCGCGGTAGCCTTGACGACGTTCGCCTTCGCCGAATCGAGCTTCGCCTGCGTGCTCTTGACGTCGGCCTCGACCTTGATGGTGTCGAGCACTGCCAGCACGTCGCCGGCCTTCACCTCGCTGTTGTAATCGACGTTGACGTCGCGAACGGTACCTGACAGTTCGCTCGATATGTCGACCTGCTCCGTCGGCTGCACAGATCCGGTGGCTGTCACAAGCACAGTCAGGTCGCCGTTCTTAACCGGCTGCGTCGTATAGCTCACCTCGCTGCCGCTTTGGCGCGAATACAGATACAATCCGCCCCCAAGCGCCGCTATCACGACCAGCGATACCAACGAGCGCTTCCACCACCGGCCCTTCTGCTTCTGCTGAGAGGCGGCGAGGACAACGGCGAGATCGGCGGTTGCCGTGCTCTGGGGCTTCGTGCTCTGGGGTTTATTGGGCGTTGTCATATCGTTCATGCGGGCAGCCTCGGTCAGATACAGCCAATACGACTGTCAGCTTCGGGAATAACGATCTGAAGCTGAACGCAGGATTAGCAAGTTGACGGCATTGGCACGCAGCAACGTCAAATGGAAATGAAATCTTGGTAATGAAAGTCGAGTTTGTGGCAGGGCGTACGCCGCACATCACTTTACGCGAGCGTTGATTGCCCGCGTGATTCTGCCCCCGGCGCGAATGGCGCCTATCAGGCGCCAAGTGATTCCAGCGAGACGGGCGGACGGCGCTTGGCAGCCATCAGCAGATCGAGTTCGGTGGCGGACGGGCCGAATTTCTCGAACAGGCGAACGGCTTCATCCTGGCCGAGCCTGTATTTGCGCGAGAACTCCGTGAGACTATAGGCACGGCCACGCAGTACCTTGCGGCTATTGGTGTGTTCGATCACGTCGGTCATGGTCATCTCCTTCTATAAGGGAGATTTAGGGTCAGGGATCGATTTGTTAAGCCGCGAATGCGATTGAACCAATTGATTTTCTTAAATATTTTTCGGGAACTTTATTGCTGCTCGTGCATTTGATGCGCTCATTCGACCTGGGGCATCGACAATAGGCGACGGTCTCAATCTTTGGATCCCCACTTTCCACCGCCAATCCGAAAGCCGCAGGCCTTCCCGCTGCATTCCCCCGCCTGCTTCTCGATCTCTCGCAAGAAATGTGCCTAATGCACAGGAAAGGTGGATTTTTCAGTTGACCGCAATGGGTCGTCTGCATATGTTCCGCGCACTTCCAGCCGGGGTCCTAGAGGGATGCTTCGGAACACGGGAGAGCGTAGCTCAGCTGGTAGAGCAACTGACTTTTAATCAGTAGGTCATGGGTTCGAGCCCCATCGCTCTCACCATTAAATCAATTAATTAGCAGATTGCCATCGGACTTTTGGGACAGATCGAAAGTCCCACAGGCACCATCTGGCCGTCAGCCGGGATTATATTTTCCGGTTCCCCGGCCGCCTGCGGAACATTTGATGCCCGCCGCCAGTTCTAGCGATGGAAAACATCGGAGAACATCATGTCAGACCGTGAAAAAGATATCCGCGACCGCGCTCATGCCATCTGGGAGCGCGAAGGCAGACCTGAGGGACGTCATGAAGAGCATTGGTCGCAGGCCGAGCATGAGATCAATCATGGCGGCGACCAGATCGAGGGTGATGATGTGCCGAACCTCGAGGCGCTCAGGGAGGCGGCAAGGCAGCATACCGATGCCTTCATCGTGAAGACGGATCTGGAAGATGCCGACGAGCGGGAAGCGACGCCAGGGATGCGCGAGCAGCCATAGCGCGACAGGCATACGTGAACGGCAATGGAATGCAACCAGCTGCCGATCCATGCGTTGTGTCACAGGTTCCACGAAAAGGATTGCGACATGACTTCCATCACCACGAAGATCGCGGCTGCTCTTTGCGTCATGCTGGCCCTCAGCTCCTGCGGCAATACGATCCGCGGCATGGGCAAGGATGCGGCCAACACCGTCGATGCGACGCAGAATGCGGGCAACCGGGTTGGCAACGCCGCCGCCAAGTAAGGCGGCTAGCTGCGGCTCGGTTATCACCACACTCCGAAGAGCAGCTTCTCGGCCGGGGCATCTCGATTGCCTCGGCGGCTATCTTTACCGGCAAGCTGATCACCCTTACTCTGTCACCGTATTCGCCAAACGAGCTATGCTCGCCCACAGTATAGGTGAGCGCGAGCATGAGGGTATCGTCATGACCGTTCGTCCGCCGCAATCACTGAGGCAGCCTTTCTCGGTCGAGAGCGGGTTCAATGTTCTCGAATACGAATTGAGAGCGGAGCGAGCGAACTCGCTTGGACGCAGCGGGCTGAAGGCCGAAGCAGCCTTGGCTGATCTGAAGGCTTGGGATCCGGCGCGACATGGCCAGGACGACCGCGACGCTCGCCTTCGAAAGGCGGCGGACGCCATATGGGATTTGTTCGTCCAGCGCGAGATTTGCGGTCTGCGCAACAGCCGCGATGTCATCCAGCGGTACGGCATTCCGGACGAGGTCCTCGTGCGGCTTGGATCGACTGAGAAGTAAGCGATCACCTCGCCCTTCAGGCGGAGCCACGCCTCTTGCTATCCTCCGGCATCAGCACCGAGGCCATGACTGTCCTGTTGCGCCCCTCCGCCTTCGCTTGCAGCAATGCCGCGTCGGCGCGTGTCAGCAATGTCGAGACGGCAGCGCCTTCAGACAGAGAGCCGAAGCCGATCGACACCGAGATCGGCCCGAGAATGCGGCCGCGATGCGAGAGCGCCAGTCCGCGGATGTTGGAGCGCAGGCGCTCGGCGATGTCGAATCCTTCGGCATCGCCGATATCAGGCAGCAGGACCGTGAACTCCTCGCCGCCGAAGCGATAGGCACGGCCGGCGTCGCCGATCGTGTCGAGAATGGTCTGCGCGACGTAGCGCATGACCTCGTCGCCGGCGTCATGGCCGAACTCGTCGTTGAAGCGCTTGAAGTGATCGATATCGACCATCATGCAGCTGAGCTGCTCCAGCTCGCGATCGCGTGCGTGATTGTTCATATCTTCGTCGAGCGAGCGCCTGTTATAGAGCCCCGTCAGCGCGTCGCGAATGGAGAGGTTGGTGAGCTTGTCGCGCAGTTGCAGGTTGGCGGCGGCAAGGCCGATGTTTTCGGCGATCAGCTCGAGATAGAGGCGCGACGCCTCCGCCTCCATATGGCCCTGCGGCCGCTCCTCGAAATAGAGGAGCCCGACGACATCGCCCTGCGCCGTCAGCGGAACGCAGAGTCCCATCGTATCGGACTGGTCGAGATGCTGGCAGCTGATGTCGCCGTGTTCGTGCGAGCTCACATGCGGGCGGCCGCGCCTGAGGCCCCAGCAGGCCGTCGCCGGAAATACAGGCTCGGAGCGCTGCGGCTCGTGCCATGAGGAGATGCGCGACAATGTCGAGCGGCTTTCGTTCATGATGTAGAGGTTGCCGGCGAGATCCGGGAAGATCTGCGGGGAGAACAGGGCCACGACTTCGGCCAGTTCGTCCTGCGCCTGGCAGGCCTGCAAGCGGTGCATCATCTGCAGAATCAGGTCCTTCGTCTGCTGGTCGCGCCGGCGCTCGGCGTCCAGACGATCGCGTTCCAACCCGTTTTCTCGGAAGATGTGAATGGCTTCATTCATCTCGCCGATCTCGTCGCGGCGGCGATCGAGCGGCACGTCCACCGCGTAATCCTGCTTGGCAAGACGCGTGACGATGCCGGTCATGCGCATCAAAGGCATAGCGACGCGACGCTTCAGGATGAAATAAAGCACGCTCAGAAACAGGGCGGCAGTGACGGCGAGCAGCGTCTTGGCGATGAAACCCCACCAGTCGCTGCGCAGCTGGGTGTTGTGCATGACCGACTGCGTACGCGCGTTCGCGAGATCGCGGAAGCGCGTAACAGTAGCGAGCAATGCGGTCTGCAGGCGGTCGTGTTCCGGCCCGAACAAGGTCTGGCGGGCGCCCGCCTGATCGCCGTTGCGATACGCGGCGATCGCTTCTTCCTCGATCTTGTCGAGTACGTCGGCGCTTTTCTCCACGTCTTCAAGCGCCTGCAATTCGATCGGTGCTGCACCCAGTTCGCGGACGCCCCGGATCGCGCGCTCGCGCCGGCGCTCCTCGCCTTCCTTGCCCTGGAAGGCATCGAGATGCCTGATGTCGTCGCGCATGACATAGAGGCGCGCTTCATCGGTGCGCTCTTCGGCGCCCAGCGCCAGTTCGTCGGCGAGATCGTCCAGCGCCAGATGTTCCTCGACCGCGATCCGTTCGCGGGTGGCGCTTGTGGCAGACAGGATGAAGGCAGAGCCCGACAGCACGGTCAGAACAACCGTCACTCCGTAGGCCCAGTTGGTGATGACGCTGATCCGCATGAGGGTATATTAGGGCATCCGAATTGCCAGACAATTAACACAGGTTGTATCGGCCTATCCAAGCTCCCGAGACGCGAGACGCAAAAAGGTGATTGGCGGCGGGCCACCGGCTGCGCTAGGACTGCGCTCCAATGCCCTGCGCCGGAGAACCGCGTGTCGATTGCCGATATTTCCCTGTTGAGTGCCTTGCTTGCCGGCGCCCTGTCGTTTCTTTCGCCCTGCGTGCTGCCGCTGGTGCCGCCCTATCTCTGTTACATGGCCGGCATTTCCGTCGAGCAGTTCCGGGGTGGCGGGGCGGTCACGGTTGCTCCGGATGTTCGGCGCGGCGTGCTGTTTTCGGCGCTGTTCTTCACACTCGGCTTTGCCACCGTCTTCGTGGCGCTCGGGGCCGGCGCATCGAGCATCGGAATGGCGCTGCGTCAGCATCTCGATCTGCTCTCCAAGATCGGCGGGCTGATCATCATCGTCATGGGCCTGAACTTCCTTGGCGTCTTCCGCATCGGCGTTCTGGCGCGGGAAGCACGCTTCCAGGGCAGCGGCAAGCCGGCGACGCTGACGGGCGCCTATGTGATGGGGCTCGCCTTCGCTTTTGGCTGGACGCCATGCATCGGCCCGGTGCTCGGCGCCATCCTGGGCGTTGCCGCCTCGCGCGAAACAGTCGGCTCGGGCGCTGGCCTGCTTGCCGTCTATTCGCTCGGGCTCGCCATCCCCTTCTGGATCGCCGCCGGCTTTTCCGGCGCCTTCATGGGCTTCCTCACGCGCTTCCGCCGCCATCTCGGCACGGTCGAGAAAGTGATGGGCGTGTTCCTGATCCTGACGGGCCTCGCCTTCATCTTCGGTTTTGTCAGCGACGCCGCAATCTGGTTCCAGCAGACCTTTCCAATCCTGATGAAAATCGGCTAAGCCTAGGCTCCTCCCACCGACAAGCCGTCTTGGCCGCCTATAGCGCCACATCGGCGCCAGCATTGGAATGACCCTTGGCCGACATCGTCAGTCTTCTCCTGCCGTTCTTCGGCCTGATCGTCATTGGCTTCATCGCCGCCAAGGTGACCAAGCAACCGGCCGAGGCGATGGGGTGGCTGAACACTTTCATCGTCTATGCCGCCCTGCCCGCGCTTTATTTCAAGCTGGTGTCGCGCACCCCGTTCGAGGATTTGACGCGGATAGACTTCATCGTCACGGATCTCGCCGCCACCTATTCGATCTTCATCGCGATGTTTCTGATCGGCCGCTTTCTGCGCCGCAACTCGTTTGCCGACAGCACGATCCAGGCCTTTGCCGGTTCCTACGGCAATATCGGCTACATGGGTCCCGGTCTTGCGCTGATCGCGCTCGGTGAAGGGGCCGCCGTCCCCGTAGCCTTGATCGTTTGCATCGAAAACGCCGTCCACTTCATCGTCGCGCCGGCAATGATGGCGGCATCGGGTGACGACAAGCGTTCGCGTGGACGGCTGGCGTTCGATATCGCGCGCAAGGTGGCGCTGCATCCGTTCATCTTGTCGACCGCACTTGGTTTCGTCGCGGCCGGCTTCGAGATACCGCAGCCGGCGGCCTTTCAGCGCTTCATCGATTATCTCGCTCAGGCCGCCGCTCCATGTGCGCTATTTGCCATGGGTGTCACGCTGGCGCTGAGACCGATGCGGCGTATTCCTGTTGAGATCAGCTACATCGTCCCGGCCAAGCTGATCATCCACCCGATCGTGGTCTACCTCGCGCTGACGACCGTCGGCGGCTTCGATCCGGTGTGGATTTACGCCGCCGTCCTGCTTGCCACTCTACCGACGGCGACCAACGTCTTCGTCATTGGCCAACTCTACGGCGTCTGGCAGGAACGGGCGTCGGCCACGATCCTGATCACCACGACGCTATCCGTGGTGACCGTGTCGCTGTTCCTGATCGCGATGAAGTCAGGCTTTCTTCCGACGTAGATGTTCCTTGATCGCATCCGGGATCGCGCGCAGGCCGCGCCCGGGTTCGACACCCTCGCGCATCACCATACTGCGGAACGGCGGAACGGCGGCCAGGATGTGCAGGCCGGCCGCGCGCAGCACCTGCATCGGCAGGAAATCGGAGAGAAGTGAGCGGTTCAGCACATCGACGCTTGCCGTACGGGTCATGATATCAACGCGACGCTTGCGGTCGAACTGGCTGCCGGCATCCTTGGAGATCGGCAGTTCCGGTCGGTCACAGAGGATATCGGTCAGCGCCATGACATCGCGCAAGCTGAGGTTCAGCCCCTGCGCGCCGATGGGCGGAAACACGTGCGCGGCCTCGCCGATCAGCGCCACCCGGCCCTTGCCCGAGCGATGCGCCATCATGCCCGATAGCGGCCAGATCTGCACGCCCTCCTCGACCGTCACCTTGCCGAGCAGCGATTGCATGCGCTCCTCGACGACGTTGCCAAGTTCGGCCAACGAAAGCTCGCTGCGCGTCTGAGCATCCGACGGACTCTGTACCCAGACGAGGCTTGAGCGATTGCCGGGGAGCGGCACCTGGGTGAAGGGGCCGTTTTCCGTGTGGAACTCGGTGGAGATGTTTTCGTGCGGCAGGGAATGCTGGAAATTCAGCACCATGGCCGATTGCGGATAGGACCATTTCTTGACGTCAATACCGACAGTCTCGCGCAGCTTCGACTTGCGGCCATCGGCGCCGATCGCGAAATCGGCGGTGAGCGTTTCGCCATTGTCGAGCGAGATGGAGACGGCGTCTTCCGTGACATCGATCACGTCGGCAAAGGCAGTAAAGCGCGTGATGTTGCCCTCGGCGGCAGCGGCCGCCTCCAGCACTTCCATCAATGCCTTGTTGGGAAAATTATAGCCGAAGGCTTCGAGCCCGACTTCGGCGGCACGGAAGGTCGCGGTCGGCGCGCGCAGCAACCGATTTGTACCGTCGATAATGCGCATGGTCGAGAGCGGCGCGGAGGAAAGACGCAGGCGCTCCCAGAACGTCAGCCGGTCGATGAAGCGGATCGACTGATCCATCAGCGCCGTGGTCCGGCGGTCTTCCCTTGGGGCCGGCGGCGCAACGAGTGCAACGTTGCGTCCGCCGCGTCCAAGGGCGATTGCGGCGATCATTCCGGCCAGTCCGCCGCCGATCACCGCGATTTCGAAAGTCTTCATTGCACCGTTCCGCAAATTCTGAAACGGCGAGCCGGCCTTATGCCGCCGGCTTCGCCTGACGGCGCCAACTATAGCTCTTGCCCGGCTCCGCGTCACGCGCAGTCGGCTGATAATAATGCGGAATCTCCGGCAAGCGCTTTTCGGTGAGACGCTTTATCGCAGTCTCGTTGGTCACCGCGAAGCTATCGATGCCGCAACGCAGCATCAACGGCACCTGGTCGATCAGGACATCGCCGACGGCGCGCAGTTCGTTCGTATAGCCGAGACGCTCGCGCAGCAGCGATGCATGGCTGAAGGCGCGGCCGTCGTTGAAGGCAGGAAACGCCACCGCCACGAGTTCGAGGCGATAGAGATAGGGCTCGAGCTTGCGCACGTCGTCGGCGGGCTTGATCAGCACGCCGAAGCCGACTTCGTTGCTCTCGTCGGCCTTGGCCACCAGTTCCTCAAGGCTGAGCAGAGGCTTCTGCCCCTCGCCGGCCTTCACCTCTTCGGTCTCGATGACCCAGGGGTCGTTCTCGACGAAGCCGGTTTCTCTCCAGATCCTGGTCATCATGCAGCCTCCGCCTTGGAATCACCGTAGAGCGCATCCTTGAACGGCTGCGGACCGACGCGGCGGTAAGCATCGAGGAAGATTTCGGACGGATCGTTGCGCAGGCCGAGATAGGTGTCGACGATCTTCTCGATCGCATCCGTCACCTTTTCCGGCTCAAAGCCACGGCCGATGATTTCGCCGATCGAGGTGTGCTCATCACCGGAACCGCCGAGCGTGATCTGGTAGAGTTCGGCACCCTTCTTCTCGACGCCCAAGAGGCCGATATGGCCGACATGGTGGTGGCCGCAGGCGTTGATGCAGCCGGAGATCTTGATCTTCAGCTCACCGATCTCGGCCTGACGCTCGGGGTTGCCGAAACGCTTCGAGATTTCCTGCGCGACAGGGATGGAGCGCGCATTGGCGAGCGCGCAATAGTCCAAGCCGGGACAGGCAATGATGTCGGTGATCAGGCCGGCATTGGCTTCGGCGAGACCGATGGCAACCAAGCCGCGATAGACGGCTTCGAGATCGGCCAGCGCCACATGCGGCAGGATGAGGTTCTGCTCGTGGCTGACGCGGATTTCGTCGAAGGCATATTCCTCGGCGATATCGGCCACCGCATCCATCTGACTGTCTGAAGCGTCACCGGGAATGCCGCCGATCGGCTTCAGCGAGATCGTCACCATGCCGTAGTCGGGGTTCTTGTGCGGCTGGACGTTCTGATGGACCCACCGGGAGAATGCCGGATCGGCCTTCTTCCAGCGCGCAAGGTTCTCCCAGCCTTCGGCACGCTGCGGCAGTGCCGGCGGCGCGAAATAGGCGGTGATAGCGGCGACATCGGCTTCCGGGAGCTTCAGTTCGGTGTCCTTCAGCGCCGCGAACTCGACCTCGACCTGGCGGGCCAGCTCTTCGGCGCCCGTTTCGTGGACGAGGATCTTGATGCGGGCCTTGTACTTGTTGTCGCGGCGGCCGTGCAGGTTATACACGCGCATGACGGCGGTCGTATAAGACAGCAGGTCCTCTTCCGGCAGGAAGTCCTTGATCAGCTTGGCGATCATCGGCGTACGGCCCTGGCCGCCACCGACATAGACGGCAAAACCAATCTCGCCCTTGTCGTTCTTCTTCAGATGCAGGCCGATGTCGTGGACCTGGATCGCGGCGCGGTCGCGCTCGGCACCCGTCACGGCGATCTTGAACTTGCGCGGCAGGAAGGAGAATTCCGGATGAACGGAAGACCACTGGCGCAGGATTTCGGCATAGGGGCGCGGATCGGCGACTTCATCGGCGGCGGCACCGGCGAAGTGGTCGGCTGTCACGTTTCTGATGCAGTTGCCCGAGGTCTGGATGGCGTGCATTTCGACGGTGGCGAGTTCGGCCAGCACGTCGGGCATATCCGACAGCTTCGGCCAATTGAACTGCAGGTTCTGGCGAGTCGTGAAGTGGCCGTAGCCGCGGTCGTAGGTGCGCGCGACATGGGCCAGCATGCGCATCTGCTTGGAGTTCAGCGTGCCATAGGGAATGGCGATGCGCAGCATATAGGCGTGCAGCTGAAGATAGACGCCGTTCATCAGGCGCAGCGGCTTGAACGCATCCTCGGCGAGCTCGCCGGACAGACGGCGCTCAACCTGATCGCGGAACTGCGCGACGCGCTCGGCGACAAAGGCGTGGTCAAATTCGTCGTAACGGTACATCGTATTCCTCAGACTGCAATGAATGCGGGATCGGCGGGCTTGTAGCCCGGCGCGTATTCCATGGTCGGACCCTGTGCACGAATGCGCTCGCGAAGGCGCAGCGGCCAGAGAACACCATCGGTCTCCTGCACGTCAACCACGGCGACATCGACCACCAGATTATCGGCGTAGGATTTCTTGCCGATCGCCTCCAGCGCGGCAACGGCCTCGGCATGGCGCGCGACCAGCGCATCCTGCAGCGACGTCACCCAGGTGCCATTGGCATCGAGCCAGACGGCGATGCCGTCGGTCAGCCTATTGGCGGTCAGAACCTTGTCTCCCATAGTCAGCTCCTTAGCAGTTCATCGGACCGGGCGCGTGCACGCACCAGCGGTTCGGACAGTTCGAAATTGGCGCCCGCAACGGCGTCGCCGATGATGACCATGACAGGTCTGGTGAGTTCATCACGGTTCTGCAGACCGGGCAGATCGCGAAGCGTACCATGAAGCAGCCGGCGATCGGCGCGGCTGGCATTCTCGATGACGGCGACCGTCGTTTCCGGCGCAATGCCGGCGCGCATCAGCCGCTCGGCAACCGATGCCGCGACCGTGCGCCCCATATAGACGGCGATGGTGGCGCCGGATACGGCAAGGCTCGCCCAATCGGGAAGCACGTCGCCGGTCAGATCGTGGCCCGTCGTGAAGACCAGCGACGAGGCGACGCCGCGCAACGTCAGCGGCAGCTCGAAATCAGCGGCGGCTGCGAAAGCAGAGGTGATGCCAGGGACGACTTCATAGGCGATACCGGCGGCGCGTAATGCGGCCATTTCCTCGCCGGCGCGGCCATAGACCAGCGGATCGCCCGACTTCAGGCGAACGACGCGCTTGCCTTCGCGGCCGAGATAAACGAGCAGGTCGTTGATCTCTTCCTGCGACTTCGAATGACAGCCCTTGCGCTTGCCGACCGAGAGGCGCTCCGCATCGCGGCGGCCCATGTCGACGATTTCCTGCGGCACCAATGCGTCATAGACGATCACGTCTGCTTCCATCATCACGCGCTGGGCACGCAGCGTCAGCAGATCGGCGGCACCCGGGCCGGCGCCGACCAGCCAGATGCGGCCTTCGGCCTTGTTGGCGGAAAGCAACAGCTCGTCGGCAAGGCGTTGTGCCTGCGGCATGTTCTCGTTGGAAACAGCATCGGCAACCGCGCCGGAAAAGAACCGGCACCAGAAGAGACGACGCGTGGCGCCCTTCTCAAGCACATGTTCGACGCGACCGCGATAGCTGACAGCCAGTTCGGCAAGGCGGCCGAGCGATGGCGCTAGCAGCTGATCGACCTGGGCGCGGATCATCTGCGCGAGCACAGGCCCTGCCCCTTCCGTGCCGATGGCAACCGCGACGGGCGCGCGATTGACGAGCGCCGGGGTATAGAAGTCGCAGTAATCCGGCTGATCGACGGCATTGGCTGGCACCTTGGCGGCGCGCGCGGCGTCGACGATGGCGCGATCGGCGGCTGCATCGCCCGTGGCCGCAAAGACCAGCGTTGCGCCCTGGATCTGCTCGGGCGCGAAGGCGGCGCGGACGGTTTCGATGCGGTTGGCGATCAGGTGGGCGTGATAATCGGCCTCGGGGCGATCCGTGTAGGCGACGATCCGGGCCTTGGTGTTCGACAGCAGGCGCACCTTGGCGAAGGCTTCATCGCCATTGCCGAAGACAGCCGCGATCTTGCCTTCGACACGAACGAAGGCAGGAAAAACCGACAGTTGCTCACTCTTGGAAGGCATCATCAATCCATTTCGAAGTTGCCGGAATATGCACCACCGGACCAGCCAAATGAAGAAACAGAAATTCCAAACCCGGTACGACCGCGTATTGTTTTACCCGGCATGTCAATGATTTGAGCAAAACTCACCGATGCGGCACACGCAGCACAGTGAATCGCGCTGCAATGCGGCACAAAGCCTGTGACAAATTCGGGCGCGGCCAAGAATCCTCGTTTGCCTCGCGCGGCACCGGCGATAAAGTGCCGGCAACAAGGAGAACACCATGTCCGACACCACCATTGCCGCCCGCCTGCTCGATGTGATGGAGCACGATATCCTGCCGATGACCGAACGCGGCGTCGGGCTCGGCAACAAGGTCTTCGGCGCCGCGATCCTGCGCAAATCGGACCTTTCGCTCGTGGTCGCAGAGACCAACAACGAGCTGGAAAATCCGCTCTGGCATGGCGAGGTGCACACGCTGAAGCGCTTCTACGAGCTGGGCGAGAAGCCTGCCACCAAGGACCTGATCTTCCTATCGACCCACGAACCCTGCACCATGTGCATGTCGGCGATCACCTGGGCCGGCTTCGACAATTTCTACTATTTCTTCAGCCACGAGGATTCCCGCGACGCCTTCGCGATCCCCCACGATCTGAAGATCCTCAAGGAAGTGTTCGGGTTGGAGCCCGGCGGCTACCGCCGCAGCAACGCCTTCTGGAACAGCTTCGCGATCGCCGATCTGGTCGAGACCGAGAGCGACACCAAAAAGGCCGAACTGAAGGCGCAGACGGCGCGGATCAAGGGTCGTTACGACGCGCTTTCCGAGAGCTACCAGTCGTCCAAGGGCGACAACGATATTCCGTTGAACTGACGCGAGCGACCAGAGCACGATGGAAGCCTCCCAAGACATTTCCCGCCTGATCGAGATCATGGCAGCCCTTCGCAATCCCGAGACCGGTTGCCCCTGGGACATCGTCCAGACTTTCGAGACGATCAAGCCCTATACGATCGAGGAGGCCTACGAGGTTTCCGACGCGATCGAGCGCAACGACATGGACGATCTTTGCGACGAGTTGGGCGACCTGCTTCTGCAGGTCGTGTTCCATGCCCGTATGGCCGAGGAAGCCGGCGAGTTCTCGTTCGGCGACGTGGTCGAAGCGATCACGCGCAAGATGATCCGCCGCCATCCGCATGTCTTCGCCCGCTCCGAGGCGGATACGCCCGACGCGGTGAAGAAGCAGTGGGACGACATCAAGCAGGCAGAGAAGCGCGAGCGCGCTGAGCGCCGGGCCGCACGCGGGATCTCGGAGGATTTCAAGGCCGGCTTTCTCGGCTCGGTGCAGCGCAGCTTTCCGGCGCTGACGGAAGCGCTGAAGCTGCAGGAACGCGCCGCCAAGGTCGGTTTCGATTGGTCTGCGCCGGAACCCATTCTCGACAAGATCGAGGAGGAGATCGCGGAACTGAGGGAAGCATTGGCCTCTGGCGACCACGCCAAGGTCAGCGACGAACTCGGCGACCTGATCTTCGCCGTGGTCAATATCGGCCGGCATGTGAAGGCTGATCCGGAGCAGTCTCTACGCGGAACGAATACCAAGTTCAGGCGCCGTTTCAACCATATAGAAACGTCTCTTGAAGCGGAAGGTGAAACGCTGGAGGCTGCGACGCTGGAGCGGATGGAAGAGCTATGGCAGGCCGCCAAGGCTATCGAGCGACAGCTGGGCTGACCTGGGCGCCATGAAGCTTGAAACGCTCGACATCGCGATTGCAGGCGCCGGCGTTGGTGGCCTGTCGCTCGCAGCACTGCTTGCGAGCCGCGGCGCCCGCGTGACCATCTATGATCAGATGAGTGCGCCGCAGCCCGTTGGCTCCGGCTTCGTGCTGCAGCCGACCGGGGCTGCGGTGCTCTCACGCATGGGCCTGCTTGGCCAAGTCGAGGCGCGTGGCGCCCGCATCAGCCGCATGCATGGCCGACTGTCCGGCAATGGTCGCACCGTGCTCGATGTCGGCTATCGCACCGGCGCCTATGGCATCGCCATCCAGCGCGTCGCCCTGTTCGATCTCTTGCTCGAAGCGGCGATCAATGCAGGGGTACGGTTCGAAACATCGTCACGGGTGGCCGAGATCGAGGCTGGCAGCACGCCGCGCCTAGTCCTCGACGGCGGCATCCGCACGGCAACCGCCGATCTCGCCATCGATGCCATGGGCGCCAACTCGCCGCTCGCCGCGAAAGCCGCCACCGAGCTCGGCTACGGGGCGCTCTGGGCGACGGTGCCCTGGCCGGAGCATGGCGTATTCCGCAAGGACGAACTGGAGCAGCGCTACAAGAGAGCAAGCCAGATGGCCGGCGTACTGCCGGTCGGAACGGCGCGCGATGGCGCGGCTCCGATGGCGACGTTCTTCTGGAGCATCCGCAACAAGGATTTCGAAGCATGGCGGGCTGCCGGGCGCGACGCCTGGATCGACTCGGTACGATCCTTCTGGCCTGAGGCAGAGGCGCTTGCCGCCGTGGCCGAGCCGGTGCACGCGCGCTACCGGCACTTGACCCGCACGCCGGTCGCCGGCAAGCACGTCCTGAAGGTCGGCGACGCCTGGCATGCCACGAGCCCGCAGCTCGGCCAAGGAGCCAACATGGCGCTGCTCGACGCAGCATCGCTCGCTTCAGCGCTCTGCCGTGAGGCTACTGTCGGCGAGGCCATCGACCGCCATCTGAATCAGCGGCAGATGCATATCCGGTTCTACCAGCTGCTCAGCCGTATCCTGACGCCGTTTTATCAATCAGACAGCTCAGTGCTGCCTTTCAGCCGCGACATCATGATTGGCCCGGCGACCAAGCTGCCGCTGGTGCGCAGCCTGATCACCACGCTGGTTACCGGTGAGCTGCTCGATCCGGTCGGACGAATCGCACTCGATCGGCTCGTGTCAGAGAAAAAAGTCGCGGTGCAGGATGAGAGCGCGCTGGTCTAGCCGAGCGCCAAATATAGGGAACAGGAGCGCCGGATCAGCGCTCCCAGTCTTCCTTCGGCCTCGCCGTATTGCCCAGCCGGCGCTCGAGTTCGACGGCTTCCGTTTCAGACAGCCTGAGATCGAGCGTGACCGATCCATCCTCATTGTCTTCGCGGCTGTCGACGATGGCGTGATCGTAAAGCCATGGCAGCAAGGCAAGCTTATCAACCGGGAGCACGACGGTGGTTTCCGTCAGCACGCCGGACAGTCTGCGGCTGATCTCTTCCATCAGCGCATCGACGCCCTCGCCCGTGACGGCAGAGACGGCCACGACATTGCGGGCGCCTTCGGCCTTCTGGACGATCGCTTCGTGGTTTTCCGGCTCAAGACGGTCGATCTTGTTCCAGACCTCGATGATGCGCTTTTCGCCCTCGGCTTCGTCGATTCCGAGATCCTTCAGGATGCGGAGCACGTCAGCGCTTTGCGCCTGGTTGTCCTCGTCGGCCATGTCGCGGACGTGCAGAACGAGATCTGCTTCCAGCACCTCTTCCAGCGTCGCGCGGAAGGCGGCGACGAGGTGGGTGGGGAGATCGGAGATGAAGCCGACGGTATCCGACAGGATGACGGTGCGGCCATGTGGCAGCTTCATGCGGCGGAGCGTCGGATCGAGCGTCGCAAACAGCATGTCTTCGGCGAGAACGCCGGCGCCGGTGATGCGATTGAACAGCGTCGACTTGCCGGCGTTGGTGTAGCCTACCAGCGCCACGATCGGATGCGGCACCTTGCGACGCTTGGCGCGATGCAGCTGGCGAGTGCGGACTACCTGCTCCAGTTCGCGCTCGAGCTTGATGATGCGATCCTGCAGCATGCGGCGGTCGGCTTCGATCTGGGTTTCACCCGGACCACCCATGAAGCCACCACCACCGCGCTGGCGTTCAAGGTGGGTCCAGCTGCGAACCAGCCGGCCCTTCTGATAGTTGAGATGCGCGAGATCGACCTGCAGCGTGCCTTCCTTGGTGGAGGCGCGGCGGCCGAAGATTTCGAGAATGAGACCCGTGCGGTCGATGACCTTGGCGTTCCATTCCTTCTCGAGATTGCGCTGCTGAACCGGCGTCAGCGGATGATCGACGATGACGAGGCCGGAATCGGTCTCATCAAGGCTGTCCTTGATCTCCTGGATCTTGCCGGTGCCCATCAGCGTCGCCGGACGGGGCTCGCTGACGGTGACGATGGTACCCTTGACCACATCGAGATCGATCGCCTGCGCCAAGCCCGTCGCCTCTTCGAGGCGGCTTTCCGGCGTGCGGGTCGTGGTGATGGTGTCAGCACTGCCGCGGCTGCCGCGTGCCTGCTTGAGCACGGGCACGACGACGGTCGCGCGCATGTCATCCCGGTGCTTCACAGCTTCCGGGATGATCGAATCATTCTTGGTATCACGTGTCGAGATGACGTCTGTCCTGTCAGGAAGCGGATTCTTCGCTTTCGAACATCTGCATCGGCTGGCCGGGCATGATGGTCGAGATCGCGTGCTTATACACGAGTTGCGAATGGCCGTCACGGCGCAGCAGAACGCAGAAGTTGTCGAACGACGTAACAACGCCGGTCAGCTTCACACCGTTAATCAGAAATATAGTCAGGGAAATCTTTTGCTTGCGAACAGTATTGAGAAATAAGTCCTGCAGGTTTTGAGAACGTTCCGCCATCGCGCCGATTCTTTCTTTATTGCCGGCCTTCACGTGCCGGTAAAATACTTCTTATTTTTCCATCAGGCAGCCGACAACCCTCATCCCTGCTGCCCGGAAAGCCTTTGGTATCAAATCGCAATCTTTTCCGCAACGGCGAAAAAGGCCTGTCTAATTTTATGCGGCGGCAGATCACCTTGGGCCCCTGCCGTCGCCCTGCCCGCCCATAGAAAAGACACGCCGGCTACCGATCAAACCTCTGATCAGACGCCGAGCGACTTCAACTTGCGGTGCAGCGCCGAACGCTCCATGCCGACGAACTCGGCGGTGCGTGAGATGTTGCCGCCGAATCGATTGATCTGGGCGATCAGATAATCCTTCTCGAACATCTCGCGGGCCTCGCGCAGCGGAAGCGTCATGATGTGGTAGTCGTTCTTCGCCGATACTTTCGGTAGCATGTCGCCGAGGTCGGTCGGCAGCATCTCGGCGGTGATCGGCGCATCCGGACCATCGGACCGGGCGAGAATCATCAGGCGTTCGATGTTGTTGCGCAGCTGGCGGATATTGCCTGGCCAGTCATGGGCCTGCAGCACCGCCATCGCATCGTCCCCGATGCGGCGTGGACGAATGCCGGCCTGCTCGGAAATCTGGCGCATCAGTTGGTCGACAAGGAACGGGATGTCCTCGCGGCGTTCGGCCAGCGAGGGCACCTTGACCGGCACCACGGCAAGGCGGTGATAGAGGTCCTCCCGGAACCAGCCTTCGGCGATGCGGCTTTCGAGATTGTAGGCGGTCGAAGAGACGATGCGCACATCGACCTTCACCCGCTTGGAGCCGCCGACACGTTCGAACTGCTGATCGACCAACACGCGCAGGATCTTGTTCTGTGTCTCGCGCGGCATTTCGCCGACCTCGTCGAGGTAGAGGATGCCGCGATGGGCCTCCTCGAGCGCGCCGATCTTGCGGGCTTGACCGGGCGAACCTTCGGTGCCGAAGAGCGCCACTTCCATGCGGTCGGGCGTGATATTGGCGGCGTTGATAGCCACGAACGGCCCGCTCGCGCGCGACGACTTCTTGTGGATCATCCGCGCGACCAGCTCCTTGCCGGAGCCGGAGGAGCCAAGGATCATGATGCGGCTGTTGGTCGGCGATACCTTCTCGATCGTCTGGCGCAGCTGCGAGACGGCAACGGAGGTGCCGATCAGCTCGACCGGATCGCCGGCCTTGCGCTTCAGCTCGGAGACCTCGCGCTTGAGCTTGGAATTTTCCAGCGCGCGCTCGGCAATCAGGATCAGGCGGTCGGCCTTGAAGGGCTTCTCGATGAAGTCGAAGGCGCCGCGCTTGATGGCCGAGACGGCGGTCTCGACATTGCCGTGGCCGGAGATCATGACGACGGGAATATCGGGATGGCGCGCCTTGACCTCGTCCAGCAGCGCCAGACCGTCGAGCTTGCTGCCCTGCATCCAGATATCGAGGAAGATCAGCCGCGGCGCACGGTCCGAGATCGCAGCAAGGGCGCTGTCGCTGTCGTGGGCGGTGCGGGTCTCGTGGCCCTCGTCGGAGAGAATGCCGGAGACGATCTCGCGGATGTCGTGTTCGTCGTCGACGACCAGAATATCAGAGGCCATATGCATTTTCCTTGTCACTTGCGGCCGAGGCGGCGGGCGATTGCTCCAGGCGTGGCAGATGCACGCGGATCATGGCCCCTCTTCCCTGGTCAAAATCAGCGGGTGCATCATGCAGTTCGAGCTGCCCGCCATGTTCTTCAATAATCTTCTTCACGATGGCGAGGCCGAGACCGGTCCCCTTCTCGCGCATCGTCATATACGGTTCCAAAATGCTGTGCCGGTTCTCGACAGGCAGACCGCGGCCGTTGTCGATGATATCGACGGTGAAGCGGTCACGCGGCTGATCAAGCGATGCGCGCACCAGCACCTTGCGCTCCTCGCGCTCGTCGGCCGGCACGGCCTCGATCGCTTCCACCGCGTTCTTGATGAGATTGCCGAAGGCCTGGCCGAGCATGCGGCTGTCGAATTGTCCTTCAAGCGGCGCATCGCCGAACTCCTGCAGGAAGGCGACGTGGCTGTTGCCCATCTCGCGCAGGAAGACCGCGTCGTGCAGGATCTTGCGCAGGTCACTTGGCTCCTTGATCGGCTTCGGCATACGCGCGAAGGAGGAGAACTCGTCGACCATGCGGCCGATATCGCCGACCTGGCGGATGATCGTCTCGGTGCACTGATCGAAGACGCCGCGGTCATCCTGGTTGATCTGCTTGCCATAGCGGCGCTGGATGCGCTCGGCCGAAAGCTGGATCGGGGTGAGCGGGTTCTTGATTTCGTGGGCGATACGGCGCGCGACGTCGCCCCAGGCGGTGGAGCGCTGAGCAATCACGAGGTCGGTGATGTCATCGAGCGTGATGACGTAGGATTCGCTGAGATCGCGCACTTCCTCGCGCGTCACCTGGACGCTCAGCGTGCGCACTGTGCCGGCGCGCACCAGCGCGATCTGCTTGCGGAAATCGCCGCGATAGCGCGACGCCGCCTCAGTCAGAACCTGGTCGACCTCGGGGGCAATCTCGGAGAGTTGCTTGCCGAGCATGTCGCTCGCATCGAGCGCCATCAGCGTTTCGGCCGAACTGTTGACGATCGTGACGCGGCGATCGTGCTCGACGCCGATGACGGCAGCGGTGACGCCCGAGAGCACCGCTTCTATGAAGCGGCGACGGTCGTCCACCTCGTCCTTGGCTTCGAGGATCTCGTCGCGCTGGGTGCGGATCTCCGAGATCATCTTGTTGAAGGTGCGCGACAGATTGGCGACGTCGCCATCAACGGCATGCACGGGAACGACGATGTCCATATTGCCGGATGCGACGCTATCGGCTGCGGTGATGAGCAGGCGGATCGGGCGGACAATACGGTCGGCGACGGCAATGGCCGTCCAGATGGCGGCGAGCAACACGATCAGCGCGAAACCGACATAGAGGATGGCGAAGGCGATCTGCAGCGAGAAACGCCCCGCCTCCATCGACCTATATTCGGTGGCGTTCTCCTCCATCATCCGCATCGCGGTCATGACCTTGGGGTCGACCGCGCGCACCGTATAGAGGAAGGCGCCGTCGATCGATTCGAGCCGGATGATGGCGCCGACAAGATTGGTGACGCCCGGCGGAATGAGCGTCGGCTGGCCGGCCGAAGCCTTATTGAGCGCGTCCTGGGGGATCGCCGGCAGCGGTTTCTCAGTCTTGATATCGGCTTGCGTGATAACAGTACCATCCGCCTGCACCAGGAATGCGCCGAGCAGGCCGCGTCCCCTCGCCTGGCGCGTCATCAGCTCGGCAAAGCCGGTGCGATCGAGATTGAACAGCTGGCGATTGCGCTCGAGGTCGTTTGCCATGGAGACCGTCTGGCCCTGCAGATAGCTCGCATTCTCCATCATGTAGGCCTGCCCGATATTGCGGGAGGAACTGACGATCGACTGCGTCCTCAGCGCGAACCAGCGGTCTAGACCGGCGTTCAGCGTGATACTGGCAAAGAGGGCCACGAGAATGGCGGGCGTGATCGCCACGATCGAGAAGAGCACGACGATGCGGATATGCAGACGCGCAGCGGCGCGGCCACGCTTGCGCGCCTTCAGGAGCCGCGAGACCTCGCGGCCGATCAGCGCCATCAGGCCGAGTACGAAGAAGGAATTGACGACGACGGACGTGATGACGACGGGCGATGTCGGGGCGATCGGCGTCAGGCCGAGCAGCACGAAGAGCGTCATCGTCGCGCAGAGGAGCGCGCCCCCGGCAAGCACGAGACCGGGCAGAGCAAACAGCGCGCGGCGATCCGTTACCGTGGTAACTGCTTCGCCCTCCGCCGCCGGCGGCAACGCATCCTGCTTCATTCGTTTAACTCTCCACGCGGCGAAACGCATTTCGCCGCCGTCCTTGGGTCAGGGTGAAGACCGCGCTCGATCTCCCGCTCGTCCATCGTCGAGCCGGATCTTCGGACGCAGAACTGACCGCAGGAACACAAACCCCTTGCGTGACTTATTGGCAACGCAATGTGGCGAAAATGCAACGCATCGCGTCACATTGTCAAGCGCTGCAGGGCGTCAAGCGGTGCGGGAGCTTCTGTAGACGGATACGCCGAGTTCGCGGATCTTCTTGCGCAACGTGTTGCGGTTGAGACCAAGGAGATCGGCGGCCTTGATCTGGTTGCCGCGCGTGGCCGTCAGCGCTGCCAGGATGAGAGGATACTCCATCTCGGTCAAAACGCGGTCATAAAGGCCCGGAGGCGGCAGGTTATCGCCGAAAGTCGCGAAATAGGACCGCATGTTTTCTTCAACGGCCTGAGCAATGGTCATGTTTCCATTGCGGATCGGGCCCTTCTCGATCGGGCTATCAGGCACGTCGGAGCGCAGCTCGGATTCGATGATTTCGCGGGTGATCACATCCTGTGGATAAAGTGCCATCAGGCGGCGGATGAGGTTCTCCAGCTCGCGCACGTTGCCCGGCCAGGCGTAGGCCTTCATCAGATCGAGCGCTTCCTGATCGAAACGTTTGGTGCCGAGGCCTTCCTTTTCCGCCTGTTGCACGAAGTGACGGACGAGATCGGGGATGTCTTCGGCGCGATCGCGCAGCGGCGGCAGGCGCAGCGGTACGACGTTGAGGCGGTAGTAAAGATCCTCGCGGAAGAGGCCCTGGTTGATCGCCTGCTTCAGATCCTTGTTGGTGGCCGCCACGATGCGCACGTCGGTGCGGATCGGGGTGCGGCCGCCGACAGTCGTGTATTCGCCCTGCTGCAGCACGCGCAGCAGGCGCGTCTGCGCATCCATCGGCATATCGCCGATTTCGTCGAGGAACAGCGTCCCGCCCTCGGCCTGCTCGAAACGGCCAGTGGAGCGGGTCTGGGCGCCGGTGAAGGCACCCTTCTCATGGCCGAACAGCTCGGATTCGATCAGGTCGCGCGGGATCGCGGCCATGTTGATCGCCACGAAGGGACCGTTGCGGCGCTTGCCGTAGTCGTGCAGCGCGCGGGCGACGAGCTCCTTGCCGGTGCCGGATTCGCCGGTGATCATCAGCGTCAGGTCGGTCAACATCAGACGCGCCAGGACACGATAGATTTCCTGCATGGCGGCCGAGCGGCCAACGAGCGGCATGCCGTCCTGCACGTCGTCCTCGACCTTGGCGGGCTTGCGCTTCGGCTCCGACAGCGCCCGGCCGATGATGCCGATCAGTTCGGTCAGATCGAAGGGCTTGGGCAGATAGTCGTAGGCGCCCTTCTCCGAGGCCTTGATCGCCGTCATGAAGGTGTTTTGCGCGCTCATGACCAGCACGGGAAGATCCGGACGGGCCTTCTTGATGCGCGGAAGCAGGTCGAAGGCATTCTCGTCGGGCATGACGACGTCTGTGACCACGAGGTCGCCCTCGCCGGCCGAAACCCAGCGCCACAGTGTGGCGGCGTTCGAAGTGATACGCACGTCATATCCGGCGCGGCTCAAGGCCTGATTAAGCACCGTACGAATTGCCGCATCATCATCCGCGACGAGGATCGTTGCTGTCATCGAGAAGGTCCTGTGGGGGTTATGGTTGCGTCCTCAAGCGATGCGTCCTTGGAGGCAGGCATGAGCACGCGGAATGTGGTTTTGTTGGTCTGGCTGTCGCATTCGATGATGCCGCCATGATCACCGATGATCTTGGCCACCAGCGCGAGGCCGAGGCCGCTGCCGTTGGTCTTGGTGGTGATGAAGGGGTCGAACAGATGCGGCAGGAGATCGGACGGCACGCCAGGGCCGTTGTCCTGCACGCAGAACTCCAGCGGCAGCGAGATCTTTTCGCGGGTTCCGGCGACCGAGAGGCGGATGCCGGGACGGTAGGCGGTCGTCAGCACCACCTCGCCATCCGGCCGGTCGCCGATCGCCTCGGCAGCGTTCTTGACGAGATTGAGGAAGACCTGCACCAACTGGTCGCGGTTGGCGTAGACCGACGGCAGCGAGGGGTCATAGTTCTCGGTGATCTTGATGTGACGCGCAAAGCCCGCCTTGGCGACCGCCTTCACATGATCGAGCACGGAATGGATGTTCACGGGCACGCGATCGACCGGGCGCTCGTCGGAGAAGACCTCCATGCGATCGACCAGCGAGACGATGCGGTCGGTCTCGTCGCAGATCAGCCGGGTCAACGCGCGGTCGTCGTCGGTTGCCGAGTGCTCGAGCAGCTGCGCGGCGCCGCGAATGCCGGAGAGCGGGTTCTTGATCTCATGCGCCAGCATCGAGGCGAGACCTGTGACCGAACGGGCGGCAGCGCGATGCGTCAGCTGCCGGTCGATCTTGTCGGCCATCGAGCGTTCCTGGAAGACGATGACGACGGAGCCCGGCTCGCTCGTCACCGGAGCGACGTAGATGTCGACGAGCTTGTCCTGGCCAAGCCTGGGCGAGCTCAGATCGACGCGATACTCGTTGATCGGCGCGCGGCGCTCGCGCACCTGGTCGATCAGCGCCAGTAGCGGGCTGCCGAAGGGAATGAAAGTCGAGATCTTGTAACGCGCCAGATGCGAGGCGCTGGCCCCGAAGAAGGCTTCCGCCTCCCAGTTGGCAAAGGCCACAAGCCCTGCGTCATCGACCATGATGACGGGGTTCTGGATGGCGTTGAGAACGGCCATGGCGACGGCACTGCCGGCATGGGCAGATGATAGCGACGCGTCGTTTGTCATGCAGCCTCCCGGGCATCTGTATTGTCTGCCGCCGCAACCAGGGCATCGTGGAATCGCTGCGAGACCTCGCGAGGATCGCGCGCGGTCATGATCGCCGCCTTGTCGTTTGCCGACACCGACGGTGCGAAGCGCTCCATATACCAGCCGAGATGCTTGCGCGCATGACGAACGCCGACCGCTTCGCCATAAAAATCGAGCATCATGCGATAATGCTCGACGGCGATATCGGCGATCTCCCATGGCTGAGGCGCCTCGGCGCCGGCGAGCACGCCGGCATGCCACGGGCGCCCCTGGCAGCCACGGCCGATCATGACGGCATCGGCGCCCGAGCGGCGCAGGATTTCATGGGCGTCCTCGACCGTTTCGACGTCGCCATTGGCGACCAGCGGGATGGTGAGGACATCGCGCACGGCGCGGATCGCGTCCCAATCGGCGCGTCCCTCGTAAAACTGCATGCGCGTACGGCCGTGGATCGTCACCAGCTGGACGCCGGCCTCCTGGGCGCGCTTTGCGATTTCGGGTGCGTTGATCGAATTTTCGTCCCAGCCAAGCCGCATCTTCAGCGTGACGGGAACATCCACCGCCTTGACTGTCGCTTCGATCAGTCCCAGGGCATGATCGGGATCGCGCATCAGCGCCGAGCCAGAATAGCCGCCGATCACCTTCTTGGCGGGGCAGCCCATATTGATATCGATGATATCGGCGCCGTGCGCGGCGGCGATCTTCGCGCCTTCCGCCATCCAGTGCGCTTCGCGACCGGCAAGCTGCACCATGTGCGGATTGAAGCCAGCGGTCTTCAGCCGCGCCCAGGATTGCTCGGTGTCGTTGACGAGTTCGCGGCTCGCCACCATCTCGGTCACCACCAGCCCTGCGCCATGGCGCCAGGCCAATTGACGGAACGGCATATCGGTGACGCCGGACATGGGCGCCAGCACGATACGGTTGCGCACCGCAACGGTTCCGATGCACAAAGGAGATGCGAGGTGTATGTCAGACAACTGATTATCTTTCAGGCACGCTAAGCAGGTGCACTATTTTTAGACAGATTTAAAAGACTTGCCAAGGGGGAAGTGCCCGAATTGATATTTTTCGGGCAGATGCTGGAATTCGGTGCGCCAAGCCGTTAGAGCACCTCCAGAAATTCTGCTTTTTGGGGATTTATGCCGCAAATGCATCAAAAGCAACCGATATCGATCGGAATTATCCTGGTGGCCGCAGGCCGGGGCGAGCGCGCCGGCGCATCCGTTGAAGGCCCGAAGCAATATCGCCGGATCGGTGGTAGGCCCGTCATTGCCCACACGCTCGAAAATTTCACGACATGGCCTCAAGTGACCGAGATCGTCGCCGTGATTCACGCCGATGACGAAGCTCTATTTGCGAAGGCAACCGCTGGTGTCACCTCCAAGCTGCCGATCGCCACTGTCCACGGCGGCTCGACGCGCCAGCAATCGGTGCTTTCGGGGCTTCGGCATCTGAAGGACAAGGGGATCACCCACGTCCTGATTCATGACGCCGTGCGGCCGTTCTTCGATCACGATCTGCTCGACCGCGTCGCGGCCACACTGGCTGTAGGCGCGCCTGCCGTGCTGCCGGCCATGCCGGTCGCCGATACGCTGAAGCGGGCGGATCAATCCGGTATCGTGGTCGAGACCGTGCCCCGCGCGCAGCTCTATGCGGCGCAGACACCGCAATCCTTCGACTTCGGCATCATCCTCGCCGCGCATGAGAAGGCGGCCGCCGCCGATCGCACCGATTTCACCGACGATGCGGCGATCGCCGAATGGGCCGGCCATCCCGTGACCATCGTCGAGGGCATGGCCGACAATGTAAAACTGACAGTGAGGCGCGATATCGCAATGGCCGATCAGAGACTTTCCAGCACACGCCTTCCCGATGTGCGCACCGGCAACGGCTACGACGTGCACCAGCTCGAGGCAGGCGACGGCGTGACGCTGTGCGGCGTCTTCATTCCCCACGACCAGAAGCTCAAGGGCCACTCCGACGCCGACGTGGCGCTGCATGCGTTGACGGACGCGCTGCTTGCCACCTGCGGCGCCGGCGATATCGGCGACCACTTCCCGCCGTCGGATCCGCAATGGAAGGGCGCTCCATCTCGCATCTTCATCGAGCATGCGGCCAAGATCGTGCGCGAGCGCGGCGGCACCATCATGAACGCCGACGTGACGCTGATTGCCGAAGCGCCGAAGGTCGGGCCGCACCGCGACACGATGCGCGCCATGCTTTCGGACTTTCTCGGCATCTCGATCGACCGCTGCTCGGTCAAGGCGACGACCAACGAGACGATCGGCTTCGTCGGCCGCCGCGAGGGGATCGCCGCCATCGCCACCGCCACCGTCGTCTATCAGGAGATTGCCCAATGAGCCTCTATCCCGCCGATATCCTGTCCGAGGCCGAAGCCATTATCAGGACATTCGGAGCGGCGGGATTGATGGTTTCGACGGCGGAATCGTGTACCGGCGGGCTGATCGCCGGCGCGCTCACGGAAATCGCGGGCTCGTCCGCTGTCGTAGACCGCGGGTTCGTCACCTATACGAACACCGCGAAGATGGAGATGCTGGGCGTCCAGGAAGCGACGCTTGCGCGCTTCGGCGCGGTGTCGGAAGAGACGGCGCGGCAGATGGTGCATGGCGCCCTCTTCCGCTCGCGAGCATCGATCGCTGTCGCGGTCACGGGTATCGCGGGGCCAGGCGGCGGATCGGCGGACAAGCCCGTTGGCCTCGTGCACCTCGCCGCGAAGTCACGCCACGGTGACCTCATTCACAACAAGATGCTCTATGGCGATATCGGCCGCGGCGAGGTTCGCCTCGCCACCGTCAGGACGGCGCTGGCGATGATCCGGCAGCTCGGGCCGCAGTAAGCTGGATCAGCTGTAGATCTTGCCGGCGCGCGTTTCGAAGGCTTCGGTGAACATCCGGAAGGCGCGGTCGAACATCGAGCCCATCAGGGCGCCGAGGATGCGGCTCTTGAACTCGTAGTCGATGAAGAAATGCACGTTGGAACCCGACGCCGTATCTTCGAAGCGCCAGCGATTGTCGAGATACTTGAAGGGGCCGTCGATGTATTTGACGTCAATGACGCGCTCGGCCTTGTTGAGCAGCACCTGCGTCGTGAAGGTCTCGCGGATCGCCTTGTAGCCGACCGTCATGTCGGCGATGAGGAGAACCTTGCCATCGCGCTCCTTGCGGCTGCGGATCGCAAGCCCTTCGCAAAGCGGCAGGAATTGCGGGTATTTCTCGACATCGGCAACGAGATCGAACATCTGGTCTGCGGAATGCGGGACGGGGCGGTGCGTTTCGAACTGAGGCATGACCGGCAGTTAAGCGGGCGCGCCAAGAAGATCAAGAAGGCGGCGCATTTCACGGTGCGATTTCAACTGAAGGACGGGCACATCGGGCTTGTATCGCTCGATGCCCGCAAGGATGAGCGGCGCCCAGCGTCGCTCGAAATTCCAGATATAGGTCAAGAACTCGCCATCCAGCTTTTCCGGGCAGCCCGGCGCCATCTCCGGCCGCGCCCTGCCCCGCCAACGAAGCCACCTGGTGGTGACACCGAGCAGACACCGCCAGCGCGGCAGCCGCACCCAGAGCACCATATCGGTGCGCGGCATCCTGAGATCGAAGGTCGAGGCGCCGGTCCCGTCCATCAGCCACCGCTCTTCGGCAACGGCCGCCGCGATCATCTCGCGCTCCTCGGCCTTCGGCCGTTTCACCCAGCCGGGCAGCCAATAGAAGTGGCGATCCATGGAGATGTGCCGCACGCCGAGCCGCGCGCCTAGGCGCTTCGACAGCGTCGTCTTGCCACCGCCCGAGCAGCCGATCACGAGGATGCGGTCGGCGCGGCTGACGAGGTTGGCGGCACTGGTGATATCAGTGACGAAATTCGGCATGTCTTTCCCTCCCGTAAGCAAAGACCGAATCAGGCTGTCATCCTAGCCGATGACGTCGAGGCGCTGAAGCAGCTGTCCCATCTGCGCCCTGCTCCTCAATTCGACGAGCGGTACATCAGGCCCATGCAGGCGGATGCCTTCCATGAATTCGGGCACATCGTCCCTCTCGAAATTCCAGACATAGGAGATGAACTCCCGGTCCGGCCACTGTTCCAGGCACCCAAGCGCCATGTCGGGCCGCGTCCTGCCGCGATAGACGATGCCGCGCTTGAAGATGCTCCACAGGCAGAGCCAGCGCGACACCCTCACCCACAAGATGACGTCGGCGCGCGGCAGCCTGAGATCGAGCGTTCTCGGATTGTTGCCGTCGATGATCCAGCGGTCCTCGGTCACGATCCTGGCGATGATCTCGCGCTGTTCCGGCCTCGGTCTCGACACCCAGCCTGGAAGCCAGAACACCTCGCGGTCCATGGAGACGTAGCGAACGCCGAGAATGCGCGCGAGCTTCTGCGCCAGCGTACTCTTGCCGCCACCTGACGAGCCGAAAATGACGATGCGGTCGGCGCGCTTCAGGAGTTCGGCAGCCTCACCGAGATCGGTGACGTTCAGCCGATGCTTCGGTTGTTGCAACACGATGGCCTCTTGTCTGATTGCGGGGAGATCAGGCCGCCTGGACGGGTGTGGAAGGCTCTACCGCGATTATGCCTGCCAATTCTCGTGACCATGGCGTACGCGGATGATGAGAATACTGCCATCACCCAGCTCATGGTAGACAATCAAGTGAGCGCCGCAAGGATGTATCCTCACGGGTGGGGTGATTTCCTGGCGAAGCCGGGCGAGTTTCGGATTGTCCGCGAGTATTTCGAAGATATCGCCAAAATGACGGTGATAGCTGTCGGCTTGCGACTTGCCGAAAAGCCGAACGCCTGTCGCGTGAATAGTGCGAAGATCATGAGCGGCCTGACGCGACAGCCGGTAGCCCATAAGACCTATTCCGCTGCTTCGTTTAGCGACCGCAGAATGTCATCCATGGTTTCATCGGAGACACCGCTTGCCAGCCCCTCATCGACAAGAGCCTGCATGTTGGCGATCTTGCTCGCGCGCTCCTGGTCGCGGCGAACGAGGTCGCGGACGTAGTCGGACGCATCGGCATAGCGGCCGACGGCGGCCTGCTTTTCCAGCCAGGCCTTCATCTCATCCGGCACAGTCACGGTTACCACGGGCATGACGTGTTCCTTTGCTGCATTACCTGCCGCCGATAATGGCACAGCAGGCCCGCCAAGAGAACCGTCTTACTCCGCAGCCACCAGCAGCTTCTTCTCACGCGCCGCGCGCAGGCGGGCGAAGTCGTCGCCGGCGTGGTGCGAGGAGCGGGTCAGCGGGCTGGAGGCAACCATGAGGAAGCCCTTGGTGTAGGCGACGGTCTCGTAGGACTTGAATTCCTCGGGCGTGACGTAGCTCATGACAGCGTGGTGCTTACGGGTCGGCTGCAGGTACTGGCCGATCGTCAGGAAGTCGACGTCGGCAACGCGCAGGTCGTCCATCAGCTGCAGCACTTCGTTGCGCTCCTCGCCGAGGCCGACCATGATGCCAGACTTGGTGAACATGGTCGGGTCCAGTTCCTTCACCCGCTGCAGCAGGCGAACGGAGTGGAAGTAGCGCGCGCCGGGACGGACGGTCAGATAGTTGCCCGGAACGGTTTCCATGTTGTGATTGAAGACGTCGGGCTTGGCGGCGACGACCCGCTCCAAGGCGCCGGGCTTCTTCAGGAAGTCGGGCGTCAGGATTTCGATGGTGGTCGTCGGCGACGCAGCGCGGATCGCCCAGATCACCTTCTCGAAGTGCTCGGCGCCGCCGTCTTCCAGATCGTCGCGGTCAACCGAGGTGATGACCACGTGGCTGAGGCCCATCTCCTTGACGGCCTTCGCCACGCTCTCGGGCTCGGCCATGTCAAGCGCGTTCGGCTTGCCGGTCGCGACGTTGCAGAAGGAACAGGCGCGCGTACAGATCTCGCCCATGATCATGAAGGTGGCGTGCTTCTTGTCCCAGCACTCGCCGATATTCGGGCAGCCGGCTTCCTCGCAGACGGTGACGAGCTTGTGCTCCTTCACGATCGAGCGGGTTTCGGCGTAGCCTTTGGAGGTCGGCGCCTTGACGCGGATCCAGTCCGGCTTGCGCATGACTTCCGTATCCGGGCGATGCGCTTTTTCCGGGTGCCGCACGCGCTTTTCAGCGTTTGGATTGATCCTGTCGAGAATAGTTACCATCAATAACCTGCCTTCAAACCGCCGAAACGGCCTCTTTCGTCAGCGTCTGACGAGTTTTGCCAGAAATAGCAAGATACAAGAGCCGATGAAACCCGTCACAAGGTAACCCTGCCAACCGCTGGCGACATAGATGCCGGCGCGGGCAAAGATCGCGCTGCCGATGACAGCACCGACGATGCCGATGACAATGTTCATCAGAACGCCAAAGCGTATGCCCATCAAAATGCCCGCGAGCCAGCCCGCCAAGCCGCCGACGATGATCGCCGTAATCCAGCCCACACCTTCCATCCGGTCCTATCCCCTCAAGCTATCGCCCTTGCGATCAACACCACGATGATGGCGCCGACCGTGGCATGAATGATCTGCACCACAAGCGCATTCTCGATACCGAGCGAGATCCCCAGCGCGTTGAAGAGAAAGCCTCCGACGAACGCGCCGATGATGCCGCTGAGCAGGCACCGTATCAATCCGCCTCCGCCAACGATCAGGCTGGCGAGGAACCCCGCGACCAGACCGATCAGGAGGAAGATGACGAGTGCCTGCGTACCCATGGACATGATGATTTCCTTTCGCTTTTTCCAGTCCGAGATTGAACGTGGTTCAATCCGTCATAGAGAGCGGCGCAGAAAATTATCAAGCGTTGAGGACGCGACCGTAAGCATCCAGAACCGCTTCCTTCATGGTTTCGGAAACCGTCGGATGCGGGAAGATGGTGTGCATCAGTTCTTCTTCGGTCGTTTCCAGGTTCATGGCGACGACGAAGCCCTGGATGAGTTCGGTGACTTCGGCGCCGACCATGTGGGCGCCGAGCAGTTCGCCGGTCTTCTTGTCGAAGATCACCTTGCAGAGACCCTGGTCCTCGCCGAGCGCGATCGCCTTGCCGTTGGCAGCAAAGGAGAAGCGGCCGACGCGGATATCGCGGCCGGCTTCCTTGGCCTTGGCTTCCGTCAGGCCGACGGAGGCGACCTGCGGGTGGCAGTAGGTGCAGCCGGGGACCTTGCCCTTGTCGGTGGCGTGAACATTCGACAGGCCGGCGATCTTTTCGACGCAGACGACGCCTTCGTGCTCGGCCTTGTGGGCAAGCATCGGCGGGCCGGCGACGTCGCCGATGGCATAGATGCCGGCGATGTTGGTCTTGCCGTAGCCGTCGATGACGACGCAGCCACGGTCGGTCTTGACGCCAACGGCTTCAAGGCCGAGGTTTTCGATGTTGCCCTGGACGCCGACAGCCGAGATCATGCGGTCTGCGGTGATCTGCTGGACCTTGCCGTCAGCGGTCTCGACATGCGCGGTCAGGCTATCGGCGGCCTTTTCGACCTTGGTGATCTTGGCGCTGGTCAGGATCTTCATGCCGCGCTTCTCAAGCTGCTTGCGCGCGATCGCGGTGACTTCGACGTCCTCGACCGGCATGATGGTCGGCATGACCTCGACGACCGTAACGTCGACGCCCATGGAGCGGTAGAAGCTCGCGAACTCGATGCCGATGGCGCCCGAGCCCATGACGATCAGCGACTTCGGCAGGGCTGCCGGCTTCATCGCTTCGAAATAGGTCCAGATCAGCTTGCCATCCGGCTCGATACCCGGCAGCGCGCGCGGGCGGGCGCCGGTCGCGATGATGATGTGCTTGGCAGTGTAGGTGCCCTCGCCCTTGACGTTCTTCGGAACCGGGTTCTGCGGCTCGACGACGGGCTTGGAGGACTTGCCGACGACGATCTCGCCCGGCTTGGTGATCTTGGCTTCACCCCAGATCACATCGACCTTGTTCTTCTTCATCAGGAAGCCGACGCCGCCGTTGAGGCGCGCCGAGACACCGCGCGAGCGGGCGACAACGGCCTTCACGTCGGCGCTCATCTTGCCTTCGAGCACGAGACCGTAGTCCTTGGCGTGGTTGGCGTGGTCGAGCACTTCGGCCGAGCGCAGCAGTGCCTTGGTCGGGATGCAGCCCCAGTTCAGGCAGATGCCGCCCAGGTGCTCGCGCTCGACGATCGCGGTCTTGAGACCGAGCTGGCTGGCGCGCACAGCGGCCACATAGCCGCCGGGACCGGAGCCGATGATGATGACGTCGTAATTCTCAGCCATGTTTTCCTGCCTTTGTTATCGGGCGTCGCGGGTGAGAAGCACCCACTCGTGTTTCCTGCTGCTTTCGAAAAGAGACATCGCATTCTGCCGCGCCGCTTCCGAAAATCCATTCTTCTTGTAAAGCGACAGAGCCGCTTCATTGTCACTTGCGGTGATCAGACTGACCGGCAGCGTCCCTGCCCTGTCGATCTGGTCTTTCAGTATTTCCCTGCCGATCCCGATGCCTCGCAGATGGCTATAGACGCCGAGCGTTGCAATGAACCAGCTGCCAACAACCTTCTTCTGCAGGTCGATCACCGGCTGCAAAGCCACGCGGTCGACCTCCATGCTCTTTACGTCCTCGCCCAGCGCGTAACCGATCGCCGCGCCCGCCGTCTCTCCGTAGGCTTCGGCCAGCACCGCTTGGCGCCATGTGCCGTAACCTTCGTCCCGACGCATCTTCAGCCGGCCAAGCTCCATCGGCGTATCGCTGCCGGTGCCGCCGAGCTCACCCAGCCAGAGCCAGGACGCGAAACCATGCGAGGCAATGTCCGAGAGGATCGCCAGTTCGGCCGCGTCATCCCGTGTGGCGGGACGCAGCGTCACGAAAGACGCCACCGTCAAAGCCCCAACATCATCCGCACGGTCGATTCCATGCCACGCCCGAGAGCGCGGGTATTGTCGGCGTCGAGATGGATGCCGTCGAGCGGCGTCGTCTTGGCGACCGAATTGCCGTCGAAGAAACCGCAGCCGAGTTCGTCGGCGAGGTCCCGATAGAGCGTTGCCAGCATCGCGGATTCCTCGATGCCGCCGATGAAGGAGGCCGCGAAGGGCACGTTGGCCGTTTCGCAGATCCTCGGTGGCGCGACGATCAGGATATCCGGCGCGTCGAAATCGAACGGCCAGGCGTGGTTGCGGATCAGCCGCACCAGCCGGGCAATGCCCTGGCATGCGGCGAATGCCGATCCGGCCACGACATTCTTCATGTCGTTGGTGCCGAGGAGCAGAATGACGAGATCGAGCGGCGCATGCGTCTGCAGGATGGTCGGCAGGACGCGGGCGCCATTGCGGTCGCAATCAGCAAGATGGTCATCGAAGGCGGTCGTCCGCCCGTTCAATCCCTCGGCGATAACCCGGACTTCGTTGCCGAGTGCAGCCTGAAGCGCACTCGGCCAACGATCCTTGTAGTCATGACGGCCGACGGAAGCGGCGTCATAACCCCAGGTCAGGCTATCACCATAGCAAAGAACGGTCTTCGTCATTTCCGCCTCCGCTGTTTCGTCAGACGAGCATGCCCATCGGGTTTTCGATGTAGCCCTTGAACGCCTGCAGCAACTCCGCGCCCAACGCGCCATCGACGCAGCGATGGTCGGTCGACAGCGTGACGGTCATCACGGTTGCGACAGCAAGCTGGCCGTTCTTGACGACCGGGCGCTGCTCGCCCGCGCCGACCGCGAGGATCGTTGCGTGCGGCGGGTTGATGACGGCGGCGAAGTGCTTGACGCCCATCATGCCCATGTTGGAGACCGACGAGGTGCCGCCCTGATATTCCTCAGGCTTCAGCTTGCGATCCTTGGCACGCTTGCCGAGGTCGCGCATCTCGTTGGAGATGGCCGACAGGGTCTTTTCCTCGGCCTTGCGGATGATCGGGGTGATCAGGCCGCCCGGGATCGAGACAGCAACGCCGACATCGGCGTGCTTGTGCTTGACCATGTTGGCTTCGGTCCAGGAGACGTTGGCATCCGGAACGTCGCGCAGAGCAAGCGCCATGGCCTTGATGACCATGTCGTTGACCGACAGCTTGTAGGCCGGCGCGCCTTCCTTGCGGGGAGCGGCGTCGTTGAGCTGGGCGCGCAGCGCCAGCAGCGCGTCGAGCTCGCAATCCACGGTGACGTAGAAGTGCGGCACGGTCTGCTTGGATTCGACCAGGCGCTTGGCGATGACCTTGCGCATGCCGTCATGCGGCACGAGTTCGTAGGAACCCGGCTCGAACAGCTTGAGAACGGTCTCGTCGGATGCGCCCTTCGGTGCGGCGGCAGGAGCCGATGCGGCAGCCTGCGGAGCTGCGGCAGGGGCAGCCTTTGCACCACCGCCAGCGACGGCGGCCTCGACGTCGCTCTTGACGACGCGGCCATGCGGGCCGGAGCCTGCGACAGCTGCGAGATCGATACCGGCTTCCTTCGCCAGACGACGCGCGAGCGGCGAGGAGAAGGTGCGGTTGCCGCCCGTGGAAGCAGCGGCAGGCGCTGCTGCGGGTGCCGGGGCAGCCGCGGGGGTTGCGGCCGGAGCCGGAGCGGCTTCGGTCTTTGCCTCAGCCTTCGGCGCTTCGGCAGCCTTCGGTGCCGGAGCAGCCGAGCCAGCGCCGCTGGCGGCGGCAGCGACATCTTCGCCATCGGCGGCCAGAACGGCGATCAAGGCATTGACCTTGACGCCTTCGGTGCCGGCGGGAACGACGAGCTTGGCGACGACACCTTCGTCGACCGCTTCGACTTCCATCGTCGCCTTGTCGGTTTCGATCTCGGCGATGACATCGCCAGACTTAACCGTATCGCCTTCCTTGACCAGCCACTTGGCGAGGTTGCCCTCTTCCATGGTCGGAGACAGGGCAGGCATCGTGATGTTGATAGGCATCGAAATACCCTTCCCTTGTTACTTGTAGCAGACGGCTTTCACGGCCTGGACGACTTCGTCGACGCTTGGCAGCGCAAGCTTTTCGAGGTTGGCGGCATAAGGCATCGGAACGTCCTTGCCGGCGATCGTCAGAACCGGCGCATCGAGATAATCGAAGGCCTGCTGCATGACGCGGGTGGCGATTTCGGTACCGACCGAGTTCTGCGGGTAGCCTTCCTCGACGGTGACGAGACGGCCGGTCTTCTTGACCGATTCGATCACGGTCGGCAGGTCCATCGGACGCAGCGTGCGCAGGTCGATCAGTTCGACGTCGATGCCGATCTTTTCGAGTTCAGCGACGGCCTTGGTGGCATAGGTCATGCCGATACCGAAGGAGACGATCGTGACGTCCTTGCCCTGACGGTGGATGCGGGCCTTGCCGATCGGGAGAACGAAGTCGTCCATCTTCGGCACGTCGAAGTGCTGACCGTAGAGGATTTCGTTTTCAAGGAAGACGACCGGGTTCGGATCGCGGATCGCAGCCTTGAGCAGGCCCTTGGCGTCGGATGCCGTGTAAGGCATGACGACCTTGAGGCCCGGGATCTGGCTGTACCAGGCCGAGTAGTCCTGGCTGTGCTGAGCGCCGACGCGGGCAGCGGCACCGTTCGGGCCACGGAACACGATCGGAGCGCCCATCTGGCCGCCGGACATGTAGAGCGTCTTGGCAGCGGAGTTGATGATCTGGTCGATCGCCTGCATGGCGAAGTTGAAGGTCATGAACTCGACGATCGGCTTCAGGCCGGACATCGCAGCACCGACGCCGACGCCGGCAAAGCCGTGCTCGGTGATCGGGGTGTCGATGACGCGGCGGGCGCCGAATTCCTGCAGCAGACCCTGGGTGACCTTATAGGCGCCCTGGTATTCGGCCACTTCCTCGCCCATGACGAAGACATTGTCGTCAGCGCGCATTTCCTCGGCCATGGCGTCGCGAAGCGCTTCGCGAACGGTCATGGAGACCATTTCGGTGCCGGCGGGAATTTCGGGATCGTTCGGAACCTGAGCCTTGGGCTCGGCCGGAACCGGCGCTGCGGCAGCGGCGGGCGCTTCAGCGGCCTTCGGTGCCGCGGCGGCGGCCGGCGCAGCAGCAGCAGGTGCAGCCGAGATGTCGGATGCGGATTCGCCGTCCTGCAGGAGCACAGCGATCTTGGCATTCACCTTGACACCTTCGGTGCCTGCGGCAACGAGCAGCTTGCCGATGACGCCTTCGTCGACGGCTTCGACTTCCATCGTCGCCTTGTCGGTTTCGATTTCGGCAATGATGTCGCCGGAGGTGACCTTGTCACCTTCCTGCTTCAGCCACTTGGACAGCGTGCCTTCTTCCATCGTCGGAGAGAGGGCGGGCATGAGAATATCGATTGGCATGGGTCTACCCTCCCCGATTACAGCAGAATGTCGGTGTAGAGCTCGGATGCATCCGGCTCCGGTGCGGCCTGGGCGAAGTCGGCGCTATCGGCGACGATGTCGCGAACGTCCTTGTCGACCGCCTTGAGATCGTCCTCTGAGGCCCAGCCCTTTTCAATGAGGCGTGCCTTGACCTGCTCGATCGGATCCTGCTCGGAGCGCATCTTCTGCACTTCTTCCTTGGAGCGATACTTCGCCGGGTCGGACATGGAGTGACCGCGATAACGATAGGTCAGCATTTCGAGAATGATCGGACCCTTGCCGGAACGGCAATGCTCGAGCGCCTCGTCGGCCGCAGCCTTGACGGCGCGAACATCCATGCCGTCGACCTGGACGCCGGGGATGCCGAAGCCGGAACCACGCAGCGAGTAGTTCGACTGCGCCGTCGCGCGGGCCGTGGACGTGCCCATGGCGTAACGGTTGTTTTCGATGATGTAGATGATCGGGAGCTTCCACAGAGCAGCCATGTTGAAGCTCTCGTAGACCTGGCCCTGGTTGGCGGCGCCGTCGCCGAAATAGGCGATCGAGACGCTGTCATTGCCGCGATAGCGGTTGGCGAAGGCGAGACCGGTGCCGAGCGACACCTGTGCGCCGACGATGCCGTGACCGCCGTAGAAATGCTTCTCCTTGGAGAACATGTGCATCGAGCCGCCCTTGCCACGGGAGTAGCCGTCGATGCGGCCGGTCAGCTCGGCCATGACGCCGCGTGCGGTCATGCCGGTTGCCAGCATGTGACCGTGGTCGCGGTAAGCGGTGATGACCTGGTCACCTTCCTTCTGCGCCATCTGCATGCCGACGACGACAGCTTCCTGACCGATATAAAGGTGACAGAAACCGCCGATGAAGCCCATGCCGTAAAGCTGGCCCGCCTTCTCTTCGAAACGGCGGATGAGTAGCATTTCGCGATAAGCCTTGAGCTCTTCGTCACGATCGAAATCGGCCACCGGGCCGCCATTCGATGCCTTGGCTGCGGGCTTTGCGCTTGTCTTACGGCTGGAAACGGTCGCGTTTTTTCGCGGAGCCATTCAACCCTCCCTATGGGTTTATCGGTTCTTGGGTGGTGCGCACCATAAGGAAGAAATTTCGCCGCAGCAATGCCATAATTGCATGGCTCGTATTCATCAATAAGCCATTGATAAATATCAATTTATTTCGATTAACCGGAATCCAGTTAATTCGAATAATGATTGAATATGACGACCTCATCGGCGCGGGAGAAGTTCAGCTGAAGACGGGCCTTCTCGTCCAGCATGTCCCTATCCATGGAACCATCACTTAGGAGCGCCACCTGCTTTTCAAGGTGTTCGCGCTTATTTTTAAGCACGGCCAGCTCTCTTTCGCGCGTGATGCGCTGGCGCTCGAACACTTCGGTCGCGCGCAGGCCGTAGTCGCCATGGATGCAATGGTAGCCGAAGTAGGAGAGAAACGCGACCGCCATCGCCGGAATGACGAAACGGCCGATCTTTTTCTTCTTATGATGCTTGGTCCACATACACGCATTCTCGAAACGCATTACCCTTGACCAGAAGACTACCGGGCAGAGATTAACCGTCCGTTGACTATGAACGCGGCGCAACAAAAAACCCGCGCCGGTGAAGGCGCGGGTTCCAAATGCCTGAAATAAGACGACTTAGCCGCGAAGGATCGAACGGCCGGCGTACTGGGCCTGCGGGCCGAGGCCCTCTTCGATGCGGATCAGCTGATTGTACTTGGCAAGACGATCCGAACGCGACAGCGAGCCGGTCTTGATCTGACCGCAGTTGGTCGCAACGGCGAGATCGGCGATCGTGCTGTCTTCGGTTTCGCCCGAACGGTGCGACATGACGGCGGTGTAGGCTGCCTTGTGCGCGGTGTTGACGGCGTCGAGCGTTTCCGTCAGCGAACCGATCTGGTTGACCTTGACGAGGATCGAGTTGGCGACGCCCATCTTGATACCATCGCGCAGGCGAGCCGAGTTGGTGACGAAGAGATCGTCGCCGACGAGCTGAACCTTCTTGCCGGCCAGATCCGTCAGAGCCTTCCAGCCATCCCAGTCGTCTTCAGCCATGCCGTCTTCGATCGAGATGATCGGGTACTGGGCAGCGAGCTGTGCCAGGTATTCGGCCATTGCGCCCGGCTCCAGCGTGCGGCCTTCGCCTTCCAGAACGTACTTGCCGTCCTTGAAGAATTCGGTCGAGGCGCAGTCGAGGCCGAGGTGGATGTCTTCGCCAGGCTTGTAGCCGGCTTTCTCGATCGACTTCATGATGAAGTCGAGGGCTTCAGGAGCGCTCTTCAGGCCCGGTGCGAAACCGCCTTCGTCGCCGACGTTGGTGTTGTGACCCTGGGCAGCCAGTTCCTTGCGGAGCGTGTGGAAGACTTCCGAGCCCATGCGAACGGCTTCGCGGATGGAATCAGCGCCTACAGGCAGGATCATGAATTCCTGGAAGTCGATCGGGTTGTCGGCATGCGCGCCGCCGTTGATGATGTTCATCATCGGAACCGGCAGCAGGTGCGCGGAAGCGCCACCAACGTAGCGGTAGAGCGGCAGGCCGGCAGCTTCAGCGGCAGCCTTGGCAACGGCCAGCGAAACGCCGAGGATGGCGTTGGCGCCGAGGCGCGACTTGTTCGGCGTGCCGTCCAGTTCGATCATGATGTTGTCGATCTGGATCTGGTTTTCAGCGTCGATGCCGCCGATGGCGTCGAAGATTTCCGTGTTGGCGGCTTCGACGGCCTTTTCGACACCCTTGCCGAGATAACGCTTGCCACCATCGCGGAGTTCGACGGCTTCGTGCGCGCCGGTCGACGCGCCCGACGGAACGGCGGCGCGGCCCATGCTGCCATCTTCGAGATAGACATCGACTTCGACGGTGGGATTACCACGGCTGTCGAGAATCTCGCGGGCGATAATATCGGTAATAGCGGTCATCGGCTCTTCTCTGCTTGAGGGTGGATAAATCGTTTGAAATTCGTCTTTAATCGAAGATGCGCAAATTACAATGGCAGTTCGGAGCCGTTTTGCGCATGCTTCGCCGCTTTATTCCTCGTGGCCTAATACACGAACGTGTCAGTCTTTTGAACGTCAGCCCTTGGCGATGGCGTCGAAGGCCAGCAGCTTTTCCAGCAGGCGCGGCATATCCTTGAGATAGACCATGTTCGGGCCATCCGACGGCGCGTTGTCGGGATCTTCGTGCGTCTCGACGAACACACCGGCGACACCGACGGCGACCGCCGCACGCGCCAGCGTTTCCACGAATTCGCGCTGGCCGCCACTGGAGCCACCCTGCCCGCCCGGCTGCTGTACCGAATGGGTCGCATCGAAGACAACAGGCGCACCCATGGCTTCCATGATCGGCAGAGAGCGCATGTCGGAGACCAGCGTGTTGTAGCCGAAGGAAGCGCCGCGTTCGCACAGCATGATGTTCGGGTTGCCGCTGGCATTCAGCTTGGCCAGCACGTTCTTCATGTCCCAGGGCGCCAGGAACTGGCCCTTCTTGACGTTGATGGCGCGGCCGGTCTTGGCGGCGGCGACCAGCAGGTCCGTCTGCCGGCTAAGAAAGGCCGGGATCTGCAGCACATCGACGACAGTGGCGACTTCGGCGCACTGCTCCTCGGTGTGGATGTCCGTGAGAACGGGGAAGCCATATTCCTTCTTGAGATCGGCGAACACTTCAAGCGCCGTTTCAAGCCCGATACCACGCTGGGCCGACAGCGACGTGCGGTTGGCCTTGTCGAAGGAGGACTTGTAGACAAGGCCGATACCGAGCTTGTCGCAGAGCTCCTTTAGCGTGCCGGCGATCATGAAGGCATGGTCGCGGCTTTCCATCTGGCAGGGGCCGGCGATCAGCGACAGCTTGCCGGTGTTGGAAAACACCACACGGCCGGCGCCTTCGCCAACGGCCACCTCGGAATTGGTTTCAGTCATCGTTTCTCCTCGAAGGCGAAGAGCGCGCCCTGGCCGGGTGCGGCCTTCACCAGAATTCGATTGTTCTTGCGTGTATAGGTGATCCCGTTAGCAGCCAAATGCGCCTCTGTCACGGCGAGATCGGCAACGGAAAAGACAATCGCCGCGCCGCGCAGGCCGCGATCGGCCTTGGGCTCGGAGAGATCGTAATAGGCGTTCAAGCCATCCGGCGACAGGATATTGATACGGGCGTTGCCGGCATCCAGACTGACACCGAAGGCCTCCTCGCGGGTCGCCTGCGCATCAGACGCCAACTGCAACAGCGGCGCGAACGCCTTCGGATCGGAGGACGAGAGCACGATCGACAGGATGCCCAAAACGCCGTTCGCATGCGTTTCCAACGCCTTGCGGTCGCTGGGCAGCGGGTTGACGCGCTGGCAGGCGAAGAGGAAGAAATCGGGCGCGCGTAGATCGGCCGCGAAAGCGAGGCGGAACGCGGCGGTCGCCTCGGAACTATCCGGCATCTTCATCTGCCTGGCAAATTGCAGCATCTCGCCGCCGCTCATGCCATCGGCGAGAAAGCGTGTGTGATCACTGTCGGCATCAGGCGTCCCGAAGACGATCGCCGACAGCCCGTCATCGCCGCAGCGGAAGCGAAAGGCGCGGTCGCGGGCGGTGAAGACGTTGCCATCGCCGATGGCCGCTTCGTAAGTCTCCAGGCTGGCGATGCCGAGCGGCTCGAGATAGGTTTTGTCGGCGAAGAAGACGCAGGCATTCTCGGTGCCGAATGGGTGCCGCGCATCGGCGGCGACGGTAAAACCGAGCTTACCCAGGCGCTCGCGCGCCATCTCGATGTTGACGACCGGCAGCACCACGTGGTCCAGAGGATGGGGGTCACTCATCAGCAAATCCTCCCGAAATCGGCAGAGATGTGCGCTGGCTTTCGCCACAATGCAAGAGGCGAGCCCGGTTAAATCGAATGAAGTGCAAAATCGCGACGATTCCGAGCCAAGTTTTACGAAAATTTAGGCACTTGCGGAACACATATGGAACATATAGTGTCCGTTCTGGCTTTGTTTCACGACTCTGGGGTTCACTTCGATGCTGACACGCAAGCAACAAGAACTGCTTCTGTTCATTCATGAGCGGATGAAAGAGTCGGGCGTTCCGCCATCCTTCGATGAAATGAAGGATGCACTCGATCTCGCATCAAAATCCGGCATTCACCGGCTGATCACCGCGCTGGAAGAGCGCGGCTTCATTCGCCGGCTGCCGAACCGAGCGCGCGCGCTCGAGGTGATCAAGCTGCCGGAAGCCTATAATCCGAGCCTGCAGCCGCGACGCGGCTTCTCGCCGAGCGTCATTGAAGGCAGCCTCGGCAAGCCGCAGCCGGTGGCCGCAGCCCCTGCCCCGAAGGCCGCGCCGAGCGCCGACAACGGCAACTCAGCGTCCGTTCCCGTCATGGGCCGCATCGCCGCCGGTGTGCCGATCTCGGCGATCCAGAACAACACCCACGACATCACCGTCCCCGCCGACATGCTCGGCTCCGGCGAGCACTACGCGCTCGAGGTCAAGGGCGACTCGATGATCGAAGCCGGCATTTTCGACGGCGACACCGTCATCATCCGCAACGGCAACACCGCCAACCCCGGCGATATCGTTGTGGCGCTTGTCGATGACGAGGAAGCGACGCTGAAGCGCTTCCGCCGCAAGGGCGCCTCGATCGCGCTGGAAGCCGCGAACCCGGCTTACGAAACGCGTATTTTCGGGCCCGACCGCGTCAAGGTTCAGGGCAAGCTCGTCGGGCTTATTCGCCGGTATCACTGAGTGGTGACGTCACTAGTTGGTGACGGATCATCGCTGAAGCTGTCGTTGCGCCAGTCATAGGCGCGATGGCGCATCCACGGGCGACCGACGCTTTCATAGGCTGTTTTGACGACCGGCGCCCCCTGCTCGTCGATGCGGATTTCGACGGCGCCCGATCGCCTGAGGGTTTCGCCGGTCAATAGCATTGCGCCGGAACGGCATGTCGCCTGGCGCAGACGGACAGGCGTGATGACGATATCGGCAACGTCGCAGGCAGGACCGAGATAGGCGGCGTTTTCGAGCATCGCGATGATGTAGCCGCTGTCGAGCGCTGTCACGCACCAGGCCGTCTTCAGGCACTGAAAAGCGCTGTCATTTGTGGACGCTGCGGCATCGCGCATCATGGCGCGGGCTTCGCCTTGTTGTTTCAGTGTCAGCCTTGGTCGCGGCTCTCCCCTCTTCGGGATGGGCAAGGCCTCGCCTTCAAGCATGTCAGGCGGCTTGTGTTCTTCGATCGCGAGCGCGCGTTGCCATTGCCCGAAGATGAAGTCGGGCGGGCGTTCGCGGTTGCTGGCGAGGCCGTCGCCTGTGACTGCCGCCACGAGGCTCCCATCCTCGGAGACGACCAGCTCGGGCGCAGGTGCCGCAGGCAGCAGAACAACGACGAGCGTTGCAAGCGCGGCTCCCACAGCGCCGATCCATCGCAGCCGTGTCCGCATCAGCCCCCAGACTAGGAAGCCGAGCACGGCGATCGGGAAATACCATTCCGGTATCCGCCCGATATCGACACTGCCGCCCCAGCCGGAAACCATCTTGGCGATGTCGATCACCAGATCCAGCCCGAAGCCGGCGACGGTCCATAGTGGCGCGTCCAGACCAAAGGGCGTCGCCAACATCGCGAGCATTCCGAAAGGCATGACGATGAAGGAGATAACGGGCATTGCAAGCAGGTTGGCGGGAAGGCCGTAGCCGCTCAGCCGATGAAAATGCTCGATCGAAAACAGCGCCGTCGAGAAACCGCCGATCATCGAGGTCAGCGCGATGCCGCCAAAGAAGCGAAGCGTGACCATGACCGGCTTTATCGCGGGATGCGTGAGAAAAACGCTTTCGCGATGCCGCCTCCTAGTCCAGACAGCAAAGCCCGCGACCAGCGCCAGCGTCGCGGCGTAGGACATCTGGAAGCTGGGGCCCAGCACCTCCGATGGTGACATCAGGATGATCAGCAGCGCCGAGAGCGCGATGTTGCGCAGGCTGATCGAGGGGCGATCGAACAGCACCGCGACCAGCATGATCGCCATCATGATAAAGGCGCGCTCGGCGGAGACGGCGAAGCCCGAGATCATGTAATAGGCGGTCAGCGCCAGAAGCGCGCTGCCGGCGGCGAGCTTCTTGGTCGGATAGGCCTGCGCGAAGCCAGGAAACAGTCCAAAGAACAGCCGCAGCCCGACAAAGCAGATGCCGGCCGACAGCGCCATGTTGAGGCCCGAGATCGCGACGATATGCGCGAGGCCGGATTGGCGCAGGGCCTCCGTCGTCTCGTTGGAGATAGCGCGTCTCTCATCGGTGACAAGCGAGGCGGCGAAGGCGCCGGTATCATCAGGCAGGATGCTGCGAATGCGGTCGCCAATACTGCTGCGCAAGCCGTAGAGCCATTCCACGGCGCGATCGGCGGCAGAGAGATCGGCGATATCGGTCTGCGACGCGATGGGCTGCGGAACGCCGTAGAAGAAGCCGTTGGCGCCGATGCCGTCGAAATAGGCGGAGAAGGCGAAATCGTTCAGTTCGGGGAGCGCAGGTCCGGCTGGCGGCGTCAGGCGCACACGGCCTCTGAGCCATCCGCCGACCGCGACGGGCTCTCCTGCACGCGCGACGAGCGAGACCTGCTGCGGCGAACGCTTGAGCGCGGGCTCGTCCGTGCGCGTTACCCTGACGATGTAGCGCCAGCGGCCGTTGTCATCTCCCTCGCGCCGTTCCACGCGGCCGGTCACAGTCGTGGTCACCGGTGTGTCGAGAACGATGGTATCAGCGCGCCACGTCTCGAGTTGCGCCGCGAACATGCCGAGGACGACAAGCAGGCCTGATATCGCCACGCGGCGGGTCGCGACGCGCGCAGCGCCGGCCAAGACAAAGACGAGACCGAAGAGGATAGCCCAGGCAAGGAGCCGCATAGGGGGCATATCGACGGCGAGCCGGAACCAGGCGACGGCGCCAGCGCCGAGGAAGACGGGCGACGCCAGGAAAAAGCGGCCGTGGTCGAATTCCGTGCTGAATGCCTGTGCTGCGAAGGATGCCTGACGATTGATCCCTCGGCTTGCGCGACTCAGAAAACCCGACGTCGACTGCGTCAATGGCGCGCGCGTCATTATGGCACGGGCATTTTGCCCTGTTACGGCCGGCAAATTGGCAATTTGCGCCGCTTCGGGTGGCATCAAAACGACGTGACTGGCATTCAACTCCGGCATGCAACGACACCCGAAAGCCACCCTGACCTGCAATCAGAATGAGGCCGGTGGAGCCGAAACGCAACTATAATCGTTTGAATTCAAACGGGAAATAAAACCATCAAAAATGTCAGGTTTATCATTGACTTCCGCTATGCGGAGACGACATCGCTGGAGTGCTTAAAAGTTGATACTGCGATGCACAAAATGGCATCACGGTAACTTGGCATTAGGCGCGCGATCATATAGCTATCGCAGACGACGCTTAACCCTATGGCGCTTTTAAGGCGCCAACCGCCAGTTTGGAGGATCAGAATGACGGATCAAAGCGCAACACTGAAACTCGGTGAGAAGACAGTCGACCTGCCGGTCAAGAGCGGCACGATCGGCCCTGATGTCATCGATATCGGCGCCCTCTACAAGAACACGGCTTCCTTCACGTACGATCCTGGTTTCACCTCGACCGCATCCTGTGAATCGAAAATCACTTATATCGACGGCGACGAGGGCGTTCTGCTCCATCGCGGTTACCCGATCGAGCAGCTGGCCGAACAGGGCGACTTCCTCGAAGTCTGCTACCTGCTTCTCTACGGCGAACTGCCGACCGCCGCGCAGAAGAAGGACTTCGACTACCGCGTCACGCACCACACCATGGTGCACGAGCAGATGAGCCGCTTCTTCACCGGTTTCCGCCGCGACGCGCATCCGATGGCCGTCATGTGCGGCTGCGTCGGCGCCCTGTCGGCATTCTACCACGACAGCACCGACATCACCGATCCGCACCAGCGCATGGTCGCTTCGCTTCGCATGATCGCCAAGATGCCGACGATCGCCGCCATGGCCTACAAGTACCATATCGGCCAGCCCTTCGTTTACCCGAAGAACGATCTCGACTACGCGTCGAACTTCCTGCGCATGTGCTTTGCCGTTCCTTGCGAGGAATATGTGGTCAATCCGGTGCTTGCCCGCGCCATGGACCGCATCTTCATCCTGCACGCCGACCACGAGCAGAACGCTTCGACGTCCACCGTTCGTCTCGCCGGCTCCTCGGGTGCAAACCCGTTCGCCTGCATCGCGGCAGGCATTGCCTGCCTCTGGGGCCCTGCCCACGGCGGCGCCAACGAAGCAGCGCTCAACATGCTGCAGGAAATCGGCACGGTCGACCGCATTCCTGAGTACATCGCCCGCGCCAAGGACAAGAATGATCCGTTCCGCCTGATGGGCTTTGGCCACCGCGTGTACAAGAACTACGACCCGCGCGCCAAGATCATGCAGAAGACGACGCATGAAGTGCTCGGCGAGCTCGGCATCAAGGACGATCCGTTGCTCGACGTCGCCATGGAACTCGAGCGCATCGCGCTGACCGATCCATACTTCATCGAGAAGAAGCTCTATCCGAACATCGACTTTTATTCGGGTATCACGCTCAAGGCTCTCGGCTTCCCCACGACCATGTTCACCGTTCTGTTCGCTCTCGCCCGCACCGTCGGCTGGATCGCTCAGTGGAACGAAATGATCGAAGATCCGCAGCAGCGTATCGGCCGTCCGCGCCAGCTCTACATCGGCGAAGCGCAGCGCGACTACGTTCCGGTTTCCAAGCGTTAAGCTCGACGCATCGAAGCTCAAAAAGAAACCCGGTCAGTTTTGACCGGGTTTTTTGTTTTTCAGCACGTCAAGCACGATTTCCGCGGCGTGAACGCCGGGCGGTTTTTCGGTCTGCATCCGCTCCCAGACGAGATCGTAGCCCTCCATCATCGAGCGGCGCGGCAAGGTGTCGGATGAGAGCTTCTCGGCCCAGCGCGTGAAACTCGCGCCGCGCACGACCTCGTTGATATACTCGGGCACGACAGCATAATCCGCGACGAGGTTCGGGATCGCCGCCGTCCAGATCTTGATCTTGCCGGTCATCAGCTTGATGATCCAATCGGTCTTGTAGGCCGAGACGGTGGGAACGCCTGCGAGCCCCAGCTCCAGGATAACCGTGCCGGATGCGGCCATGGCGGCGTCGGCCTCGGCGAAGGCTTTCCACTTGTCGTCCTTGCCTGTCACCACCTCGGGCTTGACCGGCCAGTCCTTGATGATTTCTCGCACCATGGCCTCGCGGCGCGGGGCCGTGGGCAGCACAAAGCGCATGCCATCGTTGCGGGCAGAGAGCTCGGCCACTGCGTCGCCGAAATAGGGCAAGAGCTTCGTGATCTCGGATCCGCGCGAGCCCGGCAGGAGCATGATCGTCTTCGGCTCATGTGCCGGGCGCGGCTTGCTTGCCGCCCTCGCCTTGCGGGTCGCGAGAACATCGACATCGGCGGTCAGGCGATGGCCGACATAGCTTGTCGGCGGACCGCCGAGCTTGCGCATCACCTCGGGCTCGAAAGGCAGCACGGCCAGCACATGGTCGATATAGGGCAGCATGCGCTGCGCACGGTATTCTTTCCACGCCCAGACGCTCGGACAGACGTAGTTGACGACAGGCAGGTCAGGCAGCGCCGTGCGCACGCGCTTGGCGACGCGGTGGGTGAAATCGGGGCTGTCGACAATGACGAGCACGTCGGGCTTGGCGGCAATGACGGCCGCAGCTGTCTGGCGGATGCGCTTGACCAGCGTCGGAAGCTTCGCGAGAACCTGGGTGATGCCCATGATCGACAGCTCGGAGAAATCGAACAGCGATGTCAGGCCCTGCGCCTGCAGCCCCTCGCCACCGACACCGATGAGCTCGACTGGCCCCGCATATTGCTGCTTCAGCGCGGCGATCAGATCGGCCGCCAGAAGATCACCGGAGACTTCGCCCGCGATGATCGCGACCTTCAATGCACGCACGCTCATTCAAGCCCCCAGGATGGCAATCCACGATCCAGACCGCAGACGAAGATACCGGCTTCCTTTGCCGCCGATATGACTGCCGGGCGATCCAGAATCAGCGCGCGCCCAGCCTCGATCGCCACGCCCGCCAGGCCGGCCTTGCTGGCATTCTCGATGGTCGAGATGCCGATCGACGGCAGATCGGCGCGCAGGTCCTGCTGCGGCTTGCAGAGCTTGACGAGCACGCCGCGACGGCGCGACGAGATGCGGCCGGCGGCGCGCAGATCGGCGACACGCTGCAACATGCTGTCCGTTCCCTCGACACCCTCGAGCGCCACGATGCGGCCGCCAACAGAGACGGCGCCCTGCCCGACGTCCAGCCGGCCGAGCGCGTCTGCTGCCGACCCCGCCTTGGCGATATCCTTGACGTCCTCGGCTGATGGCGCAATCGCGCCGAGCGGACCGACCGAGGCCAGAAGATCCGGTGCGATCTCCTGCACGCCGATCACGCGGCGGCCGTTCTTTTCGATCAGCCCGATCACCATGCGCAGCACGGTGTCATCGCCGCCTGAGAGCAGCGTGCGAATGGTCGAGGGGATGCTTGCGAGCGTCTTCAGCGTCGGGCGAACCTCGCGCCATTCCGGCCGCCTGCGTACCGCGCCGGACATCACGACCCGGTCAATGCGATGGCTGTCCAGCATGCCGTCGATGGCGGCGAAATCGCCGACCCCGACAATAGCGTGCTCGAAACCTTCCCATGAGCGGTCGGTCTCGTTTTTCAGCGCGATGATCAGCGGGTTTTCGCCGGCGCTCTTGGCGGCTTCGGCGACATAGGACGGCAGAAAGCCGCTGCCGGCGATGATCGCCAGGCGGCCTTTTGCCGTGTCACTTGTTGGAGACAAGGTTTATCCCTTCTGTCCCCGCGTCGGAGAAGAGAGCGCGCGATCGCTTTCGGCGGCGATGAAGTCGAGGATCTGGACGACCTGCTCGCAATCGGCGAATTCCTCGCGGATGGCAGCGGCGTTGTCGCGCAGATTGCCTTCGGTCTCGAAGATCGCCTTGTAGGCACGGCGCACGATATGGATCGTGGCGCGGTCGATGCCTGCACGCGTCATGCCGACCACGTTGAGGCCGCCGAGAAGACCGGGGTTGCCGTTCAGCATGCCATACGGAATGACGTCGTAGCTGACAGCCGACAAGCCACCGACGAACGCATGACGGCCGACGCGGGTGAACTGGTGCACGGCGCAACCGCCGCCCAGGATCACGCGATCCTCGATAACGACGTGGCCTGCAAGCATCACGTTGTTCGACATGATGACGTGGTTGCCGACGCGGCAGTCATGGGCGATGTGCGAGTTCGCGAGAAACAGGTTGTTGTCGCCAACGATGGTCTTGCCGCCGAAGTCGGCGGTGCCGGTGTTGATCGTCACACCTTCGCGCATCGTGCAATTGTCGCCGACCGTCAAGGTCGTCTCTTCGCCACCGTGATGAACGCTCTGCGGATCGCCGCCGATAACGGCCATCGGGAAAATCCGGCATCCCTTGCCAAGCGTTGTGATGCCGCTGACGATCGAATGCGGGAGCATTTCGGTGTTATCGCCAAGCACGACCCGCGGGCCGACATGGCAGAACGGACCGATCTTGACGTTCTCGCCGATTACGGCGCCGTCTTCGACGACTGCCATCGGATGAATGCTGGCACTGGCTGCGATCGTGCTCATGCGTGATCCTTGCGCACGATCATCGCGCCAATATCGGCTTCGGCGACCAGCGCTCCATCGACCTTCGCATCACAGTGGAACTTCCAGATGTTGCCACGCTGCTTCTGCTTGACGACATGGTACTCCACCCGATCGCCAGGAACCACGGGCTTGCGGAAACGGGCGTTGTCGATGGTCATGAAGTAGACCAGATTGCCGCTTTCGCCTTCCTTCTTGGCACAGATCGCGCCGGCCGTCTGGGCCATACCTTCGACCAGCAGGACGCCTGGCATGATTGGCTGCTCCGGGAAGTGTCCGGTGAAATGCGGCTCGTTTGCCGTCACGTTCTTGATGCCGATTGCCGAATCGTCGCCGTCGATGTCGATGATCTTGTCGACCAGCAGGAACGGATAGCGATGCGGCAGCAACTTCATGATTTCGATGATGTCAGCCGAGGAAAGCGACTTCTTGACTTCTTCAGCCATTCTTTTCTCCCGTTTTCTTGGGGCCCGTCGTCCGCATCATGACTGCCGCGACTTCGCGCAAAAAGTCATGCGCCGGTCGTGCAGGTATGCCGCCGTAGCGCTCCCCAGCGGGGATGTCGGACACTACGCCGCTCATGGCAGCGATCTGGGCACCGTCGTTAATTGTTATATGGCCTCGAATGCCGGAATGACCACCGATCTGCACGCCATCGCCGATAATCGCACTTCCGGCGATGCCGACCTGCGAGACAACGGCACAATGACGGCCGATGCGAACATTGTGGCCAATCTGGACGAGGTTGTCGATCTTCGTCCCCTCGCCGATGACAGTGTCATCCATCGTGCCGCGATCGATCGTCGTGTTGGCACCAACCTCGACGTCGTCTTGCAGGATGACGCGGCCAATCTGCACGATCTTGATCATGCCCCGAGGACCCGGCGCATAGCCGAAACCATCCTGGCCGATGCGCGCGCCATTGTGGATGATCACGCGATTGCCCACCAGCGAGCACAGGATGCTGGCACCGCTGGCGATCGTGCAATCGCGGCCGATCTTGACGCCTGGTCCGATGACGGCGCCGGCGCCGATGCGCGTGCCCTCACCGATCTCGGCATGAGCGCCAATTACGGCAAACGGCTCGATCTCGACATTCGCTTCGAGTCTCGCCGTCGGATCGACGGACGCACGGTCGGAAACATCAGCGCCCACAGACCGCAACCGCTGTGGCGTCAAGGCGTTCGGATAGAGCAGCCCACCGGCCATCGCGAACGCGGCATGGGCGTTTTTCGACACGAGAACAGGCACATGCGCCGGCACGATCGACTGCAATGCCGAACTCACCAGCACAGCGGACGCCTCGCAGGTTACGAGTTCGTCCTTGCTCTTCTTGGAAATGACATAACAGAGATCGCCCGCTTTCGCCCGGCTTACGGGCGAAACGGAACGGATCACGATATCGGCATGATTGGGGTCGGCAAGTTCCGCCCCAAGAAATTGCGCTAGCTCCGAGAGCTTCACACCGTCATGGGGCGGAAAGAAATAGGTTTGCTCCATCGGCAAATCTCCAGAACGGAATTCGATTTTACGGTTCCGGACTGCCGATATCAGAATTGGTTGTTGATGCCAAACTTGAAGTGCTGAACCTTGTCGTAGTCTTCCTTCAGGACCGGGATCGCGTAGTCGACGCGCAGAGCGCCGAACGGCGAGTTCCAGACGATGCCGACACCGACGGAAGCGCGCAGCGAAGCATCTTCGCCGTTCACGAACTCGGAACCGCTGACGTTGACCTTGTTGCCAAAGAGCGTACCAGCGTCCGCGAAGACCGCGCCGCGAAGACCGAAGTCACGCGGGAAAGCCGGAAGCGGGAACGATGCTTCAGCCGAAACGGTGAAGTAGGTCGTGCCGCCGAGCGGATCATCCGGACCGCCGCCAACGCGTGGGCCGATACCCTTGTTCTCGAAGCCGCGGATGTCGCCGTTCGTCAGCGTGAACTGGTCGAAGACATGCAGATCCTTGCCGAAGCCGACGACGTAACCCGCAGAACCCGCAACCGAGCCGATGATGTCGGCGTCGTCAGCGAGCGTGTGATAGTAACGCGCCTTGCCGTAGATCTTGTAGAACTGCGAGTCACCGCCGAGGCCGGCGATTTCGTGCGTCAGGCTGGCGTAGATACCTTCACGCGGCAGAACCATGTCGTCCAGCGTGTTGTAGGTCAGCGTCTGCGACACAGACGACTTTACCCACGGGCTGTTGTTGACGAGGTCCTGGTAAGGCGTGGACAGATCGGAGAGCGATCCCGACGGATCGTACTTCATCTGCTTGTAGTTATAGCGGAACGTCGTCGCCAGATCTTCGGTGATCGGCGCGGTGGCGCGCAGAACGACGTTGTTTTCTTCGTAGTCGTAGTTGTCGTTGCTCGACGTCTCGCTGTGGTTGATGTCGAAGCCGACAGCCAGACGATAGCCGAGGAAGTAAGGCTCGGTGAAGTTCAGGCCGTAGGTACGCGAACCTTCCTGACCACCGCCGGCAGACACCTTGATGTACTGGCCGCGTCCGAGGAAGTTCTTCTCTTCGATCGAGGCTTCGAGCAGCAGGCCGTCGCCGCCGGCAGCGTAACCCGCGCCGATACCGAACGAACCGGTTGCCTGGTCCTGAACGTCGACAACAACGACAACGCGGTCCGGCGAGCTGCCAGGCTGGGTCGAGATGTTGACGGTCGAGAAATAGCCGAGAGCCTCAAGGCGACGCTTGGCTCTGGTGATCATCTGCTGATTGAAGGCGTCGCCTTCACTCATGTCGAACTCGCGACGGATGACGTAGTCACGCGTACGGCTGTTGCCGCGGATTTCGATACGCTCGACGTAGGCCTTTTCGCCCTGGTCGACGAGGTATTCGACGCCGATGGTGTTGTTGTTGAGGTCGCGGTTGCCACGGGGCGTGACACGAGCGAACGGATAGCCGGCCGAAGCCACCTGATCCGAAATCGCTTCCATCGACTTCTGAACTTCCTTGGCGTTGTAGACCTGGCCTTCATGGGTGCGAACGAGACCCTGAAGCTGCGCGCCGTCGACACCCTGAACGGTGGACTGGACAGAGATTGCGCCGAAATCGTAACGCGGGCCTTCTTCGATGTTGAAGGTCAGCGTGTACTTGTTGGTCGCCTCGTCGAACGCAGCGTCCGAAGACACGATGCGGAAGTCGGCGTAACCACGGTTGTAATAGAACTGGCGGAGCGCTTCTTCGTCTGCGTGCAGCTTGTCAGCGCTGTAGACGTCCTTGCGGGTCAGGAAGGACAGGAAGTTGCTTCGCTTGGTGGCAATGACCGATGCGAGGCGGCCAGAGCTGTAGGCGTTGTTGCCGACGAAGTTGATCGAGTCGATCTTCGTGCGGTCGCCTTCATTGATGACGAATGCGAGGTTGACGCGGCCCTGACCGAGCGGAACGACCTGCGTCGTCACTTCGACTTCGCTGCGACCGGTCGCTGCATAAGCGTCCTTGATCGACTGGATGTCGGCCTGGATCTGGGTCTCGTTGTAAGCGCCGGAAGACTGCGTCTTGACGACCGCTGCGAGCTTGTCATCCTTGATCTTGCGGTTGCCGTTGAACACGACCTGGTTGATGAGCTGAGCTTCCTCAACGGTCACAACCAGCGTGCTGCCGGAAACGGAGATCTTGACGTCGGAGAAGTAGCCCGTGTCGTAGAGCTGCTTTACGGAGTCGTCGATGTCGGTGTTGGAGAAGCTCCGGCCGGGCTGGATCGTGAGGTTGGACCGCACAGCTTCGGCGCCGACGCGGTTTGCACCACGGACGTCAACACGCTGAATGACTGCAGCCTCGGCAGCAGAAGCCGAGATGAACACTGTCGCACCCGCTCCCGACGCAACGATACCTGCAGACAGCGCAACCGCCGATACTGCGTTCAAAAATCTTGAACCAGCCTTCATTTCACCCATTACCTTTTTTCTCGTCCCCATCACCAGGCGTCCCCCGATTCCGGTCACGTGTGTCGTTTTACCCGCTTTTGATATACAAGCAAGGGAGCTAGTTAATTTCTGTTTACTTCATTTCAAAGCGTGACGCTTTCGCCACTACAGCTTTGAAACATCGTAAATAAATCGTAATTTTCCCTCGTCCTGCAATCAGCCGATCAGAGCACTAATATCGTTCCACGTGGCAAAAACCATCAGGCTCAGAACCATGGCCAGTCCGATGCGAAACGCAATCTCCTGGGCCGACGATCCCAACGGCTTTCCCCTCACAGCTTCAATCGCATAGAACATCAGATGCCCGCCATCAAGTACCGGAACCGGCATCAGGTTGAGTAATCCGATCGAAACAGACAATACGGCGGCCAGCTGAAGCAAAGCTGCAACGCCCAGCGTCGCCATCTGGCCGGATGCCTGCGCGACACGGATCGGGCCACCGAGCTGGTCGGGCTTCATGTAACCGGACACCAGATTGCCGATATATTTGAAGGTACCGGTGACGATGTGCCAGGTCTGCAGCGTTCCCTCATGCAGCGCTTCAAGCGGCGTGTAGGTCTGCTGGCGGAAGTGTCCGACGTCCTGATTGGTGACGATACCGATCAGGCCGATCTCGATCTTGTTGCCGAACTGGTCGGTCATGTCGGTGCGCGCGGGCACCATCGGGACATCGATCTTCTCGCCGTTGCGCTCGATCGTCACGACGATGCGCTGCATGGGGCGGATGCTGACGTAGCGGCGCACGTCGTCGAAAGTCTGCACCTTGGAGCCGTCGATGGCGATCAACAGATCGCCCGGCACGACGCCGGCCTCGGCGGCAACGCTGCCCGGCTTGACTTCCGCCACGACGGGATCCGCGACCGAGCGGCCGTAGATCGAAAACAGGACGGTGAAGATGGCGATCGCCAGGATGAAGTTGGCGATCGGGCCGGCGGCGACGGTTGCCGCACGCTTCCAGAGCTTGGCGCCGGCGAAGGACCGCGCGCGCTCCTCGTCCGACATCTGCGCGAGCTTGTCCTCATCAGGCTTGCTCGACGCATCCTCGTCGCCGAAGAAGCGGACATAGCCGCCAAGCGGGATCAGCGAGAGCTTCCAGCGCGTTCCATGCTTGTCGGTGAAGCCCAAGAGTTCGGGACCAAACCCGACCGAAAACGCCAGAATGCGGATGCCGCTCCAGCGACCGACGAGGTAGTGCCCCATCTCGTGCACGAACACCAAGAGAGAAAGCACGAGCACGAAAGGAACGATATATCCCGTCAGAAACCCAAAAATTTCGGTCAAGCCTGCCATAAAATCCTTCCGTCAGCCTCTATCGACATTATCCGCCGAACAAGGCTGCGCCCAGCGACGCCATTTCTCCGCCCTTTATCAGCGAAAAAAGCCCGGCAAGCAAGAACGCCGCAAAACAGGCGAAAATGAGCCCGTCAACCCGGTCCATGACCCCGCCATGCCCCGGAATGAGACGGCTGGAATCCTTGACGCCGAAGCGGCGCTTGATGAAGGATTCGAAGAGGTCGCCAGACTGGCTGCAGACGGACAGCACCAGCGCTACCAAGGCCGCCAGCGCTATGCCATCGGGAAATGCCGCGTAAGCGACCAGCACACCTGCAACGACCGCGCAGACGGCGCCGCCGATCGCACCCGACCATGTCTTGCCGGGAGAGATCCTTGGTGCCAGCTTCGGCCCGCCAATGGCGCGGCCGATGAAGTAGGCGAGGATGTCGGTCGCCCAGACGACGGCGAATACGAAGAGCATCGCGTGCAGGCCGGCTGCATCGCTGCCGCGAATATTAGCCAGCGCGATCCCGGTCAGCCCGGCATAGACGATCCCGGCCGGGAACCAGCGCGATACGCCGCGCGTGACGACAAAGCCGACTGCGATGGCAAAGAACAACAGGAGAAGGATCAGCGAGTAGCCGACAGTGCCGGATACAACAGCAACGGCAATCGCCGCCTGCCCGATCCAGCCGATCGCATTGGCAACCGGCTGCTCACTGGCAAGGCGGGTGATCGTCGACCACTCATAATAGATCAGAAGCCCGATCAGGGCCGACAGCAGGCTGAAGGCGAGCCCGCCATACCACGTCGCGGCAAGCACGATGACGGCGAGGATGATGCCCGAGATGATACGAAGCTGCAGTTCGCGTTGCATCAGGTTCCCACCGCCGCCGCGGTTTCGGCAACCAGGCCACCAAAGCGTCGATTACGCGACGCGAAGGTCTCGAGCGCCGCGTAAAGCGTCTCGCGGCTGAAATCCGGCCAGTAATCGGGAATGAAGATGAATTCGGAATAGGCCGCCTGCCAAAGCAGGAAGTTCGACAGGCGCTCTTCGCCGCTGGTGCGGATGATGAGGTCGGGATCCGGGATGCCTGCCGTGTCCAGCCGGGCATTGATGAGCGCCGGCGTGATATCCTGCGAGCGCAGCCGCCCCTGCTCGACATCGCGAGCCAGGCTCGCCATGGCGCGGGCGATCTCGTCGCGCGAGCCATAGTTGAAGGCGATGATCAGCGTGAGCGCCGTGTTGGCCTTTGTGGTCTCTTCGGCGTCGATCAAGAGGTCGAGAATGTCGTTCTGCAAGCTGTGGCGATCGCCGATGATCTTCACGCGCACGTTCTGCTTGTGCAGTTCGGCGAGGTCGCGGCGGATGAACGCCTTCAGCAGCCCCAAAAGGTCCGACACCTCGGTTTCCGGACGGCGCCAGTTCTCCGACGAGAAGGCGAAGAGAGTGAGATACTTGACCCCGATGTCGCCCGCTGCGCGCACGGTCTCACGCACGGCGTCAACGCCCTTGCGATGCCCCATGGTGCGCGGCAACCCCCGCTGCTTTGCCCATCGACCGTTGCCATCCATGATGATGGCAACGTGTTCTGGCACAGTCACAAATGTTCTTTCCAACATTTCCCGTCCGGTTTTTACAGTCCAAGGCGCAGGCGCTTTGCGCCTTAGACCTGCATGATTTCCTTTTCCTTCTCGCCAAGCAAGCGGTCGACCTCAGAAATCGTGTCGTCTGTCATCTTCTGCACACGATCCGACTGCGAGCGGCTCAGGTCCTGCCCTATGACACCGTCCTTTTCGGCTTTCTTAAGGCCGTCCATGCCGTCACGGCGAACATGGCGAATCGCAACCTTACTTTTCTCGGCATAGTCGTGTGCGACCTTGACGAGCGACTTGCGGCGCTCTTCGTTGAGTTCGGGCAGCGGAATGCGCAGATTCTGGCCGTCGACGATCGGGTTGAGGCCAAGATTGGCTTCGCGGATCGCACGATCCACCGCGCCGACCATCGACTTGTCCCAGACCGAAATGCCGAGCATGCGCGGCTCCGGCACGGTCACGTTCGCGACCTGGTTGAGCGGCACGCGCGAACCATAGGCTTCGACCGTGACTGGGTCGAGAATGTTCGCTGATGCGCGACCGGTGCGCAGCGATGCGATATCGCTCTTGAACGCGTTGATCGCGCCATCCATGCGGCGCTTGATGTCGTTGATGTCGATGCCTTCACTCATAGCAGTGCTCCCGTCTCGGTAGAAGCTGCGGCGCGCTTTGGGCGCCGCCACTCTGTCAGTTGTCGGTAACGATGGTCTTCAGACCGCCGCCCCGGAGGATTTCAGCAAAACCGCCCTTCTCGTGGATCGAGAAGACGATGATCGGAATGGAATTTTCGCGTGCGAGTGCGACCGCCGCAACGTCCATGACAGCGAGGCCCTTGTCGAGCACTTCCTTGTGCGTCAGCTGGTCGAAGCGCGTGGCATCGGGCACCTTCTTCGGATCGGCCGAATAGATACCGTCGACCTGCGTGCCCTTGAAGATCGCTTCGGCGCCCATTTCGGCGGCGCGAAGGGCAGCGGCCGAGTCGGTCGTGAAGAACGGGTTGCCGGTACCACCGGCGAAGATCACCACACGGCCCAGCGACAGATGATAAAGCGTGGCGCGCTGCGAGAAGCTCTCGCAAATCTCCGGCATGGCGATCGCCGACAGCACCACGGTATCGATGTTGAGCTTGCGCAGCGAGGTCGCCAGCGCCAGCGCGTTGATGACGGTCGCGAGCATGCCCATGTGGTCGCCCGTGACGCGGTCACCGCCCTTGGAAGCGACGGCCACGCCGCGGAAGATGTTGCCGCCGCCGACGACGACGCCGACTTCCACACCCATCTGCCGCGCTTCGGCTATGTCGGCCGCAATGCGGTCGGCCACCGCTACATCGATTCCAAATCCCTGGCTGCCCATGAGGGCTTCGCCGGAAGCCTTGAGTAGAACACGTTTGTAGACAGGCTCTGACGACATCTTGGCTCCTCGTATATTACCGCTGAGTGCCGGATACACGAAGGGCACCGCGTTGTCACGCGATGCCCTTCTGTTTTCACATATATAGGACGATCAGCTCTTGGCGACAGCAGCCACTTCAGCAGCGAAATCGCTCTCTTCCTTCTCGACGCCTTCGCCGAGCAGGAGGCGCGCCATGCCGACGACTTCGATCTTGGCGCCGGCTTCCTTGGCAGCGGCCTCAACAGCAGCACCGACCGTCAGGTCGGGGTTGATGACGAAAGCCTGCGAGAGAAGAGCAACTTCTTCGAAGAACTTGCGCATGCGGCCGTCGACCATCTTTTCGATGATGGCTTCCGGCTTGCCGGATTCGCGAGCCTGTTCGATGAAGACGTTACGTTCGCGTTCTGCAACGGTAGCGTCGACTTCTTCAGCGCGGATCGCGAGCGGGTTGGTCGCAGCGATGTGCATGGCAACCTGGCGACCGATCGAGGTCAGGACAGCCTTGTCGCCTTCCGACTTCAGGGCAACCAGAACTCCGAGCTTGCCGATGCCGTCGCCGGCAGCGTTGTGGATGTAGGTCGCAACAACGCCGTGTTCGACTTCGAGCTTGGCAGAGCGGCGCAGCGTCATGTTTTCGCCGATGGTGGCGATCGCGTCCTTGATCGTGTCGGCGACCGGCTTGCCGGATGCCGGGTAGGTCGCAGCCGAGATGGCTTCAACCGAACCGTCGGTCGTCAGGGCAACGTTGGCGATGCCACGAACCAGATCCTGGAAGGCGTCGTTACGGGCAACGAAGTCGGTTTCCGAGTTGAGCTCGACGACAACAGCCTTGTGGCCGGCGCCGGCGATGGCAACGAGGCCTTCAGCAGCAGCGCGACCAGCCTTCTTGTCGGCCTTCGAGATGCCCTTTGCGCGGAGCCAGTCGATCGATGCTTCGATGTCGCCGTTGTTTTCCACCAGCGCCTTCTTGCAGTCCATCATGCCTGCGCCGGACTTCTCGCGCAGTTCCTTCACCAGTGCAGCCGTAATCTCGGTCATAAGCTTCCTCTTGTCGGTTCAAACGGTGGCCCGCGAAAGGCGGTGCGGCACCGGATTGAGGCACGAAATGTACCTGTATGTATGACAGCGTGATGAATGACGCGTCATAACGAAACTCAAATGGCGAGAGACTTTTTCCCCTCGCCTGAAATGGTCAAGGCCGCCCAACTTCATGAAAGTCGCGAGCGGCCTTTTCCCAATCTCTGGAAAGCACGGCGGACCAATCGATCCACCTGCTTCTTTTATCAGGCTTCGGCTTCGCCTTCGAGCGCCGGCTCAGCCGGAGCTTCGATCGATGCACCGAGGTCACGGCCCGACGAGCTCTGCTGACGAGCGATACCGTCGATGGCAGCGCGCGAGATCAGGTCGCAGTAGAGGGCGATGGCGCGCGAAGCGTCGTCGTTGCCGGGGATCGGATAGTCGATCAGGTCCGGGTCGCAGTTCGAGTCGATGATCGCGACAACCGGGATGCCGAGGCGCTTGGCTTCGTCGATCGCGATCTTTTCCTTGTTGGTATCGATGATGAACATCAGGTCCGGCGTGCCGCCCATGTCCTTGATACCACCGAGAGCCTTGTCGAGCTTTTCGCGCTCGCGCTCGAGGTTCAGGCGCTCTTTCTTATTGTAGCCGGACTGTTCCGAAGACAGGATCTCGTCGAGCTTGCGCAGACGCTGGATCGAGTTCGAAATCGTCTTCCAGTTGGTCATCATGCCGCCGAGCCAACGCGAGTTGACGTAGTACTGAGCGGAACGCTTGGCCGAGTCAGCGATGAGCTCGGAAGCCTGGCGCTTGGTGCCAACGAACAGAACGCGGCCGCCACGGGCTACGGTGTCGGAAACAGCCTGCAGAGCGCGCGACAGAAGCGGAACCGTCTGTGCGAGGTCGATGATGTGGATGTTGTTACGATCGCCGAAAATGTACGGCTTCATCTTCGGGTTCCAGCGGTGAGTCTGGTGACCAAAGTGGACGCCTGCTTCAAGCAGCTGGCGCATAGAAAAATCGGGCAATGCCATGCCTTGTTATCCTTTTCCGGTTGAACCTCCGCAAGGCGAACAGCACTCTCTTCGAGAATGCCACCGGGCGGAACCATCCGGATTTCTCCCGGACAATCCCATGCCTTACGTGTGGAATGCGGGGGCCATACCCTCCCCGCCCCGGAAAATCAAGCCTTATCGGCAAAATAACCGCTATGCCCGGCCTTTAGGCACATTCCCGACCCTTGGGCGGATCAGTCGGCGTCGCAGGGCCAGCTTGTCGGCGTCGCCATGCCCTGTGGTAGTTTGGTCTTCGAATCGCCGCAGGCCAGTGCCACCTGCGCCTCGTCGAGGCCGGTCGCCTGCGACAGATCCAGTCCGCTAATCCTTGTCAGGAACAGGAAGGCGCGGTCGAACGAGATCGGACCGGTGAAGGTGGCGCCGCTGAGATCGGCGCGCGACAGGTTGGTCAGCGAGAAATTCGCGCCGGTGACATCGGCGCCCTTGAAGGTGACGCGGCCGAGCTCGGCTTTCTCGAAGTTTACGCCCTTCAGCGTCGCGCCGTTGAAATTGGCGCGCTGCAGCTCCGCGCCTGTGAAATTGGCGCCCTCGGCATTCACACCCTCAAAGCCGGAACGATAGGCCTCGACCTTGGAGAAATTGGCCTTGGTCAGGTCGGAACCGGTAAACCAGGTGCGAACCAGCGTTGCCTTCTCCAGGTTGGCGGCGGCGAGATTGGTGTGGCTGAGATTGGTGAGCGTGAAATCGGCGTCGGCGAGATTTCCCTTCTGGAAATCGCCACCCTGCAGCATCAGGTTCTTCTTGCTGCAACCGCCCCAATCAATACCGGCCGTAGCGGTCGAGCCGCAATCGGCCGCGGAGATCGAACTTGTAAACACCGCTGCCCCCACCGAAGCAGCCAAGGCCATCGCGGCCACGATCGATACTCTAAAGCCTGGCAATATATGCACTCCGCTTGCCGTCAATGCTCACTATAGAGCGATGTCTAGCACAGAGCGCGTCGCTTTGCATACGGTATCAAATTGAAACGACGAAATCGTTCAACGCGTGCAATTACTTACAGGCGAGGTTTTGGCGTCCAGAAGCTCCAGCTTGGAGAGCTTTCCGGTCAGGACGAAATCGCCGTAATCCATCGTCAGGTCGCGCGTGATGCCGTTCTCGTAGAGCTTGAACGACATGCGATAGACCGGAAGAGCGTCGGTCTTGGTGTTTTCGTTGAAGTAGGAAATGGTCACCGGCCAGAAGCTCGTCTTGGAAAAGGCACCGGCATTGCCAGCATCGGCCTCGTCGCTGACAGGTGTCACCGCCTTGCCGACAACCGTTGTCGTCGCCAGCGCCTTGTCGCCATCATCCGAGCCATCGAAGACGCGGGCCTCGAACAGGCGGGTGCCGGCCTTGGCGTTCTTGATGACGTCCATCATATGCTCGGTCGGGAAGCGGCTGGCGGCCAGCTGCAGCTCCTTGCTCGATGGCTGCTTCAGATCGACCTTGGTACCGTCGGCCTGGTCCTGGGCCGCACCGTTCACTTCCTTGTCGAGCTGGTCGTCGGTGAAGGACTTGGTGTCGAACGTAAACTTGCGGTCCTTCAGGTTCTCGAACGTGTTGGTCTGCTGATCGCTGACGCGCACGGCGTCGCCTGTATCGATCTGCGTGACAAAGCGGAACTTCGTGGTGTAGCCGGTGCAATAGTCGCCGTCGAACTCGTAGACCATGCGGCCGGACATGCCCGAAATGCCGGAACGTTCCGACGCATCCTTCAGTTCCAGATCGTAGATCGCCCGATGCGCGATCAGGCCCGTGGCCATCACTGCGCCGGCAGCGGGTGTCGCCGCATGAGCGGTTGCCGAAACGCCTGCAAGGAACAGCGCGGCAAGACTCGATCGGACCATAGATAATCTCCTGTTGGACTCACCAACGATGTTATAAGAACGCATCCGGCTAAATCGAGGCTCGATCGTGTCACAAAATTGATTCAAGCCCAGATGCATAGTTTTAGAACTATTCACAACAAAAGCGGAGAAGAAAATGTCCGATCAGATCGCAGCACGGCTCAAAGAGATGGGGATATCCCTGCCCCAGGCTGCAGCACCCGCAGCCAACTACGTTTCCTACGTCATCTCGGGCAACGTGCTGCACATCTCCGGCCAGTTGCCGATCGAAAACGGCAAGATCGCGGTTACCGGCCACCTCGGCCGCAATGTCGACGTCGCCACGGGCCAGCGTGCCGCTGAACTGTGCGTCATCAACATCCTGGCGCAGGCAAGTGCTGCACTCGGCGGCGATCTTGGCCGCATCAAGCGCGTGATCAAGCTGAACGGCTTCGTGGCCTCCGTGCCTGAATTCGTCGAGCAGCACCTCGTCATCAACGGCGCATCGAACCTGATCGCCAATGTTCTCGGCGATGCCGGCAAGCATGCCCGTGCCGCCGTCGGCATGGCAGCGCTGCCTATGAACGCCGCCGTCGAAATCGATGCCATCATGGAAATCGCGTAATGACCTCTGCAGCATGGCTTAAGGAACGTCCCGTTGCCCACCGCGGCTATCACGACCAGAACAAGGTCGTCTGGGAAAACACGCTTTCCGCTTTCGCGCGCGCGGTCGAGGCCGGCTTTGCGATCGAATGCGACCTGCACTACGCCTCGGATGGCGTTCCCGTCGTCTTTCACGATGAGAATCTCGAACGCCTTTGCAATCTGAAGGGCGATGTGCGCGAGCGTACATCGAAGGAACTTGGCATGCTCTCGGTCGGCGGAACGGCCGACAAGATCCCGACGCTTCGCCAACTTCTCGAACTTGTGAAGGGAAAAGTGCCCCTCGTGATCGAGCTCAAGGGCCGCGAAACCGACGATGAAGGCTTCGTCGAGGCGGTGCTGGAAGAGCTCGAGGGCTATGAAGGCCAGGTTGCGCTGATGAGCTTCGACCATTGGCTCCTGAAGGAACTGAAGGCGCTGAACGCGCCCTACCCGATCGGGCTGACGGCTGGCGGAAACAAGCCTGAGGAGTTCCAAGCCCATGAAAAGGCTATGAAACATGGTCTCGACTTCATTTCCTATTTCTATGCCGACCTGCCCAACCCCTTCATCACGGCAGAGCGCGAAAAGGGCATCGTCGTCATCACCTGGACGGTTCGTGACGAGAAGGCGCGCAAGCACACTTTCGAAAACGCCGACCAGATGACCTTCGAGGGCTTCGACCCGCGCGCGTCCGTTTGACGCTCGCTTTTTCAACAAGCCCTCGCTTTTTCATCAAGATATGCGCAGACTGGCAATGCCCCCAAATCATTGAAACGGTCTCGCATTCGCTCCATGACTGATGAACTTTCAATCCGCATAGAGCGGTCTTTCACCGCGATTTCCCCGGAGAGCTGGTCCAAGCTCGCCGGGGCTTCCCGATCAAACACATCGATCGCCTACAACCCCTTCGTCTCGCATGCCTTCCTGTCGTCGCTCGAGGAATCGGGATCGGCAACCGCGGAGACGGGCTGGCTCGGGCACCACATGCTGCTCGAGACGGAAGACGGACGCCTCGTCGGCGCCCTTCCCGGCTATCTGAAGAACCACAGCCGCGGCGAATATGTCTTCGACCACGGCTGGGCCGACGCCTTCGAACGCGCCGGCGGACGCTATTATCCGAAGCTGCAATGCTCGATCCCCTTTACGCCCGCCACCGGCCCTCGCCTTCTGGTCGCCGAGGATTATCCGCGTCTGGCCGTACAGGACGCGATGGCGGAAAGCCTGAAGGAAGTCGTGCGACGGCTTGGCGTATCCTCCGCGCACATCACCTTCGTGCCCGACGACGAGATGGCGGTGCTGGAGAGCGAGGAGTATCTGCACCGCACCGACCAGCAGTTCCACTTCATCAACGAAGGCTATGCCAACCACGATGAATTTCTGGAAACGCTCGCTTCGCGCAAACGCAAGGCGCTTCGCAAGGAACGCCGCGCAGCACTCGAAAACGGCATCAGCATCGACTGGCTGACCGGCAGCGACCTCACCGAGGATATCTGGGACCAGTTCTTCACCTTCTACATGGATACCGGCAGCCGCAAATGGGGGCGGCCCTATCTGACGCGAGAATTCTACTCGCTGATCGGCGAGCGCATGCCCGAGGATATCCTGCTTGTCATGGCCAAGCACAATGGCCGCTATGTTGCCGGCGCCATCAACTTCATCGGTTCCGAAACGCTTTACGGCCGACACTGGGGCTGCATCGAGGATCATCCCTTCCTGCATTTCGAGGTCTGCTATCACCAGGCGATCGACTTTGCGCTCGCCAAGGGGCTGAAGCGGGTGGAGGCCGGCGCGCAGGGAGAGCACAAGTTGGCCCGAGGTTACCTGCCGGTGACAACGCACTCGGCCCACTATGTCGCCCATGCGGGCCTGCGCCAGGCGATCGGCGATTATCTCGCCCGCGAACGCGACGACGTCGAGCACATGAACGAGATTTTGAGCGAGCACAGCCCGTTCCGTCGCGGCGAGCGGCTACAGGAGGATTGACGCCCTCGCCTCAGCCGCGCTACGCGAACACGACACCATCAGGAGAGACAAGATGACGAGCGCGGCCTACGACACCAACAACATCTTCGCCAAGATCCTGCGTGGCGAGATCCCCTCGGTCAAGGTCTACGAAGACGAGCACACGCTAGCCTTCATGGATGTGATGCCGCAGGCGCCGGGCCATGTGCTTGTCGTGCCCAAGGCCGCCTCGCGCAATCTTCTCGACGCCGATCCGGCAGCGCTGGCCAAGACCATCCCCGTTGTCCAGACGATCGCCAACGCGGTGAAGGAAGCCTTCGACGCCGACGGCGTCTTCGTCTGCCAGTTCAACGAACCGGCGGCCGGCCAGACCGTCTTCCACCTGCACTTCCACGTCATCCCACGCCACGACGGCATCGCGCTGAAGCCGCATTCCGGCCAGATGGAAGATGGCGCCGTGCTGGCGGCGAATGCGGAGAAGATCAAAGCGGAGCTTTGATCGATGAAGAAGCGGTTCGCGTCTTCGCCGGACCGCTTTCTGCCTGGAGCAAGGCGATGGCCGCAAGGCCATAGGCAATCACGAAGACCACCAGTCCGCCAATCACGTCCACCAGATTGTGCCCGCCCTGAATGACGATGGCGGGCATCATCATCGCGTTGAGAACGAGAAAGATCGGGCCGATCCAGCGGATTCGCATCATGAACACCGCAGACATCGCGGCCATGACCGTGTGAAACGAAGGAAAGCCGATGACGCCGAGCACGTTCTTCGGCGAAATATAGGTCGCACCGGTCCGGCCGAGTGCCACCAGTTCGGCACCATACTCCGGTCCAACCGCCAAGGGCACGGCATCGGTCACTGCCTTGGGAAGGCTGTAGATCGACGATGCGCCGAATGACGGGAAGAACGACCAGCAGATAATGGCCAGCAGCGCGCCGATGACACCCGTCAGAAGGAAATGCTGCAGAAGCCGCAGCCGTCCGGAAAATCCCAGAACGAAAATGACGACCAGCAGCTGCGGCAGCGATGTCGCATAGACCGCCTGAAGCGCCATCCCGACACGCGGATAATGCGATGCCCATTCGACGAAGCGCGGCCAGTCGAAACCGAAGAACGCGTCGAAACGCGCCAGCGCGACATCGACGGGCTCGCGAGCAATCGGCAGCAGCAGATAGTTGAAGATCGATCCGACGATAGTGAAGAGGATGAAGAGGCCTGCGGCGGTTGCCGTTGCGGCAATGGACGGGTTGTGCCTGACGTGGCGATAGAATTGCCCGAGCACCATCGCGCCAAGGCCGCAGCCAACCATGCCGGCATAACCGACGACATCGATCCCGACGTCCTTCGACCACAGCAAGATGCCGTCAAGCACCGCAAGGGCGGCGATGACAGTGACGATGATGCGCTCGGCCGGCAGAAACACCATGGATCAGGCTCCTAATATCGCCCGATATAGCCGATCGCTTTTAACATTCGCCTAAGTCGATGCCGCGCCCAGCAAGCAACGGACATGAAAAAGGCGGCCCGGGAGCCGCCTTTTCTATTCGCTTTACTTCTTCGGCACCCTTGGCACCGCGCCCTTCTTCGGCGCGCTCTTTACCTCGGGCTCGGCAACCGCTGCTGCCTTCGACTTCTTGACCGTGGCCTTCTTGGCCTTGGCCTTCGTCTTCAGCTCGCCGTCATCCTCGTCGTCCACCTCGGGGTGCACGACCTCGGCTTCCGGCTTCGGCTTGATCGGCGCGGTGTCCGATACGGCTTCCAGGATGATGCCCGGCTTGCCGTCTTCCTTCGGTCCGACGGTGACGTTGACGACGCCGCCCTTCTTCAGCTTGCCGAAGAGGATCTCGTTGGCAAGCGGCTTCTTGATGACGTCCTGGATGACGCGCGCCAGCGGACGGGCGCCCATCTTTTCGTCGTAGCCCTTCTCGGCCAGCCACGAAATCGCATCCTCGTGCAGGTCGAAGGTGACATTCCGTTCGGAAAGCTGGGCTTCGAGCTGCATGATGAACTTCTGCACGACCTTGTGGATGACCACTGTCGGCAGCGGCGCGAACGGGATGACCGCGTCGAGACGGTTGCGGAATTCCGGCGTGAAGATGCGGTTCAGCGCTTCCTCGTCCTCGCCCGTCCGCTTGGACGAACCGAAGCCGAAGGCGGCCTTTGCCATTTCCGACGCGCCCGCATTGGTCGTCATGATCAGGATGACGTTGCGGAAGTCGATCTTCTTGCCGTTGTGGTCGGTCAGCGTGCCATGGTCCATCACCTGCAACAGGATGTTGTAGATGTCGGGATGGGCCTTTTCGATTTCGTCGAGCAGAACCACGCAATGCGGATGCTGGTCGACGCCATCGGTCAAGAGACCGCCCTGGTCGAAGCCGACATAGCCGGGAGGTGCACCAAGCAGACGCGAGACAGTATGCCGCTCCATGTACTCGGACATGTCGAAGCGCAGAAGCTCGACGCCGAGCGAAGAGGCCAGCTGCTTGGCGACTTCCGTCTTGCCGACGCCAGTCGGGCCGGAGAAGACGTAGGAGCCGATCGGCTTGTTCGGTTCGCGCAGGCCGGCACGCGCCAGCTTGATCGAGGTCGAGAGCGCTTCGATGGCGAGGTCCTGGCCGTAGACGACCGAGCGCAGTTCCTGCTCGAGATTGGCGAGAACGGCTTCGTCGTCCTTCGACACGCTCTTCGGCGGAATGCGGGCCATCGTGGCGATTGTCGCCTCGATTTCCTTCTCGGTAATCAGCTTGCGACGCTTGGACGGCGGCAGCAGCATCTGGGCCGCACCGGTTTCGTCGATCACGTCGATCGCCTTGTCCGGCAGCTTGCGGTCGGAGATGTAGCGGGCCGACAGCTCGACCGCCGTCTTGATGGCGTCGTTCGAGTAGCGCAGGTGGTGATATTCTTCGAAGTAAGGCTTCAGCCCCTTCATGATCGCGATGGCGTCGTCGATGGACGGCTCAGCCACATCGATCTTTTGGAAGCGACGCACCAGAGCGCGGTCCTTCTCGAAGAACTGACGATATTCCTTGTAGGTGGTCGAACCGATGCAGCGGATCGCGCCCGAAGACAGAGCCGGCTTCAAGAGGTTCGATGCATCCATCGCGCCGCCCGAGGTGGCGCCTGCGCCGATCACCGTGTGGATTTCGTCGATGAACAGAACAGCGCCCGGATACTCCTCGAGTTCCTTGACGACCTGCTTCAGGCGCTCTTCGAAATCACCGCGATAGCGGGTGCCGGCGAGCAGCGTGCCCATGTCGAGCGAGAAGATCGTCGCATCGGCCAGCGCTTCGGGCACCTTGCCTTCCATGATCCGCTTGGCGAGACCCTCGGCAATCGCCGTCTTGCCGACGCCGGGATCGCCGACATAGAGCGGATTGTTCTTCGAACGGCGGCACAGGACCTGGATGGTGCGGTTGACCTCGGCGTGGCGGCCGATCAGCGGATCGATCTTGCCGGTCTTGGCCTTCTCGTTGAGGTTGACGCAATAGGCCTTCAGGGCGTCCTGCTGCTTCTTGGCACCGCCTTCTTCCTCGGCGCCGCGCGCCGCATTCGGCTTGCTTTCGGCTTCGCCCTCCTCGGCGCCACGCGGCGTGCGGTTCTCCGAAGAGCCGGCGCGCTTGCCGATGCCGTGCGAGATGTAGTTGACCGCGTCGTAGCGGGTCATTTCCTGCTCCTGCAGGAAGTATGCAGCATGGCTCTCGCGCTCGGCGAAGATGGCGACGAGCACGTTCGCGCCGGTCACTTCCTCGCGGCCGGACGACTGCACATGGATCACGGCACGCTGAATGACACGCTGGAAGCCGGAGGTCGGCTTGCTATCTTCATCGTATCCGGTGATCAGGTTGGAGAGTTCATTATCGACGTATTCGACGAGCGTCTTCTTCAGCGCGACGAGATCGACGTTGCAGGCACCCATGACGGCTGCCGCATCGGCGTCGTCGATCAGGGCGAGCAGCAGATGCTCGAGCGTCGCATATTCGTGATGCCGCTCGTTGGCAAAGGTCAGTGCCTGATGGAGCGCCTTCTCAAGACTAGGCGAAAATGTTGGCACGTTCAGATCCTCACTTCTTTTCCATGACGCATTGCAGCGGATGCTGGTGCTGTCGGGCGAAGTCCATCACCTGGCTCACCTTGGTTTCCGCCACCTCGTATGTAAATGTTCCGCATTCGCCAACGCCGTGGTTGTGGACATGCAGCATGATGCGGGTGGCACTTTCACGGTCCTTCTGAAAAAACCGCTCCAGGATGTGGATGACGAATTCCATGGGCGTGTAGTCGTCGTTCAGAATAAGTACGCGGTACAGGTTAGGCTTCTTGGTCTTCGGTTTGGTGCGCGTTATGACCGAGGTGCCGCGATTTCCGTTGTCCCCGTTCCTTTCGCTATCATCCTGCATCCGGACGGGCGTTGCGATCATTTTCATTCGTTCCTCGATCAACCCGGCGGAGCATGGGAGATGTGCTTTACCCGCCGAATGTCTGACTACTAACTTAGTTCATAATAGTGCGATTTTAAGCCCCTTGCTTCACACTGCAATCACAATTCGCCCGCGTCAGGCGCAAAGACACAAAAATAGCGCGCAGATTTGAGACTGCCTGGCGGCAAAACAAAAAGACCGGCTGCAGATGCGTAGCCGGTCTTTGTATTTCAAGAGGTAAGAGACGTGGGCGCTAAGCTTAGGCCGCCGTCTGCGTCGCCACCGGCGCCGGCTTCATTGCCTTGGCGGCGGCCGCGACCGGCGCCTCGTAGGGCTTATAGGCGCTCTTGGCGATGTCGGAGTACATTTCCGTCAGCTTCGTCGCTTCGGCGACGAAGTTTTCGTAGGCCGACTTCACATAGCTGGTCTGCAACTCGAAGACGGCTTCGAAGCTGCGGGCGCCCGAGAGCGTCTCGAAATGCGTGACAGCATCCTGGAAAGACTTCTTGGAATATTCGGTGGTTTCCGTGGCGATCGCCTGCATGCCCTTGGCCGTTTCCGAGTAGCTTTTCAGCACCGCGTCCATGGCTTCCTTGCTCTTGCGATTCGTGTCCTCAAAATTCAGCATGACTATCCTCCTTGTCTTGCATCGATGACCGAAGTTAGCTGCACCGCACACGAAGTCAAGCGACTTTGTGCAATGCAAAACAATCATTGGTTGCGACAACAATTGTAATGCTGGTCCGATTTTCGAGCGACGTACGTCTTTAATTGATTTCGCTAAAATATATCAGGCGGCCGCAACCGTAAGCTTTGAACAAAAACTCGGTTGCGAGCCGCGAATGCTTTCTCGACGACTATCAGTCGAGCAGATCGGCCGGAACCTTGCCGCCATTCTCCGATAGCTTCTTCAGAAGCGCCTTGTGCAGGAACATGTTCATCGTCGCCGAGTCGTTCTTGTCGCCGGTATAGCCGAGCTCGGTCGCCAGTTCCTTGCGCTCGGTCAGGCTCGCATCCATGCCCACCGCCTTCATGAGATCAACGATCGAGCGGCGCCAATCGAGCTTCTGGCCATTCTTCTTGACGGCGGCGTCGAGCACCATCGCGATATCGACCGAGGTCGATGGCGCGGAGGTGGCTGGCGACGTGGGTGCGGGGGTCGGAGACGGGCTCGGGGCGGCTGAAGGCGATATCGGCGCCTGCGCGGGCTCGATCTTCGGCGCGGCGGCAGGCGCTGCCTCGGCGGCGTGCGCTTCACCCCAGATTGCGTGTTTGATCTTGTCGAAAATACCCATGTCCGGTTTCCCCTTGATGGCGCTCGAGCACATGCTCAAGCCCAAGATGGGGCGCAAGACCGGGTGGTCCAGAGCGGGACCAGCAATTTCGGCCAGGCCGCGACGCCGCGGCCTAGGCACAATCGGTGCGAGAAGGACCTCGCGACGGATCAGAGATCGACGTCGAGGATCGCCATCGAGAAGTTGTACGAGCGGTCGCCGTCCTCGTCATCAATGTAGACGACGCCCAGAAATTCCTCGCCCATGTAGACTTCAGCGGAATCGTTCTTGCGCGGACGTGCTTTGACGATCATTTCCGGGTTGAACGTGCGTTTGAAATAGGCGTCGAGTTTCTTGATTTCTTCGGGCTTCACACTGCATCTCCTGAGCGGTCTCAATGGCCGCTTTTTGCATGGGAAAGTTGGGCCTGTAAAGGCGCGGAGCCGGTAGTGACACCGCTTTCCCCGCCGTTCTTCAGGCCATGTTGTCGCTATAAGCGACGCGAAAGCGCCTAGATGTCGGCGCCCATCACCTGATCCATGATCACCTGATCCATGAGCCGGGCTGGTTCCGAACAGCCGGCCGTGCCGACCACCTTGGCGGGTACGCCCGCGACCGTCGTCTTCGGCGGCACCGCCTTCAGCACGACGGAGCCGGCGGCGATGCGCGAACAATGACCGATCTCGATATTGCCGAGGATCTTGGCGCCGGCACCGATCAGCACGCCGCTGGCGATCTTCGGATGGCGATCGGCCCCCTCCTTGCCGGTGCCGCCAAGCGTGACGCCGTGCAGGATCGAGACGTTGTCGCCGATAACGGCGGTTTCGCCGACGACGAGGCCCGTCGCGTGATCGAGGAAGATGCCGCGACCGATGCGTGCGGCCGGGTTGATGTCGGTCTGGAAGACGCTCGACGAGCGGCTCTGCAGATAGAGCGCCAGATCACGGCGGCCGCGATTGAGCAGCCAGTGCGCGAGACGATGGGTCTGCAGCGCGTGGAAACCCTTGAAATAGAGCAGCGCTTCCATGAAGCGTAGGCATGCCGGATCGCGGTCGTAAACGGCCTGGATGTCGACGCGCAGGATGGCGCCCCATTCCGGCCAGTCGGCCAACATCTGGTCGAAGGTCTGGCGCAGCAGGATCGCCTGCATATCGGGATGATCGAGGCGCTCGCAGATACGATAGATCACGCATTCCTCGAGCGAGCGATGGTTGAGCACGGTCGAATACAGAAATGCAGCCAGCACCGGATCGGCTTCGGCGGCAAGACGCGCTTCCTCGCGCAGGCTATCCCAGATCGGGTCCATCGCCTTGAGCGAACCTTGGGTCTCAAGAGGACGAATGTCTGACTTCGCGACCATCGAGGTCTCCTTGTCTTCCGAATGGCACTCCATCCGGGCATTTGTATTCCGGCTGGATCGCGCGATCCGGCCACGCCACTGGCGCTTGAGTGTCACCCTATATAGGGCAAAATCCCGCTGATATAAATGGGTCGACGGAAACAGCTTTTCGCTATTTCCGCCTTTTGGTGAACGATAACCCTTGCGTGCCCCTCGCAGATGTCACCGGGCGGAGAGTTCCGCATAAAAGTCCAGCACGGCCGCCTTGAACACCTTGTCGCCGACGGCAAGCATGTGGTCGCGGCCGGGGATATCGAGCGCGCGGGCGTCGGGCATCAGCGCTGCCAACTCTTGCGGGGAACCGGCGATATCATCCTTGGTTCCGACGGCGACCAGCGTCGGCGCCTCGATCTTTGCCATGTCGCTTCGTTCGACCAGATCGCGCGAGCCCCTGATGCAGGCGGCGAGCGCCTGGCGGTCGCTCTTCGTCTGCTCGGCGAAGGCGCGGAACATGCGGCCGCGCGCGTGGGTGACGCCATCGATCGAAGGTGCGAGAAGCGCATCGGCGATCGGGTCCCAGTCGCCGACACCATCCGTCATGCCGATGCCGAGGCCGCCGAGCACCAGCGAGCGGACGCGATCGGGCCTGTTCAGCGTAGCGAAGACCGAGATACGGGCGCCCATCGAATAGCCGATGAGGTTGGCTTCCTGAATGCCGAGATGATCGAGCAGCGCGATGGAATCAGCCGCCATGATCCAGGGCCGATAGGCTTCGGAATCATGCGGCTTGTCGCTTGCGCCGTGGCCTCTGTTGTCCATGGCGATCACCCGGTATCCGGCCTCGCCCAGCGTTTTCAGCCAGCCCGGGTAGACCCAGTTGACGCTGGCGGTCGAGGCGAAACCGTGAATGAGCAGCACCGGCGGTCCCTCGGGATTTCCCTCGTCGAAATAGGAAAGGTTGAGGCCGTCGTGCACGAAGGTCGAAAAGGCAGGCGTATTCAAGTTCATCGGGGCAGTCCTGTTTTGCCGGGACCATATTTTATCGGGCCGCTGACGGGAACCCCTGCCCCAATCAAAAGGCACGGCCCAAAAGCGCCTCCAAAAACTATCGGGCGCGCCTCTCCTTTGGCTCGACACATTTCCGGCGACGCACTATAAGGTGCGCACGTTTTCAAAGGCATTCGGAGATCCCTCATGGCCGGTCACAATATCCCCCACTTCCAGAACGACGGCGGACACCGTGTCATCGAAGTCGGCGTGAAGGAATTCATGTGCACAGGCGCCTCCGTTCCCTACGACCACCCGCATATCTTCATCGACATGGGCGACGAGAACGAGAAGGTCTGTTCCTACTGCTCGACCCTCTACCGCTTCAACGGCGCGCTGAAGGCCACCCAGACGAACCCGGCCGGTTGCGTCTTCCACTTCCAGGTCGCCTAACTCACACGTCGCTTAATTCACCGAAACACAGATTGGATCGACCATGTCGGTCGAACATGCCGCTATTATCGGAGCGGGCGTCGCTGGTCTGACGGCGGCGCTGGCACTCGCCAGGCATGGCATTCGTTCCGAAATCTTCGAACAGGCGCCTGAGCTGACCGAGGTGGGCGCCGGGCTGCAGATATCGCCCAACGCGTCGCGCATCCTCGACAAGCTCGGCGTTCTCGACCTGTTGACGCCGGTCTGGCTCGAGCCGAACAGCATTCGCCTGATCTCCGGCACGTCACTGCATGAACTGGCCGCCGTGCCATCAGGCCCCGCCGCCCGCGCGCGCTGGGAGGCGCCCTACGGGGTGCTGCATCGCACCAGCCTGCAAGGCGCGCTGCTTGCCGCCGTAAAAGACAATCCGCTCTGCACGCTGCATCTCGGCTCACGCATCGAAAGCGGCGACATCGCTGCGATCGCCCGTGCGGGCGGCGTGATCATCGGCGCCGATGGCGTTTGGTCGAAGACGCGCGATCTCATCGCCGACAGCCCCTCCTCGCGCTTTTCCGGCAACATCGCCTATCGCTTCACCGTCTCGGCGGCGGATGCGCGGGGCGTCCTCAACCGCGAGAGCGTTTCGGCCTTTCTCGGGCCATCGGCGCATCTGGTCGCCTATCCGCTGCGCGAGACCGACAGCTTCAACATGGTGGCGATCACCACGGGCCATGCTGCTACGCGCGAATGGCTCTCACAGCCGACGCAGGCGCAGCGACAGCAGTTGCTCGCCCGCTTCTCGCGCTGGAACCCGGCGTTGCTGTCATTGTTCGAAAAGTCCGGTGAGATGACTTTCTGGCCGCTTTACGAGGCGACGCGCGGCAAGTGGCAGAACGGCCGCGACACGGTGCTGATCGGCGATGCGGCGCATGCGATGATGCCGTTTGCCGCGCAAGGTGCCGCGATGGCGATCGAGGACGCCTACGAACTGGCGTCGTTCCTGGCCAAACGTCCTGTTTCAGAAGCGCTGCCGCTGTTCGAGACGCATCGCGTGCCGCGCGTGAACCGGCTGCGCCAGCGCGGCGCGTTCAACCAGTTCGTCTATCACGCCCGTGGTCCATTCCGGATCGGGCGTGATATCGTTCTGTCGCTGAAGCCGCCGCAAAGTCTCGCGGCGGATCTCGACTGGATCTACGCTTATCGCGCGATCGACTGACAGCGTCGCTGATCAGACCGCCTTGGCGGCGGCGAAGCCGCGCTCGATATCGAGCTTGATATCGGCAACATCCTCCAGACCGATCTGAAGGCGGATCACCGGCCCCTCGGTCGGCGACTTGGTGACGCGGCGGTCGTTCAGGTTGACATGGACCGCCAGACTTTCGAAGCCACCCCAGGACCAGCCGAGACCGAAGATCCTCAGCGCATCGAGGAAGGCATGCGCCTTCGGCTTGAAGGCGGCCGGGCTATCTGCCTTCAGTACGAAGGAAAAGATGCCACTGGCGCCCTTGAAGTCGCGCTTCCAGAGCTCGTGGCCCGGGAAGCTGGGCAGCGCCGGATGCAGCACGGCGGCGACGTCTTCGTGGCCCTCCAACCATTTCGCAATGGTGAGCGCGCTTTCGTAGTGACGCTCGAGGCGCACGCCCATGGTGCGAAGGCCGCGCAGGATCTGGTAGGCATCGTCAGGCGCGCCGCAGATGCCGAGCGTGATGTTGGCCTCGTGCAGCTGCTCCCAGTGCTTGGCATTGGCCGAAACCGTGCCCATCAGAATATCGGAGTGACCGGACGGATATTTCGTCGCCGCGTGGATCGAGATATCGACACCGTAATCGAGCGGGCGGAAATAGACTGGTGTCGCCCAGGTATTGTCCATCGTTACCACTGCGCCATGCTTGTGGGCGATCGCGGCGATCGCCGGGATATCCTGCATCTCGAAGGTGTTGGAGCCCGGCGCTTCCGTGTGCACCAGCTTGGTGTTCGGCTTGATCAGCGTCTCGATGCCAACGCCGATCGCCGGATCGTAATATTCGACGGAAACGCCCAAGCGCTTCAGCATCGTGTCGCAGAAATGGCGGGTCGGGCCATAGACCGAATCGACCACCAGCGCATGATCGCCCGACGACAGGAAAGCCAGGAACGGCACGGTGACGGCGGCGAGACCCGAGGGAACGAGGATCGTTCCGGCCGATCCCTCAAGCGCGTCGATCGCCTCGCAAAGAGCATCGGTGGTTGGCGTTCCGCGTGTCCCGTAGGTGTATTTCTGCGCCCGCTGGTCCATCGCCTTGGCATTGGGAAACAGCACCGTCGACGCGTGCACGACGGGCGGATTGACGAAGCCATGATAGTCGGAAGGGTCGTTGCCGATATGCGAAAGGCGGGTGTTGATGCCGGCGTTTTGCAGCAGGCCGTCTCTATCTGTCATGTCTAATTAAGCCTTTGGAATGAACGCGCTTTGCCGAAGTCTTGGACCTCTCCTGAGACGGGGTCAACCCCACTCACGTAACGTGAAGTCGGCCGAGAGAACCGGCCGGTACGGCATTTATCCAGATATATCAGTGAGTTTGCGCGATTTTTTTCGCCAAACGCTGCCTTTTGGGTAATCAATTGCTCATTTTGTGAGCCCCGCTCAGCAAATTGCCGAAATATCACGCAATCTTTTGGCGCGAGACTTGACCGTGATGACATTTCCGACTGTGATAGACCAACTCGCGCCGGGAGGGTGTCGGGTCTTTTGGGGGGTCAGCATGCTTCTGCGGATGCTCCCACAATAAACAAAAGATAACGGAAAAAGGTTGGGAAAAATGAAGATTAAGCTTCTGTCGGTCGCCATTGGCGCAGCAGTCTTCGCACTTGGCGCTTCGGCAGCTTCGGCGACGACGCTCGGGGACGTAAAAGCAAAAGGGTTCGTTCAGTGCGGCGTCAACACCGGCTTGACCGGTTTTGCGGCACCTGACGCTTCCGGCAACTGGGCCGGTTTCGACGTCGATTTCTGCAAGGCCGTTGCATCCGCCGTCTTCGGCGATCCGACCAAGGTGAAGTACACGCCGACAAACGCCAAGGAGCGCTTCACGGCGCTGCAGTCCGGCGAAATCGACGTCCTGTCGCGTAACACGACGTGGACCATCAACCGTGACACCGCTCTCGGCTTCAACTTCCGCCCGATCACCTATTATGACGGTCAGGGCTTCATGGTTCGCAAGAGCCTGAACGTGAAGTCGGCTCTCGAACTCTCGGGCGCGGCGATCTGCGTACAGTCCGGCACCACGACCGAGCTCAACCTCGCCGACTACTTCAAGGCCAACAACCTGCAGTACAATCCGGTGGTTTTCGAAAAGCTCGAGGAAGTCAACGCAGCCTATGATTCGGGCCGTTGCGACGTCTACACCACCGACCAGTCCGGCCTCTACTCGCTGCGTCTGACGCTGAAGAACCCCGACGAGCACATGATCCTGCCTGAGATCATCTCCAAGGAGCCGCTCGGCCCGGCCGTTCGCCAGGGCGACGACCAGTGGTTCGACATCGTTTCCTGGACGGCTTACGCGCTGATCAATGCCGAGGAATTCGGCATCACCCAGGCAAACGTCGACGAGATGAAGAACTCGCCGAACCCTGACATCAAGCGCTTCCTCGGCTCCGAGGCTGACACCAAGATCGGCACCGATCTCGGTCTCACCAACGACTGGGCTGCAAACGTCATCAAGGGCGTCGGCAACTACGGCGAAATCTTCGAGCGCAACATCGGCCAGGGCAGCCCGCTGAAGATCGCTCGCGGCCTGAACGCGCTGTGGAACAAGGGCGGCATCCAGTACGCACCTCCGGTCCGCTAATCGGCCCCCATATGAAAGCCCGGAAAGGCGGCCAAGCCGCCTTTCCGTCTTCCAAAAAAGAAAAGCCCTAAAAGGGGCACACAGGGGAAAGGCTCGGCATGGCGCAGCAAGAGGCGGCTCACACCACACCCATATCCGAAAACGGCTGGAACTACCGGTCCGTACTCAACGACCCGAAATATCGGGGCATCTTCTTCCAGGTCATCACCGTTGTCGCACTCGTCGGCCTCGTCTGGTGGATCGCGCACAACACCGCGGCCAACCTGGCGCGCAGCAACACGGCCTCGGGCTTCGGCTTCCTGCGCGGCCGCGCCGGCTTCGAAGTCGGCCAGTCGCTGATCAGCTATTCCAGCGATTCGACCTATGGACGCGCGCTTGTCGTCGGTATCCTCAACACCATGCTGGTGGCCATCACCGGCATCATCACGGCGACCATCATCGGCTTCATCGTCGGCATCGGGCGCCTGTCGCACAACTGGCTGATCGCCAAACTGTGCCAGATCTATGTCGAGGTGTTCCGCAACATCCCGCCGCTGCTCGTCATCTTCTTCTGGTATTCCGGCGTTCTCGCCGTTCTGCCGCAGCCGCGTGAATCACTGCATCTGCCGTTCAGCATGTTCCTCAACAATCGCGGCCTGGCCTTCCCTCGCCCGATCTTCGAGAGCGGCATGCTCGCGGTCCTGGCGGCCTTCGTGATCGCGATCATCGCCGTTATCGTCATGGCGCGCTGGGCGCACAAGCGGCAGGCTGCCACCGGCAAGCCGTTCCACACCATCTGGGTGTCGATCGGGCTCATCGTCGGTTTGCCCGTCGTGGCCTTCCTCGCATCGGGACTGCCGATGTCCTTCGACATTCCCGTCGCCGGCAAGTTCAACCTCACTGGCGGCTCGGTTGTCGGGCCTGAGTTCATGTCGCTGTTCCTGGCGCTGTCCTTCTATACCGCATCCTTCATCGCCGAGATCGTTCGCGGCGGTATCCGCGGCGTGCCGAAGGGCCAGTCGGAAGCGGCCGGCGCGCTCGGTCTGCATCCCTCCAGCGTCACGCGCCTCGTCGTCGTGCCGCAGGCCATGCGCATCATCATCCCGCCGCTGACGAGCCAGTATCTCAACCTCACCAAGAACTCGTCGCTGGCGATCGCCATCGGCTTCTCGGACCTCGTCGCGGTCGGCGGCACCATCATGAACCAGAGCGGTCAGGCGATCGAGATCGTCTGCATCTGGGGTATCATCTACCTCGGATTGAGCATCCTCACCTCGCTGTTCATGAACTGGTTCAACGCCAAGATGGCCCTGGTGGAGAGATAAGACGATGTCCGTATCCAAGAACTCCTTCGTCCGAACCACCATGCTGTCGCCCGAACCCGCTCCGGCGGGACAAAAAGGCGTCACCGCCTGGGTCCGCAAGAACCTTCTGGCGACGCCGAAAGACGTCGTGCTGACGCTGCTTGCGCTGGCGCTGATCCTCTGGGCGGTGCCGCACATCGTCAACTGGCTGTTCATCGAGGCCGTCTGGTCCGGTCCCGACCGCACCTTCTGCGCCACCACTGTGCAGGGCGGCGTTCAGCCTGATGGCTGGAGCGGCGCCTGCTGGGCCTTCGTGCAGGCCAAGTATGACCAGTTCATCTTCGGCCGCTATCCGATCAGCGACCGCTGGCGCCCGACCATCGTCGGCATCCTGTTCGTGGCACTACTGGTGCCGATGCTGATCCCGTCGGTGCCGCGCAAGGGCTTGAACGCCATCCTGCTGTTCCTCGTCCTGCCGGTCGTTTCCTTCTGGCTGCTTTACGGCGGCTTCGGTCTCGAGGTCGTCGAAACGTCGCTCTGGGGCGGCCTGATGGTGACGCTGATCCTGTCCTTCGTCAGCATCGCGGTCTCGTTTCCCTGCGGCATCCTGCTCGCGCTCGGTCGGCGATCTAAGATGCCCGTCATCCGCATGGTCTGCGTGGCCTTCATCGAAATCGTCCGCGGCGTACCGCTGATCACCGTGCTCTTCATGGCAAGCGTCATGCTGCCGCTGTTCCTGCCGACCGGCTGGACCATCGACAAGCTGCTGCGCGCACTGATCGGGGTGTCGATCTTCACCTCCGCCTACATGGCCGAAGTCATCCGCGGTGGCCTGCAGGCCATTCCGAAGGGCCAGTTCGAGGGCGCGGATTCGCTCGGCCTCGGCTACTGGCAGAAGACCCGGCTGGTGATCATGCCGCAGGCGATCAAGCTGGTTATCCCCAGCATCGTCAACACCTTCATCGGCACCTTCAAGGATACGTCGCTGGTGTCGATCATTGGCATGTTCGACCTGTTGAACATCGTGCGCCTGAACTTCTCGGACGCCAACTGGGCAAGCGCTGTGACGCCTTTGACCGGCCTGATCTTCGCGGGCTTCGTTTTCTGGCTTTTCTGCTTCGGCATGTCACGCTATTCAAACTTCATGGAACGCCACCTCGACACTGGCCACAAACGATAAGAGCAAGGGGAAAAATCATGGCTGAAGCCCAACCCAAGAAGATGACCGTGTCTGCAACTGATGTTGCCATTGAGATCATCGGCATGAACAAGTGGTACGGTGATTTCCACGTGCTGCGCGACATCAACCTGAAGGTCATGCGCGGCGAGCGCATCGTCATTGCCGGCCCTTCGGGCTCCGGCAAGTCGACGATGATCCGCTGCATCAACCGTCTGGAAGAACACCAGAAGGGCCAGATCATCGTCGATGGCACGGAACTGACCAACGACCTTAAGAAGATCGACGAAGTGCGCCGCGAAGTCGGCATGGTCTTCCAGCACTTCAACCTTTTCCCGCACCTGACGATCCTGGAAAACTGCACGCTGGCGCCGATCTGGGTGCGCAAGATGCCGAAGAAGCAGGCTGAAGAGATCGCCATGCACTTCCTCAAACGCGTCAAGATCCCGGAGCAGGCCAACAAGTATCCGGGCCAGCTCTCCGGCGGCCAGCAGCAGCGCGTGGCGATCGCCCGCTCGCTGTGCATGAACCCGAAGATCATGCTGTTCGACGAGCCGACATCGGCACTCGACCCTGAAATGATCAAGGAAGTGCTCGACACCATGGTCGGCCTTGCCGAAGAAGGCATGACGATGCTGTGCGTGACCCACGAAATGGGCTTCGCGCGCCAGGTCGCCAACCGCGTCATCTTCATGGACCAGGGCCAGATCGTCGAACAGAACTCGCCCGCCGAGTTCTTCGACAATCCGCAGCACGAGCGCACCAAGCTCTTCCTCAGCCAGATCCTGCACTAGGACTGCGACAGCAACGCTCAATGAAAACCCGCCGGGCGAAGGCCGCTGCGGGTTTTTTTACGCGCGAAGGGCACGTGGAAATGAGAGCGCCTCCTCACTCTCGGCGTCATCCTCGGCCAACGTGCCGAGGATCTAAGCACGCCGTCGAGAATGCAACGGTGCTGCTCAAGCCGAGCGAACGAAGCAAAGGCGATGAATGAGTCCGCCGGGTGCAAGTATCCATTCCCGTCGAGCAAATGGAGAGACCGGCAGATGCTCGGTACAAGACCGAGCATGACGACGGAGAGGGTGGCTGGCGCCGGAAACCCTTTGAAACGAAGCCCTTCCCCCGCCTCGCCGTAGCAGCCGGACGGGACGGCGGATGCCGTCCCGGGGACGTTCGGCAATCCGAAATCAGCCCTTCAGCTTGGCATTGCAGAGGCTGTAGAAGCCGCCGCCCTTCTGGATCCACTTCAGGCCGTTGAGCGTGTTGGCGTCCTTGTTGGTATGGTAGGAATCGACGCAGGTGTGCATGCGGCCCTTGCCGGGGGTTTCCTTGGCGTATTTGGGAGCAATCGCCGTCGGGAAGGTCACGCCCTTGGGAGCGTCCATCGTCGGCTTCTCGGGCTCGACGCCGGTCGCCATCGTCACGTCGGGCTCGGCCGTCGCATCAGGCCCGCACTGCGCCTTGCGGAAGTCGTTCCACTTGATGTCCTTGGCGGAACCATCCGCCTGCGCCGACTTGTACTTGGCGCTGCATTCCTTCATCGAGAGCGCCGAGGACGGTGTGGCGAAGGCGAGCGCGCCGAGCAGGGAAACAGAGGCAAGAATTGTCAGATGCTTGATCATGGTCATTCCTCCAAAGCCTAATATGCAGGCTAAGCCACTCTTATCCCGGCGCATTTTGTTGTCAACGCGGCTTTTTCGATGGTTGCGCGAATATTGCGTGACACCAATCCGCGTAGCTCGCAGCTGCCACGCTTAGGCTCACGCCTGCCGTCGCCCCCTACTCCGCCGTCCTTTCACGCCGCCGTGAGCGGGTGTATAGTCGCGCCGCTGGTTCTTCCCTGCATTTTTATGGAGGATGACATGCGCCAACCCGACATGCAAAAAGTGGATGCCCTCGTCGGCCGGCTGGTCGGCGATATCGGCGCCGCCGTATCCGGCTCCCTCGTGGTGCTCGGCGACGACGTCGGATTGTTCAAGGCAATGAGCGACGGCGAGCCCGTGACCGCCGCCGAGCTTGCAAAAAAGACGGCGGTCAAGGAGCGCTATCTGCGCGAATGGCTGTCGGCGCTCGCCGCCGCCGACTATCTGACCTATGACGAAAAGACCGACCGCTTCCGGCTGACACCGGAGCAGGCTCTTGTCTTCGCCGACGAGAACAGCCCCGCCTTCTTCACCGGCGCGTTCCAGCTGGTGCAGGCGATGTGGACGGATGAGCCGAAGGTGGCCGACGCCTTCCGCACCGGCAAGGGACTCGGCTGGCACGAGCACAGCAACTGCCTCTTTCGTGGCACCGAACGCTTCTTCCGCACCGGCTACAACAACAGCCTTGTCACCGAGTGGATACCGGCGCTCGATGGCGTCGAGGACAAGCTGAAGGCCGGCGCCAAGGTGGCCGATGTCGGCTGCGGCCATGGCAGCTCGACCATCCTGATGGCGCAGGCCTATCCCGCCTCGCGCTTCGTCGGCTACGACTATCACATGCCGTCGATCGAACGCGCCCGGATGGCGGCCAAGGAGGCCGGCGTTTCCGATCGCGTCAGCTTCGAGCAGGCGTCGGCGGCGAGCTTCCCGGCCGGGCGTTACGATCTCGTCGCGATGTTCGATTGCCTGCACGACATGGGCGATCCCGTCGGCGCGGGAAAGCATGTGAAGGAAACGCTTGCGCCCGGCGGTACCTGGATGATCGTCGAGCCCTTCGCGCATGATCACCTAAAGGACAATCTCAACCCCGTCGGCCGCGTCTATTACGGCGCCTCGACGATGATCTGCACGCCCGCCTCGATGTCGCAGGAGGTCGGATTGGCGCTCGGCGCGCAGGCCGGCGAAACGCGATTGCGCAAGGTGGCGCTCGATGCCGGCTTCAAGCATTTCCACCGCGCCACCGAAACGCCGTTCAACATGGTGTTCGAGGTTCGCGCTTGAGAAGAGGCCGACTTCCGCGGCCCGGACAGGATCGATGCATCGCCAAACGCTGAAAATAGCCATTAACTATCAATCAGATAGGGAAAAGATCAGCACATCGCCATTTTTATGCGTTTTGCCGCTTGCGGGAATCCA
>UBJO01000035.1 GCA_900465665.1 Hyphomicrobiales bacterium
GGGGAGATCGACTCGTGGCGGGCTTCCAGTCAAACAATGAGAGTGGAGCGAGCGGCCGCTTCCAGCCAATCTCCCCCCTTGTGGGGGAGATGTCCGGCAGGACAGAGGGGGGTATCACACGGCATGCCCTTGCTATTCTCCTCACCCTCATAACAACCACCAGCATCGCCCACGCCGCCCCCTCCAAAGCCGAAGTCGAAGCCCAGTTCGAACGCTGGGTGCAGACCGACCTCTGGCCGGAAGCGCAAAAGAGCGGCATATCCGAAAAGACCTTCAAGGCCGCATTCTCGGGCGTCACGCTCGACTGGTCGCTGAACGATCTCGCCCCTCCCGGCTTTCCTAAGCCGAAGGAGCAGAAGCAGACCCAGGCCGAGTTCTCCTCTCCGGCGCCCTATTTCAACGATGACCGGCTGAAGCGCCTGGCCGTCACTGGGCGAAGCTTCCAGACGCAATACGCCTCGACGCTGAAGAAGATCGAGAAGACCTATGGCGTGCCCGGCTCGATCGTGCTCGCCATCTGGGGCCGCGAGACCGGCTTCGGCGCCGCCAAGATCCCGAATTCGGGTATCGAGGTGCTGGCCACCAAGGCCTTCATGTCCACCCGCAAGGACATGTTCCGCACCGAGCTGATCGCCGGCCTTCATATCATCGACGGCGGCGATGTCACGGCGGCCGATTTCAAGGGGTCGTCGGCGGGCGCGCTCGGCCAGCCGCAGTTCATGCCGACGAGCTATCTGAAATATGCCGTCGATTTCGATGGCGATGGTCACCGCAATATCTGGACTTCGGTTCCCGATACGCTGGCCTCGATCGCCAACTTCCTGGTCAAGAAGGGCTGGCAGGCAAACCGCAGCTGGGGCTACGAGGTAACGATCCCCGAAAACGTCTCCTGCGCCCAGGAAGGCCCCGATCTCGGCAAGCCGATTGCCCATTGGAATTCGCTCGGCATCGACCGCATCTCCGGCAAGGCCTTCCCGTCAGGTGAGAAGAACGCCACGGGCATGATGATGGTGCCGGCCGGCCGCGACGGCCCGGAATTCCTGGTGACGCCGAATTTCTACGTCATCAAGGAATACAACAATTCCGATCTCTATGCGCTCTATATCGGTAACCTCGCCGATCGCATCGCATACGGCTCCGGTGCGTTCGAAGGCGCCTGGGGCGATGTCGGCAAGATGCTGCGCTCGGATGTCGCTACCATGCAGAAGGCGCTGGAGAAGAAGGGTTACGACGTCGGCGGTTCCGATGGTCTGCCCGGCTACAAGACGCGCCGCTCCATCGGCCAGTGGCAGGAAAAGAACGGCATGAAGCCGACCTGCTATCCCGAAGCCCACATGATCGGCAAGCTGAAATAGACGCTAGTGGTGCAGGTCGATATGCGCCTTGAAGAACAGGTCGTCGCTGGGCGGAATGGCCTGCCGCTCGATCATCCGGTGCACATGCGGCCCCGCTTCGCCGCGATGCAGCGCCCTTAGCCGGTCGGTGTTTTCGCCGTCCACCTGGGTTCGCCGCTGGTTGTGGCGGATATACTCGACCCAGGTCGGCGTGTGGTAGGTTTCGGTCCACGAGCCCGGCTTTTCCAGATCGCGCATCAGCGCCCAGTTGCGCGCCCCATCGCGGATGCGGATACGCCGCCGCTCGCCCATCAGCTTCAGGAACTCCGGCACGTCAAGATCGTCGATCTCGTAATCGACCTGGATGACGACAGGCCCGCTGCGCGGCGTGATATCGAGGCCGAGCGCCGGCTCGGTGAAGCGATTGAGCGGATCGAGGTTGAGCGTCTCGAAGGCCGGCATGGCGAACTTCAGCCCGACGACGATGCCGAACAGCATGACCACGGCCGACATCAGCAGCGCGTTGGCGACGCCGTAATTGTCGGCGGCGATACCCCAGATCCAGCTCCCCCCGGCAATCCCGCCGAAGGTCACGGTCTGGTAGAGCGACAGCGCCCGGCCGACCACCCAACGCGGCGTCGAGAGCTGCACGATGGTGTTGAACAGCGACAGCGCCAGCACCCAGCAGGCGCCCGAGATCACCAATCCCAAGCAGGTGACCGCCGAAATCGGGCTGAAGGCGGCAATCGCCGCGCTGAGCGCGAAGCCCGCAAACGACAGCCGCACGATCGTCTCGCTGGAGAAGCGCTCGCGCAGCCTTGCGTTCAGCACCGCGCCGCCGATGGCGCCGATGCCGAAGGATCCGAGCATCAGGCCGTAGGTAAGGGGACCACCGACCACCAGCTCCAGCGCCACGATCGGCAGCAGCGCGAGGATCGAGCTGGCGCTGATGCCGAAGATCAGACCGCGCAGCATGACTTTCTGCAGGTTGGGCGACATCGAGATGTAGCGCAGCCCGGCGAAGATGGCGCTGCCGAGCGCCTCGCGCGGCAGCGTCGTCGCGGGGTAGGTCGGCTTCCAGCGCATCAGGGCGTAGATCAGCGCGAAATAGCTCATCGTATTGACGGCAAAGGCCGCTGCCGCACCGGCGGCCGCCACGATGATGCCGCCGATCGCCGGCCCGACGCTGCGGGTAATGTTGAAGCCGACGCTGTTCAACGTGACGGCGCCGGGCAGATCGGCGCGCGGAACCATGTCGCCCACCGAGGCTTGCCAGGAGGGATTGTTGAGCGCCGTGCCGCAGCCGAGCAGGAAGGTGAAGAACAGGAGCAGCCAGGGAGAGAGGATACCGAAGAAGGCGAAGACGCTGAGCAATGCAGAGACCGCCAGCATGAAACACTGCGCCGTCAGCATCACCCGCCGCCTGTCGAAGCTGTCCGCCAGCGCGCCCGAAACCAGCGAGAAGAGCATGATGGGAAGCGCGGTGGAGGTCTGCACCAGCGCCACCATGTCGCCCGACGCGGTGATCATGGTCATCATCCACGCGGCACCCACCGCCTGGATGAGGCCGCCGAAATTGGAAGCGATGCTGGCGAACCAGATGGTGCGGTAGGTCTCGTGCCTGAGCGGTGCCAGTGTCGATGAAGTATAGGCCACGATTCCTCCCGTCGAATGCCATGCGCTGCGCCAAGCTATATAAGCGAAACGGCGATCAAGGCCACCGACCGCCTGCCGCAACCGCGCCGTACCGCCGATGGAGCTTGCTATTTCGCGGAAACGGGCCTATATGGCTCTCAAATCTTGATCGCATTGATGAGGAGTGGGCCGCAAGGACCCGCTCTTTTTTATTACCGCGATCGCCCGAAAATATCGCTTAGGAGCGCATCGCTTGTCGGATTCGACGAACGCAGACAATGAACTTGAGCCGCGGCTGATCATCGAGACTGGCCTCGACCAGCGCCTCGCCGCCATCATCGAGCCCGTCCTCATCGACCTCGGCTACCGCCTGATCCGCGTGCGCATGCTCAACCAGAACGGCGCCACCATGCAGATCATGGCCGAGCGCAACGACGGAACCATGGACGTCGAAGGCTGCGAGGAGGTCTCGGTGGCCGTTTCTCCGGTTCTCGATGTGGAAGATCCGATCGATAAAGAGTATCATCTGGAAGTGTCGTCGCCCGGCATCGATCGCCCGATGGTGCGCAAGTCCGATTTCGTGCGCTGGCAGGGCCATTTTTTGAAGTGCGAGACCTCGATCATCGTCGGTGGTCGCAAGCGCTTCCGCGGCAAGATCGTTTCCAGCGACGTCGATGGCTTCACGCTCGAGCGTGACGAGGCTCCGGCCGGCGAGGAAAAGGCGATCGTCATTCCGTTCACGGCGCTTGCCGATGCGAAACTCATTCTGACCGACGATCTGATCCGTGATGCCCTGCGCGCCGACAAGCTGGCGAAGGCAGAGGCCGCGAACCAGAACGAAGCGGAAGACGAAGAATAAACCGATCAACTTGTGGCGCCGGGCAAGGGAAGCCTGGACGCCTAGACGGAGACAAAACACATGGCAGTCAGTGCGAACCGGCTCGAACTTCTGCAGATCGCAGATGCAGTCGCCCGCGAAAAGGTCATCGACCGCGAGATCGTGCTCGCCGCGATGGCGGACGCGATCCAGAAGGCGGCGCGCTCGCGCTACGGCACTGAATCCAATATCCGCGCCGACATCAACCCGAAGACCGGCGAAATCCGCCTGCAGCGTCTTCTCGAGGTTGTCGAGGCTGCTGAAGACTACTCCACGCAGATCCCGCTCGAACTGGCCCGCGACCGCAACCCGGACGCAGCCCTTGGCGATTTCATCGCCGATCCGCTGCCGCCGATGGATTTCGGCCGTATCGCCGCCCAGTCCGCCAAGCAGGTCATCGTCCAGAAGGTTCGCGAAGCCGAGCGTGATCGCCAGTTCGACGAATTCAAGGATCGCGTTGGCGAAATCGTCAACGGCACCGTCAAGCGCGTCGAATATGGCAACGTCATCGTCGATCTCGGCCGTGGCGAAGGTATCATCCGTCGCGACGAAATGATCCCGCGCGAAAACGTCCGCTATGGCGATCGCGTCCGCGCATACGTATATGACGTACGTCGCGAACAGCGCGGCCCGCAGATTTTCCTGTCGCGCACGCATCCGCAGTTCATGGTCAAGCTCTTCACCATGGAAGTGCCTGAAATCTACGACGGCATCATCCAGGTGAAGTCGGTTGCCCGCGATCCGGGTTCGCGCGCCAAGATCGCCGTGATCTCGAACGATAGCTCGATCGATCCGGTCGGTGCCTGCGTCGGTATGCGTGGTTCGCGCGTTCAGGCCGTTGTCGGCGAACTCCAGGGCGAGAAGATCGACATCATTCCCTGGTCGCAGGACCCGGCGACCTTCGTCGTCAACGCCCTTCAGCCGGCTGAAGTCGCCAAGGTCGTTCTCGATGAAGATGCCGAGCGCATCGAAGTCGTGGTTCCGGACGAACAGCTGTCGCTGGCCATCGGCCGCCGCGGCCAGAACGTTCGCCTCGCATCGCAGCTGACCGGCTGGGATATCGACATCATGACGGAAGCCGAGGAATCGGAGCGCCGTCAGAAGGAATTCAACGAGCGCACCAACCTGTTCATGGATTCGCTCGACGTCGACGAAATGGTCGGCCAGGTTCTGGCCTCCGAAGGCTTCGCCGCCGTTGAAGAGCTGGCTTACGTCGAACTCGACGAAATCGCCTCGATCGACGGTTTCGACGAAGACACCGCGCAGGAAATCCAGACCCGCGCCCGCGAATATCTCGAAAAGCTCGAAGCCGAGATGGATGAGAAGCGCAAGGCGCTCGGCGTATCGGACGAACTGCGTGGCATCGACGGCATGACGGCCCAGATGATGGTTGCCCTCGGTGAGGACGGCATCAAGACGATGGAAGACTTCGCCGGCTGCGCAGCCGACGATCTCGTCGGCTGGAGCGAGCGCAAGAACGGCGAGACCAAGAAGTTCGAGGGCCTGTTCTCGAAGTTCGACGTTTCGCGCGTCGAAGCCGAACAGATGGTCGTTCAGGCCCGCCTCGCGGCTGGCTGGATCACCGAAGAGGACCTTGCGAAGGAAGCGGAAGCTGAAGAAGCTCCCGAGGCCGAGCAGGAAGTTTAATGTCTGCGCGTGAGCCTACCGTTTCTCCTGAGGACGACGATCTTGCAGGTTATGACGTGAATGGTCGCATGTGCATCGTGACGCGCGAAAGCGGATCGCCGGATGAGCTGATCCGCTTCGTCGCCGCTCCCGATGGGACGGTGGTGGCCGACCTGAAGCGTCAGCTTCCGGGTCGCGGCTGCTGGGTGAAGATCGACCGCGCTCTGGTCGACAAGGCGGTGGCGAAGAAATCCTTCGCCCGCGCCCTGAAAACGGATGTGAAGGCGGCCGCCGATCTCGGCGAGACCGTCGACAAGCTGCTGATGCAGCAACTGATGCAGATGATGAACATGGCCCGCAAGGCCGGACAGTTCATCACCGGCGCCTCGAAGGTGGATGCCGCGATCCGCAGTGGCGCGGCGCTTGCCGTGTTCCATGCAACGGACGCGGCGGCCGACGGCGTGAGAAAGATCGACCAGGCCCGCAAGGCCTGGCACCTCGGAATGGAGACCGAGGAGGAAATACCTTCCTACAAACTCTTCTCGGAGAGCGAAATGGAAGGCCTGATGGGTCAGAACGCTTTTATCCATGCTGCAGTGCTTGCAGGGCAGGCGGGTGAGGGTGTAGTGAAGCGCGCAAAGATGCTCGAACAGTACCGCAATGGCGGTCAGTCCCGGGCAGCGGGCGGCGCTGGCCGGCAAAAACAATGATACGGTCACCGGACTTGTCCGGCCTGATGTCATTGATCGACATTTTGATTGACAGGGACTGATGACGTCATCGCTCCCTGTCCGAAGGAACGGGAACGAATGACCGATAGCAATGACGACAAGACACTGAACGGCCCGGGCAAGAAGACTCTGACCCTGAAACCGTCGGGCGTAAGCCAGGGCACCGTGCGCCAGGATATGGGCCGCGGTCGCACCAAGGCGGTCGTTGTCGAGACCCGCAAGCGGCGCCCGATGCGCCCGGAAGACGAACAGCGCCCGATCACCCCGGTGGTAGCACCGGCAGCGCCCGTACGCGCCGCCGAGCCCGCTCCTGCGCCCGCAGCACAGGCAGCGGCAGCACCGGCGCCGGCGCCTGTTCAGCAGGCCCGCCCGCCGCAGCCCCAGCAGCCGCAGCGCTACAACCAGCCGAGCGGCCAGCAGTATAACCGTCCGCAGTCCCAGCAGCCTTCGCGCCAGCAGGATCGTCCGCGCCCGGTGGTTCTGAACCATCTGTCGCCGGAAGAAATGGACGCGCGCCGCCGTGCGCTCGCCATGGCCCAGGTTCGTGACGCCGAGGATGCGGTTCGCCGCGCCGAGGAAGAAAAGCGCCGCGCCGCCGAAGAGATCGTGCGCCAGGCCGCTGCCGCTGAAGAAGCCAAGCGCCTTGCCGCGGAAGAAGCCGAACGTGCCGCTGCGGCCGCTGCCGCTCCGCCGGCACCTGCCGCTCCCGCTCCGGCCGCCGCCGAAGCACCGCGCACCCAGGCTGCGGCTCCCGCCGTTCGCCGCACCGATGCGCCGTCTTCCGCCCGTCCGGCTCCCGGTGGCGCACCGGCTGCCCCCGGCGTCCGTCGCCGTGAAAATGATGAGGATGATCGCGGTGGTGCACCGCGCGGTGGCGCTCCGGCGCGTGGCCGCGTCGTGCGTCCGGAACCGGCAAAGCCGGTTACCGCGCGTCCGAAGGGTGACGATGGTCGCCGCCAGGGCAAGCTGACGATCACGGCTGCCAGCACGGATGACGACGGCAACAACCGTGGCCGTTCGATGGCCGCCATGCGCCGTCGCCAGGAAAAGTTCCGCCGCAGCCAGATCCAGGAAACCCGCGAAAAGGTTGTTCGCGAAGTCATCCTGCCTGAGACCATCACCATTCAGGAACTGTCGCAGCGTATGTCTGAACGCGCCGTCGACGTCATCAAGTACCTGATGAAGGAAGGCCAGATGATGAAGCCGGGCGACGTCATCGACGCCGACCTCGCTGAACTCATTGCCGGCGAATTCGGCCACACCGTCAAGCGCGTTTCGGAATCCGACGTTGAAGAAGGTATCTTCGACCGGGCCGACGATGCCGGCGAAATGGTTTCGCGTCCGCCAGTCGTCACGATCATGGGTCACGTCGACCACGGCAAGACCTCGCTGCTCGACGCCATCCGTCAGGCAAACGTCGTCTCGGGCGAAGCCGGTGGCATCACCCAGCACATCGGTGCCTATCAGGTCGAACAGAACGGCCAGAAGATCACCTTCATCGACACCCCCGGCCACGCCGCCTTCACGGCCATGCGTGCCCGTGGTGCCCAGGCAACCGACATCGCGATCCTCGTGGTCGCGGCCGACGACAGCGTCATGCCGCAGACGATCGAATCCATCAGCCACGCCAAGGCGGCCGGTGTTCCGATCATCGTGGCGATCAACAAGATCGACAAGCACGAAGCCAACCCGGACAAGGTCCGTCAGCAGCTTCTGCAGCACGAAGTCTTCGTTGAATCGCTCGGCGGTGAAGTGCTCGACGTCGAAGTGTCGGCGAAGAACAAGACCAACCTCGACAAGCTGCTCGAAGCCGTCCTGCTGCAGGCCGAAATCCTCGACCTCAAGGCCGACCCGACGCGTACTGCCGAAGGTATCGTCATCGAAGCCCAGCTCGACCGTGGTCGTGGTGCGGTTGCGACCGTCCTCGTCCAGAAGGGCACGCTGAAGCCCGGCCAGATCATCGTTGCCGGCGATCAGTGGGGTCGCGTTCGCGCGCTCGTCACCGACAAGGGCGACCATGTCAAGGAAGCGGGTCCGGCCATGCCGGTCGAAGTGCTCGGCCTGTCCGGCACGCCGGCTGCGGGTGACAAGTTCGCCGTCGTCGAAAACGAGAGCCGTGCTCGCGAGATTTCCGAATATCGCCAGCGTCTGGCCCGCGACAAGGCGGTTGCGCGCCAGACCGGTCAGCGCGGTTCGCTCGAACAGATGATGAGCAAGCTGCAGAACACCGGCTTCAAGGAATTCCCGCTGCTCATCAAGGGCGACGTGCAGGGTTCGATCGAAGCGATCATCGGTGCTCTCGACAAGCTCGGCACCGACGAAGTGCGGGCACGTATCGTCCATTCGGGCGCAGGTGCCATCACGGAATCGGATCTGGCGCTTGCCGAATCCTCCGACGCCGCGATCATCGGCTTCAACGTCCGTGCCAACGCACAGGCACGTGTCGCCGCTGAACGCGCAGGCATCGAGATTCGCTACTACAACATCATCTACGATCTGGTGGATGACGTGAAGGCAGCGATGTCGGGTCTGCTCACGCCGGAGCGCCGCGAAACCTTCCTCGGCAATGCCGAGATCCTCGAGGTGTTCAACATCACCAAGACCGGCAAGGTCGCGGGTTGCCGCGTCACCGAAGGCAAGGTCGAACGTGGTGCTGGCGTCCGCCTCATCCGCGACAACGTCGTCATCCACGAAGGCAAGCTCAAGACGCTCAAGCGCTTCAAGGACGAAGTATCGGAAGTTCCGGTCGGTCAGGAATGCGGTATGGCCTTCGAGAACTACGAAGACATCCGCGCGGGCGATGTCATCGAATGCTTCCGCGTCGAGCATATCACCCGTACGCTCTGATCGTGCGAGACTAGAGTTGTGGACGGGCGCCGGATCATATGAGGCCGGCGCCCGAACCTTTTGAGGCAAAGAACGATGGCAACGAAAACCTCGACAGCACAGTCGCAGCGCATGCTGCGCGTCGGCGAGCAGGTGCGCGCCGCGATCACCCAGGTCCTGCAGCGCGGCGAAGTGCGCGACGACCTCTTGGAAAAGACCGTCATTTCCGTGTCCGAAGTGCGCATGTCGACCGACCTGAAGGTCGCGACCGCCTTCATCACGCCGCTCGGCGTGTCGGATCACGAGACGGTCATCACGGCGCTCAACCGCCACGCCAAATTCATCCGCGGCCGTCTCGGCCCGCATCTTAGGCAGATGAAATTCATGCCCGAGATCCGCTTCCGCGACGATACGAGCTTCGACAATTACAAGAAGATCGACGAGCTGCTGCGCTCGCCCGAGGTCATGCGCGACCTCGAGGACGGCGATACCGACGAAAAGTAACAGAAGAGCCTTATGTCCAAACCACGCAAGCCCAAAGGCCGCCCGATCTCGGGCTGGCTTATCCTTGACAAGCCCGTCGACTTCGGCTCGACCGAAGCCGTCTCCAAGATCAAGTGGCTGTTCAAGGCGCAGAAATGCGGCCACGCCGGTACGCTCGATCCGCTGGCTTCGGGCATGCTGCCGATCGCGCTTGGCGATGCGACCAAGACCGTTCCCTACGTCATGGACGGTCGCAAGATCTACGAATTCACCGTGACCTGGGGCGAGCAGCGTTCGACCGACGACCTCGAGGGCGAGGTTATCGAGAGCTCCGACAAGCGTCCGACGGAAGACGAGATCCTGGCGCTACTCCCCAACTACACCGGCGTCATCAATCAGGTCCCGCCGCAGTTCTCCGCGATCAAGATTGCAGGCGAGCGCGCCTATGATCTCGCCCGCGAGGGTGAGACGGTCGAGATCCCGTCGCGTGAGGTCGAAATCTATCGCCTGACGCTGCTCGAATGCGAGAACGAGAACACCGCGCATTTCGAAGTCGAGTGCGGCAAGGGCACCTATGTCCGCGCGCTCGCCCGCGATTTCGGCCGCGATCTCGGCTGCTTCGGCCATATCTCCGGCCTGCGCCGCAGCTTCGTGGCACCCTTCGCCGAGGAGACCATGATCCCGCTCGCCGAGCTCGTCGCACTGGAAGACATTCAGGATGACGAAGAACGTCTGGCAGCACTCGATGCGCTTCTCATCGACACCAGCGAGGCACTGTCCTCGCTGCCGCATCTGATCGTCAACGACGACCAGGCCCATCGCCTGAAGATGGGCAACCCCATCCTGGTGCGCGGCCGCGATGCGCCGGTGGAAGAAAGCGAAGCCTATGCCACGGCCCGCGGCAAGCTGATCGCCATCGGCGAAATCGGCCAGGGCGAATTCCGCCCCAAGCGCGTCTTTGGATAAAGCATGTCGCGCAAAAGTGTGCAGCGGTTTTGCGGTATCGACATGCGATAAAACGAAGGCTTAAAGCGTGACAAGCGGATCCGAAGGATCGCGGCACGCTTTAGTGCTCAACGCGCGCGGTCTGAACCGCGCGCATCTCTTTCAATCAGATCAGGCCTTCGGCCTTCATGGTCGCCTGAACCGACGGGCGGGCGGCAACGCGCGCGACGTAATCCTTCAGCTTCGGCCACGCGTCCAGCGAAACGCTCATCGGCTTCGTCCAGCTCGTCACGACGAATGCATAGGCGTCCGCCACGGTGAAGTTCGGGCCGGTGAGATAGTCGCGACCGTCGGCCAACAGCGATTCCAGCCATGCGAACTTCTTGTTCAACACTTCGCGCGCCGCGTCCTTTTCCGCATCGGTCTTGCCGGGATGGAAGAGCGGGCTGAACGACTTGTGCAATTCGGAGCCGACGAAGCTCAGCATTTCCTGAACACGCGCTCGGGCAAGCGTGCCAGCCGGCGGTGCGAGGTCGGTGGCGCCATTGCTGTCGGCGACATACTGCAGGATCGCCGGACCTTCGGTTAGCACTTCGCCGCCGTCGAGCTGAAGAGCCGGCACGGCGCCCTTGGGGTTGATCGCAAAGAAGTCGCCGCCGCTTTCCATGACCTTCGTCTTGGTGCTGACCTTCTCGATCTCGAAGGGCTTGCCGATTTCATGAAGGACGATGTGGGATGCCATGGAGCAGGCGCCGGGGGCATAAAAAAGTTTCACGCAAATTCCTTTCTGGAAACAGACTTGCACGGCGCAGGTGATAGTCGATCGCCTTGCCCGCGCAACCAACATTTTGTGTGATCGTCTCTTTGTGATCGCGGCGCCAAATCGCTGATCAGGCGCGAAAAACTCCGCTCTTCCATTCATACGCCGGATATTGTATAGGCAGCGCCAGCATCAGGCTCGCTTGAATGCATTCGCGGCCAAAGCTGGACGACATCCCGGCTTTTGGCGACCTTATCTCCTCTCATCGAAAGGAACATCCGATGTCGATTACTGCTGAGCGCAAGACGGCACTTATCAAGGAATACGCAACGTTCGAAGGCGACACCGGTTCGCCCGAAGTTCAGGTTGCGATCCTCACCGAGCGCATCAACAACCTCACGGAACACTTCAAGGGTCACAAGAAGGATAACCATTCCCGCCGTGGCCTGCTGACGATGGTTTCCAGCCGCCGCTCGCTTCTTGACTACCTCAAGAAGAAGAACGAAGGCCGTTACACCAAGCTGATCACCAGCCTGGGTATCCGCCGCTAAGGCTTTTCGGCGGGCGCTCCTTATGGACGCCCGCCGCATTTGTTTCCGGGGAACGTTTCTCCGACACCGCAGGACGCCGCAGGCGTTTGCGGGACTGCCCGCGGACCCGGATGGGCCGGATCCGCAAAACCAACCGTTGACCTGTCATGGGGCAGGATTGCCGGATGCTTTCGGCCAAGGCGCACACCTTGGCCCGATTTTCTCGAAGAGGAAATCGAGACCGCAAAGCCTCCCGTTGTCTTGCCCATGATGCGTCATCAACAATTGCGGTCGTCTGCGCCGTGCCCCAGGGCCGATGGCGCGCCGCCGCATTGAAGGACAAGACATATGTTCGACACTCATTCCGTGGAAATCGAGTGGGCAGGCCGCCCGCTGAAGCTCGAAACCGGCAAGATCGCCCGTCAGGCTGACGGCGCTGTTCTCGCGACCTACGGCGAAACCGTGGTTCTCGCCACCGTCGTTTCCGCCAAGGCGCCGAAGCCTGGCCAGGACTTCTTTCCGCTGACCGTCAACTACCAGGAAAAGACCTACGCAGCCGGCAAGATCCCCGGTGGCTACTTCAAGCGCGAAGGCCGTCCGTCGGAAAACGAAACGCTGGTTTCGCGCCTGATCGACCGCCCGATCCGCCCGCTCTTCCCTGAAGGCTACAAGAACGACACGCAGGTCGTCGTCACGGTTGTCCAGCACGATCTGGAAAACAACCCGGACGTTCTGTCGATGGTTGCCGCTTCGGCTGCTCTAACGCTCTCTGGCGTTCCCTTCATGGGTCCGGTCGGCGGCGCGCGCGTCGGCTACATCAACGGCGAATACGTCCTCAACCCGCATCTCGACGAAATGGACGAGTCGATCCTCGACCTCGTTGTCGCCGGTACGCACGACGCCGTTCTGATGGTTGAATCCGAAGCCAAGGAACTCAACGAAGAAATCATGCTCGGCGCCGTCATGTTCGGCCATAAGGGCTTCCAGCCGGTCCTCGACGCGATCATCAAGCTCGCCGAAGTGGCTGCCAAGGAGCCGCGCGACTTCCAGCCGGAAGACTTCTCCGAACTCGAAGCCGAAATGCTGAAGCACTTCGAAGCCGAGCTGCGCACCGCCTACAAGAACACGCAGAAGGCTGAACGCTACGCTGCAGTCGACGCCGTCAAGGCCAAGGTCAAGGCGCACTTCTTCCCTGAGGGCGAAGAGCCGAAGTACACCGCCGAAGTCATCGGCGCGATCTTCAAGCACCTGCAGGCCAAGATCGTTCGTTGGAACATCCTCGACACCAAGAGCCGCATCGACGGCCGCGATCTCGAGACCGTTCGCCCGATCGTATCGGAAGTCGGCCTCCTGCCGCGCACCCACGGTTCTGCTCTCTTCACCCGCGGTGAAACGCAGGCGATCGTCGTTGCCACGCTCGGCACCGGCGAAGACGAACAGTACGTGGACAGCCTGACGGGCATGTACAAGGAGCGCTTCCTGCTCCATTACAACTTCCCTCCCTACTCGGTTGGCGAAACCGGCCGCATGGGCTCTCCGGGCCGTCGCGAAATCGGTCACGGCAAGCTCGCTTGGCGCGCTATCCGCCCGATGCTTCCCTCGGCTGAGCAGTTCCCGTACACGCTGCGCGTCGTCTCTGAGATCACCGAGTCCAACGGCTCGTCCTCGATGGCAACCGTCTGCGGCACCTCGCTCGCTCTGATGGACGCCGGCGTTCCGCTCGCTAAGCCGGTTGCCGGTATCGCCATGGGCCTGATCCTCGAAGGTGACCGCTTCGCCGTTCTCTCCGACATCCTCGGCGACGAAGACCACCTCGGCGACATGGACTTCAAGGTTGCAGGTACTGCCGACGGCATCACCTCGCTGCAGATGGACATCAAGATCGCCGGTATCACCGAAGAGATCATGAAGGTCGCACTCGGTCAGGCACAGGGCGGTCGCACGCACATCCTCGGCGAAATGTCGAAGGCGATCTCCGAAGGCCGTTCGCAGCTCGGCGAATTCGCTCCGCGCATCGAAGTCATGAACATCCCGGTCGACAAGATCCGTGAAGTCATCGGCTCCGGCGGCAAGGTCATCCGCGAAATCGTTGAAAAGACCGGCGCGAAGATCAACATCGAAGACGACGGCACCGTGAAGATTGCCTCGTCCTCGGGCAAGGAAATCGAAGCGGCCCGCAAGTGGATCCACTCGATCGTTGCCGAGCCTGAAATCGGCGTGATCTACGAAGGCACGGTCGTGAAGACCGCCGACTTCGGCGCCTTCGTCAACTTCTTCGGCGCCCGCGACGGCCTCGTCCACATCTCGCAGCTTGCTTCCGAGCGTGTTGCCAAGACCCAGGACGTCGTCAAGGAAGGCCAGAAGGTTTGGGTCAAGCTCCTCGGCTTCGACGAGCGCGGCAAGGTCCGCCTGTCGATGAAGGTTGTCGACCAGGCAACCGGCCAGGAAATCCCTGCCGACAAGAAGAAGGAAGAAGCAGCCGAGTAAGCTGCGCCTTCCGAAGACTTCATGGGCGCGGGAATCTTCTCGCGCCCTTTTTCTATTCAAGATCGAGATAAAACGATGAGCAGCGAGACGCTGAAGACACTGTTCCACCCCTTTGTAAGCGGCACCGTCGAGGCGCCCGGCGAGGGCGAGCGCGTGCTCTTCCTCGGCGCCGAGGCAGGCTTCGCCCTGCCGCAGGGCTTTGCCGCCGCGCTGAGCGCCGTACAGGGCTTCCGGCCGCTGTACCGGCAGCTGCTCGCCCAGCGTATCGAAACCACGCCTGAGGTCGAAGGCGAGGACTACGATGCCGTTCTGGTTCTCTGCAACAAGCACAAGGGCGAGAACGAGGCGAATATCGCCGAAGCGCTCACCCGCGTGAAGATGGGCGGCCTCGTCGTCATCGCCGGTGGCAAGGAAGATGGCATCCAGCCGCTGCGCAAGCGCATGGAGGCCTTTGGCCTGTCGCTCGAGCATATGCCTAAGTATCACGGCGTCGCCTTCTGGTTCGGCGCGCCCGCCGATCCGTCCGAAATCATCGCCAAGTTCGCCAAGCCCGCTGTGCGCGTCGATGGCCGCTTCGAGGCTTCCGCCGGCATGTTCTCGCACGACCGTATCGACGACGGCTCAGAGCTGCTCGCCTCCCGCCTGCCGGTCGATTTCACCGGCGACGTCGCCGATTTCGGCGCCGGCTGGGGCTATCTCTCCGTCGAGATGGCGGAACGCTCCCCCGGTGTCAGCCGCCTCGACCTCTACGAGGCGAATTACGCCGCGCTGGAGGCCGCCAAGGCCAACATCGAAGAGAACTGCCCGAATGTACCGGCACGCTTCTTCTGGCACGATCTGGCGGGCGAGCCGGTCAAGGACAAGTACGACCTGATCATCATGAACCCGCCCTTCCACGAAAGCCACGCCGCCGAGCCGGCGCTCGGCCAGGCAATGATCAAGACGGCGGCAGCTTCACTCCGCTCCGGCGGCCGCCTCCTGCTGGTCGCCAACCGCGGCCTGCCCTACGAGCCGGTCTTGGCCGCCAGCTTCCGCGAAAGCGGCGAAACCTGCCGCAACGCCCGCTTCAAGGTCTTGTGGGCGAAGAAATAAAAAAAGGCGGCCAATGGCCGCCTTTTTCATTTCGTGCATGACTGTCGCTTACTCGGCGTCGGCCTTGCGCAGCGTGTCGAGCGCCGGCATCGAGGTGATGTTGAAGCCGGCGTCGACGAAGTGGATTTCGCCGGTGACGCCTGCGGCCATGTCGGAGAGCAGGTAGAGGGCCGAGTTGCCGACGTGATCGATCGTCACGGTCTTGCGCAGCGGCGAGTTCTGCTGGTTCCACGACAGGATGGCGCGGGCATCCGAAATGCCGGCGCCTGCGAGCGTGCGGATCGGGCCGGCGGAGATCGCGTTGACGCGAATGCCGCGTGGGCCGTAATCGGCCGCCAGATAACGCACGGAGGCCTCGAGAGCGGCCTTGGCGACGCCCATGACGTTGTAGTTCGGAATGACGCGCGTCGAGCCGTTATAGGTCAGCGTCAGCATCGAGCCGCCTTCGTTCATCAAAGGCGCCAGACGCTTGGCGATCTCGGTGAACGAGAAACAGGAGATCACCATCGTGCGGCTGAAATTCTCGCGCGTGGTGTCGGCGTAGTGGCCCTTGAGCTCGTTCTTGTCGGAGAAGCCGATGGCGTGCACGACGAAGTCTAGCGTGCCCCAGCGTTCCTTGATCGCGTCCACAGTGGCGTCGACCGAAGCGATGTCCTCGACATCGCATGGCAGCACGAAGTCGGAGCCGACTTCGGCGGCAAGCGGCTTGACGCGCTTGCCCAGCGCATCGCCCTGGTAGGTGAAGGCAAGTTCCGCGCCCTGTGCCGCCAGCGCCTTGGAGATACCCCAGGCGATGGAGTGGTTGTTCGCGACACCCATGATAAGCCCGCGCTTACCCTGCATGATTCCCGTCATGTTATTATCCGTTGTAGCGCTGGAAGACGAGCGTGGCGTTGGTGCCGCCGAAGCCGAAGGAGTTGGAAAGCGCGATGTCGATCTTGGCGTCGTCGATGCGCTTGCGCACGATCGGCATGCCGTCGAATTCCGGGTCGAGCTCGGTGATATGAGCGCTTTCGCCGATGAAACCGGCCTGCATCATCAACAGCGAGTAGATCGATTCCTGCACGCCGGCAGCACCCAGCGAGTGGCCGGTCAGCGACTTTGTCGACTGGATGTGCGGGATCTTGTTGCCGAACACTTCGCGGATCGCACCGATTTCCTTGCTGTCGCCGACAGGCGTCGAGGTGCCGTGCGTGTTGACGTAGTCGACATCGCCCTTCACCGTCGAGAGTGCCTGGCGCATGCAGCGGATCGCGCCTTCACCCGACGGAGCGACCATGTCGTAGCCGTCGGAGGTGGCGCCGTAGCCGACGATTTCGGCGTAGATCTTGGCGCCGCGGGCCTTGGCGTGCTCCAGCTCTTCGAGAACCAGAACACCGGCGCCGCCGGCAATGACGAAGCCGTCGCGGGTCGCGTCATAGGCGCGCGATGCGGTCTCTGGCGTGTCGTTGTACTTGGAAGACATGGCGCCCATGGCGTCGAACAGGTTCGACATCGTCCAGTCGAGATCTTCGTGGCCGCCGGCGAACATGATGTCCTGCTTGCCCCACTGGATCATTTCCGCGGCGTTGCCGATGCAATGCGCCGACGTCGAGCAGGCAGACGAGATCGAGTAGTTGACGCCGTGGATCTTGAACCAGGTCGCGAGCGTGGCGGATGCCGTCGACGACATCGCCTTCGGCACGGCGAACGGGCCGATGCGCTTCGGGCTGTTGTTCTTGATGGTGATCTCGGCTGCCTCGATCAGCGTGCGCGTCGAAGGACCACCCGAGCCCATGATGATGCCGGTGCGCTCGTTTTCGCTGTAGTCCTTTTCCTCAAGACCGGAATCGGCGAGCGCCTGCTTCATCGCGACGTGGTTCCACGCACCGCCCTGCGACAGGAAGCGCATGGCGCGGCGATCGACGAGATCCGTCGGATCGAGCGAAGGGCGACCCCAGACCTGGCACTTGAAGCCGTGCTCGGCGAAATCGTTGGAAAAGGAAATGCCGGACTTGGCATCGCGCAGCGAAGCGGTGACCTCGGCGGCGTCATTGCCGATCGAGGAAACGACGCCCAGACCCGTGACAACTACCCGTCTCATGTGTTTCGACCTTTTCGTTTTTTCTAACTTGGAAAACCGGGCACGGATGCCCGGTGCAATCAGGCGTCTTTGTCCTTGGACAGGCCGACGCGCAGGTCGGAGGCCTGGTATATGGTTTCGCCATCGGCCTTCAGCCAGCCATCGGCGGTGCCGAGCACCAGGCGGCCGCGCATGACGCGCTTGAAGTCGATGCCGTATTCGAGCAGCTTCGTGGTCGGGCGGATCATGCCCTTGAACTTCACTTCACCGGTCGAGAGCGCCATGCCGCGACCGGGCTCGCCGAGCCAGCCGAGGAAGAAGCCGGTCAGCTGCCACATGCCGTCGAGGCCCAGGCAGCCCGGCATGATCGGGTTGCCCTGGAAGTGGCAGGGGAAATACCAATCGTCAGGCTTCACGTCGTACTCGGCGCGGATATAGCCCTTGTCGAAGGCGCCGCCGGTTTCGGAGATGTCGGTGATGCGGTGAACCATGAGCATTGGCGGCAGAGGAAGCTGCGCGTTGCCGGGGCCGAAAAGCTCGCCGCGGCCGCATGCCAGGATTTCCTCATAGTTGAAGCTGGATTGTTTCGTCGCCATGAAAACTCTAATTCCCCCCGCAACTAAGCTGATGGATGTGAACGTTTAATCCAAGTTCGACGGAAAATGAAGCATAAGCATGACTAAGCTTCACCCACGTCCAAGGACCGGCTGCGCGCCTTATTTGGTGGTCGCATACAGGAAGGCCAAGCCCCCGGCCAGCACTAATTACGCGAAAAGCCCGATTTCGCGGCGCTTTGGCACCTGTTGTCCCCATTGAAACTATTGAAAGCCATTCGTGCAAAAGTTATATGGCTAAGGGAAACATGATTGCGAGACGCTAGATTAGCGGGAGTTGTTGATGGCGGCTGAAGCCCCTCTTACCATTGAAGCAAGGTTGCGGGGCGCTGGCCTCAGGCCGACGCGCCAGCGCGTCGCGCTCGGCGACCTGCTCTTTGCAAAGGGCGATCGCCATCTGACCGTCGAGGAACTGCACGAAGAGGCTGTTGTCGCCGGCGTGCCGGTATCGCTCGCCACCGTCTACAACACGCTGCATCAGTTCACGGAAGCCGGCATGATCCGCGTTCTCGCGGTCGAAAGCGCCAAGACCTATTTCGACACCAATGTCTCCGATCACCACCACTTCTTCGTGGAAGGCGACAACGACGTGCTCGATATTCCCGTCAGCAACCTCACCATCGACAATCTGCCGGAACCGCCTGAGGGCATGGAGATCGCCCATGTCGACGTGGTGATCCGCCTGCGCCCCAAGCGCTCCTGATCCAGATCGATTTTCACATCACATCGTCGGGATGCCGCCCGGGCTTTGCCTTGTATGTCGGAAACGTCCAGCCGTAGTAAAGCGCCCCTCCGCGCACCGCGAATGCCGCAAGCACGCCCGCGGCCGATGCAGCATAGAGCGGTAGCCCGAATTCATTGGCACCGGTGAAGATCGCCGCGCCGAAGAGTGCGGCGCTGATGTAGATTTCCGGCCTCAGCAACACCGAGGGCTCGTTGGCGACAAGATCGCGCAACACGCCGCCGAAGGTCGCCGTCAGCGTGCCGGTGACGATCGCGATGGTCGGCGAGCCGGTGGCGGCCAGCCCCTTGGCCGCACCCATGGCGCAATAGGCCGAAAGCCCGACCGCATCGAGCCAGATCAGCAGCCGGTAGCGCGATTCCACCATATGCGCGGTGAAGAACACCAAAACGCCGGCGGCACAGCACACCAGGATATAGGTGGGGTTCAACACCCAGAAGACCGGCACACGACCCAGGACGATGTCGCGCACCGTGCCGCCGCCGATGCCTGTGATGACCGCGAAGAACAGGAAACCGATCAGATCGAGCTGCTTGCGCGAGGCGGCGAGCGCACCCGTTGCCGCAAACAGGGCAACGCCGGCATAGTCGAGATAGACGAATGGCGACATCGCGTGCTCCAATGGCGATCTTTCCCTCGAATAATCATGGCCGCAAGGGCGGCGCAAGGCGGATCAGCCAAACTCACGAACCAATGCCGTCCTTATCCGACGAAAAGAGAACCTGTGAAAACGCTGCTGATCGCCTTGAACCTCGCTGCGGCCCTGGCCGTATCTTCCGCGGCTTACGCCCAGCAGTCGCTGCTTCCCGATCCGGAGATTTACGAGAAGGATCATTTCAAGCAGCAATGCACAGAGGTGGAGTTCTCCGACGGTTTCGTCACCCATCAGGACATCAACAATGACGGGCTGGTCGATGTTGTCGTCAACGAGGGCGAAATGACCTGCGACGGCACCAAGGGCCCGCAGTGCGACGAGGACGGCTGCGTCTACAATTTCTATCTGCAGGTCGCCGAGGGCGGCTATTTCATGATCGCCACCGCCAAGACCTATGGCTACGATTTCGTTCAGCGCTTCGGCAACAAGGTGCTGGCCATGAAGATGCATCCGCGCTTCTGCGACCGCCCAGACGGCGACCCAAAGACCGATCCCTGCGTCATCACCACCCGCGTGCGCGGCACCAAGTTCGTCACCATCTCCAAGAAGTAGCCGAGAAGAGCCCGGCTCAGCGCGGATAAAGCTCCGAGGTGCGCCCGGCGAAGTAATATCCGACAAGGCCGAACCATTCGCGGATCGCGGTCGCCATGTTCTGCGCGTTCCGGCTCGGCTGGGTGAAGTCGAGCCCCAGGCGCTCGTGGCCGTCTGTCCGGTAGTCCGTCGGCCACGGCGTCACGCCGATGCCGAGCTTGCGGAAGATCCCGACCGAGCGCGGCATGTGATAGCCGGATGTGATCAGCAGGCAGTTGGAAAGCCCCTGGCTTGCCAGCAGGTCCTTTGTGTTGACGGCGTTCTCGAACGTGGTCCGCGAAGTCGTCTCCTGGACCAGCCGCTCCTTCGCCACGCCGAACAGCGGGAAGAACCGCTCCGCCATGACCGCGTCGCCCTCGTAGACGCCAGACATCGACCCGTCGCCGCCCGAGACGAGAATGCGCGACTGCGGATACTTCTGCGCCAATCTCAGCGTCTCGATGAACCGGTCGCCGCCGGCATTCATCTCGATCCCGTGGCGCGATGTATTGACCTCGTTCTCGAAGCCGCCGCCGAGCACGATCATGCATGTGAGCTCAGCCGGATCCTGCGGTTTGGCGAAGCGATCCTCCAGTCCTTGCAGCAGATAATTGCCTGATGTCGTGTAGAGCGTGAGGAAGAGCACCAGCGTGGCGCAGGCGGTCGCGAGAAGGCTGATGATGCGAAAGCGGATCAGCCCCGCGATCAGCGCGACCAGAATAAGCAGGAAAGCCAGCGACAGGGGCTGGCCGAAAATCCAGACGAGCTTCGAGAAGACAAACACGCGGGGCCTCCGTTCCTGCTTCGGTTCTGGAACGACGTCTAGCTGATTCGCGCTGACGATGGTGCGACGATCACTTCGCGCGCTGGGCAGACGCGCGCGCGGCCGCCGACTGGTTGAACCGCCGCTGCAGCGGCTTCGGGATGAGAAGCGCGGCCAGCGCGATCAACATCGCGAACGCCGCGACCACCCACAGCGCCGACGCGCCCGCGACCTGCGTCAAAAGGGCACCCGCTATGGCGCCGAGCAGCATGCCGAGCCAGGGTACGATCTGGATCGTCCAGTCGAGCCGCCGGTCGCCGATCAGAAAGCGGCCGATGCCGCGCCCGAAACGCGACAACGCCCCGGTCACATAGGTGAGCCCGATCGGCAACCCCTCGATATGTTCCACTGCGGCGTTCACCATCCCCATGGAGGCGACGATCACGTAGAAGCGGGGCAACACAAGGCCGGGCTCGCTCATCAGCGACGCGCCCGCCAGCATCAGCCCGACGCAGCCGAGCACCACGAAAACTCGCCGTTCGGCGAAATGCGCAAGCACGATCCCGGCCGCGTTGCTGAGCACGAAGACGATGATCGCCGCAATCAGCACGGCCGCATGCCCGAAGTTCCCAGCCCCAAGCGAAAGCGCCGCCCGCGTCGTATTCCCGGTCATGAACGACACGAAGTCACCGCTCAAAACCAACCCCGTCGCATCCGTCATCCCCGCCAAAAACGAAATCGCCCCCGCAAGCGCAAGCCCGGTTGCGGTGCGGCGCGTGTGAATGATGCGGCGTCGTCTTTGTCGTGTCATGGGTGGGGTCCGGAACGCTGAAATGGTGCCGGAGACCGTGGAGCCTCGCGGCGTGAAAAGGGCTGTTTGAAAACTGTCCGCAGAGCATACGCCCGAGATGGCGAGGAAGGCAATTGCGCTAGGTTGTGTAGACTGCCATTCAGATCGGTGCAGTAGTAGAGCAGACACTCACGTTGATTCGAAGGTGCTGAATTGGAGTTTGGCGAATACATAGTATACGTCGACGAAAGCGGCGATCACAGCATGACGTCGATTGATGAGAATTATCCCATATTCTCGCTTGCGTTCTGCGTATTCAAGAAGACCGATTACGTGCGCATCGCCGTACCTGCGATGCAAGAATTCAAGTTCAGATGGTTCGGCCACGATACTGTCGTCATGCATGAGTCTGACATCGTCAAAAAGCGCGGCCCATTTCATTTCCTGCAGTATGACAGGCTAAGAGCGCGCTTCATGGAGGACTTGACGCAGATCATCGAGCAAATGCCGATGACGGTCATTGCGTCGGTTATCCGGAAGGAAAACTTGAAACGAAAATACGCCCGTCCGGACAACCCCTACCAACTCGGCCTCCTGTTTTGCATGGAAAAGACACACGCTTTCATCAAACACAACGGAGATCACGAACAGCAGTGCCATATCGTTTGCGAGTCGCGTAGTCCTAAGGAGAAGGCCGGGCAAGGCAAGGAAGACGCGGCATTGGAACTTGAGTTCCGCCGAATCGTAGCGGGAGATCATTACCTGCAAGGCGGACGCGAGGAATCGAAGATGCCATGTTTTGACATTGTATTTGCTTCGAAGCAGGCAAATTCCACCGGTTTACAGATCGCCGATCTCATCGCCCGCCCAATCGGCCTACGCATATTGAAAGGCGATCAGCCCAACAGAGCTTTTGATGTCATTCGGGAAAAACTTTGGAAGGGCCCTGCTGGCAAGAGTTTCTCATCAGGCTTGAAGGTATTCCCTTAAAAGCGAAAGGCCCCGGTAAACCGAGGCCACAACGCCGACCAGGAACGAACCCCAATCCATTTAGCCAAAACATAAACGGATTTTAGAAAAAGTCAAGTTTATTCAATGGGTTGACGGAAATTCGGCTAAGTGCATGTAAAGACTCGGCTATTGGAGCTTCTTGAATGCGTGCAATTCAGTCTGCCTATGATCGCGCGCTTTGACCGCAGCTTATAAGCTATCGGATCGGCCCGGTAATTCTATTCGCTAAACTGCTTGGGAAGTTTGGTGGAGCTAAGCGGGATCGAACCGCTGACCTCTTGCATGCCATGCAAGCGCTCTCCCAGCTGAGCTATAGCCCCATCAGGGTGGACCGGTTTGTGCCGGGCCTGGGATACCTCTCGAAGCGCTTGTCCTCGGGAAGTGGCGGCTTAATACGTGCGGTTTTCGCAGATGGCAAGCCTAAAAAAACGGCCCGGTGAATTTTTCTCGCCCGGGCCGATCCTTGTTCGAAATCAGACGTCTTCTTCGTCGCCTGTCACGCCGATGATGTCGCTCATGTCGTCATCGTCGTCGTCTTCGTCGGCTTCGAGGAAGGTATCGTCGTCGTCATCGCCTTCGATTTCGACGTCGTCGTCGCCCATGTCGGGGATATCGTCGCCGGATGCATCGCCGTCTGCGTCCTCGAGCGAGACCAGTTCGACTTCCGTGCTTTCGGTATCGACTTCGGCCACTTCTTCCTCTTCCTGCGCGGCTTCAGCGGCGGCCGCAGCCGAGCTTTCGACGAAGAAGGAGAGCGGGTAGGTCTTGCCCGTGTAAGGAGAAACGATCGGGTTCCGGTTCAGGTCGTAGAATTTCTTGCCGGTTTCCGGATCGGTACGCTTGGTTCCAAGTTCAGCTTTCGCCACTGTTGAGCCTCGTGATCGTGAGAATGGCCGAACCTGAGTTCGGCAAATGCCGTTGAAACCGGCGTTCTGTTCGGAATTTATAAGCCGGTCCCCATAATCGTTGCGGGCCGCCATGTCAAAGCCTAACTTCACGTGCCGCGACCGCAAGCGCCATGCGCCGCGCCGGATGACCGGGCCGATGCTTTGTGCTAGTGAGCCGCGAATACTCGATGGGCAACGCGACGCCGGCAGGTTCCGGCAGCAAGACGGATGGGCGAGATGTATCAGCCACCGCATTTCAGGGAAGACGATCTTGGCGTCCAGCACGCGCTGATCAGGGCGCATCCGCTCGGCCTTTTGATCACGACCGGCGCCTCCGGCCTGATGGCCAATTCCGTGCCCTTTCATCTCGATGCGGCGGCGTCCGAGAAGGGAACGCTTCGGCTGCATCTGGCCAAGGCCAATCCGCAGTGGCGCGATCTCGCGGATGGCGCCGAGCTGCTTGTCGTCTTCCAGGGTGCCGACAGCTATGTCACGCCCTCCTGGTACGAGACCAAGCGCGAGACCGGCAAGGTCGTGCCGACCTGGAACTACGCTGTCGTGCAGGTGCGCGGCACCGCCTGTGTCATCGACGACGCAGACTGGCTCTTGGCGCAGATCACCGCGCTGACCACGCAGCACGAGACACCGCGTGAAAAGCCTTGGGCCGTCAGCGATGCGCCGGAGGCTTATGTGAGGGCGCAGATGAAGGGCATCGTCGGCGTCGAGATCGAGATCACTGCCATCGAGGGCAAGTGGAAGGTCAGCCAGAACCGGCCGATCGCCGACCGCGAAGGGGTCGCGGCAGGTCTCGGCGAAACAGCGGGGCAGGACGAGATGACGGATCTCGTGCGCCGCTATGGCGGCTTGCCAGAAGCGGACGAAGAAGCCGGCAAAGAGAATTGAGACACCAGCCGAGCGAGATCGGCCGACAGCAATGGCCCTGAGAATATCGGGCGGGATAGAAAGACGAGCATGCCGACCAGTTCAGACCATTTTGTCATCGCCATCGATGGACCGGCTGCGGCCGGCAAGGGCACGTTGTCGCGCCGCATCGCCGAGACCTATGGCTTCCACCATCTCGACACCGGCCTGACCTACCGCGCCACCGCCAAGGCGCTGCTCGACGCCGGCCTGCCGCTTGATGACGAGCTTACGGCGGAAAAAATGGCCCGCGAGGTTGAACTCGCCGGCCTCGATCGCGATATCCTGTCGAAGCATGAGATCGGCGAAGCCGCCTCGAAGATCGCGGTGATGCCGTCGGTGCGCCGCGCGCTGGTCGAGGCGCAGCGCAAGTTTTCGCAGCGCACGCCGGGCACGGTGCTTGATGGGCGCGACATCGGTACGGTGGTCTGCCCGCAGGCACCGGTGAAGCTTTATGTGACGGCGTCGGCCGAAGTGCGCGCAAAGCGCCGTTTCGACGAGATCAAGGCCAAGGGGATCGCTGCCGATTTCGCGGCGATTTTCGAAGACGTCAAGCGACGCGACGAACGCGACATGGGACGGGCCGACAGCCCTTTGAAACCAGCCGAAGACGCGCACTTGCTTGATACGTCGGAAATGAGTATAGAAGCCGCGTTTCAAGCCGCGAAATCGGTCATCGATGCGGCCTTGAACCGAAACTAGGATTTGAGGCGTTCCGCCAGGCTTTGCCCGGAGTGCCTTGAACGACAGCCTGAAATTCCGTCCAAGCGCCGGATTGCCTTCGATGAGAGGGCGGACGGGGATCAGGCTCATTCAACACGAACCAACCGGCGCATACGTGTCCAAAAGATTCGGACACGCAGGAGATTTCATGTCAGTAGCTACTCCCTCTCGCGAAGATTTCGCGGCCCTTCTGGAAGAATCCTTTGCCAAGAACGATCTGGCTGAAGGCTATGTAACCAAGGGTATCGTAACGGCAATCGAGAAGGACTCCGCCGTTGTCGACGTTGGCCTCAAGGTCGAAGGTCGCATTCTGCTCAAGGAATTCGGCGCCAAGGCCAAGGACGGCACGCTCAAGGTCGGCGACGAAGTCGAAGTTTACGTTGAGCGCATCGAAAACGCTCTCGGCGAAGCTGTTCTGTCGCGCGAAAAGGCTCGCCGCGAAGAGAGCTGGGTCAAGCTCGAAGCCAAGTTCGAAGCTGGTGAGCGCGTTGAAGGCGTTATCTTCAACCAGGTCAAGGGCGGCTTCACGGTTGACCTCGACGGCGCGATTGCCTTCCTGCCGCGTTCGCAGGTCGACATCCGCCCGATCCGCGACGTTACCCCGCTGATGCACAACCCGCAGCCCTTCGAAATCCTCAAGATGGACAAGCGTCGCGGCAACATCGTCGTATCGCGTCGTACGGTTCTGGAAGAATCCCGTGCCGAGCAGCGTTCTGAAATCGTTCAGAACCTCGAAGAAGGCCAGGTTGTTGACGGCGTCGTCAAGAACATCACCGATTACGGTGCGTTCGTTGACCTCGGCGGCATCGACGGCCTGCTGCACGTCACCGACATGGCATGGCGCCGTGTGAACCATCCGTCGGAAATCCTGTCCATTGGCCAGCAGGTCAAGGTTCAGATCATCCGCATCAACCAGGAAACCCACCGCATCTCGCTCGGCATGAAGCAGCTCGAGTCAGATCCGTGGGATGGCATCCAGGCCAAGTATCCGGAAGGCAAGAAGATCTCCGGTACCGTCACGAACATCACCGACTACGGTGCGTTCGTCGAGCTGGAGCCGGGCATCGAAGGCCTGATCCATATCTCGGAAATGTCCTGGACCAAGAAGAACGTACACCCCGGCAAGATCCTGTCCACGAGCCAGGAAGTCGAAGTCGTCGTTCTCGAAGTCGATCCGTCCAAGCGTCGTATTTCGCTCGGCCTCAAGCAGACGCTGGAAAATCCGTGGGCGGCATTCGCTCGCAACCATCCGGCCGGCACTGAAGTCGAAGGCGAAGTCAAGAACAAGACCGAATTCGGCCTGTTCATCGGCCTCGACGGCGATGTTGACGGCATGGTGCACCTCTCTGACCTCGACTGGAACCGTCCGGGCGAACAGGTTATCGAAGAATACAACAAGGGCGATGTCGTTAAGGCTGTCGTTCTCGATGTAGACGTCGAAAAGGAGCGCATCTCGCTCGGCATCAAGCAGCTCGGCAAGGACTCGGTCGGCGAAGCTGCCGCTTCCGGCGACCTGCGCAAGAACGCTGTTGTTTCGGCTGAAGTCATCGCCGTCAACGACGGTGGCATCGAAGTGAAGCTCGTAGACCACGAAGACATCACCTCGTTCATCCGCCGCGCTGACCTCGCTCGCGATCGCGACGACCAGCGTCCGGAGCGCTTCTCGGTTGGCCAGACGGTTGACGCTCGCGTCACCAACTTCTCGAAGAAGGACCGCAAGGTCATGCTTTCGATCAAGGCTCTGGAAATCGCTGAAGAGAAGGAAGCCGTTGCTCAGTTCGGTTCGTCCGACTCTGGCGCTTCGCTCGGCGACATCCTCGGCGCGGCTCTGAAGAACCGCGGCGAATAATCGCCAGCCGTCAGGCTTGAAGAATAAAAGAACCCGCCGGAGCGATCCGGCGGGTTCTTTCGTTTTCGGGAATTGTTCGTGGCGTCCAACAGTCGCTTCGGTCGGCTATTCCCAGCCGACCATCCGCCGGTAGCGCGCATAGGCCTCGTCGCTTGCCGGCGCGATCGGCAGGCCGGGACCCGGCAGCATCAGGATAGGCCCGCCCGCCTCGTCGAGCATGGGTGCTGCGATCGCGGATTGTTGCGCGGCCATGAATGCGGCGTCGTCGCTGTCATTCTCGGCAGGGACCTGCTCCTCGAGCGTCTCCGCCTCGTCAGCACGATTCTGGTCGTCGCCGTCTTCGTTCTCGTCGTCCTGGTCGATATTGCCGTTGTGGTCCTCGCGGTTCATCTCGCGCGAACCGGCATCGTCGGTCTCGTCCTTGGCGAAGTCGTAGGGCTGCGGCGCATAGGGCACGCCCTCGATGACTTTCATCAGGACCGGCGCGTAGGTGGCGTCGATCATCTGTCGCGTTGCCGATGGCGTGTCGGTATCCGCCTGTGTCGGCTGCCGCGCGGCCGCTTGTGCCGCCACGGCCTCCAGCGGCGAGGGTGCTGCCTGCGCTATCATGGGCTTTGCCAGCCCGTTCGCCATCAGCATCTGCTCGGCGGGGCGCTTCAGATTATCGGGTATGTCGGCGATCAGCGTGTCGTCGAGCAGAACGTCGATATCGACCGCCGGCTCGACGTCCACCGCCTCAAGCAGCGTCTCGGTCGCCTGATCGCGGATGATGACCACGATCATGTCCGTCTCGTCCTTCGACAGAGAAGCCGGAATGCCGACCCAGTTCTTCGGGATGATCGGATCGGCCTTGGTGTCGCGCGTGGCTGTCGGCTCAGCCGCGACCTCGGTTGCTTCGGCTTCGGCCGGGGGAGCGGATACTTCCGCTGCGACAGGCGCCTCCGCCGCTTCGTCGGTCGAAAGCGCGGCGCTTGCGGCGGTCATCGCAGCCTTCGGCTCCGCACGTTCGGCGACGGGTGCCGTGGGTGCCTCGTCGGTCACCGCGACCTGCGCGGTCACGTCGCTTTCGTGGCCAGTGGTCCCAGCTGCCGCCGCCGACGTCGGCGCATTCCTGGCTCCAGCGCTCGCGGTCGCCGCAGTCGCGGCGCGAGGTGCTGATGTGACCGTATCGCGATGCAGGCTGATCTCCGGACGCTGTTCCGGGCGCGCCGGCGAACCGTCGTTCTGGCTGTAGGATTTGAGAACGGCGCGCGTCGCGAGATCGCGATCCCTCGTGCCGATGGTTTCGAGATAGGCGGCGATGCGCGTCGCGGCGGGGCCGGCCGGGTTCTGCAGCGCTTCGGCAAGCAGCCGCAGCGGGATGGCGTGGCCCTGGGCGGCCAACTGGCGCTCGATCACTTCGATCTTGGCGGCCGGCAGTTTCTGGATCGCATCCGCCAGCCGCGATGCGAAAACGAGGTCCGGCTCGTTATCGTCGCGCGGCTGCGAAAGCGCCTCTCCGGTGGCGGTCAGCACATTGAGCAGCGCCTCGACCATGCGGGCGCGAACGGCAAGCAGCAGGATATTGAGCTTGGCGGTGGCGCCGGATGTCAGGTCCGGGCTCTCGACCTGGTTGACCGGCGCAACCGCGGTGACGCTGCGCACGATGTCGCTGGCGCTCAGCGCCGAGGTGGAGCCCTGCGAGGGAAAGCTTGAGCTTGACGCTGCACGAACCGGAGACAACATGGCATGCTTCCTCTTTCGTAAAATGCGCTGAAGCAGGTTACAGGAGAGCCGCGTTCATCGGGCTGTTTTGCATTCTCCGGCGGTTTCGCGTGCCTGGAGGACGCTGCATCGCGCCACGGAATGCTCAGAAGTTAATGAGCATCCTAGTGATTCACCGTTAACGAAGCACTAATCATTCGGTGCGTGGCGGCACACTTGGGCTTTGCGTGGTGAGAAGCTGGCAAGCAATCTCAGCTGTGCGCGAAAATATCCGTCTCGTCCCAGCCGAGCAGGTCGAGCTTGGCGCGGGTGGGAAGGAAGGCGAAGCAGGCGGTCGCATGCTCGAACCGCCCGTCGCGAATGAGGCGGTGGGTCAGCTTGTCGCGCAGCGCATGCAGATAGAGCACATCGGACGCCGCATATTCGAGTTGTGCCTGCGACAGCGTCTCCGCACCCCAGTCGGAGGATTGCTGGGTCTTGGAGATATCGACCTCGAGCATCTCCTTGAGATTGTCCTTCAGCCCGTGCCGGTCCGTATAGGTGCGGCAGAGGCGGGAGGCGATCTTGGTGCAGAACACCGGCGTCGTCGTCACGCCGAAAGCATTGAAGAGCACGGCGATATCGAAGCGACCGTAATGGAAGATCTTCTCATGCGTTGGGTCCGATAGAAGCGCCACGAGGTTTGGCGCCTCCGTCTGGCCGGCCGCGATACGGATCACGTCGGCCGAACCATCGCCCGGCGAAAGCTGGACGACGCAGAGCCGGTCGCGGCGCGGTACGAGGCCGAGCGTCTCTGTATCGATCGCGATCGCGCCGGTATAGCGGGCTGCATCGGCGGCGGAAATGTCGCCTTCGTGGTAACGGATCGTCGCGGCCATGCTGTCGTCTTTCGCTGAGTAACAATGTTCTGGCGCTATATAGACCCGAAAGCGGCGATCGCAAACCACGCCATTTGGCGCGGATCAGCCGCGCACGGCATCCGGCGCCTTCGCCTGCCAGTCCGGCAGCGGGAAGATGCGGTCATAGGCCAGATTGAAGACGAAGGCATAGACCAGATAAAAGAGCGCGAAGGACACATCCATCATGAAGGCCTGCAGTAGGCTGACGCCGAGATACCAGGCAATCAGCGGCAGGAGCGCCATCAGCAGGCCGCCCTCGAACAGCACGGCATGCAGAATGCGAACGCCAAGGCTCTTCTTCGTGCCGCCCGTCAGGCGCTGCATCACATGGTCGAAGCCGAGATTGTAGAGATAGTTCCACGCCGTCGCCACCGTGGCGCTGGCAACGCCGACGACGCCGATATCGGCGATCGGCATGCCGAAGGCAAACGCGCCGAGCGGCGTGATGATGGCAAGACCAATGAGTTCAAAGCTGATGGCGTGGCGGATACGGTCGGAGACGGATCTCATGAAATGCCCCTATGGGAATATGCCGGGTCGTCCCGAGTTTAAGCCCATACGGCGGAGGTCGTCCTCACAAGCCCTTATATAAGGATCGGGACATCGAAGCGCAAGGCTGTGAGGAAAGGCCGGGACGATCAGTAGTGCGGCGGCCTTGTGATCGCCGGCGCTTCCAGCGCTTGTTCCTCGAGCGAAAGGAAGCGCTCGGTCAGCCGGTCCAGCTTGGCGCGCGTCTGCTCGACCACCTTCCACTGTTCCATCAGCTGGTCGGACAGTTCCTCGATCGTCTTTGCCTGGTGGGCGACGGTTTCCTCGAGTTGGGTGATACGATCGGTCTGATCAGACATCGGGCTCTCCTTGCCGCGACCAGCCAGATGAACCGGTCATGTGATTGCGCTCTCCAAAGCGGAAATAGGCCGCAAGGTCAATCGTTTCGAGAGGTGCTGCCGCCGATTCACAAAGTGAACCGTTTGGTTACTAAAAGCCCTTGCCGCATCTTTTTTTGTGCGCTAGGCCGGTAGGCACCAGGGAGGAATACAGATGGATATCGGCAATGGATTTCTGCATCCGGACCGGCTCTTTCCGGCCGATCCGGCAACGCGCAGCATAGCGCGCGAGCTTTACGAGAGCGTCAGCGGGCTCCCGATCGTCAGCCCGCACGGGCACACCGAACCCTCCTGGTTCGCCGAGGACAAGCCCTTCGAGGACGCTGCCTCGCTGCTCGTCATCCCCGATCATTATCTCTTCCGCATGCTGCACAGCGTCGGCGTCAAGCTCGACGATCTCGGCGTTCCCCGCCTCGACGGCAAGCCCGTTTCGTCCGGCCGCGACATCTGGCGCACCTTCGCCGCGCACTACCATCTCTTCCGCGGCACGCCGTCCAGCCTCTGGGTCGATCACGCCATGTCGGCGGTACTCGGCTGCGAGGAGCCGCTGACATCAGGGAATGCCGACGCGCTCTACGATCACATCAATGCGCAGCTGGCGCTTCCGGAGTTCCGCCCCCGCGCGCTCCACAAGCGCTTCGGCATCGAGACGATCGCCACCACCGAGGGCGCGCTCGACCAACTGCCGCACCACCAGAAGATGGCCGAGGACGGCTGGATCGGCCGTGTGCGCACCACCTATCGCCCCGATAGTGTCACCGATCCCGATGCCGTCGGCTTCCGCGAAAATCTCGCGAAGCTCGGCGAGCTCACCGGTTGCGACGTCGCGAGCTGGGATGGATTGATCGACGCCCACCGCAAGCGCCGCGCCTATTTCCGCCAGTTCGGCGCCACCGCGACCGACCACGGTGTCCCCACCGCCTTCACCGCCGATCTGCCGCATTCCGACAAGCAGCGGCTGCTCGACCGGGCGCACAAGGGTACGCTCGAAGAAGGCGAGGCCGAACTCTTCCGTGGCCAGATGCTGACCGAGATGGCCGGGCTTTCGGCGGAAGACGGCATGGTCATGCAGATCCACGCCGGATCGCGCCGCAACACCGACCGCGAACTCTTCCAGACGCGCGGACCGAACATGGGCGCCGATATCCCGACACCGACCGACTGGGTTGGCGGGCTCTCGGCGCTTCTCGCGAAATACGGCCATGCGCCGGGCCTGCGTGTCCTGCTCTTCACGCTGGATGAAACCACCTACGCCCGCGAACTGGCGCCGATGGCCGGCCACTGGCCGTGCCTGATGATTGGGCCGCCCTGGTGGTTCCACGACAGCCCGGCCGGTATCCGCCGCTATCTCGACCAGGTGGTGGAAACCGCAGGCTTCGCCAACATGGCCGGTTTCAACGACGATACCCGCGCGCTGCTCTCCATCCCCGCCCGCCATGATGTCTGGCGCCGCGAAGTCTGCGGCTTCCTCGCGACGCTGGCGGCCGAGCACCGGATATCGCGCCAGGATGCGGCAATCGCCGCCGCCGATCTCTCCTACGGCAACGCCAAGAAGGCCTACAAGCTGTGACCGAACGACTGACGCGCCTCACCGGCCTCGCACATACAGCCAAGCTTCCCGCCTTCAACCGCGATGTGCTGAAGCCGGGCATCCTGCATCTCGGCCCCGGCGCCTTCTTCCGCGCCCACTTCGCGCCCTATACGGATGCGGCGCTGGCGCTTGGCGGCGGCGATTGGGGGATCGAGGTGGCAAGCCTGCGCACCGCCGATGTCGCCGATCATCTGAACGAGCAGAACGGCCTCTACACCATGCTGGTGCGCGACACCGAAGGCACTGTCGCCCATGTCATGGGCCCGATCCTGAAAGCCCATGTCGCGACCCGCGATCCTGATGAGTTGCTGGCGCGGCTCGAAGACCCCGTCATCCGCATCGTCAGCCTGACGGTGACGGAAAAGGCCTACGGCTTCGATGCCGCCACCGGCGGTCTCGATCTCAAGCATGCGGATATCGCAGCAGACCTTCAAAACCGCCACGCGCCCCGCGGCGTCATCGGCTATCTCGTCGAGGGCCTCGCCCGCCGCCGCGCCAAGGGCGTAGCACCATTCACCCCTCTCAGCTGCGACAACCTTCCAAGCAACGGCGCTGTATTGAAGCGCCTTGTGCTCGATTTCGCCGGCCGTGTCGATCCCGAGCTTAAGACCTGGATCGAGGCCAATGTCCCATTCCCCTCGACCATGGTCGACCGGATCACGCCCGCCAGCACCGAGGCCACCTATCGCGATGCCGAAACGCTCATCGGCCGCGTCGATCTTGTCGCGATCGAGACCGAACCCTTTACGCAGTGGGTCATCGAGGACCGCTTCGCCAATGGCCGCCCGCAATGGGAAAAGGCCGGCGCGCTGATGGTCGAGGATGTCTCGGCCTATGAGAAGATGAAGCTGCGCATGCTGAACGGCGCGCATTCGCTGCTCGCCTACCTCGGTTATATCGGCGGCTATGAATTCATCCGCGACGTGATGGACGATACCGGCTTAGCCGCCCTCGCGCGCCGCCACATGAACGCCGCTGCCGCCACGCTCGATCCGGTTCCCGGCATCGATCTGGAAGCCTATGCCGACGAATTGACAGCCCGCTTTGCAAACAAGGCGATCGCCCACCGCACCTACCAGATCGCCATGGACGGCACCCAGAAGCTGCCGCAGCGCCTGCTGGAGCCGGCCACGGAAGCGCTGGCCGATGGCAGCAAGGCTGAAACCTACGCCATCGCCGTCGCCGCCTGGATGCGCTACGCGCTCGGCATCGACCGCAACGGCAAGGCCTACGAACTCCGCGACCCCCGCGCCGCCGAGATCGCCGCGCTGCTGGCCGACATCCCCCGCAACGGCGGCGCCGTGGCCGCCGCGCTGTTCACGCTCCCCGGGCTGTTTCCGGCCGCGCTCACTGAAAACCTCGCCTGGACCGAGGATGTGGCCAACAAGCTCGACATCCTGATCCAGGACAACAAGCTGCCACTGTTCTGATTGAGCGGGTGGGGGCTCTAAGCCTTCACCCGTGCCATCTCGGGATCGTAGAGCGGCGTCAGCGACACCTTGCACGGCACCCGCACCCGTGCGACGTCGAGCTCATACCGGCCCGACAACACGAATTCCTCGCTCACGCCCTCGGCGTTGCGCACATAGCCGTAGCCGATCGCCTTGCCCACTGTGTAGCCGAAGCCACCCGAGGAGAGCCAGCCGACGCGCTTCCCATCGCGGTAGATCGTCTCGCGGCCGAGCAGTACCACGTCGGGATCGTCAGGCACGAAGCAGGCGAGCATTTTCTTGACGCCCTCGGCCAGCTGCCGCTCGATCGCCTCGCGGCCGCGAAACGGGGTGGTCTTCTTGGTCTTCACCGCCCAGCCGAGCCCGGCTTCGATTGGCGTATGATCCGGCCCGATATCCGAGCCCCAGGCGCGATAGCCCTTCTCCAGTCGGCAGCTTTCGATCGCCCGGTAGCCGGCATTGACGAGATGCAGCGGCGCACCCGCCGCCATCAGCGCGTCGTAGACGGTCGTGGCGTATTCGATCGGCACATGCAACTCATAGCCGAGTTCGCCGACATAGGTGATGCGCAGCGCGCGCACCGGGCAGCCGGCGATGCCGATCGTCTTGACACGGCCAAACGGGAAGGCGGCGTTGGAGATGTCGCTGCCTGTGACCTTCTCCAGCACCGCGCGCGCATTCGGCCCCATCAGCGCCAGCACGGAATAGGCCGAGGTCACATCGACCAGTTCGGCATGCAGATCGTCGGGAATATTGCGGGCTATCCAGTCGAAGTCGTGGGTCGCGAAGCCCGTGCCGGTTACGATGTAATACTCGTCCTCGGCGATGCGGGCGCAGGTGAGATCGCACTCGATGCCGCCCTTGTCGTTCAGCATCTGCGTGTAGACGAGCGAGCCCACCGGCTTGGCGACGTCGTTGGCGGCGATCCAGGAAAGGGCCCTCTCTGCGTCGCGGCCCTTCAGCGTGAATTTGGCAAACGAGGTCTGGTCGAAGATCACCGCCGCCTCGCGCACCGCCCTGTGCTCGCGGCCCACCGCCTCGAACCAGTTCTGCCGCTCGTAGCTGTAGACGTCCTTCGGCTCCTCGTTGGCGAAGAGATCGGCGAACCAGTTCGGTCGCTCCCAGCCGAGCTTCTCGCCGAAGCATGCGCCTTGCGCCTTTAGCCGGTCGTAGAGCGGCGATTTGCGGCAGGGCCGGCCGCTTGAATATTCCTCGAAAGGGAAAGCCAGCGTGTAGTGCTTGCCATAGGCTTCCAGCGTGCGGGTGCGCACCCAGTCGGTGTCGAAATGAGGGCGGCCGAAGCGGCGGATATCGACCGGCCAGAGATCGTAAGGCGGCTCGCCCTTGGAGACCCACTCCGCCAGCGCCATCCCAGCGCCGCCGGCCGATGCGATGCCGAAGGCGTTGAAGCCGGCGCCGACGAAGAAGTTCTTGAGCTCCGGCGCTTCGCCGAGAATGAAGTTACCATCAGGCGTAAAGCTCTCCGGCCCGTTCAACAGCTGCTTGACGCCGACATTTTCGAGCGCGGGCACGCGGCCGAGCGCCTGCTCCATGATCTGCTCGAAATGGTCGAAATTGCTGTCGAGCAGCGTGTAGTGGAAGCCATTGGGAATGCCCGACGTCGCCCAGGGGATCGGGTTCGGCTCGTAGCCGCCCATCACGATGCCGCCCACCTCTTCCTTGTAATAGGTCAGCCGGTCGGGATCGCGCAGCGTCGGCAGGTTGGAAGGCACGCCGAAGGATTCGGTGATGATGTACTGGTGCTCGACCGAGACCAGCGGCACGTTGACGCCGAAACGCGCCGCGAAATTCCGCGTCCATTGCCCGGCGCAGACGACGACGCGCTCGCATTCGATGCGGCCGTGCTCGGTGATGACGGCGCGGATGCGGCCCTTGTCGATCTCGAGATCGATCACCTCGGTATCCTCGAAGATCGAGACGCCCGCCATGCGCGCGCCCTTGGCGAGCGCCTGCGTGATGTCGGAGGGATTGGCCTGGCCGTCGGTTGGGAGATAAGCGGCGCCGATCAGGTCGTCGATTGTCATCAGCGGCCAGAGCTCGAAGGCTTCCTGCGGCGTTAGAAGCTGCATGTCGAGCCCGAAGGATTGCGCCGTGGTCGCCTGCCGCTTCACCTCGGTCCAGCGTTCCTCGTTGCAGGCAAGCCGCAGGCCGCCATTCATCTTCCAGCCGGTGCCGAGCCCGGTCTCGGCCTCCAGCCGCTTGTAGAGATCGACGGAATAGCCCAGCAGCTGGGTGATATTGGCGCTGGTCCTGAGCTGGCCGACGAGGCCGGCGGCATGGAAGGTCGTGCCCGAGGTCAGCTTCTTGCGTTCCAAGAGCACGGTATCGGTCAAGCCGAGCTTGCCGAGGTGATAGGCCGTCGAGCAGCCGATGATGCCACCGCCGATGACGACAACCTTGGCGGTCCTGGGCAATTCCTTCGTCATGTCATTGATCCTGTTCGGCATAGGCGCGCTCGAAGCGGGCACGGTTTTCGGCGGTGTAGGCGGCGTAGTCGAAGTCGATGGTCGAATGGATTTCCGACACCATGCTCCACAGCATCTCGCGCAAGAGAGAGGCGCATTTCATCGCCTGGTAGCGTCGCCAGAGATCCGGCGTCAGCGGCGCCTGGTAATAGGCCTCCAGCATTGTCCGCTCCGCATTCTCGGAAAACTCGTTGTTGGAGGCGAGCCCGCCGAGATCGAAGAGCGGCGTATTGAAGCCGGCATAATCCCAGTCGATCAGCCAGAGCCGTTTGCCGTCGTCGAGAAAATTGGCGGCCAGCATGTCGTTATGGCCGAAGGCGATCTCGAAAGGCCCAGCTGCCTGCTCCAGCCGCTCCGCCTTGACTAGAAGATCGGAAAATAGCGGGCTATAAGTGCTGCCGGCTGCATCGAGCGTTGCGATATAGTCGCGCACCACGTGAAACACCCAGAAGATCGTGGCGGTGCCGCGAAATTCGCGTGCGATATCGTGGTGGCAGGCGCGCACCAGCGGGATCACGCGCTCCAGCGTCCCGGCGTCGCGCAGATCCTCGGGCGTCAGCGCTTTTGACTCGATATAGTCGAGCACCAGCACGCCCGGCGCGTGGTGGATCACAGCAGGCGAGAGCCCTGCCGCATGCGCCGCCTTGCTCGCCGCCAGTTCGTTCGATCGGCTGATGTGATGAACGGGGATATTGTCGCCCAGCCGTACGACCCGCTTCAGCGCGCCGTCGCGGACCAGATAGTTGCGGTTGGTGATGCCTCCCGTGATCGCCGAGATATCGATCGGACCATTCCATATGCCAAGCGCATGTATACGGTCTTCAGGCGTCACGCTGTCCCCCTCGCGGCCTATCCTATGACGAGACTAGCGACCCGTCATCACCTACCCAGATGATAGCAGGGATACTGTAAAAATAGACTGTTAAATCAGGGTCATTTTCATCATGCACATGGACAGGCCACTGAGCGGAAAGCGAGGCTACAATCTCCTCTGGGCTTGCGTGCCAATGCGCTTCGTTGTCTTGTATTGTCAATTTCGGATGCGGGTTTGCTGGCGATACATAACAATCAGCTTCCGGAGCAATAAACTTGATCTCTCCGGTGCTTAGCAATTGTCGTATCACGTCAAAGAAAGCCCGCTGTTTCTCCTGTAGCGAAAGCGAAGGACCGTGAGGACTAATCGCGCTGAAAAGAGTGTAGGCCGATAGGCCAAACACGTTCCGAACAATTTCGGCGATTTGATCTGCATTCCTCATGGATTGTCTTCTTCCAGTACCTTTCTCTCGCGACCATATGAGATGCCAGCTGGCATGTCATTGTCCATCTTGGCACGCTTTGTCCAGATGAAGTCAATGGCCCAGGAAGTGAACTTGTGTCCAGTGGTGATGGCAGCCAGAGCGGGCCGTGCTGTCAAGCGGGGTAAATGGCCGGGCTAGATCGTCGAGCCCGCGCCGTCGAAGACATGACAGCGCGCCGGGTCGAAATAGGCGGTGACGTTGGCGCCGCGTTCCACCTTCTGTTGCCCGTCGAGCGCGATCGTCAGCTGCTGCTTGTCGGGCGTCGTCGTGTAGAGCATCGTCGCGCCGCCGAGGTTTTCCAGAAGGTCGATGTTGACGGACGAGAGTGCGATGCCGCCCTTGTCGATCAGTGACAGATGCTCCGGACGGATGCCGAAGGTCACGCTTTCTCCTGCCTGCGCCGAGACGGGGCGCGGCAGCCGCACGCTGTTTCCGCAGACGTTGATTGTCGTCTCGTTGCCGCCGACGCTTTCGATCTTGCCCTGCAGGAAGTTCATCTTCGGGCTGCCGATGAAGCCGGCCACGAAGCGGTTGGCGGGGTTGTTGTAGAGGTCGAGCGGCGCGCCCACCTGCTCGATGCGGCCGGAGTTCAGCACCACGATCTTGTCGGCCATGGTCATGGCTTCCACCTGGTCGTGGGTGACGTAGATCATCGTATTCCCCAGGCTGCGGTGCAGCCGCGAAATCTCGACGCGCATCTGGACGCGCAGTTCGGCGTCGAGGTTGGAGAGCGGCTCGTCGAACAGGAAGATGCGCGGCTCGCGCACGATGGCGCGACCGATCGCGACGCGCTGCCGCTGTCCGCCCGAAAGGGCCTTCGGCTTGCGCTGCAACAGCTTCTCGATCTGCAGGATTTGAGCGGCGCGCTGCACCTTCGGCTCGATGTCGGCCTTCTTGTAGCCGGCTGTCTCCAGCCCGAAGGCGAGGTTCTTGTAGACGGACATATGCGGATAAAGCGCGTAGGACTGGAACACCATGGCAATCCCACGCTTGGCCGGCGCCACCTCGTTCATCCGCTCGTTGTCGAGCATCAGGGCGCCGCCGGAGATTTCCTCCAGCCCGGCGATCATCCTGAGCAGCGTGGACTTGCCGCAGCCGGACGGGCCGACGAAGACGACGAATTCGCCTGGATCGATCGCGAGATCGATGCCGTGGATGACGTCAAGCGCGCCATAGCGTTTCTCGACCTTCTGAAGAACGACGCTTGTTGCCATCTCTTGGTTTTCCTTATCTCGTTCTTGTCTGTCCGTTACCGGGTTCTTGCGCGCCAGTCGGCGTATTTCGGGCTGTCGGGTCCAACGGGCAGGGCGATGTCCTGGCCGCTGTCCGACGATTGATAGATGGCGGTCACCAGTTCCAGCGCCCGCCGCGCATCTTGGGTGCTGACGGGCAGCGGGCCGTTGCCTTCGAGATGGGCGTGGAAATGCGCCATCTGCGTGGTGAAGCGCGGCGCCACCGGCTGCCAGTCGCCGATCACGGCGTCGATCCGGCGCTGCACCTCGTCATTGGCGGCAAGGATCGTCCATGGGTCCTTGCCCGGCGAATAGGCCTCGTGGTTGCTCTCGAAGGTGACGTTCTCGAAATGCAGCCTCAGCCGGCTGATCTCCTGCTGCGAGCCGAGCGTGCAGGACAGCGAGACGAAGGCGCCGTTTTCCATTTGCAGGCTCGCCGAGGCGCAATCCTCGACCTCGATGTCGTTGACGCGGGTCGCGACGCGGCCGAACACGCGCTTAGCCGGCCCCATCAGGTGCAGCAGCATGTCGTGCAGGTGCAGCGCATGCGTCACCAGCACGCCGCCGAGCTCGGTTGCCCATTTGCCGCGCCACGGAATGGCGTAATAGGCAGGCGTGCGCAGCCAGAAGGTCTCGACCGAACCCATATAGGGCTTGCCCGCGATCCCCGCCTCGATGATCCGCTTCGCCTTCTCCACGCCGTCGCCGTAGCGATACTGGAAGATCGGCATCAACACGCCCTTGGCGGTCTTCTCGACGCGCATGATCTCGTCGACGCCGGATAGCGATCCGGTGAGCGGCTTCTCGCAGATAACATGCTTGCCCGCCTGAAGGGCTGCCACCACCTGCTCGAGATGGATGCTGGGCGGCGTGCAGATGTCGACGATGTCGATGCTCTCGTCGGCCAGAACCTCGGCAAACGAGGTGGTGCGTCCGGCAATGCCGAATTCGTCGGCCACTTCGGCAAGGCGTGCTTCGTTGAGGTCGCAGAGAATGGCCACCTCGAACTTGTCGGGATGCGGCAGGTAGCCTTCGACGATATGCGAGCGGCCGATGCCGCAGCCGATGATCGCAACTCTCTTTATGCTCATGGGGTAGGTCTCTTTGGCATGTACATCGCGGCCGGTCTCAACGCTTCATGCCCGTCGTGGCGATGCCGTCGATCAACAGCCGCTGGAAAAACAGGAAGAAGAAGAACACAGGCACCAGCGTCAGCGTCGACATGGCGAACAGCCCGCCCCAGTCCGATGTACTGCTCGAATCGACGAAGGTGCGCAGGCCGAGCTGGATCGTGTAGGTGTCCATGTCGTTGAGGTAGATCAGCGGCCCGAAGAAATCGTCCCAGGTCCAGATGAAGGAGAAGATCGCCGCCGTCGCCAGCACCGGCAGCGAGAGCGGCAGCATGATCTTCCAGTAGATCCGCCAGGCGCTGCAGCCGTCCATCATCGCCGCCTCATCGAGCTCGCGCGGGATGCCGCGGAAGAACTGCACCATCAGGAAGATGAAGAAGGCATCGCTGGCGAGAAACTTCGGCACGACCAGCGGCAGGATGGTGTTGACCCAGCCGAGGTTGAGAAACAGCACATATTGCGGGATCAGCGTCACGTGATAGGGGATCATCAGCGTGCCGAGCATGATCGCGAACCAGAAATTTCGCCCGGCAAAGCGCAGCCGCGCGAAGGCATAGGCCGCCAGCGAACAGGCGACCACATTGCCGGTCACCGTCAGAAGCGAAATCACCAGCGAATTCCAGAAGAAGCGCCCGAAGGTGATGTCGAGCCCGCTCCAGCCGCGCACATAGGATGTGAAGTCGATCGACGACGGGATGAGCGAGGTCGACGAGAAGATCTCGTTCTCCGGCCGCACCGAGGCCGACACCATCCACAAGAGCGGATAGAGCATCAGCAGCGAGGCTAAGATCAGCAGCGTGTGAACGACGATCGAGGCCGGCAGGCTGCGCTTGGTGATGTCGGATGGCGGCGCGGCGACCGCGGATGTGATCCCGTTAGTCATCGTAATGCACCCAGTAGCGTGAGGACAGGAACGAGAAGGCGGTGAACACGGCGATGATCAGCACCAGGATCCATGCAAGAGCCGAAGCGTAGCCCATGCGGAAGTTCCCGAACGCCTCCTGATAGAGATAGAGCGTGTAGAACAGCGTCGAATTGATCGGCCCGCCCGACCCGCCGGAGATGATGAAGGCAGGCGTGAACGCCTTGAAGGCGTCGATCGTCTGCACCACGGCATTGAAGAAGATGACGGGTGTCAGCAGCGGCAGGGTGATCTTGTAGAACTGCCGGAACTTCGAGGCCCCGTCGAGGCTCGCCGCCTCGTACATGTCGGTCGGAATCTGGCGGAGACCGGCGAGGAAGATGATCATCGGCGAGCCGAACTGCCAGACGCTGAGCGCCACAAGCGTATAGATCGAGTAGCTCGGATGCGAAATCCAGCTCGGGCCCTGGATGCCGATATGCGATAGCGCGGCGTTGACCAGGCCGTCACCGGCAAAGAGCTGCCGCCAGAGCACGGCGATCGCCACGCTGCCGCCAAGCAGCGATGGGAGATAGAAGACGGCGCGGTAGAAAGTCAGCCCCCGCACCCCCTTGTTGAGCGCCATCGCCACCAGAAGCGCGAAGATCAGCTTGAACGGCACCGACAGCACCACATAGGTCAGCGTCACCTTCATCGCCGCCGCGAACTTCGGGTCCGCGGTAGTGATGCGCACATAGTTCGCGGCCCCCACCCATTCGGGCGAGCGGATCATGTCGAAATCCGTGAACGACAGGTAGAGCGACACCAGCGCCGGCCCGAGCGTCAGTCCCAGGAAGCCGAGCAGCCATGGAAGAAGAAAGAGATATCCAGGTCCGTTGGCGGCAAGGAGGCGTCGCCAACGGCTGTCGGCGACCACTCCCTGATACTGCTCCGCCGTCGCGGCCCGGTCAGCCGTCGCGCGCATCGCATTGCTCATGTCGGTCAACCCCGCGCGAGAAGGCGCGTGATCTCGTCGACAAGCTGTTTGCCGGCATCGGCTGGCGTGACCTGGCCGAAGGCGACCTGCTCGGCAAGCTGGCGCAGAACGGTCTGGCCTTCGCCGGCGCCTGAAGGAGGCGGTGGCGGCAACGGCCCGGCGAGATCGCCGAGATTGGCCACATAGTTCAGCGGGATCTTGCCGACATCGTCGAGCATGCCGGCCACGACATCACGCATCGCCTTGGATTCCGGGATGCCGCGCTCGACATCGAGCACCTTGGCGGCTTCAGGATCCTTGACGAAGAAGTTGACGTAGTCGACCGCCTGTTCGAGCGCCTTGGACTGCGCCGAGACCGAGAAGAACATCGACGGCTTGCGGTAATGGCCGCCCTTCGAGTCCGCCTTGATCAGCGGGTAGTTGTTGAGCGTCAGCTTGTCCTTGACCACGGCCTGGAAGCCGACGAACTGGTTGCTGTGCGCATAGTCGATCGCGGCCTTGCCGAGCGTCAGCGGCGCGGTGTCGATCGTGTCCTTGTAGAGCGCCTGCACATCGGGCGGCACGCAGGCTTGCGCCTCGCGGAACTTGGCCCACATGTCAAACCATTCGGATGCATCGTCGGCGCCGAAGGCGATCTTCGAATCCGCCGTGTAGAGCGCCTTGCCGCGCTGGCGCACGTAGTTTTCGAACAGCGGCTCCGCGCCGCTGCCGTCGGCAAAGCCGAAGAAGCCCTTGCGCTTGCCGGCCTTGGTGATCTCGGCGCCCATCCTGCCGAGTTCTTCCCAGGTCGTCTTGTTGGTCGGCATCTCGACGCCGGCCTCCTGCAGCGCCATCGTGTTGACGACGGTTGCCGCCGAATTGGCGCCGAGGCTGACGCCATAGAGATGGCCGTCGACCTTGCCACCCTCGATCTGCGCCGGATCGAAATCGTCGAGATTGAGCTTCGACGGCATGTAGGATTCAAGCGGGGCAAGCGCGCCGCGCCGCGCATATTCGACGATATAGCGGTAATCCATCTGGATCACGTCGGGCGCATTGCGGCCGGCGACCTGGGTCGCCAGGCGCGGCCAGTAATCGCTCCAACCCAGGAACTCGCCTGTTATCGACGTGCCTGAATTCTTGGCCTTGTAGAGATCCGAAACCTTGTTGGTGCGGTCGGCGCGCGGTTGCGAGCCCCACCACAAGAGCCGCAGCCGGGCATCGGCGGCAAAAGCCCCTGGCCCCAGTGCGGACAGCGAAAGAAGCGTGGCCCCTCCCGCAACGAAATTGCGCCTGCTCACACGAAACGTCATCTGTTTTTCCTCCTCCCTTGGGGAGCGCCTCCACACGCTCCCGGCTGGTTTCTCTTGCAACAAATAACTATTTGGTTACAAGCTATGAAGAAGCACCGGGACTGTCAAGCGACATGTGGCGGCGGGATCGTCAGGCTTGGCTTTTTACAATCTGTTCATAAACAACTATGAGCGCGAGGTTTAAAGGAAAGGGTAGTAGGGATGGATGGCAGCGGAGAGAAGAAACCGGCCAAGCGGCGTTCGCAAGAGCGCGTCCTGCAGCGCGATCCCGAGCGAACGCGCGCCGCCATTCTCGAAGCCGCGACCAGGGAGTTCGCCGAAAACGGCATGGGTGGCGCCCGTGTCGATGCCATCGCCGAGCGTGCCGGCACCAACAAGCGCATGCTCTATCACTACTTCGGCGACAAGGAGCAGCTCTATCTGCATGTGCTGGAGGAAGCCTATGTCGGCATCCGCACCGCCGAGCGCGAGCTGCATATCGGCGACCGCAGTCCGGAGGAGGGGATCGCAGAGCTCGCGCTCTTCACCTGGCGTTATTTCCTCAGGCATCCCGAATTCCTGAGCCTGCTCGGCACCGAGAACCTGCACCGCGCCCGCTGGTTGCGCCAGTCGGTGCGACTGAAGGAGCTGCATTCGCATCTGATCGTCGAGCTGACCGAGGTGCTCGACCGCGGCAAGAAGACGGGCGTCTTCATCGATGCCGCCGATCCGCTGAACGTCTATCTGACCATCGCCTCGCTCGGCTATTTCTACATTTCCAACCAGTACACGCTCTCGACCATCTTCGGCCGCGACCTTGCCGATCCCGGGAATCTCGACGCCTGGGAGCGTCATATCGTTCACGTCACGCTTGCCTCGATCAAAGCCTGATCGCTGAAATTTAGCCCCGGCTATTGACAGCGCCGCTTCTCTTCTGCCATCAAGTAACTGTTTGGTTACTGACCGGGAGGAGCCGCGCGGCATCGCGCGTCCGGCATTGCAACGCAGTTTTGCAGGGAGGCAGACATGGCACGTCTAGGAATAATTCTGCACGGCGTAACGGGCCGCATGGGCTACAATCAGCACCTCGTCCGCTCGATATTGGCGATCCGCGATCAGGGTGGCCTGACGCTGAAATCAGGCGAGAAGCTCGAGATCGACCCCATCATCGTCGGCCGCAACGCCGCCAAGATGGAGGAGCTGGCGAAGCGCCACGGCATCAAGCGCTGGTCGACCGATCTCGACGCGGCTCTCAAAAATCCAGACGACCAGATCTTCTTCGATGCCGGCACCACGCTGATGCGCGCCGAGCTTTTGTCGCGTGCACTTGACGCCGGCAAGCACGTCTATTGCGAAAAGCCGATCTCGGACGATCTCGAAGTCGCCATCGCGCTCGCCCGCAAGGCGCGCGGCTCGGGGCTCAAGCATGGCGTCGTGCAGGACAAGCTCTTCCTGCCCGGCCTGCGCAAGCTGGCGCTGCTGCGCGACAGTGGCTTCTTCGGCAAGATCCTCTCCGTGCGCGGCGAGTTCGGCTACTGGGTCTTCGAGGGTGATTGGGGCGTGCCGGCGCAGCGCCCCTCCTGGAATTACCGCAAGGCCGATGGCGGCGGCATCATTCTCGACATGCTCTGCCACTGGCGCTATGTGCTCGACAATCTCTTCGGCGAGGTCAAATCGGTCTCCTGCCTCGGCGCCACCCATATCGGCACCCGTGTCGACGAACAGGGCAAGCCCTATCATTGCGACACCGATGACGCCGCCTATGCCACTTTCGAGCTCGAAGGCGGGGCGATCGCCCATATCAATTCGTCCTGGGCGGTGCGCGTGCGCCGCGACGATCTCGTCACTTTCCAGGTCGACGGAACCCACGGTTCGGCCGTCGCAGGGTTGACGAAATGCTGGACCCAGCACCGCGTCAACACGCCTAAGCCCGTCTGGAACCCCGACCAGCCGCAGACCATCGATTTCTACAAGACCTGGGACGAGGTGCCGGACACGCAGGCCTTCGACAATGGCTTCAAGGTGCAGTGGGAGATGTTCCTGCGCCATGTCGCCGAGGATGCACCCTGGCCTTACGGTCTGGAGGCCGGCGCCAAGGGAGTGCAGCTCGCCGAACTCGGGCTGAAATCCTGGGCCGAGCGCCGCTGGCTCGATGTGCCGGCGCTGGAGTTCTGAGTCATGCCTGATATAGCGCGCTATGTACCCATGGTGATTGCGCCTGTTGCCCCGCATGAAAGTGGGGCACGGCAAACATGGTAGACGATCTATCGATCAACCTCGCGACCATACGCGAGCAATGTGGCTTCGCCGAAGCGGTCGATCTCTGCCTGAAACACGGCATCACCTCGATCGCGCCCTGGCGCGATCAGGTCGCCAAGGTGGGGCTCGACGAGGCGGTGCGCATCGTCCGCCAAAACGGCATCAAGCTCACCGGCCTTTGCCGCGGCGGCTTCTTTCCAGCAGCCACGGCGGCGGATCGCCAATCGGCGATCGACGACAACAAGCGCGCTGTCGATGAGGCCGCCGCTCTGGGCGCCGATTGCCTCGTGCTTGTGGTCGGTGGGCTCGCAGGCGGCTCGAAGAACATCGATGAAGCCCGCAACATGGTGGCGGACGGCATCGCCGCCACGCTGCCGCATGCCCGCGCGAGCGGCGTGCCGCTGGCGATCGAGCCGCTGCATCCCATGTATGCCGCCGACCGCTCCTGCGTGAACACGCTCGGCCAGGCGCTCGACATGTGCGAGGCGCTGGGCGAGGGGGTGGGCGTTGCGATCGACGTCTACCATGTCTGGTGGGACCCCGATCTCGCACGCCAGATCGCCCGCGCCGGTCAGCTGAAGCGCATTCTCGCGCATCACATCTGCGATTGGCTGGTGCCGACGCGGGACATGCTGACCGACCGTGGCATGATGGGCGATGGCGTCATCGACCTGAAGGGCATAAGACGGATGGTGGAGGGCGCAGGTTTTCATGGCGCGCAGGAGGTCGAGATATTCTCGGCGGAGAACTGGTGGAAACGCCCGGCCGACGAGGTGATCCGCACCTGCGTCGAGCGTTTTCACGACTGCTGCCGGATTTGACCTAACAAGGACTAGGGCAAAACAATACTTTCGTTTCCGCACGCATGAGGAGGATCATTTGATGGAGAAACGCCGCTTCGCACTGATAGGCACCGGAAATCGCGGAACGACGATGTGGGGCAAGGAATTGCTGGCCGGCTGGCGCGAGCATGTGGATCTGGTGGCGATCGTCGATACCAATTCGCTGCGCGCCGAACGCGCCCGCACCATGATCGGCAGCAACGCCCCGATCTATGAGAATATCGACGCCATGCTCGCCGAGCATGAGGTCGACATGGTCATCGTCTGCACGCCCGATTACACCCATGACGACATCGTCGTACGCGCGCTCGAAGCCGGCATCGACGTCATCACCGAAAAGCCGATGACCACAGCCGTCGACAAGATCCGCCGCATCCTCGATGCCGAAAAGCGCAGCGGCAAGCGCGTCGACGTCTCCTTCAACTACCGCTACGCGCCGACGGCCGCCAAAATCAAGGAGCTGCTCTCCTCAGGCGAGATCGGCCGCGTCACCTCCGTCGATTTCCATTGGTACCTGGATACGAAGCACGGCGCCGATTACTTCCGCCGCTGGCACGCCTATACGGAAAATTCCGGCAGCCTCTTCGTCCACAAGGCGACCCACCACTTCGATTTGCTCAACTGGTATCTCGACAGCGATCCGGAGGCCGTCACCTCCTTCGCCGACCTGCAGAACTACGGCCGCAAGGGCCCATTCCGCGGCCCGCGCTGCAAGCTCTGTCCGCACACCGGGGAATGCGATTACTACCTCGATCTTGAGGCCGATCCCTTCCTCGACGCGCTCTATGAAGACCCCTCCGAAATCGACGGCTATTTCCGCGATGGCTGCGTCTATCGCGAAGATATCGACATCCCCGACACCATGGTCGTCAGCCTGCGCTACAGGAACAACGTCCACGTTTCCTATTCGCTGAACACGTTCCAGCCGATCGAAGGCCACCACATCGCCTTTAACGGCACCGAGGGGCGGATCGAGTTGCGCCAGTTTGAAAAGCAGCCATGGGAAGCGCCGGATGAGGATACGATCCTCTTGATCCGCAACTTTCCGAAGGGCAGGGAGCCGGTCGAGCGCATCGTCGTGCCGCATTTCTCCGGCGGCCATTACGGCGGCGACGACCGTATGCGCAACATGATCTTCAAGCCTGGCATGGAAGACCGCCTCGGCCAGCGCGCCGGCACCCGCGCCGGCGCCATGTCGGTGCTGACGGGGATCGCCGCGCTGTCGAGCGCGCGCAGCGGTAAGGTGGTCAAGATCGCCGACCTGATGCCGGAGCTTACGGGCGGCGACGCGAGCCCGGACCTGAAAGCGGGTTGATTCAAGCCGGTTGACGAAGGCCGGCGGATTGTTGCCGGCGCTCGCGTCTCCTCAGGCGCCGACGGCGACCGGTTCCTTCGCCGTCGCGACCTCGATCATCGCAACCCAGTTGCGCGCGATCGCAAGGCCGCTGGCATCGGCTGCAGCGCCATCCACGGGAGCGAGATCGGGGTGACGCTTCAGCCAGCCGGGCTCCATCCGCTCGATCGTCGCCTCGAAGCCCGTCTTCCACCCCTCGACCACCGCGCGGCTGGCCTCGAAATGAAACTGTGTACCATAAGTCGCCCGGCCAAGCCGGAAGGCCTGGTTGCGCACGAGCGGGCTGGTCGCCAGCAGGCAGGCGCCCTCAGGCAGCGTGAACGTGTCGCTGTGCCACTCGAAGGTGGTGAAATCGGCATCGAGACCGGAAAGCAGCGGATCGGCCTTGCCCTCGTCGGTCATCTCGACGGGTTTCCAGCCAAACTCCAGCTGCCGGCCAAGATGGTTTTCCGCGCCATAGGCGCGCGCCAGGATCTGCGATCCCAGGCAGATGCCCATCACCGCCTTGCCTGCCTCGCAAAAGCGCTGCATCAGCCGCGCCAGCGCGGGCAGATAGGGGTAGTTCGCATCGTCGAGAGCGTCCTGCTCGCCGCCGAGAACGACAAGCGCGTCATGCTCGAAGATGCTCTGCGGCAGCCGGCCGTCGAGATAGGGCTGGTAGATGTCGAGCGCGGCATTGGCTTCGGCAAGCGCGATGCCGAGCGAACCCAGCGGCGTGTTCTTCATGTTCTCGATGATGGCAACCCGCATCGGCATCTCCTGTCTTGCTGTCGACGAGAGGAAGAACACCAAGCCATCGCGCATTGCAATATCCGTTGCGCGCCAACCGGCCACTTCGTAAGCTCCGCACAACTGGAACAGTATGCCCGAAAGCCTGACGGAAAGCCCCATGTCTGAGAAGAAAGCCCGCGTGACCATCCTCTACTGCACCCAGTGCAACTGGCTGCTGCGCGCCGGCTGGATGGCGCAGGAGCTGCTGCAAACCTTCACCGACAGCCTCAGCGAAGTGGCGCTCATCCCCGGCACCGGCGGCAATTTCGAGATCCGCGTCGATGATGAACTTATCTGGGAGCGCAAGCGCGACGGCGGCTTTCCCGGCCCCAAGGAGCTGAAGCAGCGCATCCGCGATATCATCGACCCCGACCGAGACCTCGGCCACACCGACCGGGCGTCGAGGGAAAGCTGAGCCGCGCCCGGCAGGCTCAGCTCGCTCCTAATCGTAAGGCGAGTTGCAGGTCTTGTAGATCCCCTCATAGGTCACGAAGCGATCGGTCCTCGGATTGTAGCTGCGATACTGGTTGCGGCACCAATCGACATGGAAGTTGCGATCGGGCGTGTTCGGCCGCGCTGTCCGCGCCTGTGGCTGCGATGGCTGGTAGCGCGTCGGCGGCTGCGGATCGTAATATTTCGGCGCCGGCCCCGCCGCGCGCGGACGATAATAGGTCGGCCCGGTCGCGGTCGGCGGCCTGTAGTTCGGCTGTATGTAGGATGGCGTGAACGACTGCCTCTGGCCGAAGGTGAAGCAGCCGCGAGAATCGCACATGGTCTGCACGCGGATGATATCGCGATTGCCCGTCATTTCGGGAGCAGACGTCATCGGCATGGCCGAAATCTGGTTGAACGGCATCACGGATAGAATCACAGCAACCGGAAATTTCTGAAAAACGCGCATCGCACCATCCTTTTCCCTGAGGCACATATAGTGCGCCCGCCCTTTCTTGGCATCGCCCGAAATCCCCGATCGCCCAAAAACCCACCTTTCCCGGCCTTGGCCCAAGACTTTTTTGCGTGGTGTCAGAAAAACTTCAAAAACCTGTTGACACCAACGGGCCACCCCCGTACATGGCTCTCCGTCGCCCAGATGGCGGAATTGGTAGACGCGCCAGCTTCAGGTGCTGGTACCCGAAAGGGTGTGGAGGTTCGAGTCCTCTTCTGGGCACCATTCCATTTTTGAGAAACTCGGATTTCTCAACTATTTCAAGACTTAGCAAGTATCTTCGATACGCTTTCCGGTTCACCGGAAGCCCTCACGGGGCTTGTCTTGAAATGCTCAAAAGCGCCCTCCAAAGGGCGCTTCGGAAGACCGCCGATACATTTTTTAAGTCGGCAAAAATTGTTCCTCATGCATCAATGCCAACTTTCGCCCGCCTTGCGCTGATCTCACAAACAACGCCGAGAATGATGGCCGCGATGATGTAAAGGAAGATTTTGTCGGAAAGCGCCTCGCCACTCGTCGCCGTCCCGAGATAGCGCCGGGAGAACGCCGCATTCGTTTCCATGTCAGGGGAAGTGAAGGCGATCAACAAAGCCGAGGAGACGCGGAAGAGCCCAAGCCAGAAAACAAGATGGGCAACAACTTTTCCGATGCGAGTAAAGAACATGGCTTCGAATGTCCCGATATTTATAAGAGTCTTACCGCCTTAGCTTGCTCCTGCGTTTCATTCAAGCGCATAGCGTGTACGCCGGGCCACTTGTTACTGCCTCATCGCAAGTGCCGATAAGCCTATTTCTACCTCTGTCCGCGTAGTCATGTTTTCATGCAACTCTGCCAAGTATTATCGCGCGACCGATCCCTTAGATAAGCCCCAATCTCTTTCCATCCTCTTCGAATGATGCTTAGCTCGTCCCGCTGGGAGGGTGACGATATTCATCGATAGTATTCGAGGGACCGGGTGCCGCATGACCAACGTGACGTCTTCTTCCGATACCACTAGCGGCCGCGGTTCCATGCTGAGGGTCGATCTGACGGGCGTGCTTGCCTGTCTGCTGATGGTCGTCATCGTCGCCTGCGCCATCATAGGCTATGGCACCAGGCACCGGATCGACGACGTGGCGCAGCCGGTCGGGCCGAAGGCGACACAGCAGCAGGCGGTCGATGGTGACGTCGCCAATAGCGGTTAGCAATCCCGCATGCAGAGTGGTCGTTCGGGCCGCCGTTTGATCATCACCATCTGAGGTAACGACGGCCGAGTGCGGCGCCGATGGCGGTGACGAGCGCAATCGCGATCGTGTACCAGGTGGCGACGAAGAGCGGGCTGTCGTCGACGCAATGCCAGGCGTAGAGCGCTGACGCGATCGCGCTGGCGGCAAGCCCCGCTGCAGCGCCCGCAAGCGCCGGTCGGCGCGGCGCACCGGCCCGAAGCGCCAGGATGAAGCCCAAAAGCGGCGCGATCGACAGAAGCGGGATGAGCGCCAGGCAGTAGGCCGCATTGTGCCCCATCATCTGCGGTTCCCAAAGCTCTCGCGGCAACACCTGGAGTTCGATCAGGACGGCAGCCGCAAGCACGCCTGTCGGCGCCAACAGCGCCCATGACGCGGCGCTGACGGGAACGTCAGGGCGGCCGATGCGAAACACGATCGTCGATGCGAGAATGGCGAGCACCAGCATCAGGCTCACCTTGAAGAGCACGCGGGTGGTCCCCATCATGCTTGCAATGTCGTGGCGGATGCCGATCGCGAACACCAGGATCAGCGCGGAAACGACAACGCCTGAAACGAGCGCAGTCTTCAGCGCGCGCCCCAGCCGCATCCGGACAGGGGCATCCTCGGTCAACAGGCTGATCAGCTCATTCGTCTTCAACACGTCCACTCCGATCGTCCGTCTCGCCGCGATAAAAGGCGGCAAGTTTCTTCAGCGCCCGGTGCAGCGAAACACGCACCGCACCCTCGCTCATCTTCAGCCGCTCCGCCGTCTCCCGGATGCCCGCGCCGCCGATCGAGATCGAGCGAACGATGTCGCGCTGCGGATCCTTCAGCCGTTCCAAGAGGTGGATGGCGTCCAGCCGGTCCATGGCGTCCGCTGCCTCATCGTCGCTGGCAACCGTTTCCATCACATCCTCGATCGGCACGCTCAGATGCCGTCCGCGCCGGCGCAGGCTGTCGATCAGCTTGTTGCGCACGATCGCCGACAGCCACGGGCCGATCGGCCGCGCCGGATCCCAGGTGCCGCGCTTCAGGTGCACCGCAAGCAGCACTTCCTGCACCACGTCTTCCGCCTCGCTTGCCGGCGCGCCGAACTGTTCGCAACGTCGCCGGGCCATGGCGCGCAAATGAGGCGTTACCGCCAGAAGAAAGCGCTGATAGGCCTGCGCGTCGCCATCAAGCGCGCGGCGCATCCAGTCTGCCCATTCCTCTTCACGCGCCGAATAATTCACCCGACATCATCCTCTACGAACGGGCACATGCAGTTGTTACCGGACCTTGGAAATATTTCGAAGACCTAGCAAGGCCGCATCGCTTAAAAAGCGTCGTGGGTGCGAGCTGAAACCTGATGAGGAGGGGAAAAGGCCCGCTTAGCGGACGGGCTGGTAGTGGCCGCGCAGCGGCACCTGGCTGCCGGTGGAAATCACGCCATCTCGATCGCACACATAGACGGTCATCGGCATGCCGCCGGTGCGGAAGATCTCGTCATAGCGCCGGCGCACGAATTGCGTCTCGGTCCGGCAGGTCAGTTTCGGCTCCAGCGAAGGGTCGGTCGGCGCCTTGACGCCGGGCAGGTTGGGATAGGGATAGGCCGATTGCACCCGGCCCTGGCCGGCGCGGCCCCAGTCGGTCGAAAACGCCGGCGCGGGAAGAACGCCGCTCGACAGCGTCAGTGCCACAAGAACGATTTTTTCGAAATTACCAAGCCGCATCAATTCCCTCCGGCCGTTTGCCGGTCTCTCTATCAATGCCTTGGATGTAAGCATGCCATTAGAGTGCATCAAGCGGAAGCACGCGTTGCTCCCGCAAACGTGACCTCATGCGAGCCTAGGCCGGCTTGCGGAAATAGCCGCGAAACGTCGGGTGGGCGAAGAGGCTGGCGAGGATGGCAAAGCCCGCGCCGAGGAGGAAGCCGGCGAAGAACCCGCCGATGACGCCGGCAATCAGGAGCGCCGTCTTCCCCGGTCCGTTGGCTTTCAGCGGCGGCTCGGCCTGCGAGATCACCCGCACATTGCTGCGCGACAGGCTCTGCTCTTCGCTGGTCTGGCCCGAGCGCTTCAGTACGGTCTCGTAGATATCGCGCGCGGCGGTCGCCTTGCGCTGCAATTCGTTGAGCTCGACCTGCTTGTCGGAGGTGTTCACCTGCAGGGCCTTTTGAACCGACAGCTCCTTGGAGACCGCGTCCTCGGCCTTCTTCGCCTGCTGGTATTCGCCCTGCGCCGTGCTCGCCAGTCGCTGCAGCTCGCCGCGGATCTGGTCGGAAATGCTGTTCAGCGACGAGCGCGCCGCCTGCAGGCGCGGGTGGCGCGTGCCCATCTGGCTCTCAAGGCTGCTCACCATGGCGGCCTGCGTCGAATATTGCTGGCGCAGAGTCGCAAGCGCCGTCGAAACGCCGCCGCCCTGCGATGTGCCGCCGACCACGTCCTCGAAGCGCAAGTTGGCCGCCGCGTCCGCGCGCGCCTTGGCCTGGATCGTCTTGTCCTGCGCGGTCACCAGCAGCGTATTGAGCGAGGCCAGGCGCTGGTCGGAGATCAGCCCGTTCTGCGTCGAGGCCATGTCGTTGTCGGCACGGTAAGTCTCCACCGCCTGCTCGGCCTCCTGCACCTTCTGGCGAAGGTCGGTCAGGCGGTTGTCGAGCGTGGTCGAGGTATCCTGGTAGAGGCCCGAGCTTGCGCCGTCTTCTTCCTGCAGGAAGGAGGCCACGACCTGGTTTGCCAGCCGCGCCGATTTCTCGGCGTTTTTCGTGGTGACGTCCATGGAGACCACATAGGTGGAGCTCTGGCGGGTGATGACCAGCGCCTTCTGCAGCGCGCTGATGACGGCGGCGCTATCGGCCCGGCCGGCGTTGAATTCCGGATCCTGGTCTAGCTTCATCGCATCGGCGACGCGGCGCATCACGTTACCGGAACTCAGGATCTGCACCTGGCTGTCGATCATCGCCGAGATCATCTCGGGCGAGGGGCCGGAGGCCTGCGTGCTGGGATCGTTGAGGCCGATTTGGCGCGGATCGAAGTAGAGCGTCGTGTTGGCCGTGAATTTCTGCGTCGACATCGGCAGCACGACGGCGCCGGCAACCGCGCCAAGCACGGAGAGGCCAAGAATGAGAAGGCGCTTGTTCCAGATCGCCTGTATCGCCGAGCGGGTGTCGAGCAACGGTCCGCTTTGTTCCGGCACTTGGACGACGGCGGGCGCGATCACGGGTGCAGCGACAGGCCCCGTCACCGGCGTCGCAAGGGGCGCTGGTGCCGCCTCGCGCGCGACGGTGTTGGCGGATCGAGGCGCAGCGTCGGCGCTCGGCTGGATCGTGTTGTCGCGCTCAGGCGTCCGCGCGGGCTCGGCAGCCGGCGGTACCGGTCTCGATCGGCTTTGCGATACTGGCTCTTGCGGGGCGGTGTCGGTGATCAGCGAGGAAGGCGCGGGCTTGGCGGGCACGAAGTCGGACGGGCGCAGCACCGGTCCGGGCGTGCCGGTCCGGTTGGGCTCGGTATTCGGCGGCTCATAGCTGCGCCATTGTGGCAGCCGGCCAACCTTGTTCCTGTCAGACTGGTTCATGCGCGCGCTCGTTGCTCGCCTCTAAAATACGGGCGACGTGGGCTCGACTTTAGAAATCCTTAGCTAACGGACCGTTAAGATGCCGGGAGAGCATTAAGACGAATGATCGGCTGAAGCCTGGAAGCGGTATCAATGAGCAACAAATCCTCCCCCCGGCGGCGCCTTGCGGCGGCCGTCCTGGCAACGATCTTGCTCCAGGCCGGTGGCGCCAGCGCGCAGGGCACATGCCTGCAGGGCATCAACCTCTCGGGCGCTGAATTCGGCGAGCGCGGCGGCGAGGTTTTCAAGGCCTATGCCTATCCATCCGAGGAAACCATCGCCTATTTCGCCAGGAAAGGCTTCAACACGGTGCGCCTTCCCTTCCTCTGGGAGCGCCTGCAGCCTCAGCTTGGAAAGCCGCTCGACGAGGCCGAGCTGCAGCGGCTGAAGGAAGCGGTCGAGCTTCTGCGCAAGCAGCACCTGACCGTCATTCTCGATCCGCACAATTATGCCCATTACGACAAGGTGATGATCGGCACCCCGCCGGTCACCGATACCGCCTTCGCGGAATTCTGGGCGCGGCTGGCGATCGAATTCTCCAATCAGGAAGATGTGATCTTCGGCCTGATGAACGAGCCTTACGACATCGGCGCCGATGCCTGGCTGAAGGCCGCCAATGCCGCGATCCGCACGATCCGCGCGACGGGGGCGAACAATCTGATCCTCGTTCCCGGAACCCGCTTCACCGGCGCCCATTCCTGGCAGGCGGATGCGCCGGGTGGCGCCAACGGCACGGTCATGCTTGGCGTTCGCGACCCGCGCAAGAATTACGCTTACGAGGTGCATCAGTATTTCGATGAGGATTCATCGGGCATGCACGCCGAATGCAGCGGCAACGACAGCGCGCTCAACGCAGTCACCGCGATGACCGACTGGGCGAAGAAGAACAACACGCGCGTCTTCCTCGGCGAGTTCGGCGTGTCGCAGGACAAGGCCTGCGTGGCAGGCCTCGGCCGCGTGCTCAATCACATGCAGGCAAACCCCGATGTCTGGCTCGGCTGGACCTATTGGGTGGCTGGCGACTGGTGGCCGGAGACCGAGACGCTGAACGTCCAGCCGCGCAACGGCAAGGATCGCCAGCAGATGACGGCGCTGGAAAACGCCATCAAGGCGCCGCCCGCCGACAAGGCCAAGTGCAAGACGCTGGTGGATTGAGGCTATGGTAGGCAAGGACACGACCGTTAAGGAGCCGATCGATTACAGCATCCTGGCTGTCAGCGTGCTCGGCGTCACCTACAACGCCATCCTCGCCTTCATCAATCACAACATCATGCCGCTGACGCCGACCGCCGTGGTGATGAGCGAGATCCTGATCCTCGCCTACAGCTTCGGTTACATCTTGAAGAAGGGAATATTCGAGGAGGATATCATTCCTCTCGGCTATCTCCTCGCCACCATCGTGCTGACTGTCTATGTGATGGTCATCAACAAGGCCGGCTATATCGATCATCTGCGCAACGTCCTGATCATCTTCGCCTTCACCGTGCTCGGCCGCTGGAGCAACGAGCGAACGTTGCGGCTCGCCTTCAAGATCTGCTGCGTTACGGTTCTGGCCGTGCTGGTTTGCGAGATCATCTCGACGCCTGCCTATGTGGCACTGGTCCATCCGGCCGAGTACTTCCAGAACACCCGCGGCGTGCCCCCCGCCACCTATAGCGACGCCGGCCTGTTTCGCGGCGCGCTCGGCTTCGAAGGGCGGTTTTCGTTCGGCCTGATCGACCACCGCTCCTCCTCGATCTTTCTCGAACAGGTGTCGCTCGCCAATTTCTGCGGCGTCATGGTCATCTATCTCGTGAGCTTCGCCAATCGCATCACGCTGTTCGATCGCCTGATTTTCATCACCACGATCGTGCTCATCCTGGTGACCAACGATACCCGCACCATGCTGATCTTCGCCATCGTCAGCGCCGCCGGCTATGTCATCTATCCCTTCATCCCGAAGATCTTCAATTTCCTGATGATGCCCGGGATCGTCATGGTCGGCTTCATCATCCACGCCTTCAAGCCGAACGCCCATGACGACGACTTCGTCGGCCGCATCAGCGGCACGATCAGAAACATCATCGCCATGGATCTGCCGGCGACGATGGGGCTTGAGCTCGACAAGGCCACCACCTTCGTCGACAGCGGCTACGTCTACATCACCTACGGCGCCACCGTCTTCGGCCTCATCCTCTTCTGGCTCTTCGTCTCCTTCTATCCGGCCGGCCAGACGCCGAACCAGAAGCGGCTTTGCCATTCCCTGTCGCTCTTCATGTTTCTGAACCTGATGATCGGCTCGACCGCGATCTTTTCCATGAAGACCGCCGGCCTCGGCTGGCTTCTCGTCGGCTTCCTCAAATTCAACGAGGGCACCAAGGCCACGGCGGGGATTCGCGGTTCCACGACGCAAAGTGAACGGACTCCGATAGGAAACGCCGTAAGCTGACGGTCGATGGGATGTTCCGGTCATTGAGGCCGCTCTTCTCGATAAACTTGGTGCAGCGGCGTGAGCGTCGTGCTTGATCGGCCATGTCGCTTTGATCTAAGCAGGCTCAACGGTCGATGCCGCCTAAACAAGGCCGACGCTTGAACAAGGCCAATGGCTAAACAAGGAATATGACGCATGACGCAATATGTATTGACGGTAGCCTGCAAATCGACACGCGGCATCGTGGCGGCGATTTCGACCTATCTGGCCGACAAGGGCTGCAACATCATCGACAGCTCGCAGTTCGATGACCTGTCGACAGGCATGTTCTTCACCCGCGTCAGCTTCATCTCGGAAGAGGGCGCGACGCTTGCGGCCATTCGCGAAGGCTTCCAGCCGATCGCCGAGAAGTTCGAGATGACCTCGGAAATCCACGACGGCGACCAGCGCATGAAGGTGCTGCTGATGGTCTCGCGTTTCGGTCACTGCCTGAACGACCTGCTCTACCGCTGGAAGATCGGCGCGCTGCCGATCGATATCGTCGGCGTGGTGTCCAACCACTTCGATTATCAGAAGGTCGTGGTCAATCACGACATCCCTTTCCACCACATCAAGGTGACGAAGGAAAACAAGCCCGAGGCCGAAGCGCAGATCATGCAGATCGTCGAATCGACCGGCACCGAACTCGTCGTGCTCGCCCGCTACATGCAGGTGCTCTCGGATGCCATGTGCAAGAAGATGTCCGGCCGCATCATCAACATCCACCACTCCTTCCTGCCGTCTTTCAAGGGCGCAAACCCCTACAAGCAGGCCTATGAGCGCGGCGTGAAGCTGATCGGCGCCACCGCGCATTACGTCACCGCCGACCTCGATGAAGGCCCGATCATCGAGCAGGACACCGCGCGCATCACCCATGCGCAGTCGGCTGACGATTACGTCTCGATCGGTCGCGATGTCGAGAGCCAGGTGCTCGCCCGCGCCATCCACGCCCATATCCACCACCGCGTGTTCCTGAACGGCAACCGCACCGTGGTCTTCCCGGCAAGCCCGGGCAGCTATGCCTCCGAGCGCATGGGCTGACACAGCTATCGGGCGTCCTCTAATTACTTGAGATGACGCCTGATCCCTTGCTTGCCGATAGCAAGCTGTCGATTATCTGCTTATTGTGCAGGATCGAATCGTGCGGTGGGGGAATGCCATGACCGATGAAACGCTCGCTCAGCGTCTCGAGCTTCCGCGTCCGGATGTGACGGCAGAGGAAGCCGGAGACATCCTGCAGTCGCGTTACGGTCTGTCTGGCCAGCTCAGCGAACTCGGAAGCCAGCAGGACCGCAACTACCGTGTCGATACCGGCGATCAGACCTACGTCCTGAAGATCTGCCACATGATCTACGAGACGATCGAGCTCGAGGCGCAGAATGCCGCGATCCGACACCTCGCCGGCATCGAGGGCGCGCCGCGCGTGCCGCGCGTGGTCGCCTCCACCGATGGCCAGGACATCGTCGCCGTCGTCGTCCGCGACCAGACCTATCAGGTGCGCCTGCTGGAATATCTCGAAGGCGAGGGCCTCACCAAGCCTTCATATCTCCCCAAACAATCCGTGGCGGCGCTGGGTGCGCTCTGCGCCAATCTTGCCCGGTCGCTGGCCGATTTCGACCACCCCGGCCTCGACCGCAACCTGCAATGGGACCTGCGCCGCGCCGGCCCGGTCGCCGTTCAGCTCTTGTCGGCGATCACAGATGGTGCCGCGCGCGACCGTATCGCCAAGAACATGGTCGCCGCCGTTCGCCGGGTGCAGCCCTTCGCGCCGGCGCTGCGCCTGCAGGCCGTCCACCATGACGTCACCGGCGACAATGTCGTCAGCCGCCGCGACGAAAAAGGTCGCCTCATCCCGGATGGCGTCATCGATTTCGGGGATATCATCCGTGGCTGGCTGGTCGGCGATCTCGCCGTCACCTGCGCCTCGCTGCTGCATCAGGCCGATGGCGACCCCTTCTTCGTGCTGCCCGCCGTCAAGGCTTACCACGAAGTCTATCCGCTGAAGGAAGAGGAGCTCAGGGCACTCTGGCCATTGGTCGTCGCCCGCGCCGTCATCCTGGTGGCGAGCAGCGAGCAGCAGATCTCCATCGACCCCGACAACGAATATGTCCGCGCCAACCTCGTGCTCGAGCAGCGCATATTCGATACCGCCATCGCCGTCCCCTTCGATCTCATGGAGACGGCGATCCTGAAAACGGCGGGCATTGAGCTTCCCGCTGTTGCGACCGAGCACTGGCATCCGCTGCTGCCCGATCTCGATCTCCAGAACATGCTCTATGTCGATCTCGGCGTCGAAAGCCAGCATTTCGCCGCCGGCAATTGGGGCCAGGGCGATATGGACTGGCGCCTGCTCGCCCGCGCCGCCTCCGAGGCCGATGCCGCCGCCACCCGCTACGGCGAATACAGGCTGTCGCGTGCCCGCCTGCTGAGCGCCAGGCCGTCCGCCACCTACGCCCTGCACGCCGATATCTGCCTGGCCGCCGGCAACACGATCGCGTCCCCGTTCTCGGGGCGCATCAGCTGGCAGAACCACAATCTCGTGCTTGAGGGTGCCGATATCAGCCTTCATCTCGACGGTCTCGACCCCTCGGTCGAGGATGGCGCCGAGCTCGAAGCTGGCCAGGCAATCGGCGTGGTCTCCGGCGAGCAGGGTTCGCTCGGCGGCTTGCGCGTGCAGCTCTCGACGCTGAAGGGCGCCGAGCCGCCGCTCTTCTGCACGCCCGCTGAAGTCTTCGCCTGGTCGGCGCTCTGCCCGTCGCCGGCAGCCTTGTTGGGCAAGGGCGTCGAGGCGCCGAAGCCTGCCGACGCGCAAATCCTTGCCGTCCGCACGGCCCATTTCGCCGCCGCCCAGAAGCATTATTACGAGACCCCGCCGCGCATCGAGCGTGGCTGGAAGGAGCACATGTTCGATGTCGAGGGCCGCGCCTGTCTCGACATGGTCAACAACGTCACCATTCTCGGCCACGGCCATCCGCGCCTGGCGGACGCCGTCGGCGAGCAATGGCTGCGGCTGAACACCAATTCACGCTTTCACTATGCCGCCGTCGCCGATCTCTCCGAACGGCTGGCGGCCCTCGCGCCCGAAGGGCTCGACACCGTCTTCCTGGTCAATTCGGGGTCGGAGGCCAACGATCTGGCGCTGCGGCTCGCCTGGGCCCATACCGGCGCGCGCAACATGCTGAGCCTCTTGGAGGCCTATCACGGCTGGTCGGTGGCAAGCGATGCCGTCTCCACCTCGATCGCCGACAATCCGCAGGCGCTGACGACGCGGCCCGATTGGGTCCATCCCGTCGCCGCGCCCAACACCTATCGTGGCGAGTTCCGAGGTCCCGATTCGACCGGCGACTATCTGCAGAGCGTCCTTGCCGCGCTGGAACTGATCGACGCCAGCGGCGAGCGGCTGGCGGGCTTCATCGCCGAACCGGTCTATGGCAATGCCGGCGGCATCGCGCTGCCGCATGGCTATCTCGCCGCCGTCTACGGCCAGGTGCGCGCCCGTGGCGGCGTCTGCATCGCCGATGAGGTGCAGGTCGGCTATGGCCGGCTCGGCCATCATTTCTGGGGCTTCGAAGAGCAGAAGGTGGTGCCCGATATCATCACGGTCGCCAAGGGCATGGGCAACGGCCACCCGCTCGGCGCCGTCATCACCACGCGGGCCATTGCCGATTCGCTGGAAAAGGAGGGCTATTTCTTCTCCTCCGCCGGCGGCAGCCCGGTCAGCTCCGTGGTTGGCATTACCGTGCTCGACATCATGGCCGACGAGGCGCTGCAGCAGAACGCCCGCGAAATCGGCGATCGGCTGAAGGGCAGGCTTGTGGCGCTGATGGATCACCATCCGCTCATCGGCGCGGTGCATGGCATGGGGCTCTATCTCGGCGTCGAGTTCGTCCGCGACCGCGAAACGCTGGAGCCGGCGACCGAGGAGACGGCGGCGATCTGCGCGCGCCTGCTCGAACTCGGCGTCATCATGCAGCCGACCGGCGATCACCTCAACGTGTTGAAGATCAAGCCGCCGCTCTGCCTTGCCGCCGAAAGCGCCGATTTCTTCTCCGACATGCTGGAAAAGGTACTGTCCGAGGGCTGGTAAGCGGCCTTACTCGGCCGCCTCACCGCCTGCCTGGCCATCCAGCCAGGCCACCAGACCATCCAGCGTCTGCAGCCCGTATTCGACGGCGCCAAAGCCGATGACGAACTGGCGCCGCGCGCGGGTGGGATGCAGCTGGCGCATGGTGAGCACCGTCTTGCCGTCGGTCTGCTCGTCGAAGGTCACGGTGACCCTGAACCGATCCGGGTCTTCAGGCTCGGGCGTGCCGTAGTCCATGACGATCCGCTCGTTGGGCACGATTTCGAGAAAGCGCATGAGATTGGGGAAGCGCTGCTCCCGGCCTTCGAACATGCCCACCATGTCGAACCGCCACACGCCGCCTTCGCGGATATCGGCCTCGATGCTCTCGATCGCAAGTCCGGCGGGACCATACCATTGCGCCAAAGCATTGGGGTCCATCCAGGCCGCGAAGACCCTGTGGCGGGGATGATTGATGACCTTCACCAGCACGATTTCCCGGTCCATCGACCAGCTGCCAAACGGATCTGCCATATGCTTCAATCTCCTCCCACTTCATCTTGCGTATTGTCGAGATAAGTCTCCAAACGATCCAGCCGCTGGCTCCAGCGCAGCCGCTCGGATGCCATCCAATCGGCCGCCTCGTCGAACCGGGCCTGCACAAGGCGGCACCAGCGGCTGCGACCGCGCTTCTCGCTGGCGATCAGCCCGCAATCTTCAAGCACCTTCAGATGCTGGACGAAGGAGGGCAGGGCCATGTCGAAGGGCTCCGCCAGGATGCTGACCGATACCTCGCCCTCGGCCAGCCGCGAGACGACCGCGCGGCGCGTGGGGTCGCTCAGAGCGTGAAAGGCGAGATCGAGCGGGGTCGAGTGATAGGGCATGTCGTTTTTTACGGCAGGCCGGATTGCGGGTCAATATTAGAAAGGTACTTGCCTTAGTAATTTGATCTGATACAAAGGTAGTGACCTTAGTATCTGACCTGTGAGGAGGATAGCACGATGGCAGTCCGTATCGATCTCATGATCTCGCTGGATGGTTTCGCCACGACGACCGACCAGACATCAGAAGTCCCGTTCGGCGAGGACTGGCCACGGCTCGTCGGCGCTTACATGGCCACGCGGACTTTCCAGGAGCGCGTCTTCAAGGACACAAGCGGCAGCGGCACCACCGGCCTCGACGATGACTACGCGCGGGCCTATTTCGAAAATATCGGCGCCGAGATCATGGGCGCCGGCATGTTTGGCCTGCACAATTTTCCCGATGATCCGGACTGGCGCGGATGGTGGGGCGACGAGCCGCCCTTCGGTTGTCCGGTCTTTGTCCTCACGCACAGGGAGCGCCCGTCGATCGAGATGGCCGGCGGCACGACGTTCCACTTCCTCAATACCAACCCCGTCGATGCGCTGGCGCAGGCGACGAAGGCTGCCAACGGCAAGGATGTGCGCGTCGGCGGCGGGCCGACGGTCGCGCGCGATTTTCTGAAAGCTGGTCTCGTCGATCAGCTTCATGTCGCGATCACGCCGATCCTTTTGGGTCGCGGCATTTGCCTGTGGGATGATTTGCGTGGTCTGGAAGCGGGCTACACGGTCAAATCCGAAACCGCGCTCAGTGGCACGATCCACCTGACTTTCAAGCGTTAATCGCCGCCTGCGGGCATTAACCATTTCGGTCATTTCGAGGCTTACAGACTTTTAATCAAAAGCCCCATTGCCGGAATCAGACGCACTCCCTATCTCTGGCTGCGAGCGACGGAGAGTTCCGTATCGTCATACCAAGTGCACAAAGACCTGCTAATGGTCTTCTCGTGAATTCGGATTTGGCGGAATGATATTTTCCTAATCGCCGACATTTTGACACGTTTCGGAATATGTTTCCGACAGTTCGTTATGTATTCTCTACAAATAAGGTAGATTATACGGAACACCAACCGCCGGTCCCGGCATGCCCGGGGCCCGAAGCAAGCACGACGCAGAAGAAAGGAATGAGACATGAACGACTTTGAAATTCTTGCCACGCTCCTGATGCGCTCGGTGCTTGGCAATGACCGTCCGGGCGCTCTCTCCCGCCCGAACTGTCGAATGTGACCTTCGTCCCCCCTTAAACGGTAAAAGACAAGTCAATTCGCCATCGCCGACGCACTCCGCGCGGCAGGAGTTCTATGCATGAAAAAAGAAGTTATCGAATACGCAGGCGTGCCCGTTGGCATCGTCATTCCGGATGAAAACCGGCTGAAATTCATCGCCGTGAAGTATCACGTCCACGATCTCGACGAGCAGCACTTCAGCTCGCCGGCCGAGGTCAAGCACGCGATCCACGATCTGATGACCCGCCGTCATCCCAAACCCATCCATGCCTGAAGGCATGGTTCGATGCCGGCTTGAAACGGCCGGGCGAAAACAATTCGAGGATATCTGACCGGTCCCGCCTGAAGCGGGGCCGGTCTTGTTTTTTGCCCTCCCATATCGTCCTATCGCCTCCTGCTGATCGCCCACCGGCGAGAAGCCCACTGACGAAGAGGACGCAGCACTTGCTCAATCTGCTCACCGATATCGAAGGCCTCTCCGTCGGCCACGCCACGGATCTGGCGCTCGGCTCCGGCGTCACTGCCATCGTTTTCGATCGGCCGGCGGTGGCCTCCGGCGTCGTGCTCGGCGGTGCGCCCGGCGGCCGCGATACCGCGCTGCTCGACCCGTCGATGACCGTGACCGAGGTCGATGCCTTCGTGCTGTCAGGCGGCTCCGCCTTCGGGCTCGATGCCGCCGGTGGCGTCCAGGCCGGCCTGCGCGCCATGGGTCGCGGCTTTCCGGTTGGAAACCAGCGCGTGCCCATCGTTCCGCAGGCGATCCTGATGGACCTCCTGAACGGCGGCGACAAGGATTGGGGCCTGCAATCACCCTATCGCGATCTCGGCTACGAAGCCTTCCGCGCCGCCGCGAAGGGTTCTTTCGCGCTCGGAACGGTCGGCGCCGGCACCGGCGCCACCACCGCCACCTTCAAGGGCGGCGTCGGCTCCGCCAGCGCCCGCTCGTCGGCTGGCCACACGATCGCCGCCATCGTCGCCGTCAATGCGCTCGGTTCCGCCACGGTGGGCGAGGGGCCGCATTTCTGGTCGGCGCCTTTCGAGGACGACAATGAATTCGGCGGCCTCGGCCTGCCGCAAGCGATCGACGCGCGCGATACCGCCATGCGCCTCAAGGGCATGAACACCACCGCCACCACCATCGGCGCCATCGTCACCGACGCCGTGCTGACGAAGGCGCAAGCCCATCGCCTCGCTGTCATGGGCCATGACGGCTTCGCCCGGGCGCTATTGCCGGCACATCTGCCGCTTGATGGCGACACCATCTTCTCCGCCGCCACCGGCGCCAAGCCACTCGGCGGCCTGCCCGAATTCCTGGAACTCTGCCACCTCGCCACGCTTGTGATGGCCCGCGCCATCGCCCGCGGCGTCCACGAGGCGACGGCGCTTCCGGTCGACGGCGCGCAGGCGGCGTGGCGAGACCGCTATCCCGATCGCCTGTGATGGATTAGAGGATGGCATTGGTCCGAATGCGGAGACGGTGAGATGCAGATACGCGCCCTGATGTATTTCGACGAGCTGGTGCGCACCAGCTCGATGCGCCAGGCCGCCGAAAACCTGAACGTCGCACCGACGGCCATCAGCCGCCAGATCGAAAACCTTGAATATCATTTCGGCGCGCCGTTGGTCGAGCGCAGCGCCCGCGGCGTCAAGCTGACCGCCGCCGGCGAGCTGCTCGCCGCCCGCGCCGGTCGCACACTGCGCGAGCTCGATCATGTCGGTCAGCTGATCGAGGACCTGAAGGGCCTGCAGGCCGGCCGCGTCGCCATCCACGCCAATGGCGCCACCGTCGCCAATCTCCTGGCGCCGGCGCTGGCCGAATTCAGCCTCAAATATCCCAAGCTGCATTTCGAGGTCACCATCTCCAGCGCCCGCCAGGCCGTCGAAGCCGTCAATGGCGGCGAGGCGGATATCGCCGTCACCCTGTTTGCGCCGGCCGTATCCGGCACCAAGGTCCGCCTGCGCTCCGAGATCGCCTACGATCTCATCGTCGCGACAGACCATCCGGCAGCCGAGCGGCTGGAGGTCAGCCTCAAGGATATAGCCGACTATCCATTGGCGCTGCCCGACCAGTCCTTCGGCTTCCGCCAGGCCTTCGACGCGCTGTTCGAGAAGGCGGGGCTGAGCTTCGATGCCGTCTTCGTCACCAGTTCGCTGGAGATGTTGAAGGAACTGGTGCTGAGCGGCGCCGCCGCCACGCTGCTACCGGCGCTGACGGTGCGCCGCGAGATCGAGGCCGGCCAGCTGCGTGCCGTGCCGCTGGCGCCGAGAAGCGCCATCCGCACCCATGTCGATCTCTGCGTCGCGCCCGATCGCCAGCTTTCGTTTGCCGCTTCCAAGCTCCTCGACTTCATCGAGCGCTTCATGCGCGAGCGCGCCGGCGGCCCTGTCGGCAAGGGCTGAGCGGTTGCCCGGCCGCCAACAAACGGTCTTGGGCTTGCATCGAGCGGGAAATTCCTGTGTAGCTCTTTCGGCTACACTGAGCACACAAAATCGTCATTGTGTGTGCACAGGCGCAATGACACTCTATCGGCAATCGGCCAGTTGCAGCAAGCGGCGGCCATGAAGGGGACATGATGATCAAGCTTTCGCTCGCGCCCTCCGCGCGCCTCGTTCGTCGTCTTTCGCTTGGGGCCGCCGTCTCGGCCGGCCTGGTGATGCTGAGCCTGACGCCGGCTGAAGCCGCCAAGACCACGCTCAGCCTCGGCATGACCATCGAACCGACAGGCCTCGACCCGACGATCGCCGCCCCCGTCGCCATCGGTCAGGTCACCTGGCAGAATGTTTTCGAGGGTCTGGTGACGATCGACGAGGCCGGCAAGGTTCAGCCGCAGCTGGCGAAAAGCTGGGAGATTTCGCCGGACGGACTGACCTATACGTTCAAGCTGCGCGAAGGCGTCACCTTCCATGACGGGCAGGCCTTCGATTCCGCTTCCGCCAAGTTCGCGCTCGATCGCGCCCGCGGCAAGGATTCCGTCAATCCGCAGAAGCGCTTCTTCGCCTCCATCGCCTCGATCGATACGCCCGATGCCGCGACACTGGTGCTGCATCTCTCCGAGCCTACCGGCAGCCTGCTCTACTGGCTCGGCTGGCCGGCCTCCGTCATGGTGGCGCCGAACTCGGCGGCCGACGACAAGACCAAGCCTGTCGGCACCGGCCCCTTCAAGTTCGTCAGCTGGGCCAAGGGCGACAAGGTCGAGCTGGAAAAGAATGCCGGCTATTGGAACAAGGACGTGTCGGTCGCGCTCGACAAGGTCACCTTCCGCTTCATCGCCGATCCGCAGGCGCAGGCAGCCGCGCTGAAATCCGGCGACGTCGACGCCATCCCCGAATTCGCAGCACCCGAGCTGATGTCCTCCTTCGACGGCGATGCCAGGCTAACGACCAAGATCGGCAACACCGAGCTCAAGGTCGTGGCCGGCATGAACAATGCCGAAAAGCCCTTCAACGACAAGCGCGTGCGCCAGGCGTTGATGATGGCGATCGACCGCAAGACGGTGATCGACGGCGCCTGGTCCGGCTTGGGCACCCCGATCGGCAGCCACTACACGCCGAATGACCCCGGCTATGTCGACCTGACGGCGAAGCTCCCCTACGATCCCGAAAAGGCCAAGGCTTTGCTCGCTGAAGCCGGCTATCCCGATGGTTTAACCTTCACCATCAAGTCGCCGCAGATGGCCTATGCGCCGCGCAGCGCCGAGGTCATGCAGGCCATGCTCGCCGAAATCGGCGTGACCATGACCATCGAGCCCACTGAATTTCCGGCCAAGTGGGTCCAGGACGTGATGAAAGACCGCGCCTACCAGATGACCATCGTCGCCCATGCCGAGCCGATGGACATCGACATCTATGCCCGCGATCCCTACTACTTCAACTACAAGAACCCTGATTTCAACGCGCTGATGAAGAAGGTCCAGGAAACCACCGATCCGGCCGCGCAGGCCAAGATCTACGGGCAGGCACAAACCATCCTCGCCGACGACGTCCCCGCGCTCTTCCTCTTTGTCATGCCCAAGCTCGGCGTCTGGGACAAGAAGCTGAAAGGCCTCTGGGAAAACGAGCCGATCCCGTCGAACGTGCTCACCAACGTCTCCTGGGACGAGTAGGTGGCAGGAGGGTTTGTGTTGGTGGGGGGAAGGGATACGCTGACGGTAAGCACCGAGCCTGCGGCCCCCTCATCCGCCTGCCGGCACCTTCTCCCCGTTGGGGAGAAGAGACTCGTAGCGAGCCGCTCGCTCCCTCTTCCCTTCGCCCCGCCGGGGAGAAGGTGGCCCGAAGGGTCGGATGAGGGGGCCACGGACGCTGAGCGTAAACATCATCGCCCCGCCCAGGTTACCCCCCTCTGCCCTGCCGGGCATCTCCCCC
>UBJO01000046.1 GCA_900465665.1 Hyphomicrobiales bacterium
CCAATGGGCCACCATGTGGGCGGGGGCCGGGCGGTGGGCGAAGCGCATCCGTTTTTCCGTCGCCATGCACAATATAGCTTGCGCGAAGGAACCCATCGTCAAACCTTCCCTGAACGGTGACAGGCTCGTCTAGCGCGACAAGCTTTCCATCATCTCCAGCAGGGCCGGTCTCGATCAGCGCTCGGCCGCTAGCATCCTGCACGATGAACTTGTTTCCATAGATCTCTGCAACGTTGCCCTTGATCGTCACGATGGCGTTGCTGTCTTTCAGGCTCGTGATCACGACAGGGGTCAACGGCGCCATTTCCACGTTAGGCCTGGTGAGCTTCATTGCCGTTGCGCCGCCTGCTGCACCGACTGCTAGGACAACGAACGCCGAGATGGCGAACGCCGCAAAGTGCTTGGTGGGGCGCCCGGGGGACGCGTTCTTCTCGTTCTCGCGGGGATTTGGCGAGCTATCTTCGATGGACATCACAGTGTCTCCTGTTGGTTTTGACAGGGTGACGATACGATTTTCGGTCCACACGCAGACTGAATGACACGGTTCAGTTTCAGTTAAGCGAATTCGCCCTAGTTCATGGTGAGACTATAAACAGCTTCCGGGTATTCATGCGAATTCTCCTTGTTGAGGACGATGCCGACCTCTCCCACCAAATTGCAGCCGCCCTACGGTCGCAGAACTTCGTCGTTGATCTCGCTCGAAACGGCGAAGACGGCGAGCACGCCGGGCTCACAGAGATATTTGACGCGGCCGTCCTGGATCTTGGCCTTCCGAAGATCGATGGTGTCGCGGTTTTAAAATCATGGCGGGACGCGGGGCGTACGCTTCCTGTTGTAGTGCTGACGGCCCGTGACGGCTGGCCGGACAAAGTCGCTGCATTCAAGGCTGGAGCGGACGATTTCCTGACAAAGCCTTTTCGGGTCGAGGAGCTCGTCCTTCGGCTGCGCGCCCTCGTTCGGCGCTCGGCGGGCCACGCTGCGTCCGTCATCACCTGTGGCGACCTGTCGTTCGATGCCCAGCTCGGCACATTTGAGCTCGCAGGACTACCGTTGAAGCTAACGGCCTTCGAGTGGCGTGTACTCTCATGCCTGATGTTGCGAAAGGAGGTCATCGTGGATCGCAGAGAACTCATCGAGCGGGTCTATGAAGGCGACGCGGATGTTGATTCCAACTCAATCGAAGTCATCGTCGCGCGGCTTCGACGAAAGATTGGTACCGACAGGATCGAGACAGAACGCGGACGCGGCTACATGCTGACGGCAAACAGCAAATGATCGCGTCGCGTTTGCGAAATCCGCAAACAATTGCGGGGCGCCTCATCGTTTTTTCGATATTCTATGCCCTTGCAGCACTGGTAGTTGCTTGCGTCGTCCTCGCCCTTATCGTTGCCAATGTGGTCAGGGATCAGGTCGACCAGCGGCTGAGCGTGCAGATCGAAGCTGTCAGGGGCAGTATAAAGATTGGCCCCGATGGTTCGCTTGCGGTTGACGGTAACCTTGACGGCCCGCCGTTCGATCGGCCCGGGTCTGGATGGTATTGGCAGGTGAGCACTGCTGGAAAGCGTTTGACCTCCAGTTCTCTTTCTGGAGCGAACTTGTCGAACCCTCCGCAGCCCGTTGATTGGCGCAACCTGCTGACTGGAACCCCACGAGCGGGCGCCGGACGGGACAACCGCGGGCAAAACCTGCATTTCCTGACCTCGCAGTCGTTCACTGCAGGAGGCGAGGTCGAGATCATCGCCACCGCACCGCGCTCGGCTCTTGTCATGCCCGTACTACGGGCACTGTTATTTCTCGTCCCGGCAATGCTCGTGTTGGGTGGGCTGCTCGTTGTCGGCATCCTGCTTCAGGTCCGTTACGGTCTTTCGCCTCTTCGAACGCTGGCTGAGAAGGTTGCCGACGTTTCGTCCGGTCAATCAAGGGGACTTGATGAGCCTCAGGCGGAGGAGTTGCGCCCGCTCGTTGGGGAGATCAATCGCTTGGTAGAGCAAAACCAGCTGCGGATTGCCGAAACACGGCTCCAATTTGCAAACATGGCGCATGGTCTCAAAACCCCCGTGGCAAGTCTCTATCTCGCTTTGAACGATGACGCTGATCCGACCGGAGAGGCGCGTCTGCAAGTCGAAAGGATCGACCGTCAGATTAAACATCACCTGGCAAGGGCCAGGGCAGGGGTGTCAGCGGCAGGTTTCGCTCCCACTACCCAGCTTCGCTCGCATGTCGATGATATCGTGGCGATGATGCAGAAACTGTATGTAGACAGGCAGCTGACTATCTCAAACCAGCTGGATGAGACCCTAAGCGTCGCGTGCGCCCCCGAAGACGTCGACGAGATACTGGGGGCAATTATCGATAACGCGTGCAAGTGGGCGAACTCGTCCGTTCGAATAGCCGGCGCGCAAGATCGCGGCGAAATCGCAATTGTCGTCGCCGACGACGGTCCCGGCATTAACAGCGACGACTTGACTGACGTTTTGAGCCCAGGTGTTCGCTTAGACGAGACCGTGCCGGGGGACGGCTTCGGTCTATCGATAGCCAAGGAAGTTTCGGGGCTTTACGGCGGCCGTCTCGTGCTGCAGGACATGCCCGAGGGAGGTCTGTCGGCTACGGTCGTGCTACCGAAACCGACAAGCTGAGTCCTAGCAAGATCAGGGGTTGATCTCTCGCGCATCCACCAATTCGCTACCGGATCCATATAAAAACATCGCCCGCCGATTGCCACCGCGCTTCAATTGAAACCAATCAAGTTGAAAAGCCTGAAATACGATAACACCAAAAACAAACTTTCCTTTTTCGCCACCAGCACTGGCCGTCCCAAGCTCCACGTCGGCCGATGACTCTCCCGGAGGGCCACCAGTGTAGGTCGACCGCGTCCATTGCGACAGCCTATCCCACGCGTCTGCCGCTTTGGGGCTCCCTGGCCCATGGCGTTCGGCCTTGCCGCGCAATCGAAGTTGCTGACCACGCGCCGCGTCAAACGCCAACACCGTCACTGCTGGATTGGCGCTCACTTCGCGCCATTTCGCGGAGCGAATATCCGTGTGGATCTCGATCGTGCGGTCTTCACGGTTCGCGGCCCGAAGGACCACCAGGCGAGCCTGCGGATGTCCGTCGCGATCGACCGTACAAAAGTTCAGGTAGCGCAAGGCTGAGCCGGAGTCCGTACCTGCTCGTTCGAGATTGATCCAAGCGGCTTTATCAAGTTCAATCAGGGTCAACTTCAACCTCCAAAGAAATGGCGCGATAGTAGAACCTACGCACGACCAGCGAGCGTGAACATCGCGATCATCAGCTCGAAAAATGCTAGGTATCGATACGGTCCTCTAAGTCAATCTCGTAAGTTTCAGCCTTTTCGACGCAGTTGGTCCCGTGAGAAACTGCCACATTCGCGGCAGCCAATTATATCGGAGCGCAGGCGCATAGTGGCTCACCCGACTGTCGAGGCTATAGGGCCCCATGCTCCAGCAAGATGGAGGGGACGGCCAGGCGAGTGATTGGCGAAGGCCAGCACGTTGTCGTCTCAGAAAGAAGGCCGGCCGGGAACTTACTTGTTTGCTGACAATTCTATTCCTGTCAAAGGAGTGGAAAATGTCAGACAGCAAGACCAAGACCGTTACAGCAACTTTCGAAACGCGGGAAGCTGCGGACCTCGCGATCGAGCACCTGGTGCAAAAAATCGGTATTGAAAGGACAGATGTGTTCGTTCGTGCCGCTGGTCGTCATAATTCCTCGGGTGTTGACGTCAGCGGTGGCGACGCTCCCTCAGCCACTGAACATGGACGAGACGATGCCAAGCTCAGCGGCGAGATCGAAGTATCAGCGGACATAACTGCGGACAATATCACCGCACTCCACCGAACATTCGGCGATCTAGGAGCGCTGCGCGTCACCGCAAAGTGACGGGTCAGCCCGAATATTTTTCAGTGTTGCACGGGGGAAATTGTGAGCAAAGACCTGAAAAAGGGTGACCATGTCACCTGGAAAACCAGCCAGGGCGAAACGACGGGCACCGTCGTCAAGAAACAAACCAGTCCAACGAAGATCAAGGGTCACGACGTCAAAGCGTCCCAATCAGATCCGCAGATCATCGTTGAGAGTTCGAAGACCGGCGCCAAGGCAGCTCATAAGCCCAGCGCACTCAAGAAGAAGTCATAGGCCAGCCGGCCCAAATGACTAACTCTCAGGCATCTGGTGAATGAGGCGTCTTTAGTTCCACGTGGCGACTGACGACACCGTGTACAATTAGGTGAGAGGCTCTGGATAGGGAGCGCCCATTTTCTTGGTCTTGGACGTCGGCCGAGGAACGCTGCTGTGCGTCGGTGTCGTGGCCGGCTGATGCCGCCTCAGGGTATTCAGGCGATGAGGGAGTGCTGGCAGGCCTATAGGTGCCTTTTTGCAAGCACTGGACGTCCTAGACGGCCGTCAGCGCGCACGAGTAACGGATGAGCGTTGCATTTGCGCGTCCATATGGCTTCCGTCTCCCTCTCCTCGGACGCGGTTCTCGGACAGGGGCAGCAACTGCCTAATTGGCAGGGTCGCTAGATTCTGGTCGCCTCTGGTGAAAAAGCACATTGAGTTCGCCTAAATAAGCCAGCTGCTAGGCCAGCACTCGGATCCACCAAGGCAAAGCACTGAAACCATGTTTCTCAGGCGCGACATGGCTCATTTTTCGCGCGTGCATCTCATCAGAGCGAATTATCAGGGATGATGAAGTTTCCGTCCAGCCGATCGACGTTCTCACAAAAGAGGACCGGGCATGACCGGTCTCGCGTAGGGACCCGCTTCCATTCGGCATATTCGTTTGCGTCGCAATATCGGCTATTACGCACGAACCGATCATAGAGTGGTAGGCCGCGCGGCGAGGTCCAGCGAAATATTACCGCACCCTGGTCATGGACCGCGGCACGCGCCTGATCACATGTTATCTTCAGCGGGCTCAGGCGAGAGATCGCTGCTGCAGGTGAGGCTGCCAGCAAGATGGCAATAACGATGACTGACTTCTTGTGCATGATTGGACCTCGATTGTTTTATCTGAAACGACACCGAGGCTCAACAGTTCCAGAAACAAGATGTTTCGCCTATTCCCTTTACTTGGAGGGTAGAAATCCCCGAGCCGCTCTTGTCCCCAAGAGACCGTAGGTTGTCCGAGGCGTGGTTTGCCCCCGTCATCCCGGAGGCGTAAACGTGGTTGGCCTCTGCTTGGCTCATCGTTCCTAAAGAGTTCAACACTCCCGCCACCACAATGCCACACATTAAGAGGCGAAAAGCGTATCAAAGGGCGCGGCGGGACGACCTCCTGTTCGTGATCATCAAGTTCGAACGACTGGGCCGCCTATCGACTTTGTGGCGGGCGGGTGTGATCAACAACTGCGCTTTCGCTGCCACCTTCTTCGGTGTTGGGACGCGCCGCCAAGCTATGCTTGAGGGCCGCGGTGGTCATCTTGCCTTGCTTGTAAACTTCAATCATTTCCGCGTGTCGTTCGGTGGCAGCAGCGATTGAAACTGGATCGACAATACCCAGCTCCGCCATGACTGCATGTATCAAATCTGACGTTGTTTTCGTAGGCTCTGCCATTGAGGCCTCCTTGTTGCTGAACGGTCGCAAACGACGATGTCACTTCATCCACAACGACCAGTCGGCTCCATCGTTCCGATACTTGCTCTGTCCGCGGTCGCGGCGTTCGGTCCGAGAAACCGATGAAGGTCAGGAGGCCGCGCGGCGGATGCAGTTGGGCCACACGAAGTGGCCGTGCGATGGATCCGCGTTGCTGGGATACATGCTGCACTCCGTCGCTTCCATCATGCTTTCGCGCTGTCGATCTGGAAGATCGCTGTGTTATCCTGGACCTCACGCAAGCCCTTGTACGACGCGTGACGAAGATTGCCATCGTCCGTCCATCCACGAAAATTGATCTCGGCAATGAGCGTCGGCTGTGCGAAGACCAAATTCTTCCCCCTGATCGGAACCGCCGGCCTTTTGGTCTTCAACCTGTCGAGGGTCTGCTTGAGATAGAAGGCATCAGCTTCCTTGAAACCTGTCCCAACGGAACCGACTGACTTCCATCCTTCTCCATCACGAGCCGCGAGGAGCAAGCTGCCGATACCACCTCGCGCGGCACTGCTCTGCTCATACCCGATTACAACGAAACTTTCACTTCGAACGCATTTGATTTTAAGCCAGTCGCCTGTACGCCCAGAACGATACTTGCTCTCTCGATGTTTGGCGATGATGCCTTCGAGCCCGTGTGCGCAGGCGGCTTGAAGCAGCGTCTCACCGTCGCCCTCGACTTCTTCGGAGAGCTGTACCGCGCCGCTACTTCTGGCAAGCAAATCGGCCAGTAAATGACGCCGGACGAACAGCTCAGTGTTTGTCAGGATATGTCCATCAAAATACAACAGATCGAAGGCAAAAAACACGGCTTCATCCGACGCTCGCTTGCCTCCCCGGCCGCCCAGTGAACGCTGGAGGGCCCCGAAATCCGATCGACCTTTGTTGTCCAGAACAACCGCCTCGCCGTCAAGTATCGCCGTGCCGACCCCGAGTTTTCTGGCTGAGGCAGCGATGGCCGGGAACCGATGCGTCCAGTCATGGCCTCCGCGCGTCAAAATGCGGACACCACTGGGCTCGATGTGCACCGACACCCGATAGCCATCAAATTTCACCTCGAAAGCCCAGTCGGGGCCGACGGGCGCTTTCGATTTGAGAAGTGCTAGAGCCGGTTCAATCCGGGAGGGCATTTCATCAAACGGAAGGTTTGGTTGCGCAGGGTCGCGCGGCCGCTTGGGCTTGGATTTCGCGACCTGATCATCGCGAAGGAGCGGCTTCGATCGACTACGCATAAGAATGATCCCTGTCGAAGACTTACCCTACTGCGACTCAATCATTTCGGAGGTGATTCGTTCCGCAGCGCGAAGTCTGCTGGTAGGCGTCGTTTCCAGTCCATCCCTTTCGATCTGCAAGCATTCTTACGCTGGCTTGCTCGGGCGACCCAATGTTGCCCAGAGCTCGGTGCATGCAAATCCGCCAGCACAGAGCTCGAACCGGCTTGACCGATGCTGGCTTCCGCCTCCTTTTATGACGATCATTGCTGTCACGAATTTGTCACGCAGCATGAAAGTTGCCGCCGCCCAAAGTCGAACGTCTTGCCAGGAATCGCAGTTTTCTCTGAGATAGGCAGACAAAAATCAGGGCACTTGGAATGTTGAAGTTGATCGAAGGTGGATTAAGCCAATCCAAAACTCAGGCTGCAGGTGAGAAGGAGCAAATCCAGGCCGAAGGTCAAAGGCGCATGCGGCAGGCGGGCGTGGACCGTTTTTTGGCACGCGAGAAACTGACGGGCATCGCTATGCCCAGCACAATCCGGGTGTTCATGCTGCAGGTGGAGTTTGCGGTCGAAGCTTTATCCAGACTATCTCCCATCCCGAGCAACATAATGGACGATGGGTACTGGCCTACATGCAATAGGGCTGCCCCGTTCGAGGCAGCCCTGATCAGGCGTTAGGCTGCTTTGGCGCCCTTCGCGTTCGCTGCCGTCTCGGCAAGCTGCGTCAATTTCTGATCCGTCGCTTCCTCTTCTTCGAGGTTTGCCTGGAGGAGCGGGACTGCGTCCTTCAAGCCAAGCTGGGTGGCCCAGGCGATCAGAGTGCCGTAACGCGCGATCTCGTAGTGCTCTACCGCCTGAGCCGAGGAAATCAAACCAGCGTCCAGGGCAGGGGAGCCCTTGAACTCTTCCATGATTTCCTCGCCCTCGGAGATGATCCCCTGGATCGCTTCGCAAGTCTTGCCACGGGCAGGCTTGCCAAGAAGTTCGAAAACCTGTTCCAGGCGTTCGATCTGACCCTGGGTCTCATCGCGATGCTGAAGGAAACCCGCCTTGCCTTCTTCGGACTGCGCAGCGCGGGCCATCTTTGGCAATGCCTTCAAAATCTGCTTCTCGGCGAAGTAGATGTCCTTGAGCGTATCAAGAAACAGATCATCAAGCGTTTTCGTGTTGGTCTTGGTGGTAGCCATCATGTCCTCCTTTGAAATGACGTTGGAAAACACGTTTGGCGAGAAGCGGTTCCAATGCTACCGCCAAATCCCGCGCGTATTCTCGCCTCTGTACCTTAGCGTACATAAGGTTACAGCTCGCAGATGATGGTCCCTGATGCTCGAATTGCGCCTTCGATCGCGCACAAAGACTGGCCGTAACAACGGCATCCACAACCTTGGGTAATCTACACCTGACGCATATCAACATTCCCTCAGGTATTTAGTCTGGTCGAGAGTTCGAATTTCTTTTGATTAAGTACGGTCATGCATTACCTAGTTTCGAAACCGGAATCTGATCGGATCACTAACTTGACGGACATTGAAGTTGACCGCCCTCTTATCAACTTTTTCGAGAATTCCTCGATCGCACTCGCTCTTGCGGAGGCAAGCGAGGATAACCTGCTCCTTTTGGTAAACGATCGCTTTTCCGAGCTTACAGGATACGGCGCTGACGAGGTGCTGGGCAGAAACTGTCGCTTTCTCCAGACCAATCCAGACGGTCGGCAAGCAGACAATCTGGAGGCCAAGGCGAAAATCCGGCAATTTCTTTCCGGCGAGGGCACGTCTGTTAGGACGCCGATCGTCAACTTTCGAAAAGATGGAAGACCGTTTGTGAACCTCCTGTTCATGTCCCGTCTAACGACGTCAGGCGAGGTGACCCGTTACATTTTCGCATCGCAGTTCGATATCAGCAGATCGAGTCCACATTTGCTAGATCAATACGACCATGAGCTGGGGGGCGCTCTTTTGCGGATAAGGCCATTGCTCGAAGGACACAACGTGATGCTGGAAGGTACCCTGTCTACTGTCGCAAATTCCACAAACGCCATCGCGCAGGCAAAGGTCACCCTCGCCGAGCTTGATCGCAATCCCAGCCACTAAAGGTCAACTGTGCTGCAAGTAGAAATCAACGACCAAACAAGGGCCGACGGGTTTGTACCAGTCGTCGGGATCGGGTCCTCCGCTGGTGGTCTCGAGGCTCTGCGCGACCTGTTCTCCACTGCGGTCTTGCCAACTGGATTGGCCTTTGTCGTGGTCCAACATCTGGACCCTCACCATGAAAGCATGCTCGCACAGCTGATAGCAAGGCATACCAGCCTAAAAGTGCTTCAGTGCGAGGGCGGTGAGCGGCTGGAGGCGGAGTGTGTCTACATTATTCCCCCAGGTCAGGGGCTCTCAATCCGAGAGAGCCGCCTCGAGTTGGCGTCGTTTACGCAACCTCGAGGTCTTCGCCGCCCAATAGACGACTTCTTCATCTCCTTGGCGAACGATCAGCATGCGAATGCCGCATGCGTCATCCTGTCCGGGACGGGCGCGGACGGAACAACGGGCCTGCGGGCGGTGAAAGAAAATGGAGGACTGTGCGTTGTCCAGGAACCGGAGACCGCGAAGTATGATGGGATGCCGACATCTGCGGTCAGCACGGGCTTGGTCGATTACATAAGAGCGCCATCCGAGATCCTGGACTGCCTGAACCAGTTCTTCTTCAGGCGGCCGGCCGGGACCAGTGCTGGCCAGGTCATTGCAGATCATATTGACGATTTATGTCGCGTCCTACGTTCGGCCATCGGACACGATTTTTCCAATTACAAAAGGTCGACCGTCATACGTCGGGTCGAACGCCGAATGCACGTCTTAGGCATTGATAAGGCGGCCGCTTATCTGCAGCGGATTAAGGGCGACAATGATGAATGCGAAGCTCTTTTCCGAGACCTTCTCATCAACGTCACCAATTTTTTCCGCGACAAAGCCGCTTTTGATGTTCTCGTCGACAAGGCAGTGGTCCCTCTTTTGCGCGAGGCAGAGAGAAGCGACGACGAAATTCGGGTGTGGGTGCCTGGATGTTCAAGCGGTGAAGAAGCCTATTCAATCGCAATGCTTTTCGCAGACGCTGCGAACGTTCTCGGGTTGAAATGCAATGTCCAGATTTTCGCGACCGACATTGACGAAAGCATGCTGCAGATTGCCAGAGAAGGAATTTACCCGCTTGCCGGGCTCGCGGATATTCCTTTGAATTTCCAAGAGCAGTTCGTCGTCCCGCAAAAGGATCGGTTCACATTCAATTCAGCAATTCGAAGCATGATCCGCTTCTCGGCTCACAGCTTGATCAAAGACCCGCCATTTTCGAAGGTCGACCTCGTCTCCTGCCGCAACTTGCTGATCTATTTCGACGACAAACTGCAGCAGACGGTGATGCCGCTTCTCCATTATTCGTTGAGGCCAGGCGGGTTCTTATTTCTGGGGACGTCGGAGAGCGTTGGACGTTTCGAAAAGCTGTTTTCTGCCGTTGATCAAAAAACCCGCCTTTTCGAGCGCATGCCAGGCTCACCCGCGTACCCAATTCCGTTGCCAGCGGGCAACCGGCGCGAATCCACCAGACGAGAAACGCCCTCGGCCGTTCCTACGAGGACGCGCGCCGACGACAGTCTTGCGGTCACTAAAATTGTCGACCGTTATGTTCCGGCCTGCCTGGTGCTCGATACAGATGGCCAGATCGTAGCAGCCTACGGGCCTCTCAGTCGCTTTTTCGAATTTCCCGTGTCTCGTTCGAATGAAAGCAGTGCAACTGCGTTGGCGCGGCCGGGGATTAAAGAGAATATAGGACCGCTTCTTAGGCAAGCTGGAAAGGCGGGCAGGCGGGTCATTGCTCGGGACGTCGAAGCTGTCACGGATTTTGGTACCCTCCCGGTTGACATCATTTGCGATCCTTTGAGCGACGGCACACTGCTCTTCGTGTTCCAAGAGAAGGGCAAGCTCACTGTGCCTGTCGATAGCGATCTGATCGACCTCGAGCCGGGTGACGGTCATGTGGAGGCATTGGAGAGCGAGCTTCGCTTTACGAAGCATCGACTACGAACGGCCATTGAGGAGCTTGAAACCGCGAACGAGGAATTGAAAAGTTCCAACGAAGAAATGATGTCGATGAATGAAGAGCTTCAATCGACAAACGAGGAACTGACAACAGTCAATGACGAGCTGAAAGGCAAGATCGACCAAGTTACGACGGCAAACTCCGACCTCAAGAACTTTTTCGATTCGACCAGTCTGGCCGTCGTGGTTCTTGACAAAGATCTTCGCATCAGGTCCTTCACACAAGCCGCAACGGGTTTATTTCCGCTGCAACCTAGCGATAAGGGGAGACCCTTTTCAGATGTCGCCAGCCATGTTCTCGAATTTGACTACGTGGCCAACGTTCGAAAGGTCATGGCGGAAGGCCGCGATGCCTTCGAAACCGTTCCCGATCGCACGCACGCACGCACCTTCACGTTGCGCATTCTTCCGTACCGCACGTCAGACGGAACGATTGACGGCGCCACCATTGTTCTGACTGACATAACCCAAGCACTGGATGTGCAAAACGAGCTTGCTGCCGAGCAGGAGCGTCTCGATCTGGCCGTTCACTCCGCCGGGATCGGCGTGTGGGAGTTTCTGCCTGACGATGACAGCATCGCGTTGAACAGCACCATGCGCGATTTCTTCGGCTTTAGGGCCGAGAACGTGAAGTTTCAGGAATTCCTCAGCGCCATCCCAGAGCCGAGAAGAGAAGAGGTCGCTGAAGCAATCAGAATGGCCTCCAACACGCACAAGGGCTTTGATCTCACGCTTAAACTGGAGCCCACATCATCGATAACCCGTTGGCTAAAGGTTTTCGCCAGACCGGTTACCCATCGCAGGCGCGGGCGTGTCATGGGCGTTTGCGTGGACGTGACGGCTGAAAATGATCGTGCCGAAGCACGTGACCTCATGCTCGGGGAAATGAACCATCGTGTGAAGAACCTGTTTGCGATGATCGCCGGGATCATGCGCGTCGCCTCGCGTAACCACACTTCCGTCCCATCTTTTGTAGCCAACATGGAAGGGCGCATCTTAGCATTGGGGCAGGCACACTCTCTTGCGACCCGTCAGGATCGAGAGAACGGAGTTCTCCTCGATGAATTGCTGAATGTCATGCTCTCCCCCTATTCGCAGCAAAGTTCAATGTCGGTTCACGGGCCGAATCTCACTATTCGCCAGGAGTTTATCACGCCTTTAACCCTTATCCTCCATGAATGGGCGACCAACGCCGTCAAGCACGGCGTGCTGGGCGCCGTCGACGGACAGCTATCCGTTCGATGGGATTTTGATGAAGCCTTTCTGGTGATGACCTGGGAGGAGCATAGAGAAATTGAAGTGGGCCAACTGGATCGGCAAGGGTTTGGCACTGTTCTTCTTTCGACGGCCGCTCGCCAGCTGAGGGCAACGCTCGTCACAGATGGAGACGGACATATCCTTCGTCACCAATTAAAAATGCCAATTTCCGTAGGTGCAAATGAATAAGACGGTTTTGCTTGTTGAAGACGAGATGTTTGTTGCGCTCGATTTGCAGATGATTTTCGAGGATGAGGGCTGGGATGTAGCTGGACCCTATCCCTCTACGCAGGAAGCTCTCGAATATCTGGCAACTAACCGTCCAGATTGCGCGGTTCTCGATGTCAGACTCGTAGACGGCGATGTTTTCCCTGTCGCGGACGCACTGACCAACATCCAGGTACCGTTTGTTTTTCACTCCGGTCACGCTGACCACGCCCAGCTGAATAAAAGATATCCGGCCTCCAAGCTCTATTCAAAGCCATGCAGGCCTTCGGATCTTCTTCAGGAAGCGCAGCGTATGGCAGCCTAGTCGCTCATGGCGGCAAAGCGGCCCGGTCCACGCCTAAATACCCCATCAGGGACATCGCTCTATCCTATGCGGCGCGCAATACAAGAATTGGATATCCTATGCACGGATGCATCGGCCGCCCTGTAAATTGAAATCGGCACGCCAGCGTAGGAGCGACCTGGACGGCTAAACAGGCGGCTGCATCAACTCGATGGTGATACCATCCGGACCGGAGATGTAGGCGACCATTGTGCCGCATCGCGGACCGGCTGGTATCGACTGCGGCGAACCCTTTATTGCCCACCCCGCCGTCTCCACCCGCGAGATGGCCGTGTGGATATCCGTAACCACGAGACCAATGTGCGCGGCGCCGATCGCACCCGCGCTACGAGGTGTCTGGCCCAGCGTACCGCCCGTGGAATATTCGAGAAGCTCGATCGGGTAGCCATTTGGAGCCGTCACCACCGCCATTCGGCAGCGCGGATCGTCAACCCCTGTGGCCTCCCGTAGGAACTCACCACCCATCTCGCCTTTGCGAGTAAGGTCGAAACCCATCGCCTCAGTCCAGAAGTGGATCGCCTCCTCCAACGAGGTGACCGAGAATCCCGTATGGTCTACAGCTATCACACCAGCGTCTTCGGCCATTTTTGTCCTCTCATATCGACCAGCTAGCATTCTTCACGAGCTATTGATGGCTTTGCGGCTTTCACCGTCCGCCCGTGACTGGATGGCAGTCACTGATGCGGATGGTCCGAAACCCCCGGTTTGATGCGATGGGGGGACCACTCGCAAAGCAGCCGTGGAAACGGTAAAATTTCGCAAATACTCGTGAGGGGAGCTTTAGCCGATAAACTCTTCGGCGTCTAAGTTAATGTGAACGGGCAGCGCCGATGCTGATTTCTCGCTTTCAAGCTGGTGAACTAACTTCTTCGCGAGTTGCTTCACGGCTTCAGCCCAGCGACACCGAGAGCCTCCAACAGCGCTTTCTGCGATATCGGCTTCAACAAGAATTGCGCCCCTTGTGGGAGGGAGCCTTGAGCGGGATGGTAGCGACCAGAAATAACCATTATCTGGCAATCGCTGTAACTTGAAGCGACGTAGTGTGCTAGCGCGATTCCATTCATGCTTCCTGGCATGTCGATGTCTGTGAGCAGAGCCGCAAATTGTCGGTTTTTGCCAAAAGCAATAAGCGCTTCGTCAGCGTTCCCGGCCTCGGCGACCTCAAAGCCAAGATCCGTTAATGTGTCGGCGAGGTCCATTCTGATGAGGCCATCATCTTCGACGACAAGAAGGGATCGCGTCATTAGTGTTCTTTCTGAAAAGTTTGAAGATCGGCTTCGATACGAAATCTTAGGCCAGTTGGCGCATAGTCAAATTCGACTGCGCTATCCAATGCGCCGTTCAGTCCTGCCGAGATTAGTCGCGTGCCAGAACCGCTAGCCATCGGCTTTACGACGGGAGGCCCTCCTGTTTCCCGCCAGGTCATTTCGAAGCGGTCTCGCTCCACGCCGGATACACACCACTCGATTTCCACCCGGCCAGCTGGTTCTGAAAGCGCCCCGTGCTTGAGAGCGTTCGTTGCCAGCTCGTGCAAGATGAGGGCGATTGACAATGATGGTCTTGACCCAACCCGCAACTCGGGACCCTTGATGATAAACCGAGAATTGTCCGGATCATCGTGAAGCGCGATCATCTGCTTCACCAGACGCCGGACTTTTGACGTTCCGGTGCCGCCTTCTAAAATAGTGTCGTGTGCGGCGCTCAAAACAGCGATACGATCCGAAAGGCGTTGTCGCGCTGTCACGATGTCAGGCGCATTGCGAAGGGTTTGAGATGCGATAGCTTGAAACATGGCCAGCTGGTTCTTCAGTCGGTGGCCCAGCTCATGAGAGAGCAACTCCTGGCGGGCTTCCTCGGCTCTAACGTCCGTGACATCACGCGACTGAACAAGGATACCGGTTATCGCGCCAGCGTCATCCCTCATCGGCTGATACACCAGGTCAATCAATCGGGACTGCTTCTCCCCGTCTGGGCCACGATTGAGTTCTACAGCGAGACCTTTGGCGACGAAGGGCTCTCCGGTCACATACACCCTGTCTAAAATATCTATGAAACCCTGCCTTACGACCTCGGACACGGCCTCACGAACAGGCTTGCCAATGATATTCCGTCCAGCTCCCACCATCGACTGATATTCGAGGTTGGCATACTCGAATTCATGAGACGGACCCACGAGCATGGCAATTCCCCCCGGGCTGAGTTCAAACACCTGAAGCATGCGTTCCCGCTGCGTCTTCTCAGCCTTTCTCACTGCAACTTGTGCGGTGATTTCCGTGCAAGCACAAAACATACCGAGAACGGTGCCCCAAGGATCTCGGACAGGAGTGTACGAGAACGCAAAATGGGTTTCTTCGGGAAAGCCGTTACGGTGCATGAGGAATTCGATGTCGTCCATCGCTGTTCCATGACCGGCGTACGCGGCTGTTATGATCGGCTCTACCTGATCCCAGATATCGTGCCACAGATCTTGAAAGCTGGCGCCGAATGCAGCCGGATGCCTTGCCCCACACATTTGCGCGTAGCCGTCGTTGTAGATGGTGATCTGGGCGGGGCCCCATACAAGCAACATCGGCTGCAGCGAACCCATCATCACATTGACAAGTGTGCGAAGCTCCACCGGCCATTGCTGGACCGCTCCTAAAGACGAAGAGGTCCAGTCATAGTCATTGAGAAGCTTCGAACACTCAGGGTTGGGCAGATGCATACAGTTGAAGTTCCCGCTGATTTGAAAACGTTAAAGTAGCGGGCAAGGAAAAGTTTCAAATACCGTCAGGTATTTTTGTTTTCGTCGCGTCAGTGCCTGTCAGTTCTTGGCGTCGCCAACCCTACCTTGTGTGGCGCTGGTTCCTCACCGTCGTCGCTATGGACCTAAATCAGTTTGGCCAGATCAACCAAAAACCGGTTCCGAAAATCACGATAAACGCGACCACCAACAACAACAGGCGGCCGATTCCAGCATTGACGTTCCCTTTCCCGACGATTGTTTCGAAAGAACCCTCACCGCGTGCAATCTCGTCATCTTTCATGTTGATTCTCCGCCATGTTGCCTTGCCAAACAGACCGTCGACCAAACTCCGGACTGCGACGATCGTTCGATACTAATTCCGCAATCGTATCAGTTAGGATTATCACTATTCATTCGGATAAACCTGACGGGGCGCACCTTCCTTGATGCGGAACGTGTTCACCGATGTCACTTCGAATTGCGATCCGGCCTTGCCACACCTCCGGTTGCGGCTGTGTGCCGATGCTGATCTCGACATGACTGCCCGCGTAGACCACGAAATTTGCGTTTGCGGGCCGTGGATTTCGGCTTGGAACGCGCTCTCTGCACGTAGGTTGTACCCTAAGCCGTGAGAAAGGGATCGCTGATGTTAGTGGTTATAGACGTCGACTTAAACCTTCGATGGGCGTCAATGGAAGGGCGCACGATCGACGGGCACCGCGTCCAGATCGACGAGCGATCGGCGGCCTCGATGATCATGCGATGCTGCGAGCCCTTAAACTGCATAGCGGCAATCAAGGTGAGATTCGTATTGCCTCAACCAAGAATGTTCCCAAAGGATGATGCCGTTACCTCACTCGAATGTTCTCGGACGCCTCACCCGTTGCGATGCTCGTGTACCCGCACTTGTTGCAAGGTGACGGAGGTAGCGAAGCCGCTCGCGAGCGCGCCCTCAATAGCGCTGTAGTGAGCGGGCGGTTTCGCGGGCGGCTATCATGTTTTCCGCAGGTTGTCGAATGGCGACCTGGTGGTAAGAGTCTCACCGCACGACCTCTCCTTTTTCAGTCTGCGACACGGTATCGGCGAATGGACCGAACACCAGCGCATGGGCCTGTGTGCTGCGCCAGATCTTCATTCGACGCTGCACGGTTCGAATAAGGCCGTCGGGATACAAGCCGGGGTATTTGACCTGCAAGCGTTCAAGAAACTCCCGCGAAGTTCGCCAAGGCTCCGCCTCGAACCATTCCTGGAGTTCAGCAGTGACGGCGAGTAAAGGATCGGGTCTGCGCCGCTCTCGCTTGGCCGCTGGCTTGGTACGGGCGGTCGGCTTCACTTCACCGCCACGCCAAGCAATCCGTAAGCCAGACAGAAAGTCTTCGAGCGGTAATGCCTCGCCGTCGGTGGAAAGCAAACTATCAGGCTTGTCAGCAATGTCGACCAATCTCTCTTGTGCCAGGCGTATGTCGCGGAGCAGCCGGACCGGATCGAGCGTCAGGTACGTCTCCTTGAGCCGAAGACATGTATCCTCCGGCGTGCGCGCGTCGTCAAGCAGCCGCTGATAGGGCGTGGCGGGACGATGATAGCGCTTGATCACCTTGGCTCCGTCACGGTGCTTTTCCTTGAGCTTGAATGATGGCTGAAAGAAATTCACGAACAACCGCATTGAGGAATAAAGCTTGGCCAGCTCCCGGGTTGCTCGCAGCCCCTCGAAGCGTCGGTATCCAACGATCTTGCGCACGATCGCACCATTCTTCTGCTCAACAAATGCCTGGTCGTTCTTTCGGTAGGGGCGGCAACGGGTGAGTTCGATATTATCGCGCAAGCAATACTCATGAACGCTCTCGTTCATGAACACACTGTCGTTGTCGGTGTCGAAGCCTAGCAGCGGGAACGGCAGTAGCTTGCGCAGTTCGGTCAACGCAGTGATTAGTACCGTTTGCTCGCGAACTAACAGCGGCGCGCATTCCGTCCAGCCCGTCGCGATATCGGTCAACACCAGCGTTTGCGAGAAGTCGCCTTTAGCATTCGGGCCGGAATGAGAAACGAGGTCGGCTTCGACAAAACCGGGTGCGGGGTCATCCCAATCAGAGAACGTTCGAACGGGAACACTACGTCGAACTGCCGTTGATCCTTTCCGGCGCCGGGGACCCGTAGCGCTCGCTTTGATCTCCTTGAGGATTCGATCAATCGTCGCTGGGCTCATCGTCAGAAGTTGCCGGCGCGTCTCGCCTTTCATATCGCCATGTCCATGACGTTCCATCGCTTCGATCAGTGTTGGCAACAGGGGGTGTAGTCGCTTACCGCAAATTCGATCCGACGCCTCCCAAACAACCACGAGTGCCGCCCGCACGTCATCGCCGTAAACCCGGCGTCCTGGCCGAGGACCACCCTTCGCTGGTTCGCGCTCTCCTCGCAGCAGCCGCATCGCATGCTTGCGATGATAGCTCGTGAGCGCCACGAACTCGTCTAACATCCTCGCCTTCTCGGCCCGCCCGCCTGACGAATAGCGACAACTGATCGCCGCCACCAATTCCGCACGTGTTGCCATGCTCACCTTCTTCATCATAGCTCCCGAGACCGATTCGTCGGGAGCAATTTAGATGAGGCAATAACCCATTCTCAGGGAGCAGTTCAGGCGAGGCAATGCGGCGTCTCATCCTGATCGCCGCGCTATACTTAAACGAAGGACCGAAACTCCGCTTGGCGACAGAAAGCTACGCCAAGGCCATCCAAGGAGATGGCATTGAAACCCACCCTTGGGAGGGCTCCGTCAGCGTCGCAGTCTATGCAAGGGTGCCTGCATGACCCTCTCCTCGGCTTTTACTCTAAACTTGGCAATCATCCTTGGGGCGGTCGCGTTGCTTTGTTGGATGGCAGCGGGGTTCACAGCTGTCTTAGGAACGAAAAGCGAAATCAGGCATGGGGATGCAGGTCGAGCCTCGAATTACGTTACGACCGGATTAGCAGTCACTGGTTTGACCGCCCTCGTTGCGATGAGCGCCGTGCTAGGCCTAGCTCAATAACTCGCGGTGCGCGGCTCCAGCCTAAAGGAGAGTTCTATAAAGCCGCCGGCAGGGCGGCCTAGAGGGGCCAGTCTTGACCGGATCACCTTGGCTGGATGTACCGACTATCGCGATTGAACCGTACCGGCAATCCGACCGTCGATGTTCTGGCCGAAGGGATTGATCGCGACGAGGACTGTCAGCGTGACGATAAGGGCTGATAAAGCCGCTAACTGATACTTCATTCGATGCCGATCCCTGGATACGCGAACGCAATACCTGTCGCGCGGCCACAGACTGCCATCCGAAGCTCAATAAACTATGAATTATCGGATGCTGGATATCGATAAATGTGAGCCAGATTGGCCGTTTCGCCTTAAGGATCTTGGTTGCCGTTGATGCTGCGGGACCACACGCAGGACGTAACGAAGAATAACGACGCAGCGACTTTCATATCATGAGTGAGACGGACACACCGACCGGTGGTCGTGCGGTCACTATGGACACGGCATCTCCTCCACGACTTGATGAACTGGCTACCCGGAGATTATCGACGGTGGCATCGTCGTTTGAAACGAATCTGGAAAAAAATCCTCCGGTAGCAGCGAACCCCGGAAAAACTGCGCGCGATATTTCGCCCGTGGGGGACCCTCCAAGGATAAGCGCTTTAGCTCGCCGCGAATTTTTTGGCGACACTCGCCGGCTTAACCGCCTTGCTACCTTGTAGAAGAGGTAAAGAGTTGAAAGGATCCTCAGTCCGCAGCGATCAGCCAACCCGTTATTGTCGCCAGCATACCTGCCAAGAATGGCCGCAGCGCACCGGAAATTCTTGCCGAGACGCGCGGCGATCGAACTAAGGCGGGAGATGTCGCGAGCCGTCTCAGCAAGTTCGAGGACGTCGCGGGCAGCTCTATAACCGCGCGAGCCGCAACGACCCCCGATCCTTTTAGACGGTGCGGAGTGTCCGCAGCGGAGCCGCCCGGAGCAAGCGGGACAAGGTGGCGCGGGCGGCCCTGCAGCTCACCGCAGCGGTGTAAGGTCAGCGCCTCCACCAACACCGGGCGATCAATGAGATCGCTGGCAGCCGTAACCATTGGCGATTGCGTCCTTACCGATAAGACGGGAGTAAAGTTTCCGTCGGATCGAGTTGCTCGATGAGCTTTCAACTCGACCTGAGGGCGATAACGCGCTCGACTGAATAACCCAAGATCGATTGTGGGGAGATCCTGATCATCCGTCGCGAGGTCCGGGCTCCATGCGATAGCGCACGCAAGGTGTGTTTGCCTGAGAAAATGAATAGGATTTTCTAGAAAGGAGCAGGCAGCGTCCGGCTCCTCTGTTAAAGGTTCAAACAGGCGAACGGCGTTTGGGTGCGGCTTACCGAGACAGAAAATTCGACACCGTAAGATCAACGAGTTTATCGCCGCGCCCGTTCATCACTGCTTGGATCGCCCACAGTCCAAACCCTTTCACTTGAGCGGCCTCTATTTTCGGCGGTATCGAAAGTTCTTGGGTGTTGGTCACCACGTCCAGCAAAGCAGGGCCTGGATGAGACAGGATTTCCCGGATCGCCTCTTCGAGTTCTGCCGGGTCTTCGACCCGGATACCATGAACACCGGCGGCGCGCGCAACTGCTGAGAAATCCGGATTTTTTAGATCAGTGCCCGTCTCCAGGAAGCCCGAGGCCTTCATTTCCATCGCAACGAAGCCAAGTGTGGAATTGTTGAAGATCACCACCTTAACCGGCAAGTCCTGCTGGACGAGCGTTAAAAAATCTCCCATCAGCATTGCAAAGCCGCCATCGCCGGACATGCTGATGATCTGCCGATCGGGGTATGCCGCCTGGGCGCCGATCGCCTGGGGCAAGGCATTGGCCATCGATCCATGGACCAACGATCCGATCAAGCGCCGCTTCCCATTCATTTTCAGATAACGCGCGGCCCAGATGGTCGGTGTCCCAACGTCGAACGTGAACACAGCATCGTCGGAGGCTTGCTCGCTGAGGAGGCGGGTAACATATTGTGGATGTATCTTTCCACCACGTTTGCCAGAAGCCAGATCGTCGAGACCCTCCCGCGCCTTCTTGTAGGCTGCTAGGCAATCTCTGAGATGCCCATCTTCTGACCGATCCCTGAGCATCGGCCAAAGTGACGTGATCGTCGATTTGACGTCACCGACAACGGCAAGATCCAGCGGCGTCCGCCGACCGAGGTTCTCGGGCCGGATATCAACCTGAATAATTTTAGCGTTGGTGGGATAAAACTGTCGGTACGGGAAGTCGGTTCCCAGCATCAACAGCGTATCGCATTCGAGCATGGCCTTGTAGCCGGATGAGAATCCGATCAGTCCGGTCATTCCGACATCGAAGGGGTTTTCCCACTCGACGAATTCTTTGCCGCCCAGAGCATGGACGATCGGTGCCTTCAACTTGTCGGCGAGAACGATCAGCTCATCATGGGCGCCCTCGCATCCACGACCGCAAAGCAACGTCACTTTCGCGCTGCCGTCGAGAAGCTGTACCATCTGTTCGATCTGCTCTTCGGCTGGCACCACAGTCGGCTGAGGCAGAGCAAGAGCAATAGATTGTGAGATTTTAGCATCAAGTTCACTCAATGCGACATCGCCCGGAATGACCACGACGGCCACGCCGCGCTTGCCCACAGCCGCTCGGATCGCGGACTCCAGGACGGCGGGCAGCTGCTCTGGACGACTCACTAGCTCGCAGTAGTGGCTACATTCGCGAAATAGTTGATCCGGGTGGGTTTCCTGGAAGTAGCCTCTGCCGATCTCGGCCGACGGTATCTGGGCAGCTATGGCAAGGACCGGCACGCGCGAGCGATGGCAGTCGAACAATCCGTTGATGAGATGGAGATTTCCAGGGCCACAGCTTCCGGCGCAGACAGCGAGCTTTCCAGTGAGATGTGCCTCGGCGCCCGCTGCGAACGCCGCCGTTTCTTCATGGCGCGTATGGATCCATTCGATGTCGCCACGTCGACGCAGCGATTCCGTCAGCCCGTTAAGACTGTCACCGACGACGCCATAGATCCTTTCGACGCCAGCTGAATGCAGCACCTGGGTGAGGACATCGGCAACTTTGTTCTTCATGAAAAACTCCCGGTTTGGTGACTTGGAGACCACATTGCGAAAAGTAGGCCGCTTTGCTGTGATCTCAACAGTAGCGTCAGTCAGTACCGGCCGTGCGACAAATGTTCCCGCCGAGAAGTCCTTACGCGAACGACACGCTCCTAGTGATTTGCGATAAACGTTTGAGGTGGTTCTAGTACCAAGCAACCAATGGAAGACTGACGATGCAGCGTCTAATAAGACGCACTGTGTGCGGAAGACTGGCAGGGGCAACGAAATCTCGGCAATCAGCGATAGAATGACTGAAACGCCAGGTAGAAAGTGTGGCACATTGTCATCGCCTTATTGAATTTTACTTGAATGTGCCAGTACTACACATCCGAGAAGATTGACTAATTGCACGTCTGGTTTGATTAAATCTCGCTAATTTAGGCGATTCAGTAACCGGGGCGACATGGGATACAAACGGCTTTTTTTGCTCGGCGCATCATGCTTGCCGGCTCTTTCTTCTATGGCTGAACCGGTCTCCCGCACACCTGTGGTTTCAGGCCAAGTTGTACAAACACGCGCTGGAGAAGATATAAGCTTCGTTGACATTCCGACACAGCACTCGGTCGAAGTGCGGCAAGACGTCAAGGCGGGGGACGTTATCCGAACGAACGCGGTGGGTCAGATTGCTCTGCTGTTTTCGGATCGTACTCAGATAAGGCTCGGACGCAGCTCAACACTGCTCGTGCGGGATGTCCGAGCAGATGGCGGGGTAAGTCTCGAGCTCAAAGCTGGTCAACTCTTCGGTAGAGCGAGTAGAGGCGGGTCCGGCGTTGTCGTCGATACACCAGCGGCGGCAGCGGCAATACGCGGCACAGATTGGACGCTGACAGTAGACGGCAAGCGTACGACCCTCAGCGTGATCGAAGGTCGCGTTGACCTCAGCAACGCCCAAGGTGCCGTCAGTGTCGCCGGGGGCGAGTCCGCGGCCGCCACCATCGGCTCTGCACCCTCGAAAGTTATCATCTCGGGCGGGGATGTCCGCGAGCAAATGCTGTTCAATCTGACCCTGAGGAGCGCCTTTGCGAACGCGCAGGCAACAGGCCCGGAGGTTTCGCGTTTGCGTCGCGAGCAACAGCGTCTCGCGCTGCTGCCGGCGGGAATGGCGTCGGCTGATGACGACGTATCCGCTGCCGAAGTCGCTATGGCAAGACGCGGACGACAAGATGCTGTTCGTGCTATAGCGAAAGCGCGACGCAAACCTTTATCCGCAAGCCAGTCGGCGAGGCTTGACTACCTCGACGGTCGCATCGCCGCGGACAGTGGCAGGTATGGCGACGCGGCCCGCTATTTTCATCGCGCCGAAAGGGCTCTGTCAGGTGATCAGCAGGTCTCTGCGCGCTACATGGCATACTTTGCGGACTCGATGGCTAACCCTTTGAAGCATTACCGAGCGCCGGAAGCGAGCAACTCGTCTGTCGCCGATGTCATGGGACAGGAAATGATCGCGGCAATTGTCGAGTCTCCCCGGAAGGCCTTGCAGGTTCTACTGGCGGCAGAACCTCGGTTCGGAAATGACGTTCGCTTTCAAGTGGCGATAGCAAACCGGGCCCTGCTGGCTTCCGATTTCGATGCCGCCAAGCGCGCGCTAGAAAAAGCACAGGCGATCGATGCCGCTGATCCAGCGTTCCTAGATGCTCGTGCATCATACGCAAGCTACGTGACAGGCGATATCAGGGGAGCACTGCGAGACCAGAAACGAGCGGTCAACCTTGATCCTGCCAACATGGAGTACTGGAATAACCTCGCACTATTGGAAGCAGGACGGGGAGCATATAGGGAAGCGGAACGCGCTTATAAGCGGGCAATCGAGATCGATCCCGGCGCACCGGAGCCGCTTGCCAACTACGCTGCTCTGCTGTTGAGGGGTGGTCGCAACAAGGAAGCGAAAGAGCTTATCGATCGCGCCTTGGCTATCGACCCCTCGTATGATGTGGCGCTTTTCCAGCGCGGACGGCAAAAGCTTCAGTCGGGGGACGAAGAAGGCGGTCTCGAGGACATGCTTAAAGCTACGGCGGCAAACCCGACCTACGGGAAGGGATTGCTAACACTTGGAGCGACCTATGCGGCCAATGGTGAAATGGACCCCGCGCGGCAGTCGTTCGAATTAGCAGACCAGCTCGACCCCCTGGCACCCGATGCCGCGCAGTACCGTGCCTTGCTGTCCGTAGATCAGGACATGATGGACGACGCCATACGGTTTGCGAGAGAGTCTGTTCGCAGAGCCCGCGCAAGGGGCGGGGACTACACTTCAGTCGAGTCCAGCGACGACTTCGGCTCGACACTTGGCGGCGTATACCGTTCGGTGGCTCTCGATGCCTGGGCTCGTTACTGGGGAGACCGCACCTTCGATCCGTTCCAAGGTGCGAGCTATTTCGATCAAAACCTTTCCGGCAGCGTGCGACCCTACTTTGCCTCACCCAATATTATTGCGATCGGAGAACCCAACACTGGGGATGACGCCGCCTTCTCCGGTTACGTGCAGGGGCTGATGCTAGACCCGCTGGCGATTGCCAGTCCACGGCAGCACGCGGCATTCTACCGGGTCCCCTTTCAAGAGGTGGAGTTCGGATCTGGAATTGTGGCAGATGAATCCGACGCGACTGCAAATGGCTCGGCTAGCTATCAGGTTCTCGGTTATGATCCGCTACCTTATGCTATGTCGGCGAGCGTAACCGGATCATACCTGAACCCGTCGTATGCGGATCAGGAGGCGAAGAACCTGAACGCGTCGGCGACTTTCGGCATCCAAATGACGCCAGACGACCGCTTCGTTGGCCATTTCAACGCGATCCACGCCGAGGGCGGGGTGTCTTATCGAGGAGCAATCGATAACAGCCTTGAGGTTACCAGAGGCGATACGTTGGACGCCGATGGTTTCAATGGTTTTGTCGGCTGGAGCCACACGTTTGCCTACCACAACATTCTCAATCTCGGCTTGTTCGGATCGGTCATCGAGAAGTCCGGCCGGGACTCGTTATACGCTTATGACCTGCTCCCGCCGCCAATTGGTGAAGACATCGACGTCGACGAAAACCAGCATTCGCTCAAGGGTGGCTTCGCGCATCTGGTCGAAGTTGGCGATGGCTTGACAGTGAGATACGGCGCAGAAGGTGGACATACGGAATATGAAGCCAGCGGCTCCGTCACCGACTACCTGATCGGGCTGCCTTCGGTCTTCGTCACCTTTCCCGGTAACACCATCGTTTCTGAGGGCGACAACGCGCGCGCTTGGGCAGGCTTTATGTGGGGCGCTGACCCGAGCCTGGAAATTGAAGCGACGTTGTTTGCAGACTGGTTCAAGCAAAACGATGTCGAGGACAACAGCTTCAACCCACATATCGGTGTCGCGTGGGAGCCAATGGAAGGGCAATACTTGCGCGCGGCTTTTGTTCAGCAAACTCCTTTGAGTGAACTTAATACGCTGTCTCCGGTTGCCACCGTTGGGTTGCGGCCCGACTTGCCGCCTGATGGGACTGGACGGACGAAGACATCGATCCTGCGCTGGGATGCGGAATGGACCGAACGCTTCTTCACCGCGGTCGAATATCAACATCAGGGCATCGAAAACCTGTCGCTTTCACTGCCTGTTTATTCGTTTCCCATCGCCTTCGAAGATGCGACCATCGACCGCTTGTCAGTCACTGGGAACCTGTGGATAGGTCAAGGATGGAGCGCGTTTGGAAATTACACCCGGATTTGGGCCGGCGCAGACGCTGTCGGGTTCGAAAACATTCTCCCGCTCGTCCCCGAAAACGTGGGACGAGTAGGCTTGAACTTCGTGAGCCCCGAGCGGTTTTCGTTCACGATTGCCGAAACCTACCTCGGACAACGACTGTCGTTCCCGTCCGATCTTCTCGGTCTGACTGATTTGGCAGAACTCGACAGCGCCTTTATCACAGACGTCGGGGCGGGTTGGGAAACGGAAGACAGGCATTTATCTGCGTCGATCAGCGTATCCAACATCTTCGACAGGCGTATCGACGTCGCACCGCTCGTTCCCGGAGCTGGCCGCACGATAAGCGCGAACATCAGAGCACGCTTTTAATGCTCTCAGGCGGCGCTTCGACCGCGAGATTATCGCGATGGCGCTCAACCGTCGGAAGGTCGCACCGTACCAGGTCGTAATATGCGGCGAGGGAAGGGATCAACACCGGCAATGTTTCGAAGGCCGCGTCATCGGGCGCTAGCAGCCCCGCATATTTCGCCAATAGAAAGCGCTGATGTTCGTCCGCGCCCTCATCGGTGGCGTCGGCCGCAACCGTGAAGATGGGAGAGGCAGCGGTGCGACCTTTGACGACGATCCTGTCCAGCTCCAGAACCCGATACACGGAGGAGACTTGCCGGGCGGTTTCGGCGCCAAGAAGTAGAGCAACGCCATAGTTTTTGGACGCGCCTTCAAGCCTCGAAGCAAGATTGACCGAATCCCCCAGACAGGAATAGTCAAAGCGCCTGTCGGAACCCATGTTGCCGACAACGCACTCGCCCGTATTAATGCCTATGCCCATTCTGAGGACCGGGGCATTTGTCCTTTCAGCCAGCGCCTGTGCAGCGAGATCGGCATTCAGTGCTGCGAGCGCGGCCTGCATCGCTATCGCTGCTTCGACCGCGTGCAAAGCATGGTTTGGATCATCCAATGGCGCGTTCCAAAATGCCATGATGCAGTCGCCCATATATTTGTCGATCGTGCCGCCCATGTTCATGACAACATCGGACAGGGGCGTGAGCAGCTGGTTGATGAGCAGAGTAAGCTGCTCCGGGTCATCCTTCATCGTTTCCGCGATCGTCGTGAAGCCACGTACGTCGGAAAACAATATCGAGAGCGTTCGGCGCTCGCCGCCGAGCTTTAGCTGCGCGGGGTCATCAGCCAATCTCCTTACCAAATCGGGCGAGAGATACTGGGAGAACGCGCGGATGATGAGTTTTTTACGTCGTCGCTCGTCTGAATAGTCGAACGTGGCTTGTCCAATCGCGACCGAAGTAAATGCTACTGTGGGTCCGAGAGGGGAAACAAAGAGATGGCCGTAACGAATACTCATGTAGCTCATAACCCCAAAAAAGAGAACTGAGCAAAATCCGGCAATGACGGTCAGCCAACCGGTTGACCGCCAGACGACCAGAGCGGCTAGCATTGCAGCCAAAACGATGGTTACAATGGCGACTGCTGTTCCGCCCTCCAGTATGTAAAGCCTGCGGACCAAATTCTCGTAAATCGTTGCCTGCAGCTCGACCCCGGCTGTCAGCTTTCCCGTGTGCATTGTGAAGGGCGTAGCGAAGGTATCTCCGCCGCCCTGGTGAATTTCCGGCGCGTTCTGAAGGCTCAGTCCGACGAGAACAACCCGATCCTTGAAAATATCTTTGGGCAGGCGTTTCTCAGGGTCGAGAGCTTGGTAATATGACACCGTGGGATACGCCCGTGCAGGGCCGAATGACTGTATCAGCGCGTCCGCCGGCACGTCTGGCCGCTGGCCTTGACTGATCTGGAAAAGGCTAGCTGCGAAACCATCTATGTACTCTGGCAAGCGCCGAAAAACTCCGTCGCCCCCCAAACTGACGGACGCGATGCCCGTGCTCGCACCCGCATCGCCAAATTGCGGCAACGGTGTTGCGCGGACAAGCTGATCCGCCTGAGGCGTGCGGATCAGTGTCTCGTCTCCGGCTAGCACCACATCCTGTTGCATGGCAGCTGCGAAAGCTTCATCGTCTGCGGTGTTGGATGGTTCCGCGAAAATGATGTCAATCCCTATTGCCTTTGCTCCGGCTGCCCGCAACTGTCGAACAAGTTTAGCATGAAGGCTTCGCGGCCAGGGCCACTGAGTGTTTATTTCGGCAAGGGAGGGTTCGTCGATCGCGACGATCACGGGGCCGTCGGAAGAAATGCCCGGCGGATGGATTGTCGACAGCACATCAAAGGATTTCGCTTCTAGCAGCTGCCAGGCAGAGAACGTGCGAAACAGGACCACGAGCAGTAGGCTGGTAAGCGTCAACGCCTGCAGCTGCGTGCGGCGGGTCCACAGCCGTCCGGCCCGGGCTTTCAAGGACTGAGCAAGTGAGGCGGACATTCTTACGACCGAAGGTTAAAGTGCGTGTGATATTGCGGGCGACGATGCTTGCTCAAACGGAGACGAGTAGCAGGACGTAGGACAAGACCGTCACCATCAGACTTCTGAACGCATACGTCACCCATCGATACTTGCCCCTCGCGATTTGAGAGAGCACGTCAGCGTTGTCGACATACTGATTGAAAAGATAAGCGGCGTCGTCGCGGGCGGCAGCGGCGCTGAAGTCGCTTTTGTGCTTTGTCCAAGCACCCCAGAACATCGACGTCGAAACGCTTACCTGTCGAGGCAAGATTACCATAATTGCAGAAATCACCGCCGCCATGGATGAGATCGCGAGTAATCCCGAAAAGATGATACCCTCTGGAGTGCCGGTCGAATATCGAGTCCAGGTGAAGACGCTACGACCTTCACTCGATGTAACGAGAAATGCCAGCATGAAAGTGAAGATATAGGCGGCTTTCTGGTCAGATATCTTTATCTGGTCATAGAAGATATCGTTTACCTTTTTTATATGCTCAAAGTAACCGGGGCTAGGGCGAGTAGCAGGCTGCACGTGACCAGCTTCGATGTTAAGTAAAATTGCGTCGTCCACTGTTGTCTCTCTATGGATATGGCTCCCGTCAAACCTATAACGTTGGACACCTGAATTCAATTCTTTCTGGAACCAGTGGAAGTTCCGGCCAGTATTGGGCGAGGAAGAAAAATCGCTGCTGTTGCAATGATGGTTTTAGACAGTGGGCATTAACGGCGAGCCTTTCATAGTGCAGCGGCGCGCTGTGATAACGAGGCCTAGCACGTTGCGCGTCAGAGATCATAGCCCAATAGCGTGGTGGCACGGTAGCAAAGCCGCTCGCGAGCGCGCCCTGATCGCGCTACAGCAAATGAGCAACTTTGCCGGAGGGCTCGTCGACGCAGAAACCGAACACTTTGGGTAACGGCGCAGGCACTGTCGTCCTAGCACGCGCCGAAGCAAACGACATGCAATGCGCGCCGCAGTAATCCGGTCTGGCGATTGCGACCGCCTTGGAGCCGCCCTGGCCCTGGGACTGATTGCGACTGCGTATTACGAAGGATTTTGTCACCTCCGTGCTGAATGCGTTCGATCAGGGCCTTTGAAGCAGTCCGTTTCGAATGTAGGACGCCATGCCGAGCGTCAACGCACTTCGGGGAGGAGAGATACCCCCGAGCAGATCGCCGGCCTTCGACCGCCCCCTGCGCGCAGTTGCGCCGGCCTATTCGCTCTGCCGTTCGGAAGATGTTATTGGAACGAACTTCAGGAGCAGGGAGTCAGCCTAGACTTTCCTCACACTGTCCCCGGATGCCTGCCGAAGCCAGAGATAGATACAGCCTTAGCGAAACGCGGGGGCAGTCCGGTGGTTGTCATGACAGCATCTGCCTGATTGCTTCCACGATCTGTTCCTCCCGGTAAGGTTTGGAGAAAAACACCGTCTCAGCCGGGATCACGTCTCCGGGATCCTCGACGTGGCCGGAGACCACGATCACTTTGATTGGCGGCCACCTGTCTCGGATGATTGCAGCCAGACGCATTCCGTCGACGCCGCGCGGCATATCGACATCTGTGAAGACGATACGGATGTCATTTCGGGATTCGAGTATTGCGACCGCTTCGGTTGCGTCCGACGCCGCTACCGCCTGATATCCTGCAGCTTCGATGAGGTCTATGCCGGCGAGGCGAAGGAGCGGCTCATCTTCAACGACCAGAACAATCGCGACGTCCTTGGAGATATCACTCATGGTCATTAGGACTGCCTTAACTGGGAAATCAGCCCGCGCATCTTAACCTTCAGCCCGTCAGGGGCATAATCCACGTCGACACCGCCGGTTCCCGTCAAGCCTAGGTGTATGAGCCTCGATCCGAACCCCTTGCCAGATGGGGTGGTCACTGGGGGGCCTCCATGCTCGTTCCACACAAGAACGAGCGCACTGTCTTCGCCTCCGCCTTCCATCGTCCACGAAACGATGACCTTGCCTGCCTCGTTCGACCAGGCTCCATATTTGAGCGCGTTGGTCCCCAGTTCATGCATCAGCAGCGCCAGGGACAGCGCCGAGCGCGGTCCAAGTTCGAGGTCCGGACCTGAGATCGAATAACGGTCCGGCAATGAGAGCTGACCGAGTACGGAATCGATCACGGCGATCATACGCGCCGACGACCAGTCCTGGCCGAGCAAAACCTCGTGTGCTTTCGAAAGAGCGTGAAGCCGGCTGGTAAAAGCTTCCACAGGTGCCCGATCGGTGACAGGGCGCAGCGTCTGCGTGGCAATCGCCTGAACCATCGCCATCGTATTTTTCAGGCGGTGACTGATCTCGTGGTTGAGCACCTGCTGTTCCTGCTCCGCACGAATTCTTGAGATCGCCTCCCGTGTGCGATCTGCGATCGTTCGCACGAAGTCGCGTTCCTCCACGGAGAAATCATGAGGTCTGTCGTAGTGGACGAACATGACCCCTACAAACGCACCGTGCTCGATGATCGGCACGTTCACCAGCACGGAAATTCCGATCGAATGGAAGAGGTCGGCTGACGCAGATGTCCGAGGATCCTTGGCCACGTCTGGAATGATGACCGTCTCGCCGCGTTTGAGATCTTCGATATAGCAGCCGTAATCTCGGAATTGATGTGAGCCGGCGACAGTCAGGATTCCTTCGGCGCACCAATCGGGTAGCATCTGCACGGTCTCGGCGATCGGATCGACGACGCCATAGCCCGCTCTTGTCGCGCCCTCCAGGTTGCGGGCCATGATCTCTGCTGCGGCAAATGCAACATCTTTGACATCGTCGAGTTCTCGAATTCTGTCGCCGAGCTCGAGGAATGCCATTTGCCGATTTTCGGCGATCTTCTGAGATGTCGCATTCCTGGCGACCTTGATGAAGCCGGGCACCTCCGAGCCAGACTGGCCCGGAAACGGGCGTATCGCCCCGTCAAGGAAAACCCGTGTTCCGTCGGCCGCCTGGTGCCACCTTCGATCAAGTGCAACACCTTCCGCTGCAGCTTTGCGGACTTCGGTTTCTGGAACGCCGGCCGCCCGGTCTTCCTCCGTGAATATCTCCGCGAACCCGCGCCCAAGCATTTCGGCCTCCGTCCAGCCAAAAGTCTCTTCCGCCCCGCCAAACCAGCTCGTGATACGCTGTTCGTCGTCAATGGTCACGATGACATAGTCTTTCGCACCCTCGACGATCAGCCGCAGCTTTGTCTCGCTGCCCCGAAGGGCTTCGACAGCCTCCATTCGGTCTGTCACATCGACAAAAATGATGATGAACTTGTCATTGCCTGTCGCCTGCACGTAGCCGTCGACCCAGCGTCCGAGGGCGGAGATATGCCGAGTAAAACGCCTGCTCTGTCCGCTTTCGACAACGAGCGCGACGTCCGATACCCACTCCTCTCCAAAATTCGGAAAGATCTCTCGCATGGTGCGACCGGTGGCGTCTTCGACTGGGTGGTCTAAGAGATTGCTCCAAGCCGGATTGACGCTGTCATGGCGCCAATCGACGATGGTCCCGTCGAGGTCGCGAATGACCGAACCGACGATAATCCCTTCCTCGAGCTGCTCGAAAAGCGAACTCCACCGGCGTTCTGATAGAAAAGTGGCGATCTGGTTCGAGGCGACCTTGCCGATGCGGCTCAGCAGGTCGAGCTCTTGTCTTGTCCAGGTTCTGGGTTCCCCGTCGATCGCGGCCAACGCTCCGATGACCAGACCATCCGGCATTGTGACGGGTACGCCCATGTAGGAGATCACGCCCAGATCCGGGATGGCCAGGTTATCTTTGACGAGATCATGGATCGTCGCGTCTCCAATGATCAGGGGCTGCTTGTCCCGAACCACGTGTTGGCAGAAGGAATGGGTCAGCGGGGTCTCGGCAGCCTCGGCCCATTTCTCCGGAAGACCGAGATGAGCAATGAAGACCTGCCTGTCCTCATCGAGAATGGAGACTAGCGCGACGGGGCAGTTAAGCCCGGCCTTCACGACCTCGATAATGTCCTGAAATTCCGACTGGCCTTGAACGTCAAGCAGACCAGAATTCCGAACAGCGCCGATGCGCTTTGATGGTGAACTCACTGAGGTTCCTTCACGCGAGATCGCGCAGTTGATCATGCCGCAAGGTTGGCGCGTGCGGCAGGGGAGAGGACAAGGCTAGGGGGCGCGACGAGCGCACCATGGCCGCCATCGACGATGGTTTGCAAAAACTGCAAGGCGTTCTGCAGACCGTTGACCGTATAGGGCTTCTCGATCGCCCCGAGCGCACCAGCAAAATCGTCCGGTATGCGCTTGAGATTTCCCGATACGAATACGAACGGAATTGCCTTGGCCGAAAGGTAACGTCCGACGTCGATACCCGTTGGGCCATCCAGCAATTGAATGTCGACGAAGGCAAATTGCGGCGAGGTCGCATCAATGATCTCTATCGCCTCGCGACTATCGGCTGCCGTCCCAACAACGAGATGACCGGCGCCTTCCACTTCGCTTTCCAGCTCCATGGCAAGAAGGACTTCATCTTCCACAATCAGAATATTCAAATCGGATCCTTTCAGTCCTTAACGGACAGCGTGACTGTAACGTCTGTCCGGTGGCCCTGCACAACTCGGTCGATCTTGGCTCGAAGTTGCTTTAGGCAAGCCTCGAGCATGGCCTGGCTAAACGCAGCCTCCTCTTTGTCCACGTCAACCGGCATGACAGTATCCGCGACCCGAATGAGGAAGTGCCCGTTCAGCCGTCTGATCTCCAGATGGATCTCGCCACCGCCGTCGCTCAGCCCCCGCCTTATCGCATCGCCGACCAGTTCGTTGATAATGAGAGCCAACGGCGATGCCTTGGTAGCAGGCACCACGACCTCGTGCAGATCGGTTGTCAGCTGTATGTCCGAACGCTTCAATGCGCCGATTTTATCGATCATGAGGGTGTTTGCGAAATCGGCTACGTCGAATTGTCCCACTTCCTCGTCGTTCAAGAGTTTGCGCTGTACGGTGCTGAGCGCTTCGACGCGATTGAGAACAGACGTCAGTGTACGCTCGACAACGTCGTTTTCGGTCATTCGAGCCTGCAGTTTGACGATGGATGCGATCGTAAGCAGGTTGTTCTTGACCCTATGATCGACCTCGTGGACCAGCGTTGTCTTTGCACGCAGGGCGTCGGTCAGGTCTGCCGTTCGCATCGCCACTTCTTCCTCGGCGAGGTGACGCGCGCGCGCCAGTTCCGCTTCCTTGCTTTTGATGTTTGTAAAGTCGAGCTGAGAGGCAAAAAAGTAGATCACCGCGCCTGAGGCATCCCGCACCGGGCTGACGAAGAGCGCGTTCCAGAAGGCCGACCCGTCTTTTCGGTAATTGAGAATGTCGATCGCGAGATCCTTCTGGGCAGCAATGGCGTCACGAAGCCTTGAAACGGCATCCGGATCGGTCTCCCGCCCCTGAAGGAGGCGACAGTTTTTGCCAATGAGCTCTTCGTTGGTGTAGCCCGTGAGCTTACAAAACGCTGCGTTGCAGAAGATGATCGGATTGTCCGCTTGACGTGGATCGGTGATCAGCATCGGCATGCGTGTGGCTTTAAACGCTGCCGCAAAGGGGTCTTCCGAAGCGTGAGCAGCAACCAGACGCTCACCGGCGTCCCTAGCGTCCTGCATGCTATTATTGTCTTCTGTCATCGATATTCCCGGATGCTAACGCAATGAAATGCGCGAGCAGCGATTTCGTTCCACTAGCAACTATGTTTCTAACTTCAGGCGCCTTTCGCGGTCTTCGCTATGCTTCAGAGATTATCTCCGTGCTGGCGCCGACTTCCTTTCGGTGAAGGATTTCGTCGAGCGAAACGGGGCGGAGTTCCTGTGCATCGACGCCGACGTCGAACTGCCGGGGGAGTGGCTTCAGGCGGCCATGGGAGTGGCCATGCAGATTGATCGACTTCTTGCCCATCTGGTTCCAGGTCCTGAAGGCGTAGTGGCACAAAATGAGGTGATATCCGTCTTCTCGAAGCTCGACATAGTGATGAACGCTATCCCATCCCTGCGAAGCGGTCGTTGCTTGCGTGTCGTTGTTGCCGACGATCAGGTGCTTGCGCCCGTTCAGCTGTGCCAGCAGCTCAGTACAGTCGCCGGCCCTTGCCGACATCACGTCGCCGAGATGCCAGACTTCGTCAACCGGGCCCACTGTTTCGTTCCAGTTTCGGATCAGCGCAGCGTCATGTTCGGCCATGCTGGAAAAAGGTCGCCGATCGAGGCTGAGAACGCGCCGATCGCCGAAATGTGTGTCGCCGGTAAAGTAGATCATCGGCGATATCTGGGGCTCCTTGCTCCAACGTCCACCCGTGAGGAACGCGCATTGAGACGCTTGGCGAGAAGGCGCGGAAGTTACGATAGACAGGCGCTCTTGGACACTGCCCACAGGCGCACTAGATACCGCCGACCAAAAGACGGGACCACGAACTGAATGTCGAGAACCAGCCGCCTCCTTGAAATGCTTGGCATGCTTCGAGCACGACGAACGCCGGTTACCGCGTTGCAGCTGTCGCAGGAACTGGGCGTCTCCGAAAGAAGCGTTTATCGAGACATCGAGACGCTTCGCATGCTCGGAGCGCCGCTTGACGGGCAGGCGGGGGTCGGTTTTGTGCTGCGCGACGGCTTCTTCCTGCCGAACTTCGCATTTTCGGCCGAAGAAGTGGAGGCTGTCATTCTCGGCCTGACCTGGGTGAAGCAGAGGGCCGATCCGGCTCTGTCTCACAGCAGCGACAGCGCTTTAGCCAAAATACTGTCAAGCCGGACCGACCGGCTGCACGACGAGAATGCGCCGGCACTCGTGTCGGCGGCGTCCTTGTCACAGCGTTCCGATCCGCCGCAGGTCGGAGCCCTTCGCGATGCGATCCGTCGTCTAAGGAAAGTCAGGATGGCATATGAGGACGCTTTGGGCGCTGCGTCCGAACGCACCGTCTGGCCGATCACGATCGTCTATTTCGACGATGTTCGCGTCCTTGCTGCGTGGTGCGAAAGCAAGTCGGCGTTCCGTCACTTCCGCGTCGACCGTGTACGGTCCGCGTCTGTCCTCGACGAGCGGTATCCAGAGCGCCGGTCCCTGCTTATGCGGCGTTGGCGCGAGCAAGATCGAGACTGGCGTTCCTTCCTGACAGTTTCTGACGGAGCGCCGGGTTAAACTTTCTGAAGGCGTCGCAAGGACGCCAATATGAAAGGAGAGCTTAATGGTCGCGTTTTCACCCGATGTTTTTGCCAGGTTCATGGCTGAAGAGGACGACGCTCCCGTCGTGATGCTGAACCTTCTAAGGTTCGTCCCCGAGGGCGGGCGAGAACGACATCTGGAATACCTGAAGATGGCGGAACCTATTCTTGTCCGCTTCGGCGCACGGATCCTATTTCGTGGCGACGGCCTCGACGTCCTTACCACCGGGCAGGTGGAAGGGTGGGACGCGGTGCTGCTCGTACAGTATCCGCGGCGGACGGCGTTCCGTGAGATGGTGGAAGACGCCGAGTACCAGAAGGCGTTTGAAGTGGGAAAGTCGGCGCTTGCAGATATCATCCTGCAGCCTCTGCAGATCGCGAAAGGACTTTGATTGCAGTACGACCGGCTGGCGCGCGTTGATGACGCGGCAGCCGCCCCCCCGGTGGATAGCTTCATGTCGATCGCCGGATGGTGGGCATAATCTTTCGGTCGTTGACCCGCACTCTATCAACGATCCGGTCAAGGGGACCGGTTGCCAGCCGAAGCGTCGACACAGAACTTCATTTGGTCTATTTGTTGAGCGGCTCGGTCATCGCTGGTGGTATGAGCCGCGTGACCACTTTCAGCGTCCGGTGCGCTATCGTACAGCTCGTTGAACTCCTTGTGCGGCCAGACCAGCCACCCCATATATTGCCCCCCACCCTACATCGCGTGAGCATGCGCAGCGGCATCCGCCGGCGTCTGCGTGAGGGCTTGCGCGCGGGGTGAGACGGCCGCGCCCTTCCTCAAGAAGGTCGAGCGCCGTCGGGCCAATTTGAAACCTTCAGGATCATCATGTCATCTCACGACCACCTCGTCATCTTCCTGCATGGCATCGGCGCGTCGGGCGCCCAGCTCATGCCGCTTGCCTCGTCCTGGCGCGCCGGGTTACCCAACACCCGGTTCACCGCCCCGGACGCTCCCATGAACCACCGGTACGGGCATCAATGGTTTTCGACAGAAGGAAACCCACTTGATCCGGCAAACGTCTTGGCCGCTCGCAGAGCATTCGACGAACTGATGGACGACGTCCTTCGACGCGAAGGTTTCGCAGACACGCACGACAGGATTGCCTTCGTCGGCGTCTCGCAGGGCGCGATCGTTGCCCTCGACGCCGTGGCTTCCGGCCGCTGGAAGGTCGGCGCGCTCGTGTCCTTTGCGGGGCTCCTCCCGCCGCAGCCCATCTCGTCATCAAGCAAGGGGACGCCGGTCCTCCTCGTGCATGGTCAGGCCGACACGACGATCCCCGCCGCCGCCTCGACGCTGGCCGCAGCAACGCTCCGGGCGGCTGGTTTTAACGTTAAGCTCGATGTCGAGCCGGGCGTCGGACATACGATTTCGAGCGCCGGTGCTGCCAAAGCGTTGTCCTTCCTCAAAACGTCTCTCCTATAGGCGAAACCACACGACCTCCCGACCGTTTTCCTGCCATGACCGATGATCGCAACGAAGACAAGCAGGCAGTCGACCCGCCCCAAGAGACGGTCTCGTTCGCCTCCGACCGGATGACTGTCGCCCGGTTCCGGCAAGCATTTCCCAATGCGCGGTGGTCAGACACGCTCCAGGCCTGGACGGTTCCCGGCAAGACGGCGCGCAAACGCATCGACCGTTGGCTCGCCTGCGAGGCGGACCGCAGGACGCCCTACGAGGAGGACCGCGACCGCGACGCCTACCAGTTCGAGCCCATCCTCAGCCCCTATCTGCAGGTCTACGACCGTGGCTTGCGCGCAGACAACGCTTCGCAGACAATGAGACCAACAGTTCATCAAGTCTGAAGTAACCGTTGCCTGGCGTCTCAGAAATGTGAGATTTCGCTTGCATAAGGAACCATATGGTTCCATATTGACTCTATGGCAAAGCGCACTGAGACATCACCGTCAGTTGGACGGCCACGCGAATTTGAACTCGATGACGCTGTTCGCAAGGCGATGAGCGTTTTCTGGGACCGCGGATACCACGATGCATCGCTTCCCGACCTGCTCGAAGGCATGGAGCTTTCGCGAGGGAGCTTCTACAAGGCTTTCGTAGACAAGCGAGGCGTCTACCTCCGCGCGCTTGATGTCTATATTGAAGACGCCATTCGCAAGACGGGCGAAATCCTGCATGCCAACCCATCGCCCAAATCTGCAATCAAGGAAGCCTTTTCGCGTCACATTGAAGAGTCCTCTGGCACGGAAGGACTGCGTGGATGCTTTGTCGTGTTGTCGGCTGTCGAAATGCTTCCTGCAGACGACGACGTCGCCCAACGTATCGCTCGCTTGTTTCGACGTCTGCAGGATCTTTATGCGGCCGCGATTATTCGGGCTCAAGCCCTGGGCGAGATCGATCCTGCGGCAGACGAGCGAACACTCGCGAAATTCCTCCTATGCCAGATCCAGGGAATGAGAGTGCTCGGGAAGGCAGGAGCTGATCGCGACGCCACCAAGGCAATGGTCGACTTCGCCCTGAAATCGCTTGACTGAGCTTAATTAGGAACCAAAAGGTTCCTAATTTCTTGTACTTTCATCGGCTGATCGTTCGGTTCTGCCGATCGACATGGAGAGACATATGGACTTTGTCCCCACCCTTGAACAGACCCCTGATCCGCGCAGATGGAGCGCGCTGGCTATCCTGTTGACAGGCGCATTCCTCCCACCACTTGATTTCTTCATCGTCAACGTGGCACTTCCTTCCATACGCGAGGACTTCCATGCCTCCGCCTCGACGATGCAACTGATCATCTCCGGCTACGCCACCACCTACGCGGTCATGCTCATCACCGGTGGGAGGCTTGGAGACCTATACGGTCGACGAAATGTCTTCCTTGCTGGGATGATGGGGTTTGCTGCCGCATCCGCCCTTTGCGGCTTCGCCTGGTCTCCACTGGTTCTGGTCGTCGGCCGGGTACTTCAGGGCTTCGCCGCCGCGGTCATGGCGCCGCAGGCTCTGGCGTCGATAAACGCAATCTTCCCCGATGGGGAGAAATCAAAGGCGCTGAGCTTCTATGCCCTCACATTCGGGGTGGCGTCGATGGCCGGGCTGTTCCTGGGCGGAGCGCTGATCGCGCTCAATGTCCTTGGTCTCGGGTGGAGAGCCATATTTCTTATAAATCTCCCAGTGATCGCCGTAGCCGCACCATCCGCGATGGTGATCCTGCGCGAAACACGCTCAGACCATCCTAGCAGGCTGGATCTGGGGGGCGCCGCGCTGATCGCCGTTGCGCTTTTTGCGCTGATAGCGCCGCTCATCGAGGGGCGCGAGCAAGGGTGGCCGATCTGGTCACTTTTAATGCTTGCCGCATCACTGCCACTTCTCCTCCTGTTCTGGAAACATGAGCAGAAACTGGAGGCGGCCGGAAGAGACCCGATCCTGGCACCGCGCCTCTTGCGGGCGCCCGGATTGAAGCGTGGCCTGCTCGCTGCCTTGTTCTTTTACGCCTTTGCAGCATTCTGGCTGACGTTTTCGGTCTTTCAGCAAGCAGGCCTCGGCCGCACGCCTTTTGAAGCCGGACTAGCAGTGCTTCCCGCAGCCGTCGGCTTCGTCCTCGGCCCCTTCGCGAGCGGACACATATTCCGGGTCTTTGGCAGATACTCCACTGCCGCGGGCATGTCCCTTGAAGCGGCAGGTCTATTCGGGACGGCGGCTTTGATCTCACTCGAGGCGTCGACGCTCCTGCCAATCGCATTGTTCTTCGTCGGCGCAGGGCAGGGCATCGCGTTGCCGAATCTTGTTCGTACAGTCGTGCAGCGCGTCGACCCGACGCAATCTGGTTTGGCCTCCGGGCTAGTGAATTCGATGCTACAGATCGGCGGAGCCTTGGCGACAGCTCTGATCGGTGGATTGTTCTTCTCGATCCTGGGTGCGTCCACCGACGCGACATCCATCAGCCACGCCTACTCCATCGCAGCGATAGCCATTGCTGTCTGTCTACTTGTCGCAGCATGGCTTTCCGTCATCCACCCAATGAACGACGACGCTCGCCGCCCGAGCGATACACGCCTCGCGGGCAAGACATCGTGAGAGATACCCTGAAGGTCCAGCATAGATTGAGGGACACAACAATGCACAAGACAGATAACACTCCACTCGCCGGTAAGCGAGCGCTCGTAACCGGGGCCGCCCGTGGGATCGGTGCTGCCGTGGCGCTGAAACTTGCCGAAGATGGCGCCGACGTCGCGATAACTTACGAGACCTCTTCCGAGAAGGCCAATGCCGTTGTCGCCAAGATCCGCGCGGTGGGCCGCAAGGCTATTGCCATTCAAGCAGACGCCGCGCTCGCCAAATCTGCGACGGCCGCCGTCAAGCAGGCAGCCGAAGAACTTGGCGGGCTCGACATCCTGGTCAACAATGCCGGCGTCCTGTTTGCAGGCGATTTCTCGACGCAGCCACTGCAAGAGATCGACGCGCAACTGAACGTCAATCTTCGTGGCGTCCTCCTGACTACACAGGCGGCGCTCAGATACATCCCAAACGGCGGGCGCATCATCAGCACCGGAAGCAATGCGGGATTGGCGGTTCCCTTTGCCGGCATCGCGGTCTACGCGGCGACGAAGTCAGCACTCGAAAGCTTCACGCGTGGTCTTGCGCGTGAGCTCGGGCCTCGGGAGATTACTGTCAATCTGGTTCGCCCTGGCCCGATCGACACCGACATGAACCCTGCCGATGGCGCTCTCGCCCCCGCTATCCTGCCGAGCTTGTCGATCGGACGCTACGGCCGACCGAGGGAAGTGGCCGAGGCGGTCGCCTTTCTCGCTGGACCCGGTGCAAGCTACATAACCGGATCCGGCATCCTGGTCGACGGCGGCATAAGCGCCTAGTGCGACTTTGGCAGCGCTACGGGCAGACGCCGACGTGCAAAAGTCGTCGTCAACGAACCAAAAGAGACAACTGCAGGGCTGATGGATGATGAAGCGGCGGTACCGCTTCGTCAAAGAGCAATCAGAGAGGAGCATCCACATCGATGGCATATGTCAGCGGTGGCTGTGCTCGCTGGAGCGGTCACTTTCAGCGTTGCTAAGGAGGCAACGACTGCCACGCCGAGACGCTCGAAATGCCGCTGCGTTGCGTTTCCCGCAACGCCGTGTGTCGTGGTCGACATCTTCTTTGTCGTCGAGGGGTGTGACAGGTTCCGCGAGAAAGACCTGCGACAGGACGGGTCCGAACCTCGCGGAACAGCATATGATAAAGAAAATACTCATCGCATCCTTTGTGATCGCGTCCATCTCCGTTTGTCGGGCAGAGACGAACCAGGGTTCTCCAGGGGCCGATCTCATCGTTTTCAACGCAAAGATATTCACCGGAAACGTCGGGCAGCCGGAAGCCTCGGCGATCGCTGTGACGAAGGGACGGATCTATTCGGTCGGGTCTAATGCAGACATTCTGAGCCTCAAAAACGCCGGTACGAAAGTCATCGACGCGGGTAACCGGCGCCTCATCCCCGGCATCATCGACGCCCACACCCATGTGCTTAACGATAGCGGTTTCAACTTCAACATCCGGTGGGATGGCGTGCCGACGCTCACCAGGGCGCTCGCGATGTTAAGTGAGCAAGCCGCGCGTACGCCTGACGGACAGTGGGTCAAGGTAATAGGAGGCTGGTCACCCTACCAGTTCACGGAAAACCGCCTTCCCACAATGGAAGAACTTGAACGGGCCGTGCCCGACAAGCCGTTGATCGTTCAGTATGCCTACAATCAGGCCTTCTTGAACAAGCGGGCGATGGAAAAGCTCGGCGTCGGGACCGATCGGTTTCCAAGATTGGCCGACACCCAATTCGAACGGGATGGCTCCGGCAGATATACAGGCGTCGTTTTTGGCAACACGTGGACGTTCGTTGCTCTCGAGACCATGGTGCCGCAACTCTCCTTCGACGAAGAAGTAAGCTCGTTGACGTCGAGCATCAACGGGTTGAACCGCTTCGGTGTGACCTCGATCATCGATGCTGGCAGCAGGTGGGGATATCCGAAAGCGCAGGCAATGGTTGACGTTCTCTCGCGCGAGAAGCGATTGAATGTGCGCATGCCTTTCATCGTTTTGCAGCTGGGTAGTGGTTCCGGCGTCAGCATGACGGACTTGCAGCTTGAGGCAATCACCAAGACAGCGCCGATCAGTCCAGGGCAGAATCTGGATCCGTCGCTCGCCCACGGCCACGAGTATCGCGGCGCAGGCGAGGTCCTCGAGGCCGAAATGCACGATCATGAGAACTTCGAGCGTCCGGCCATGATCATTCCGCCCGAGCAAATGCATCGGCTTGTGGACCACGAAATCAGGAAGCTCGTGCAAAGGCGAATGCCGTTCAGAGAGCATATCAGCTACGACGAGAACATCACTCCGTTCCTCGACGCACTGGAAGCGCTCAATCGGGAGGTTCCCTTCAATGGATTGCGGTGGAGCCTCGAGCATGCCGAGACGGTCAGTCCGGAAAATATCGAACGGGTGAAGAAGCTCGGCGGAGGGATCGCGCTGGATCACAAGATGGCGCTTCATGGCGACGCTTTCATCAAGAACCATGGACGAGATCAGGCCCTGCGGACGCCGCGCCTGCGCCAGCTTGTCGATAGCGGCATTCCGCTTGCAATGAGTACCGATGCATTTCGCGCCGCCACGTTCAATCCTTGGATCGGTGTGAGCTGGATGGTCACCGGGCGGTCGGTGTCTGGATCCGAAGTGCTTGCTCCGAAAAACAGGCTCACCCGCGAGGAAGCACTGACACTCTTCACCAAGGGGGGCGCCTGGTTCATGAACACGGAATCGGAGATGGGATTGATTGCGCCCGGCAATCTCGCTGATTTCGCCATACTGGACCGGGATTACTTCTCGGTTGCGGACGATCAGATCAAATTGGTCTCTTCAGTGCTGACCGTCATGGACGGCAGGGTCGTCTTCGGTGCGCAGGACTACGTCGCCCTTTCGCCGACCCTCCCGGCAATTTTGCCTGCCTGGTCGCCGGTCAAGTATTTCGGAACGTACTACGGCGAGAAATGAGAGTTCGGATCCTCCAAGAGTTCCTCACCCGGCGGCTGCCGCGCAGGTCATCTACGTCGCATGTTACAAGAACGCTTACGCCCTGGCATTGCGACACATACTCAACCCACGGAGAAAGACGATATGATACCCTCACTCAGGCCTTCCAGTGAAGACGAAGCCGCCACCTCGGCGCGGCAGCAAATCGAAAATGCGCTCGCGCAATACGAAGCCGCCTTGAATGCCTCGGACACGACCGCTGTCGCTAAAATGTTTGTCGCCGACGGCGTGTTCATGGCACCGAACAATCCGTCCGTCATAGGCACAGATGCGATCCAAAGGGCGTATGACGGAATATTCGAGACAATAAGCTTTGATACGGAATTGACCGTGGCAGAGGTCGTGCAGACGGCATCAAACTGGGCGTTCGCGCGTACCAACTCGAAGGGCTTTGTCACCTTCGAAGCTCTCGAACAACGCGTGCCAGACGCAAATCACGAGCTGTTCATATTCCAGATGGATGCAAACGATCAGTGGAAAATAGCTCGCTACTCCTTTGCAACAACCAATCCAGTGCCGCGGTGATTTGGAGTTACGCAGTCGACGGCGCCCGAAGTGGCGCCAGCGGCCCTTCCTTGATGTGAGAGCGACATCAGATACTGCCGCTCTCGTCCCAAGGATGCTTGTCATCGCACGGGCGACCAACATAGTCGATGAGCATCTGTGTGAGGATCTTCACTTTTTCCGTCGGATAGGGACTGGGCGCCCGCACGACAAAGATCCCTGCCGGGGGCACGGGGTATCGGTTCATGACAGCGATCAGCGCCCCCGAAGCGATGTGATCTGCAACAAGGGGTTCCGGAAGATAAGCGAGCCCCACCCCCTCCAGGGCGGCTGCGACAAGTGAGAGCGCATTGTCGGCGATGAAGCGTCCATTGGGGCGCACGGCAATGACATCTTCCCCATCCATGAATTTCCAAATCTCTGCCTCTCGCATGGCAACCCGATGGGTCACGATCTCCTGAGGCGTCTTTGGGACACCCTCAGCATCAATGTAGCTCGGGCTGGCTACAAGCTTGCCAACCATGGGTCCGATGCGCTTCGCAACGAGATTGGAATCTGGAAGATGTCCCACCCGGATTGCACAGTCGAAGCCTTCTCCTACGAGGTCTACGAAGCGATCAGTGTATGATGAAATCACCATGAGCTTCGGATATCGTCGCGCCAGGGAGGCCAGAACCGGAGCGAAATGTGTAGGTCCAAACGATAGCGGAACGGCAATTCTCATTCGCCCCTGCAAATCGCCTGCCGGCGAAACCGCTTCCCGAGCCATGTCCACCTCGGCGCAGATGCGGGCGGCATACCCTCTAAAGGTCGTCCCGGTTTCGGTGACGATCATGCCGCGTGTTGTCCTTGCAAGCAGTTGCGCGCCCAGATCCGCTTCCAACTGGGTAATCCGTCGACTGATTATCGTTTTCGAGATGCCAAGACGGAGCGCCGCCGCCGAGACCCCGCCCGCCTCAGCAACCTCCAGGAAAATCCTCAGATCTTCTATTTCCAAGGTGGATCCTTTCTTGACAGGAGACGGCGCAGGTTCGGGCTTTTTCGGATGCGCTCCTTGGCCCTTTGAGCAATGCGACGAAGGACGGACCGTCGTCCACCAGGGCCGTCCTTGAAATGAAGATGGCTCAGGCGATCGCGCCGCCATCCGCGGTAAGCGTTGCGCCCGTGATGACGCTTGCAGCCGAGCTTGCCAGGAACACCACGGCATTCGCGATCTCCTTCGGCTCGCCAAAGCGCCCGAGCGACGTCAGGCTTCGCTGAAAATCTGCTGCCCCGCCATCGGCCGGGTTGGCATCCGTGTCCGTCGCACCAGGCTGCACGAGGTTCACGGTGATGCCGCTTGGTCCAAGTTCGCGAGACAGGCCGCGCGTGAAGGACGTCAGGGCTGCCTTCGACATTGCGTACGGCGTGAGCCCCGGGAAGGGCACCCGCTCACCGAGCGCGGAGCCAATCGTGACGATACGGCCGCCGTCGCTCAGATGCGGGATGACTGCTTTCGCAAACAGCACCGGCGCACGCACGTTGACGTCCATCAGGGTTTGATACTCGTCGAGTTCCAGATCGGCGATGTTTCCCGAATGGCCGATCGCTGCGCTATTGACAAGGATGTCGAGCCCGCCCAACGCAGCCACGGCGGCTTCGACAGCCCGCGCGATCGCCTGCGGATCGGCGCTGTCGGCCTGGATGGCGACGGCTCGACGGCCGCGGCTTTCGACGGACCGGGCAACCGCCGCAGCCTTCTCGTTAGAATTTTGATAGGTGAACGCCACATCGGCACCATTTTGCGCAAGTGCTTCGACAATGGCCGCTCCGATGCCGCGCGAGCCGCCAGTTACCAAGGCGCGCTTTCCACTCAAATCAATCATAGGATTGGGTTCCTTTCTTCGGAGTCGTGAATTCGGGAGGGCCTCGTCCTTGCGTTTGCTCCCGACGGATGTCCGCCTATGTCGTGGATCCGTCGTTGCGATTGAAGTGGCGATGAATGCGACAGCCTGTTGCGCGGTGGGGAACGGCGCGCTCCATCCCGCTTGTTGCAAGTCGCGCAACACATCGTTGCCGATGGCAAACCCTTTCTCGGGATCACGTAAAACCTACATGTCCCTACAAGTTGCTCGAAACATGGAGTGAAGATGAAGGCCGCCGTCTACGACAATCCAGGACCACCGTCTGTCCTCAAATACGTCGATGTGGCTGATCCGGTCTGCGGGGCGGACGACATCCTCATAAGGGTGGAAGCGATCTCCATAGAAGGCGGAGATCTGATCAATCGCAGATCGACGGCCCAGGTACCTCGGTGGGTGGTGGGATATGCAGCGGCCGGCACGGTCGTGAGTGTCGGCAAGGACGTGACCAACCGTGCCGTCGGCGACAAGGTCGCGGCTTTCAGCATGCAGGGATCGCACGCTGAGCTCTGGGCTGTCGCTGCTTCGCGAACATGGCTTGTTCCCGCAGGGCTGGAGATCGCAAAGGCGGCCGGCCTACCCATCTCATTCGGCTCGGCCTATCACAGCGTGGTCACCCGAGGCGGTATCGGCGAGGGCGAAACCGTCCTCATCCACGCCGCGGCCGGAGGCGTAGGGCTCGCGGCAGTACAGCTTGCCAATAAGGCAGGAGCGACGGTCATCGCCGTCTTAAGTGGGCGCGAAAGGCAGGCGCGTCTGAGCGAACTCGGCGCCACCTTCGTTGTGGACCGAATGCAGCACGACGTCGCACGCGAAGCACGCCGCCTGACCAATGGGAGAGGCGTCGATCTGGTCATCGACCCGGTCGGCTCCACATTGCAGGCTTCACTTTGTGCGCTCGCACCGGAAGGGCGTCTGGTCTTCCTTGGCAACGCCGGCGGCGTAAAGCTCGATGTCGATTTGTGGCAACCAATGCAGAACAATCAGACGCTCCACGGCGTGTTCATGGGATCCATCTTCGAACGGCCATCTGTGCATGCAACCGTTGACGATCTCCTTGCCGCCGCCGCAGCCGGCAGGATCGAGTTGGTTATCGACCGATCCTTTATGCTCGAAGACGCCGCGCGGGCGCATCTCTATGCCGAGAGCGCCAAGCCGCTCGGGCGGGTCATCATGGTGCCATGAAATCGGAAGGTCCAACACATGCTGAAACGGGTTTCGTTCAAGAACAGAGGTATCGAAGTCGTCGGGAACATTCACCTGCCACCGGATTTTGACGAGGGTCGCGCGTATTCCGCGATCGTTCTTTCGACGCCCGGTAGCAGCGTCAAGGAGCAGATCGGCGCTATCTACGCCGAAAAGCTCTCAGGCCAGGGGTTCGTAGCGCTGGCCTTTGACCCGTCATTCCAAGGCGAGAGCGGCGGCGAACCGCGTGATCTTGAAGATCCAGCCGCACGGGTCGAGGACATCCGTTGCGCGGTCGATCACCTGACGACGCTCGCCTATGTTGACGAGGATCGGATCGGACTTCTGGGGATCTGTGCGGGCGGTGGCTACGCGATAAAGGCAGCCCAGATCGAGCCGCGCGTCAAGGCAGTGGGCACCGTCGTTGCCAACGACATTGGCGAAGCAATGCGGCGGCTGCTTCCCGACTACCGTCAGACCCTCCGGGACGTCGCAGCCGAGCGAACCGCGCAGGCCCGCGGTGCCCCACCACCCAGAGATCCCTGGATTCCTGACAGCCTCGCGCAGGCCAAGGCCGCTGGGATCACCGATGCCGAATTGCTGGAAGCGGTCACGTTTTATCGGGAATCGCAGTATCGGCATCCGAATTCGACGAACCGCCTGCTATTCATCAGCTATGGCGGTTTGCTTGGTTTCGACGCATTCAGCCTTGTGCCGGACTTACTCACCCAGCCGCTGCAGGTCGTCGTTGGTGGACGCCGCGGGCCGACCGGTCAATACGAAACGGGCAGGCGGTTGTTCGACCTGTCTCCGTCGAAGGTGAAGCACTTCCTCGAAGTCGAAGGTGCGGGACATTACGACTTGTACTACAAGCCGGAATATGTAGATCCGGCAGTCGCACGGTTGGCCAATTTCTATTCAGAGCATTTGGCATCCTAGGATTTGAGGGCTTGCTAGGAGGCGCCGGAATCGAAACACTCGATCAACATCTCGGTCAGCACACGGACCTTCTTGGCAGGATTCTGTCCAGGAGGCCTGACCACGAAGATGCCAGCGGTGGGAGGCGGATGGTTGGGCATCACTTCCACGAGTGCGCCTAAGGCGATGTGCTGGTCCGTCAAACCATTTGGAAGTCTCGCAATGCCTAGCCCTTCCAGGGCGGCAGCAAGCAATGCAACTGCGTTGTCGGCCTTGAAGCGGCCTTGCGGGCGAATGTTGACTACCTCATCGCCATCTGTGACCGGCCACACTTCCGTTCCCACCATAAGCGCTTCATGCTTGAGAAGTTCGTCCGGCCTTTCGGGCGAGCCGTTACGGGTAACGTAGTCGGGGCTGGCGACAAACTTCGCATAAAGAGGTCCCACGCGCCTCGCAACGAGATTGGAATCTGGCAGGTAGCCGATCCTGATCGCACAGTCGAACCCCTCGCTGATGAGATCGACGAAGCGGTCGGTGTAGCACGACGTGACCTGGAGTTGCGGATGTCGGCGCGCCATCTGAGACAAGACAGGGGCGAGGTGGGTCGGCCCGAACGACAAGGGAGCAGCGACCCTGATGCGCCCGCGAAGCTCGCCAGCGGGCAATATGGTCTCGCGAGCCGCGTCAATATCAGACGATATCCTCGCGGCGTAATCGCGAAACGTCTCGCCTTCTTCCGTCAACGCGATGCCGCGCGTCGTTCGTGCAACGAGCTGTACCCCAAGATCCGCCTCAAGACGCGCGATGCGCCGGCTGACCATGGACTTTGAGACGCCAAGCCGTTGCGCGGCAGGCGTGACGCCTCCAGCATCCGCGACTTCCACGAAGGTTCTGAGATCGTCAATGTCCATCCAGCGTTCCCCCTTCTGCAACACAGCTCGCGTTTTTAAGGGCTACCGCATCAGGGGCCGCGATGACAAGGTTTTCGTGGAGCGCTCGGTTGTGGGCGTTCAAACCCATATCGCCGAACTTTTAGCAAAAAGGATGCTCCATGACCTTTCGTAACGGCCTCGCCTCGCTTCTGCGCCCCGAAGATTCCGTGCTCGTCCTCATTGACCACCAGCCGTATCAGCTTGCGAACGTCAACAGCCACGAGCCGACGATGGTGGTCAACAACACGGTCGGCCTGGCGAAGGCGGCAAAGGCCTTCAACGTTCCCACTATCCTGACGACCGTGATCGCGGCACGCGGCGGCAGCCTGTTCCCGCAGATCGCCGACGTCTTCCCCGGCCAGGAAATCATCGACCGGACGCTCATCAACACTTGGCAGGACCCAAAGGTCGTCGACGTCGTGAAGGCGACGGGCCGCAAGCAATTGATCATCGCCGGCCTCTGGACTGAGGTGTGTGTCGCTATGCCGGCAATACAGGCCGCTGGCGAAGGCTGGGATGTAACCGTTATCACGGACGCCTCGGGAGCGGTTTCGCACGAAGCGCATCAGCTTGCAATCCAGCGAATGATTGCAGCCGGTGTCAACATGATGACGTGGCTGGCACTCGCAGCCGAGTGGCAGCGCGACTGGGCCCGTGCCGAACAGGCTGCGAAGATCACCGACGTCATCGTCCAGCATTCTGGTGGTAGCGGCATTGCCTATCTGTGGGAGCAGCAGCTGCTGAACACTCCCGCGCCCAAGGCTGGTGCTGGAGCCTAAGCACGTTTAAAAAGGGGAGTTGGTGCGTCACGCGTCACCCCTCCTCGCCGTGAACGGATGGTCATCGGCCGAAGAAAAGGAGTTTAATATGAGCTGGAATCCCGCGATCGAACCAGGATGCCCCGATGAGGTAGGCGTGGAGGCGATCGAGACCTTGATCGTTCCTCGCGCCCGCGACCTGGGCGGCTTCGAAGTCCGACGCGCACTGCCTGCGCCGAACCGACAGATGGTCGGCCCGTTCATATTCTTCGACCAGGCCGGTCCCGCCGAACTCCTAACAGGGCAGGGCGTCGACGTTCGACCTCATCCGCATATCGGTCTCGGCACAGTGACCTACCTATACCAGGGAGACTTCCATCACCGCGACAGCACCGGTGCCGACCAAATCATCAGGCCAGGCGAGTTGAACTGGATGGTCGCAGGCAAAGGCGTGTCGCATTCGGAGCGAACGAGTGCGGCGGCAAGAAGCGGCCCGAACAGCCTGTTCGGAATACAGACGTGGCTTGCTCTTCCTGATAGTCACGAGGATGTGGCGCCTTCCTTCGAGCACCACGGCAGGAACGCGCTTCCAATGATTGAAGACCAGGGCGTCTCGGCGAGGCTCATCCTCGGAAACGCCTACGGTGCGCGCGCTCCCGCCAGGATGTTCTCCGATACCTTCTATGCCGACGTCAAACTGGATCCACAGGCCCGTCTTCCTATGCCGGACGATCATGAAGACCGCGCCATCTACGTCGTCGAAGGTTCGATCTCGGTCGCCGGCCAGGAATTCGCTAAAATGCAGATGATGGTCTTCCGTCCGGGTGACAGGATAACAGTGGCAGCCGGCGAACGGGGAGCCCGGATCATGATACTCGGAGGCGCTACCTTTTCCGGCTCGAGATACATCTGGTGGAACTTCGTAGCGTCGTCGATGGAACGTATCGAAGAGGCAAAGGAGCAATGGCGGGCCGGCAAGTGGGGCGAGGGCCGCTTTGACCTTCCTGCCGACGACCGCGGTGAATTCATACCCTTGCCCGATTGATGCCTAATGTAACATTTGGATGCGAGAGCCCGGCCTAATGCCGGGTAACAAACGGCGCTAATTCGTGGGAGAGGCTCATGCCGGCAACAATGGACGAAGTGCATCAGGCGGACGAGGCGTTGTTTCGGGCTGTTGATGCCGCGATCGACGCGGCCGTCCTTGCTACCGGCGACAAGCTCCGTTCCCTCGGTGTGCCTGCTTCGCCGCACGACTACTTCAGCGACGCTGCTCTTCGTCACCTCTTCCTTCGGCTGTGCGGCGCTGATCGCCGAACATTCCAGGACGGCGATCCCGAAGTCGCCTGGAAGATCCTCTACGCCGGCCGCAACGTCGCTAGACGGTGGGAGCGGCAGCAACGCTGGACGGCAACTGTTCGAAACAGGCCGGACGGCCCAGAAGACATCGCGAAGGGTCAGAGCGAAGGACAGGAGTTGGCAAGATCGGCGGAATCCTTTGCCCTAAGAGCCGTCCTTCGCACATTGATTGAGCACGCGCGTACCACAGATCCCCAGATCGACGCTCGGCTACGGGCGATGGTTGAAGCCCATGCCGCTGAGCCGACCGAAGGCTCCCAAGCAGAGCGAGTGTTTATGGAAACTGCGCGAAACTCCATATCGACCTTTACCAAGACGCCGGACTAGAGAAGCGCATTTCGCTGAAGGATAATAGCATGAAGAAACGAGGTGCTGTCGGCAGTGCCGCCGACAAGGAAATCGCCGATGTCATCACGGGCGCGGATCAGATGTTGGCCAAAGCCATTTCCGCCGCTCTACGAGAAGTGAGCGATAAAGTTGCCGAGAACATGGCGGCGATCGGACATCAGGCAGCAACACCCGCGCTCGAATATTTCGCTGCGGTCGTTCATCAGCGCATGTATTGCCTCATGTGCGGCGCCGATCCGGACACATTGGCAGGAGGCGATCCTGAAATCGCATACCACGTCATTCGCAACAGTCAAAATATAGCGGTGCACTATTGGGGGGCTGAGATCGCGGTCTATCCGGCCAAATAATCGGATATGGATCGCTGAACAAGTGGAGAGGCGCCGAAAGAACTCGACCTATTTGCGAATTCGCTTTTGACTGTCCCTTGTCAGCTTGCCTTGAGCGCTAGAGGTAGCGCGTACCTTTCAGGTGGGCGTCAGTATCGATCGGTAGCTGCGGGTGGCTGGATCAAAGAGGAGATTCGATCACATGTCTCGACACAAAGGCATTCTTGTAGGGCTTGGATTGCTATGCATGGCAACTCCATCGCTCGCCGCCACCACGGTTCAGGTGACTGAAGGAGGAGAGGGCGGCGGACCGATGACATTGACGGTGGACCAGTCAACCGTGAAGGCTGGGGAAGTGATATTCAAAGTTCACAACGATGCGATGACGGAAGAACATGAAATGGTGCTGGTCAAGCTAAAGGCTGCAGACCAGCAGATCCCAATTATTCAGTCCAAACACCGGGTTGATGAGAAGCACCTTAAGAGCCTTGGCGAGGTTTCCGACCTCAAGCCGGGAGCGGACGGCACCCTAAAGGCAAAGTTGGCACCAGGATCTTATCTCCTGCTTTGCAATATCAAGGGACACTACGAAGCGGGCATGCATGCCGTGCTGACAGCGGTTAAGTGATACTGCGCCGGCAGCGCCTTGCTGCCGGAACGCACTCTCGGCTGAGGAAAGCAGTCTACAGCACGGGGTGGGCGATGCGTGGTTGAAAACTCTACAACAGACCGACCTCTGCGACGTTGTCGAATCACTGTCGGTTTTGTGGGATCCAGTGGTCAAAGCGCTGCTGTCACCGAGCCGTTCCAGCTGTTCAGCCCCAAGGCTCCGACACCAATCATTTGGTTCCCCGCTTCGCTCGACAGGCGCGTTCATCGACCTCGACGTGGCGCCACAACTCACGGTCAGGCTGTGCTGCATCATTAAGAGCAGGAAAAGCTACAGTAGCGTACCGCGCATTGCCGACAAAAATGCCATTCTATTGACCCCTAGCAGGCTGTTAAGATAGGCGCTGGCAAATACGCTGTTGTCGTGTTTCACTCGTTTTATGGCGATTTGGAGATGACGGATGCGTGACTGCGATGTGAGGGCAGGCGAACTCTTCAGCTATGTGGATCTGGAGGCTCGTGTTCGAAAGGATCATCCTCTACAGGGCATCCGGCAGATCGTGAACGAGGCGCTCGTTTCCTTGGAACGCGAGTTCGCGGCACTCTATTCTCCGATTGGACGGGCCTTGATCGCGCCTGAGAAGCTTCTGCGGGCAACGCTTCTGCAGGCCTTCTATTGGATCCGTTCCGAACGGCTTTTGATGGAACGGCTGAAATACGACCTTCTGTTCCGCTGGTTTGTCGAAATTGCTGACGATCCAGCATGGGATCATTCGGTGTTTTCAAAGAACCGCGACCGGTTGCTGGAAGGCGACATCTCCGCGAAGTTCCTGGGCGCGATCCTTTCCCAAACTAAGGTAAAACGGCTACTGTCCACAGACCATTTCTCTGTCGATGGCACGCCGATCGAAGGCTGGGCGTCGATCAAGAGTTTCAGGCCAAGGAATGGCTCAGGCGACCGACCATCCGATGGTGGCGGTCGAACGTGGAAGCAGGCTCATGGCGAAAGGCATTCCAACGAGACGCATGCTTTAAAGACGGATCCAATTGCAATGCTTTATAAGAAAGGCAAAGGCACGGAGGCCAAGCTGTGCTTCATGGAGCACGAAGTGATGGAAAACCGCCGTTGCCTGGTGGTCGATGCCCATCTGACAGAGGCCAGCGGATATGCTGAACGGGTAGCGGCGCTGCACATGATCGGGCCCTTCACCGACGAGACACAAGCGATCACGCTGGGTGCCGACAATGCCACCTATGACACAAACGACTTCGTTAAAGATCTACGGTCGATGAAGGTGACGCCGCATGTGGCGCAGAACGTCAATAGTCGCCGCTCGGGTTTCGAAGGACGCACAACACGCCATCCTGGCGACGGGGTCAGCCGCCGCATTCGCAAGCGCATTGAGGAGGCGTTTGGTTGGATCAAAACCGTCGCGGGACAGGGCAAGACAAAGTTGCGCGGACGCGACCGTGTCGGATGGGCTTTCACCTTCGCGGCCGCCGCCTACACTCTTGTGCGGCTGCCGAAGCTCATGACGGAGACAGGCTGATGGCGAGAGTTCCTGCTTTCGCCAAGGCCTTCGCCGGTCGCTGGCGCATCGTCGAGATGGACAACTGGGACAATGACGCTCTCGATCTCGTAGACGAGGCGCATCTGACATTCCAGGGCACGGCCGCCGGCGAAATCGCGTTCGTTGCTCTCAAGGGCTTTCTCGATGTCCGCTACGGCGCGCGCAGTGGATCAGCCTTTGCGGAGTTCTCGTGGGAAGGACAAGACGGGAATGACCGGGTCTGTGGTCGCGGATGGGCAGCACTTGGCTCTGCTGGACGCCTTGTCGGTCATATCTATATCCACAACGGAGACGATTCCGGCTTCGTGTGCGAACGCGACTGACGTCTTCAACACCCTGCTAGGGCACAGCCGACTGCGCATCAGAAAAAGACGTAATGCGGCACCGGCAAGCACCAACCGATGCCCCGCCAGCCGGAGACGGGTGGTAGTGCGTGGCGAACGATAATGCGCGTCTGTGAAGCCGCCATGCTTTCCGGGGCTCGCTCAAGCCGACGCGTGTCATGCGTCGGTGGGCGGCAACAGCATTTCTTGGGCGCTGTTTTCATCGGGCTGCATCGCGTTCCCGCGGGAACCGATTAAAACCTCGTGAGTTTCACGATGGTAAAATCAGGAGAAAACAAGATGTCAACTACATCGAGAGGCCGCTCGCAGGATCGCGCTCGCGTCGCAGCAGGCCAGGACAACGAAGTGAGATACGAAGCAAAGAAAGAAGAAGTCTCCAAGGAAGCCTTAAAAGGAGCCGTAAGGAAGGCGGGCAATTCCCGCAAAAAGGTAGAAGCTGAACTCGGTCGAAAATGAACATCGTCTCGGACCTTAGAACACTTCCACCACTCGAACGGCGCGCCGTTCTTGAGCGACTTGCAACCACGCTCTCTGACACCGCAGCACTTGCAGCCTCCGAAGGCGAAGACGCGCTCGAGTTGGTGATGCGCTCGGTTGGCTTGGCGTTGCGCGAAGTGGCAGCTGATTTGGCGACGGTCGACGTCGTTCTCGCTCAAGACGTCGCCGTGCGCGCGATGAGCCTCATTATGACATTCCACGCCCGACACCCTCATTTACTGGCCGGGCCGACGCTGCACTAAAATCGGTATCGTTTTATCGACGCCCCGTCACCCCTGTCCGCAGACCATGTCCTTCGAACCTGGCAGCATAGCCATCAGGAGAATCTAAATGTCGATCAAAGTTGAAGGTAGCCAACACAGCATCGACGACGCATCACAGTGCGTCACACTCGTGGAGGTGGCGGTCATCTCCGATGGTCAGCGTGTGCCGATGGGCTTGATGAACAAGGACCAGGCCCTTGCGCTTCCAGATGAAATCGAGGTCGAGGTCTCTCATCCCGAACACGAAGCGGGTTCGACAAACACCTACATAAGCCGCGACGAACTCAAGGAGCATGTCGAGGTGAACGGAGGATGATTGCCTGGTCGCAGACCGATCCATGAGCATTTGCTCGACTGGCCGTGAACGACAAATCGGACCACTGTGGCCCACGCTCTCGGCACCTTTTTTCGACAAGCGGACAACTATCCCGGCGGTTCGAGTTGCCGCGAATAGCGGTTTGGGTGCTTGTCAAGGTGGGATCGGTCTTCGCCGCACGTTGACGAACACCGTTCATCTCCTACCTCCTCTTTTCATGGAGGTTCCCATGCGCAAAGACAACGAAATCCCTCTTATGCAACAGGCCGTCCTGCACTGGTATCGATACTACGAAGTTTCACCCGACGAACCATCGTCTCGTGTGCTTCGACTGGCAGCAACTAAGTTGTATGGGGAGGGCTATCGAAGCGTCGAAGATATAGCAACGATGCTCATAGGAACCTATGTCGGCATCTGGTCCACCAAAGTGAATGCTCCCGGGTCATCAGCGGTCCACTGAGAAAGCAGTTTCGCCGTTGCAATAGCCAGGGACGCTAGGCTGAATTGTTGTAGAGACGTCCATGCGGTACCCGCAACGATCGACACGTTCAGATGGAGAGTTGGATGCTTCAAGCATTCTGGCAGTCAGGACAGCCTCTCGGCCCCGACGAAATCATCATGATAAACCGCGTTGTCGTCGATTTTCGCCGCGAAAGAAAACTCGAAGCCGATTCCGAAGAAGCGCTACGTGCCGCGGCCGAGCTTTTAAAGTGGTTTCGAACAGGCGTCACCGAAAGCTGGAAACTGCGGGAATTACTCTACTCGCTGACACCGCCGCAGCCGCCGACCAAATAGCTATTTCCATTGCTCCACCTCCGAACTTGGAACGAAACTAGCTCCCGCGCTTTTCTCCCGGACCCCAATCGCGGAGATTCGATCATGGGAACGTCTGACAGGGTCAAGGGTCGGCAAACGAAGTTGTAGGTAAGGCGTGCCGCGCTGCAGGTAGGCAGGCAATCGAGAAGATGGGGCCAAGGGCCTCGTTCAGTAAGCCATTGGAAGGGCTCAAGGCCGCCAAGGGCGATGCCAAGGAAGTTGTAAAGACGTCGTCGACAAGGCCTGACATCGGATCATAACGCAAGCCCGCACAGGTCGCAGGCTTTTTCTCGAGGAAGCTCATGAACATCGTAAAGTCAGTGATATGTGCAGCCGGGTTGGCGTTGATCTCTTTCAACGCACAGGCTCAGGATAAGCCGCCCGCTGATCCGGCAGTCGACGCCTGCAAATCGACCGGATTGCTGGCTCTACAGGAACGTTCGCCAGAAATCACGGACCTCGTGCTCGACATGGAGAGCCTTGCCGTTAGCAAGGCAGATACAAAGGTCGGCGACGTTCCTGTGAAAACTGTCGTCCTTGGAGAAGCGTACATCTCCCGCAAACAGCAGACAGGCAAGCCCGACCGCTTCGTCTGCCTCCTTGGTGAAAAAGGCAAGGTCCTTCTCACCTTCTTCACGGCACAATAGCTGTGGCCGCGCCTCCCAAATTCGATCGAGGTCCGGAGCAAACCCCTTACCAGGGTCGGCGGACGCCAGATTCCAAAAAGAAAAGGGGGATATCAATCTGGTCGGTGCTTGGACTGGCCCTCTTCATTTTGATGCTGGCGCTTCTCGGCTTCGACACCTGGCGAGGATGAGCAACGTTTAACCATCGTCCGAGTGAGAAGACTTCGACGGTGATGATCGATCGAATTCAGCATGGCGCAGAGGGAGCGAGCAACGCTTTTGTCCCGCCATCGCAGTTGGCGCCCCTTGTAGTCGGTCGGCCTGCCTGTGAAAATATCGACGACAGTCCAACGACCATCAGGGCCGAGTTTCAGATCGTAACGGTCGGTGGAATGACAGCTCATCGTTGCGGACTATCCACCTAAGGTTATCTTCATATTAAGAAATTACTATGTTTTTGACTGATCGGTTGGCGCGTTTGCGTTCTGGTGAATAGGACTTGACGCGCAGAGCGAGCGCCAAGCTACTTGAGCAAAGCTAATTGCTCGAGAAGTCCTGACATCTTTTAATCTTTTTTCGCGCTAAGAAGTACAGACCTAGTCCACGAACATATTGCGATCGACCTATTTGTTTTTGATGGAGGGCACATGGAAAAGGACACTATGCGCGACTTTCGCACCGGCTCGGCTCACGACGGAACGCCTCATCCAGTGGATGTTCATGTCGGACTGCAAATCGCTACCGCGAGAAAAGCGAAGCGTCTGTCACAGAGCCAGCTGGGCGAGGCCATTGGGGTGACCTTTCAGCAGGTTCAGAAGTACGAGCGAGGAACGAACCGCGTTAGCGCCTCTACCTTGTTTGCGATCATGCATTTTCTAAGCGTGCCGTCGGCGTACTTCTTCGACGGTCTTTCCACCGAATCAAGCGGCGGCTCCGAACCTTTCAATGATCCGCTCAGTCCTGAGATCCGCGCTTTCCTGAGCTCAAAGATCGGCTTGGAGATTGTCGAGGGATTGTGCCAGACGCCAGCTCCGCTCCAACGTGCTGTGGCGACCATCGTTGAAAATCTAAAGGTAAAGGACCACTAAAGGTCGCTGCCTGGTTCGACACCTCCTTCGGCGATGATCGTCTGACGCTCCCTGGAATTGCAAACCCCGCATTGTGACCTATCTCAAATGCTGCATTGCATAAGGAGCAAAAGATGGGTCCAGATCTGGCGATGGCTTGCGGCTGATGTTCCGATTTTCAAAGTCATTATCGAAGGTGCTGCGCACGCAGCGGAAAATCAGCAAGCTCTTCGAAGTCAAGGTGCGGGCGCCAAGGCGCAAAGCCGCGCGTACCACAGATGCCATATTCGAGACAACGTCAAAATTTGGTTCCAACCCTGGAAGGCTCCTCATGAAGTCCTTCGTACCTCGGGACTTGCTGCCGAAATCGCCGCTCGTGGTCGTGCTGCACGGATGCCGCCAGACGCCGGAGAGCTTCGATGCCGCAAGCGGCATCACCCGGCTTGCGAAGGCGAGGGGCTTCGCCGTCCTGTTTCCGCAGCAGACGGCAAGCAACAATCCGCACCGCTGCTTCAACTGGTTTCGGCCCAGCGCCGTCGCTCGTGACCGCGGCGAGCTGCTATCGATCAAGCAAATGATAGCGCATGCATGCTCCAAGCATCGCTGCAACCGCTCGCGGGTCTTCATCGTCGGCTTGTCGGCGGGCGGGGCTATGGCCGCGGCTCTCGTCGCCAATTATCCCGACACCTTCGCCGGTGCCGCCTTTGTTGCAGGAATGCCGGTCGGCTCGGCACGCGACGCCCTTTCGGCATTGGGGGCAATGAACAGGGGAGCGACTGCGCCTTCGTCAAGGTGGGGGAGCAACGTGACAGGGTTGTCCGACCTTAAGAGATCCTATCCACCGATTAGTGTCTGGCAGGGCACGCTCGACACCGTGGTCAATCCCAAGAACGCGGATGCCATGCTCGAGCAATGGCTGCAGGCCAGCAATGTGGATCCGCTTATACAGCGAACGGAAACGAAATCGTGGGGCACGCGCCGAACATGGGGCGCAAAGGGACGCAACCCGATCGTATATTATTCGATCAAAGGGATGGGACACGGGTTTCCGGTCAAGCGCACCTCGAAAAACAGCTCGGGTGCAGGTGATCCGTATGTCTTGGCGGCAGGGGTGTCAGCGCCACTGGAATTGATGCGTCTGTGGGGCATCTGAGTGAAACTCGAGATGCTCAACGTCGATCAACGTACCAGGCTATCGCCCACTCAACAGCTTCTCTTCGACTTCAGTACGGAAGATCCCGACCCCAGTCGTTAAGGTTTATCTAAACTCGGTCGTATGCTCGCGCGAGACGTCTCGATCAGCCGCGTTCCAAACTTGTGTTGAAAGCCTCGATGAAGGCAAGCGAGCGATGTCTGCATCTGACGCTGAACCCTGGAGGTCTTGCGGACCGCGAGCCCCGGTGCACCGGAGGCGCTAGCTTCTTTGCGGAATTCGCTCGTCTGGGCAGACCAGTTCGGCGCATCTCTGGCAACCACCAGAAAACGATTGATCCGGTCTAGGCGTTGAGATGACCGATCCGCCAACTCGAGGGGAAGAACAGGAGTGCGGGCTCCTGGTCGGCAAGTCCACAGGCCACCTCTAGAAATTTCGATCGCGACGGCCGATTGTTCGCATTTTATTAAACATGTCGGCAAATACTCCACGTCGAGGGGCAATCTAATTCTGGGCACGCGAGTTCATCTTGCGACGACCATGTAGCGGAGACTGCCATGTACCAACGTACGGTTCTCATCGTCGAAGATGAAATCCTGATCCGAATGATGCTTGCCGACACCCTCCTTGAAGAAGGCTATCATGTCGTCGAGGCTGCGAACGTCCTTGAAGCCGTGGCTGTCCTTGGGCAGCGGAAAATAGACGCTGTCATAACGGACATCGATATGCCGGGCGGCCTAAGTGGCCTTGATCTAGCACGGATGATTTCCACCGCTCACGTGAAGGTTCCGGTCATCATCGCATCTGGCAGACATCGGCTTGGGCCCGACGAACTGCCGGGAGACGCCGTGTTCGTCCCCAAGCCGTACGGGCTGGATTTCATTGCAGCAATGGTTGCAAGCATGACTGCAGGCGAGGGGCGTCGGCTCGCGAGCTAGAAAAGCGCCCGATCCATTTTGTTGGGGAGCTCCGGATGATCGCGGTCAATCCCGTCCCATGCCCCTGCGACCGACTGTGGTCGCAGGGATCAGTGTCAGTCCCTGACTGTCGCGTCGGGCACGCTTAAGAGCCTGTCGAAAGCAGCACGAGGCTACGGGGCGCCAGCCCGTAGATTTGCGCGTCCCCGACATCTTGGTTTTCCGTATCAGGATCGGCTGTCGTCAGCTTCACGACCCAGCCCTCTCCTGGAGGTTCAGGCAGGCTGAAGTCAACGACGCCGTCGTGAGGATTAAATAAGATCAATACGTCGCTCATGCCTTCTATCGAGGATCCCACCGCTGTCAGGCGCAGGCCGATCGTCGTACTTCCCTGCTCGGCCCACTGCGCTTGTGTCTGCTCACCGCCGCCCGGATTAAGCCAGGTCACCGTGGTGCCGTCGCGCCAGCTATCGCGCCGAAGAATTGAGTTTGTCTGACGCAGTTCTATAAGCCTTGCGACGAAATGGCGAAGGTGATCTGCCGACGCCGGCAGGTTCTCCCAATGCACCCAGCTCAACTCGCTGTCCTGGCAGTAGCCGTTGTTGTTGCCCATCTGGCTCCGGCCGAATTCATCTCCGGCGAGCAGCATCGGCGTGCCGTGCGACAGAAATAGAGTTGAAAGGAAATTTCGTTTCTGCCGGTCACGGACATCATTAATGCCCGGATCTTCTGTAGGACCCTCGACGCCATAATTGTAGCTGCGGTTGTCGCTGTGGCCGTCCTTATTATCTTCACCGTTGGCGTCGTTGTGCTTTTGGTCGTAGGAGACGACGTCGTTCAACGTAAACCCGTCATGCGCGGTTATGAAGTTCACCCCCGCCCATGGCCTGCGGCCACGAAGATCATACACGTCGCCGGAGCCTAAAACACGCGCCGCAAAGTCGCCGGTAGTGCCGTCGGTGTTTTTCCAGTAATCGCGCACGATGTCACGGTACTTGTCGTTCCACTCGGCCCAACCTGGCGGAAAGCCACCGACCTGGTAACCTCCAGGGCCGATATCCCAGGGCTCCCCGACCAGCTTCAGGCGCGACAGCACAGGGTCTTGTCCAACGGCGTCGAAGAAACCGCCACGTTGGTCGAATCCCTCCGGCTCGCGGCCAAGAATGGTGCCCAGATCGAAACGGAAGCCGTCGACATGCATCTCCTGCGCCCAATAGCGCAAACTGTCCGTCACCATCTGCAGGACGCGCGGGTGGGAGGTGTTGACCGTGTTTCCGGTTCCGGTGTCATTGATGTAGTAGCGCGGCTGGTCGGGCATCGTTCGGTAGTAGGAGAAGTTGTCGATGCCTTTGAACGACAAGGTTGGTCCAAGCTCGTTTCCTTCGGCCGTGTGGTTATAGACCACATCGAGGATGACTTCGATCCCGCCGTCATGGAACGCGCGAACCATGTCGCGGAAGCCGTTGACGCCCTTTGGCCCGTAGTAGCGCGATGCCGGAGCAAAAAAGGCGAGGGAGTTGTATCCCCAGTAGTTCTTCAGTCCCTTGTCGAGCAGATGTGCGTCGTCCGGGAACCAGTGGATCGGCAGGAGCTCGACGGACGTCACGCCCAGGCTGCGGATATACTCGACGATCTTTGCGTGTCCCAATCCTTCAAAGGATCCACGCAGTTCCTCCGGAATGGCCGGATGAAGTTTGGTGAAACCCTTGACGTGTGTCTCGTAGAAGATCGTTTTTGACCAAGGAACTTGCGGTTTTGCATCGCTTTTCCAATCGTAACCTGCCGGATCGATCACGCGGCATTTTGGCATCGATTGCGCGCTGTCCGTCTCGTCGAAGGAAAGGTCTTTGTCCTCACTGTCCAATTTATATGCAAACTGCGGCTGACCCCAGTCGATGTCGCCGTCGAGTTCGCGCGCGTATGGATCGACAAGCAACTTGTTCGGATTGAAGCGGTGGCCTTTTTCGGGATCGTACGGTCCGTGAACGCGGTAGCCGTAGAGTGCCCCAGGCTGAAGGCCGGGCACGTAACCGTGCCAGATCTCGTTGGTGAATTCCGGAAGTGTGATCCGGTCGGTCTCGGTCTTGCCCGTCTCGTCAAAGAGGCAAAGCTCGACACGCTCGGCGTGCGCGCTGAAAATCGCAAAGTTAACGCCATCGCCGTCGAAATTTGCGCCGAGGCGCGTCCAGTCGCCTGCAAGCACCTGTCTACTTCCGTGGAAATCTGTCATGGGAGTCCTCAAAGAGATTTGGCGCCTTGAAAACTCGGAGACTTAGGATTCGTTCCGCAACCTTTTCCAAGGCGGGGACGGGAACCTAATGAACGGAACGAAGTTGCGCAGACCAGGGTATCTGCCAAGGATTAAAGCCACGTGACACAGCTATCGTTCGGCCCTCTTTTCGAAGACGAAAACATCACTTTCCGGTTCTGGGCACCGAAGCACAAGTCCATCATGCTACGGCTGGCCGGTATGCCAGATCTGGCAATGGAGGCTCACGACAACGGTTGGTTCACCCGACGCGTGGACGGCGTCGCCCCCGGCTCGCGTTACAGCTTCGTCCTGAGCAACGGCCTCGTCGTTCCAGATCCCGCGTCGCGCTATCAGCCTGACGACGTCCATGGCGCCAGCGAGCTTGTGGGAGGAAAGGAATTTCCTTGGAGCCGGCCACAGTGGAAAGGCAGGCCGTGGAATGAGATGGTCATCTACGAACTGCATGTCGGCACTTTCACCAAGGCGGGAACGTTCACCGCCGCGATCGAGCGACTGGACTATCTTCGCCAGCTCGGCGTGACTGCACTGCAGCTCATGCCTGTCGCCGACTTTCGAGGCGGGCGAGGCTGGGGTTACGACGGCGTTCTGCCCTACGCGCCAGAGAGCAGCTACGGGCGACCGGAAGATTTAAAAGCGCTGATCGACGCCGCCCATGAGCGCGAGATCTGCTGCTTCCTTGACGTCGTCTACAATCACTTCGGACCTGACGGTAACTACATCCCGGCATATGCTCCGCTGTTTTCGGACAAGCATTCCTCTCCTTGGGGCGACGGCGTGAACTACGACGACGAGGGATCCAGCGAGGTTCGCAAGTTCGTCGTCGAAAACGTTGCCTACTGGATCAACGAGTTCCGCTTCGATGGACTTCGGTTCGACGCCGTCCACGCAATCAAGGATGATAGCGATCAGCATCTGCTGGCGCTTATCGCTTCGACCGCCAAGGAAGCAGCAGGTGACCGCCATGTCCACCTCATCGTCGAGAACGAGGACAATTCGAGTGATCTGCTTGAGAGGGACGCGAATGGCATTCCCAAGCTCTACACCGCACAATGGAACGATGACATCCATCACGTTCTGCACTCGGCAGCCACCGGGGAGGATTTCGGCTACTATGCAGACTACGCGCACGATCCCGACAAAATAGCTCGGGCCTTATCGGAGGGCTTCGTCTTTCAGGGCGAGCAAATGCCATACCGAGGTTCGCGCCGCGGTCAACCCAGCAGACATCTTCCCCCTACAGCCTTTATCTCGTTCATTCAAAACCACGACCAGGTGGGCAACCGCGCGTTCGGTGACCGCTTGTCGAACGTAGCTTCCTTGCAGGCGATAAAAGCACTGGCAAGCGTCTATCTTTTGGCCCCTCAGATCCCCATGATCTTCCAAGGCGAGGAATGGAATGCGCGAACGCCGTTCCCGTATTTCTGCGACTTTGACGAAGAGCTGAACGAAAATGTTCGCAAAGGCAGGCGTGAAGAACTGTCTCGACTTCCCGGTTTCGACGACGAGAGTGTGAAATTGGCCCCGGATCCGACCACTCTTGAGACATTCTTGAGCGCGAAGCTGAATTGGCAAGAGCCAGCGCAGGCAGACAACGCGGCAATGCTCGATACTTATCGAGAACTCATCGCGCTACGACACAGGGAGATCGTTCCCCACCTTGACGCCTGTCACACTGAGTACGCCAGAACATCGGGTCATATCGTCGAAGTTTGCTGGTCGCTCGGTATCGATCGCCGACTTCGACTGGTCGCTAACCTGTCTTCAGAAGTCCAAAGACAACAGGGCGTTCCGGCGGGGCGATCGATATGGTCGACAGGCTTGATAGACACGCGCGCAATCGGAGCGTGGTCGGTTGTGTGGACTATCGACTGATAGAGCGGTGGAAGTCTTACCGCATTCACGCCCCACGCCTCGCAAGTCAGGCACGCACAACGTGCGGATTAGCCTCGCAGAAGACGTCGCCACACCGCATTCTCAATTTATCGCGGGAACCCAGCCTAATCCTGCGAGTTGTGCGGTTTGAATGAGACGATGGGAACGGCCGACATGAGGCGATTGCTCCCAAAGTGGAGGGTACTCCATCCCGGCAACAGGTCGGGATCTGCGTTGTTGAACAATTTGAAAGGAGTTCGAAGTGGATAGTCGGAACGTCTGGATTATTAATCGTGCCTACGCATTGTGGGAGCAGGCGGGGCGTCCCTTTGGACAAGACGAGCAGCACTGGAGCCGAGCAGCAACGGAGTACGACTTGCGCGACGCGACGAGCGGGTCCAGCGACGGCGCGGAAGTCATCGAAGTGCCAAGCGACCAGCCTGCCTTGGCCGGCGATGTCAACCCAAACGTTTTGATCGTCGAAGACGAGCCACAGCTCAGATTCGATACCGTGGACTTCCTGGAACGGGCGGGCTTGCGCACTTTGGAAGCCTCGAATGCCGACGAGGCGATGGTACACATGAAAAATAATGACATCGCCATCCTTGTCACAGACATCAACATGCCGGGATCGATGGACGGGCTAGGTCTCGTTGCAACCGTACGCAGGCGCTGGCCCGCGACCCGGATCATCGTGACCTCAGGTCTGATCAGGCTCTCACATCGCGACCTGGACGATGGAGTGGCTTTCGTTCCAAAGCCTGCCGGCGGCCTGGAACTTCTCAACTTGGTTGCTAGGTCAGCATAGCCACAACTTACTTTGAGCGATCTCAAGCTCCGCCGCCTACGGCGGAGCGACCTTGAAATTCACCAGATTGCCTGAGGTGCACAGCTGTACTAAGGCCACAAAAGCAGTTCTTTCTTTGTGCGATGGCGATGCGGTCTGCCGTTCATTGCTAGACGCCGTGAGGGTGTAGCGCAACGTTACGACCCACCAGTCTTCGAAATGGGAACCAAGCGCCGGTCTAAACATTGCGGTTTCTAAAGGAGATGTACCACATGGAGCTTCGGGGAAAAACCGCACTCGTCACCGGTGCCGGATCCGGGATTGGTAAGGCGGCCGCAACTAGGCTGGCAGCGGAAGGCGCCCGCGTTGCGGTGCTTAGCCGCACGGCAGAAGAGATCGAAAAGACCTGCGCAGAAATCCGCTCGGCCGGCGGTGAAGCTATTGCATTGACCGCCGACACCAGCGATGAGGCGGCAATGCGCAATGCTGTCAGTGAGCTTGTGGGCCAGTTCGGCGGCATCGACATCGTCGTTGCCAATGCCGGTATCAACGGTGTCTGGGCGCCGATCGATGACCTTAAGCCGCAAGAGTGGGACAAGACGATAGCGATCAATCTGCGCGGCACCTATCTGACCTTGCATCTCACCGTGCCGCATCTGAAGGCGGCCGGCAGCGGCTCGATCATTGTCGTTTCCTCGATCAACGGCACCCGCACCTTCACCACACCGGGCGCCACTGCCTATTCTGCGACCAAAGCAGCGCAGGTTGCGATGGTCCAACAACTGGCGCTGGAACTCGGCAAGCATCGCATCCGCGTTAATGCCGTCTGCCCCGGCGCGATCGACACGAGTATCAGCGACAATACGGCCAGCCGCAACAAGCAGGAGACCGAAGTCCCGGTCATCTGGCCGGAAGGCGAAATACCAGTGACCGGCGGCAAGGCGGGAAAGGCCGCCGATGTCGCCGAGACGATCGCGTTCCTTGCCAGCGATCGGTCCCGTCACATTACCGGCACGCCGATCTGGATCGATGGCGGTCAGAGCTTATTGCGCTAAGGAAGGTCCAATCCCTTGGCTTCTTGAACTTGGATTTCTCTGTGCCGCGAGATGCCATGATGACATTATTTTTCCCACATTCGGACCGCAATCTGCGGGATTAAGGTCGGTCATCGCGGAACAAAAGATCGCTGGAAGGCATATCCGAGGCATATTTCATTTTTAGCGACCAGTGAAAGGAGCATCCGATGGCAACCGAAAAGGAAAACAAGACCTCAGTGGAAAATAGCGCAAAGATTGGCAGGCCCATTCCGCGCGGGGGGGTCGACACGAGCGCGACATTGGGCGGCGTGCAGTCCCGTGGCGACTTCGACGCGCAGGAAGAAATTAGTGCTCTGCGCAGAGAACTTGAGACCGTAAGACAGCAGTTCGTCACCGCTGCCGACGCGGTCAAGGGTGGCGCGCGACAGGTGGCACGCCAGACCGAGGCGACGGTCAAGCTATACCCGGTGTCGACGCTGGTGACCGTTGCCGCTCTCGCGGGAGCGTTCGCTTTTGCTGTCGCAGGTCTCAGGGCCACCCCCTCGCGCTCGCGCTACGAGCGGACGCTGGACGATCTCCGCGACATGTTCGACAAAGTGCGAGACCGCTTCTAGCCAAATGTCGCGGTCGACGCCTATCCCGACGGCTTCACCATGAAGCCTCGGGGCACCGCTTGGCAAGTTTAACGTCTGGCAGCACGTGGCGTGCGCCTCACACTGACGTGATCGGGCGTCGAGCGGTAAACCCGTCAGCGTCAAATGGAGTGCCATATGCAAGACGATGTTTGCTACACGGCCTGCCTGACGTTCTCAAAGCCCGAGACCGAGGTCGAAGCCGAGCGCTACAATCAGGCTCAGGCGCAAGTGCGGGCGGCCCTGGACAAACTTCTCGAAGCTGCAACCGATGCGGGCTGGGGCACGCAAGAAATCGTAGTGGCGATCGTCGAGGGTGGAGCCTTCCTGAAAGAGGCGCACATCGCAGCCTCCACCGGTCAACCGTCGGACTGATCGCTAGCACGGTACGCCATCGGACATTGGGCACGGGGTGCTTGCGACGACCGGAACCGTATCGCTAGCCACACGTTCCTATCGCTCGGTGTTACAACGCTTGCAGATTTCCCTCAAAGAATTCTCCGCAACGAGGTGGTCGCATCAAGACACAAGACCGTCTGATCCAAAGGCGTTGCATCCACGTAGCTTCTCATTCCCAGCACTCCTCCCGGCGAAAGTTTCCATGACACGTATTGCCATCATAGGTTCAGGCCCCACGGGCATCTACACTCTCAAAGGACTGGTGAGCTCGCCGCGACCGATGTCGATTACTGTCTTCGAAGAGACGCCGGACGCAGGGAAAGGGACGCCGTACCATCCGGCCGTAAACGACCGGGCAATGCTCGCCAACATCGCAAGTATTGAACTGCCGCCGATCGTAGAAAGTCTTGTCGACTGGCTGCGCTCCCATTCTCTCGAGCGTCTCCAGGAACTGGGCATCGGAACGGACGACATCGGCGAGCGCGAATTTTATCCGCGCGTCGTTCTTGGCGAATATCTGGCCGACCAGTTCTGGAAGTTGGTGAAGAAGGGTCTTGAGGCCGGCCACTCGATAGATGTGAGGGCGAGCCATCGGATCTTGGACATCAAGCTCAATGCGACCGACATCGACCTGACCTACCGAAGCGGGCGCGGCGAGGAGGGGCGGGCGACCTTCGATCATGTCGTCATGGCGACCGGGCACGACTGGCCGGAAGACACGGAGATTTCTCCAGGATATTTCTCTTCTCCCTGGCCGGCTGCGGCGATCAAACGCATCGGCCCGGTAGCGGTTGGCGTTCTGGGGACCTCCTTGAGCGGTATTGACGCCGTCGTCTCCGTGGCGACCTCTCACGGGATGTTCCTGCGCGACGACGCCGGATCACTGAGGTTCGAGGCCCATCCAGATGCTTCCGGTTTTCATCTCACGATGATGTCGCGAAAGGGACTGCTTCCGGAAGCAGACTTCTACTGCCCGATCCCGTACCTGCCACTGACGATATGTACGGAAGAGGCTGTTCGCCGTCTTATCCATGAAAAGCCGGCCAGTCTTCTGGACGACGTGTTCGAACTCTTCAGGCAGGAAATCGCCTACGCGGACCCGGATTACGCTGCGTCTGTCGGACTAGGGCTTGCAACCGTCGAAACCTTCGCGGAGCGGTATTTCAAGGCCAGACAGGAGGCTGATCCATTCGTTTGGGCAGCCCGCAATCTCGCTGAGGCCAAGCACAACAAGGAGCATCGGATCACCGTCGGATGGCGCTATGCCATTTTGCGCATGCACGAAGTCGTTGCCATTGCCGTGCCGCACTTCAATGTTGACGATCTGAAACGCTTTCACAAGCACTTCAAAACGGTCTTCGTCGACGATTACGCGACAGTCCCGCATGCGTCGGTCGAGCGACTTCTCGCGCTCAACGTCGCGGGTCGACTGAAGGTCGTTGCGCTGGGTGAAGACTACGAGATCAACCGACCTGCGCGCGAGAGCGGGGCCGTGGTCGAGATCGCTGGCAGCGAGATGAGGTTCGACGCCTTCATCGATGCGACCGGCCAGCATGCCCTCTCGGCTTCCGACCTCCCATTCCCCAGCCTTCGAAAGCCAAATGCGCTGAAAAAGGCCCAGACCATGGCCACCACCGTCGAAGGTGATCAGACGCTGAAACGAACTGGTGGCATTGATATCGACGACGACTTCCGGCCGCGTGTCCAGCCCGGCGTTTCGAACAAACTCTACTGCGTGTCGGTGCCGTTCCTACTGCACAAGCTCCCGTTCGTGCAGGGCATCACGAGCGCACACGAAATGGGCATGAAGGTGGCTTCTGCAATCACGGCTTCGCTGGACAACGGTTCAATGTTGCTTCAGTCCGGATCGACAAAGCAAAATTTGTCCCCAACAGAAATCGTCGCGGCTTCCGACACAGTCGCGTAGACGCCGAAACACCGGGCGCGCTTCCTGACAATGGTCCGCAGGATTTCCGGATCCTCCGGCAGCCCTATTTGCGGGATCATGGTCATCCCACATCTTTTCGTTGCCTCGGTCATGGTCCCTTTCAAAACGCCGGCGGTGAAAGGCCTGCCGACTACCTCATCGTCACGGAAGACGTCGTCGACAACGATATTCGGCCGAAACCTGCGCACATCAAAATTGGCACCAGGAACGGATGTCTGCAGTTCTTCGATGGCAGCTGAAGAGACAATGTGAAGGGGACTGACGTCGTAGCGTGATTGGATCATCACAGGCCCCGATTCAATTTCGATGACAGCGCCCAGTCGTCGGATCCCGCATGGAAATCCGAAATGCGTGGACAGAGCGTCATCAAGCGCCGGATCCGAGAAATTGGCCGACCACACTGGACCCGCCAGTACACCGCCGTCCCTGTGAAAGGCGACAAGCTCGAGGGCGGGCCGCCATCTTGCCAGTTTCTCCGGAGCAGCTATTTCCCCAGAGACGAGGTCGACGAGCATATACTCGCGATCACCGTCGACCCCTTTCGCACCGACCATGATCTCGCCGACGCTTTCACCTCCGACAGAGGCGACCGGATAGCGCCACAGTTCTCTGATCCTGGCCAATCAATCACCTCACTGAGCTTGAACGGTCTCCGGCGGCTAACGCACGCCGGAGACCCTTGAGGATGCCTTAGCGCCGGATAAGCCTGCCCAGTGCGATCAGGATGCAAGCTCCAATGAAACCAGCGATAAGATAGCCCAGCCAGCCACCGAGCGCGATCCCGAACACAGACAGGATCGCATTCGCGACGAGAGCCCCGACGATGCCGAGGATGATGTTCATAAACACGCCCATGTTCGACTTCATGAACTGCTCTGCGAGCCATCCCGCGATGCCACCGATGATAATCGCTGCGATCCAGCCGACGCCTGCCTGTTCCATTTCGTGCTCCATGATCTTGAGTTGCAATGTCCAATTAGCGCGGCAGCGGTTCTGTTCAACGCTGCTCACTGCAAAAATGGAGGGGACACGAGGGCCCGTGGGCCATCTCCATTAGGGCCGGATGGCGGAAAACGCCGACCGCGGATCGAGGGCCCGGCACCGCGATTAGCGCGCGTAATCGAAATGCTTGACCGTCGGTGAATGTCGCGCTTTAAAAAATCAGAGTGTGGGCAGTGAGATTGGATCGCTCTGGACCGACATTCAGACAGGCGACTGGACTATTTGAACGCATTCTCGGAGGAGGGCCGGCGACACGGAGATGAATAAGGACGCACAGCCGGAACATTTTTTGTCGAGGAACGTATAACCAAACGGCCAAGATGCCGCGTCAACGCCAGATAATTGAAGTAGCCGGATGAACTACCTGATCGATCGCCTCAGTGCTGCAGACCGCGACCACCTAATGAGCTTTCTCGAACCCGTCCGATTGCCTAAGGGGATGGTTCTATCACGGCCGAATGAAAGCCCGTCATTGGTGTACTTCCTATCATCTGGCATCGCTTCTGTCGTCGTCGTTTCGCCTGAGGGACACCAGGCAGAAACCGGCGTTGTGGGTCGCGAGGGTTTCACACCATTATCGGCGGTTCTTAAAACCGGATCGCTGCCATTCGAGATCTTCATGCAGGTAGATGGAGATGGTTTGGCAATCTCGCCGGAGCGCCTGTCTGCGGTTCTCGTCGCTCGGCCGACCATCTTGGCCCACCTGCTGCGATATTCCCAAGCCTTCTTCGTTCAAAGCGCGTTCACGTCTTTGTCAAACGCCAAGCACACCGTCGAAGAGCGTTTGGCAAGGTGGCTGCTCATGTGTCACGACAGGGTGGATGGGGACCGTATGTCCCTCACCCACGAATTTATCGCGTTGATGCTGTCAGTGCGACGCCCGAGCGTCACCACGGCCTTGCATGTCCTAGAAGGAAACCGGTTCATTACATCAAGTCGGGGTCTCGTCACCGTGCGTGATCGAACAGCACTGGAAGAATTTGCGTCAGACTCATACGGACTTTCGGAACGAGAGTACGAACGTTTGCTCGGACCCCTCACAAAGGGAGCACGTCCCTGAATTTGACAGTAGCAACGACGGTGCCGTGAGCGTCGCTGATCTCAAAACTCTGACCGTTGACAGGCTCGCCGGCGCGAAGTTTCTCCGCCATCAAGTCCCTGGCGCTCGCTTTAGCTTCTTCGATCGCAAGTTCGACGGTTTCGAGCTCAGATCCGTCCGGATCAACAAGCAGTTCTTCGCCGTCCCGGATGTTCAAGAAATACCGCATGCCTATCGCCTTAAATGTATAAGGCCCGCGGGTTGGCGCGGGCCTCAGTTTTAATGGCTGTTCTTATGACTTTGCTGGCCCGCCTTGACGTGCTGCTCATGCGACCCGCCCTGCTTGCCAGCAGACTTGCCGTCGGAAGACGCTGACTTAGCCGTCGAGGACTTGCCAGAAGAAGCCTGCTTCGAAATCGACTTGCTCTGACCAGCCTTCACGTGCTGCTCATGCGATCCGCCTTGATTTGCCATAGTGTTTCCTCCGTTTGTTCGAGACCTTCATGGTCCCTTTCTTCAAACTTCGTCATCTCGACCTTGTTCCGCGACTAATCCCAGTTTCGGCCGGACGAATGCACATGGGACTTCGATCATAACCGGCCTGCGCTTGGCGGATCGCTCGCCTGGAGCGTCGTCCAAGCACTCACCTCGAACGTTTAAGACGCCTCACGAATGTGGCGGTGAAGACGTCGCTGGCAGTTTGAACCGGGCGAACTCTCGCCCTAATGGCGTCTGCCAGACTGAGGGGCGCTATACTGCCGGTGTTCATGCCCTTTTTCCGCCATCGATGGTGGAACCTCGCTTACATCATGGCGTTTCTCGTCGAAATCGTTTTGGAGATTATCATGGCTGAGCGAACAACCGGAACTCAAGGTGTCAAACCAACCGCGGAAGACTTTATATCCACCACGTCAGAAGTCCGTGGAGAGACGGACGAGGACAAGATCGAACGCATTCGTTCCCGCGCCTACGAAATCTGGGAATCCGAAGGCAGCTTGGATGGCCATCACGAGGACCATTGGCGGCAGGCCGAGCATGAAATAATGAATGAGAACGGCCCTCTTGATGGCGACGACGTGCCGAACCTCGCCGCCTTGCGCGAGGCAGCGCGCCAGCATACCGACACCTTCTTGGTTGCCAGTGATCTTGAAGATGCAGATCAACGGGAAGCCACTCCAGGTCTTCGAGAGCAGAGCTAAGAAATCATCTGGCTTAGGGCCGGCAGAGAGCGCCAATGACCGCAAAACGAGTTCTCACATATAGCGTGCTCATTGTAGGCTTCGGTGCCGCAGGCTATCTCCTTTATCACACCTTCCGAGAATATTCGCTAAGCGACGTCATCGGATCTGTGAAAGAGATTCCTGCCCGAAATCTGGCCACTGCACTAGTCTTTGCTTTTTGTTCCTACTTTTGCCTCACCGGCTTCGATTGGGTTGGAGTTCGATACGTGAAAGACGATCTCGCCTATCCGAAGATCTCACTTGCTTCGTTCATCGCACTATCGATCGGTCAAAGCATTGGGCTGGCTGGGCTAAGCAGCGGCGCATTGAGATACCGGTATTATGCCCATTGGGGGCTGAGTGCCGAAGATGTTGCGAAGATCGTGTTACTGTCGGGCGTGACCGTTGGCATCGGCTTAGGGACCTTATGTGGCATCGTGATGATCCTAAACCCTTCCGACGCTGCCAAGGTGCTGAGACTTAGCGAGGGCACTGTGACAGCAGCTGGTGTCGCCTGCGTTGCTTTTAGTGTGGCCTATCTTGGGTTGGCTGCCTTCGTCCGAACGCCTCTTCGAATTCGATCTTGGACGTTTCAGATGCCAACTCTTCGGCTTGCCGTCGCGCAGCTCATCGTAGGGACTGTGAATTTCGCGTTTGTGTCTGCCTGCTTGAGGGAAGTCATGGCGGTCGGTTCGGATGTGACTTTCCTGAAAGCGGCGACAGCCTTTTCCATGGCGAACGTCGCTATCCTTGTTACGCATGCGCCCGGAGGCTTGGGCGTCCTTGAGGCGACGGTGCGCCACGTTATGGGCGATCAGGCGTCAATCGGTTCGTTAGTCGCGTTCCGCGTAATCTATTTCTTCATCCCGTTTTTTATTGGCCTTCCGCTCGCTCTTATAGCGGAGGCTACATTCCGAGCACGAAAGGCGAGGGCTGGCGCGTCGGCGTCTCCTGGGTGAAGGGCATCCACTCTCCTTGCTGGAAGAAAAAAATCGGCCCTGGCTGTCTTGCGGCCGCCATCCGAAGCAGCGATTTAATGATCTGACTATGGCAATGTCGGAGATCGTACGCATGACCGCAATCGGGCAGCTTTGACGGGGTTTGAGCGTTCGCCTCGGGCAAACGATCAGAGCCCCCATGAAAGCGTCAACGGCAGACATCGGGTAGGAGACGATATCCGAGCGACAGGCAACGATCGAGCTGCTGGCCACAGCATTGCAGCGGAATGCGAAGCTGGCAATGGACGACGCGGATGATGCGCTGGGAATGATCCTGTACTCTGTCAGCATGGTGATGATGGCGACTGCAAACGATCTTGCTGAGCAGGACATCGTTCTCGCCGAGAGTGTTGTTCTTCGAGCCCTTGGCCACCTCACTGCTTTTCTTTGCCGCCACCCGCACCACCCGGTCGGAGCCATGCTCGATTGACCATACTCTGTGTGTGGAAAGCTGATGCACGACTGATAACCTTGGCTGGCAATTCGCCCAACGGCACGGAATTTTCGTTTGGCTACCTCGACGCCCCTTAAGCTTTTACTTTTCGTTAGCCATGTCTGGAGCCTTCTTGCGTGTGAAGGAACGCTGGGAGCCCTTGCTAATTTGGCTATCGTGGATTGAGTGTTCGCTCTTACCTCACCACAAGGAAGTGCGCACTTCCGTTTCAACGCACAGGCCTCACGCCTGTCTACGAACGGAGAATACATGATGAGAAAGCTTGCAATGCTCACTGCTCTGGCAGCCGGATCGGTTACGTCCGCACTCCCCTTCGAGGCAACTGCATTCGATGTGGGCGGTTCAAATGGTCGGAGTGTCAGCGGGAACAACGGCCTTGGCGTTTCCCTTGGTGGGGCGAACGGCGTCAATGCGACAGTCGGCGGGTCGACGGGGGTAGCCAATGTCTCCGTCGGCGGCGGGAGCGGCGTGAATGCAAACGTGGGTGGTCCATCGACTGGTGGGTTGGGTTTGAACGCCTCTGTGGGTGGCGCAAACGGCATTAGCAGCAACACGTCCGTTGGGGCGACGCGCTCGTCTGGTGGAACTGGTCTCGATACCACCGCTAGCATTGGAGGAAGCGGCGGCGTGAATGCCGACGTCGACGCGGTTGTAGGTGGCACCGGTCTGGCGGCCACAAATGCGAACGTGGGCGCTGGTAGCAAGACATTGCTCGACCTGATGCTTGGTATCCCCGCGGTAAGGGATCCGGAGGGCGATAACGGTCAGGGGGGAACAATTGGTAACGGCGCTAGCAATGGCGGCGCAAATGGCTCGGGAACAGGAAACACGAACAGCTCTAACAGCCGCAGCCTCTCGATGATCAACGATATGTCTCCATCGGATCGTGCAAAGGCGAAGGTACGATGCAAGGATGTAGTACGAAGCGGCGGCGTGGATCGCAGCTTGGTCAGCCTTTGCAAAATGGTCCTCGCTATGAAGTAGGCTGAAGACATGATCGAACCAGGATCGAAAGCCGCAAGTGATCTCCTTACTGCAAACCCTCTCTTAAACGTCGAGAAAAACGCTTTCGGCGAACTACCCTCTCGATAAACTTTCGTCTGTCGGGAACCTTCGACCGAGAACTGAGTTAACAAGTCGAACAGGCCTGGTGAACTCGGGGATCTGTTCACTCTGCTAGCCCCTCAACAGCAGATATCTGAAAAGCCCACGCCTCCACGTCGTGGGCTTTTCTTTTGCGTAAAATCGGGCGTAGGGTGCCGTCGAAGTCAGGAAAAAGGCCGTCCTATGCACATGCGTGACACAAGGTGCCAGCGCCCTTCGCCTTTGTCGTGCTCGAGACGGCTTCGCCTAAGACGTGTAGATCATCCCCAAAAGAAGCTGGCATGACCGGCACCGTCAACCCCCGTGCCCTCCAAGCCCACCATGTGAAAACCGTCATCGTTTTAGTCAGTCTCTGTTACGGCTCAGCCATGACCAACCATGGATCCGTGAGGTTAGTCTATGGTTTCAAAATAGCAGCGCAATTCAACCGCAATTCCCAGGCCTGATATAGAGCGTGGCATCGCCATCTGGTTTAAATCGGTCAAGGAGCGCTACGGCTCGAGCTTTTTGGTGTTACGCAGTGTCTGCGCGGGTACACCTTCACCATGTCGTCAAACGCGTCCCTCTATCCACGCGACCGTTCTTCAAGAACCCGCTTCCCGTCTTCGGTCAAAATGAGCGTCGGTTCGCCGTTGAACGCAACCTCCCGTAGGAGAGATTTCTGCTCAAGTGTAGCAATGGAGGCTGACGGGATACGCTTGTTGCCAACAAGCCAGCCCCGATTTGACCGGTGCTGACGGCGAAATCTCGCAATGGCGCCCAAGTTGTCGATAGCAGTTTTCGAAATGGATCCACCTTTGACCATAACAAAGCTCCTTATCTCGTTCTTCCAATGTTCATGTGCGCATGCGAGTGATTGTTTTCAAGTGGCCAGTAACGGACGGGCCCAAGACCAACGGCCTTGGAACTCCGAGGGGTCGCAGATGTTTGAGACTACCACGACATGCTCATGGCCGCCTCCCGCGTGGCCGCCTCCCGCGTGAGCCTCGCATGTCGTTCAGACCGGCCCTCGGGGAGCCGGATGAGCGGGCCCTGAAATCAACCTGTTGCGGCCCTTGTGCAAATGCCGCTTCCTGCATAGGTCATTCAGATCGACTTTTCCTTGAAAGTGGGCCAGCGCGAACAATGATCCTCACCTTCGACGCCGTTCGCAAATCATACGCATCCACGCAGGGGTCGATTGAGATCCTGAGAGGGATCGATTTGAGCGTATCGGCCCGCGAGAGCGTCGCTCTTACAGGAGAGTCTGGAAGCGGCAAAAGCACGCTCCTTCACCTGGCTGGAGGCCTCGATCGGGCAGACAGTGGCTCTGTTGTCATTGACGGCGACGATCTGAGCCAGTTCTCCGAGGAACAACGGGCCCGATATCGAAGAAACAAAGTCGGCCTGGTGTTCCAGCAGTTCAATCTCATTCCGTCGCTAACGGTCGCGGCCAATATTTCCTTCCATGCGAAATTGGCGAAGCGACAAGACAGCACCTGGGAAACGACGCTGATCCAGGCTTTGGGATTGGAGCAGTACACCGCGAGGTATCCAGAACAGCTATCTGGAGGGCAACAACAGCGCGTCGCGATAGGTCGAACCCTCGCTGCCAAGCCTCGGCTCATCCTCGCCGATGAACCGACCGGGAATTTGGACGAACAAACCGGTGACGCCGTACTTGATTTGATGCTCGATCTGGCGAGAAGCGCGGGATCGGCGCTGCTACTTGTCACGCACTCAACCCGATTGGCGGCTCGACTGGATCGAACCGTACTCCTTCGCGGTGGGAAGATCGTCGAATGAGCGTTGAAGCGTTCACCGCCCTTGTTTCGCACTGGCGCCGCAAACCCCTGCAGCTCCTTACGCTGGTGATGGGTATCGCACTCGCAACAGCGTTGTGGTCCGGTGTGCAAGCGATCAACGCCGAGGCAAGGGCAAGTTATGCTCGGGCCGCTTCGGTTTTGCAGCAAGCAGGGCTAGCGCAAATCGTGGCTGATGATGGTACCGGCATCTCAACCGACATCTATGGAAAGCTTCGGCGCTCCGGTCTTGAGGTCTCGCCGGTTATTGAAGGGATGGCGCGCCTCGGGACAGCCCGTATCCGCTTGATCGGCATAGATCTGTTGACCATGCCCCGAGATAGCCAACCGCTCACCATTGAAAGCGGAAAGGACCTTACGAGCTTTTTCGACCCGGGTGGGCAGCTTTTGGTGTCCAGTGCCACAGCTGAACAGCTCCGTGGCAAAACGGATATGAAAATGCGGATCGACGAGAACGTGCCGGAGGGCGCAGCCTTCGTGGACATCGCTGTCGCAGAACGGTTGCTAGACAAGCAGGGTCAGATCGATCGTCTGGTTGTGGCCCCGACAGAACGCTTAGATGCGATTTCTCTCGATGAGCTCGCGCCTGGGCTTGTTGTTCGCAGACCGGCCGAGCAACCGGATGTCGCGCGATTGACCGACAGTTTTCATCTGAACCTAACCGCGTTCGGTTTCTTGTCGTTTATCGTCGGTCTCTTCATTGTTTACTCGGCGACCGGTCTTACTTTCGAACAACGACGTGGCACATTTCGTACCCTGCGATCGCTTGGCGTTTCGCTCCGTCAACTAACAGTAACGCTTATTGTTGAGCTTTCGATCATCGCTCTGGCATCCGGCATCATCGGGGTCATACTCGGATACGTGATTGCGTCGATCCTGATGCCGGGTGTCGCGGCGACCCTTCGCGGGCTTTACGGGGCCAATGTCTCCGGGTCACTCTCAATCCGCCCAGAGTGGTGGCTCGCTGGATTGGGGATAGCGCTTGCCGGGATGGCGATTTCTTCCGGTCAAAGTCTATACCGGGTCTGGACACTTCCTATTCTCGCCGCCGCGCAGCCAAGAGCTTGGGCGCGAGCGTCCGCAAGGGGACTGATCATCCAAGCAGGGATTGGGGGTATGCTTCTGTTGCTTGGTGGCGCGTTGGCGCTGGCGGCTTCGGGCTTGGTGGCTGGTTTCGCGGTGCTTGGATGCCTGTTGCTGGGAGCAGCACTGATGCTTCCCTCGGTTCTAGCAGCCATATTGATTGGCATGCAGCGTTTGTCGCGCGGCGCCATGACTGAATGGTTTTGGGCAGACACGCGAATTCAACTCCCCGGGTTGTCGCTGGCCCTTATGGCGCTTTTGTTGGCGCTGTCGGCTAACATTGGAGTTGGCACGATGGTTTCCAGTTTCCGGCTGACGTTCGACGCGTGGCTCGATCAGCGCCTTGCCGCGGAGCTCTACGTCACCGCCAAGGATGAAGCCGAGGCGGCGAGGCTTAGGGCCTGGCTTGCCTCACGCTCGATCTCCGTCCTGCCAATCTGGAGCACGGACGGCGATGTCGCAGGCGAGCAAGTCCAGGTTTTCGGGATCGCGGACGACCCAACCTACCGCGAGCATTGGCCTCTGATCGCATCACAGGGTGGCGTTTGGGACACGGTCGCACAAGGTGAGGGCGCCCTAATCAACGAGCAGATGTGGCGGCGCGGAGCAGCGAAAATAGGTGACCGAGTGACCATGCCCGGCGGCTGGAATGCAAAAGTCGTTGGGGTGTTTTCTGACTACGGAAACCCAAACGGGCAGGTCATCATCGGGATTGACGCTTTGATTGCTCATTACCCGCAGGTTGCCAAGCTCCGATATGGCGTGCGTGTCGATCCTGAAAAATCAGCTGATCTGAAGCGGCAATTGATCGAGGACTTCGGTCTCCCGGAGACTGGTGTTATAGATCAAGCCTCCTTGAAGAGACAATCGCGAGCGATTTTCGACCAGACCTTCAAGGTCACGGGTGCGCTGAACGTCCTTACCCTGGCGGTAGCCGGGTTCGCCATGTTCTCCAGTCTCCTAACGCTCTCCGCCATCCGGCTTCCACAACTGGCGCCAGTTTGGGCAATGGGAGTACGGCGGCGTGATTTGGCTTTGTATGAGGTTGCCCGAACGCTGGCCCTGTGGCTAGCTACGTTTTTCGCAGCGATACCCGTCGGTCTGATATTGGCTTGGGTTCTGCTGGCGATCGTGAATGTTGAAGCCTTTGGATGGCGGCTTCCCATGTATGTGTTTCCCATGGACTGGCTGTTGCTCGGTGCAATTGCCCTCTTTGCGGCTCTCGCTTCTGTGTTTCTTCCTGTCCGTCGTCTTTCAACGATCAATCCGTCCGACCTGCTTAGGATTTTTGCCAATGAACGGTAGATCAGCAGCTTTGATTTTGGTGGTCGCCTTGATGGGTTCAGCGGGAGAAACGCGAGGGCAAGGCTTTGCCGGATTGGGATCCGACGCCCAAGGCTTCGCTATTCCAGAGCGCGGCCATGAACTAACTTTCCCGAAAGATTATGAAGCACATCCGGAGTTTCGCATCGAATGGTGGTACGTGACTGCCAATCTCAAGGGGCAGGACGGGAAGCTATACGGAGCGCAGTGGACGCTTTTCCGATCCGCACTTGCCCCGACAAGCAAGGCTGGCTTCGCGGACCCCCAGATCTGGATCGGACATGCCGCTATCACGACCCGCGAACGCCAATACGTCGGGGAGCGACTCGGCCGTGGCAGTGTGGGCCAAGCGGGGGTCGACGCTGCGCCGTTCCGCGCCTGGATAGATGAGTGGACAATGTCGGCCGACGACAATTCCACCTCCGATCCTATCGCCAACCTCTCACTCAAAGCCAGTGGGCTGGGCTTCAGCTACGCTTTGGACCTGAAAGCGAACGGCCCACTGGTACTCCAAGGCGATAGCGGGTATTCGGTGAAGTCGGCAAGCGGGCAGGCGAGCTACTACTATTCGCAGCCGTTTTACGAAGTCTCCGGAACAATCGAGGTGTCGGGGAAGCCCATTACGGTGAGTGGCAATGCGTGGCTTGACAGAGAGTGGTCCTCGCAACCACTGGCTTCAAACCAGAGCGGGTGGGATTGGTTTTCGCTGCACTTTGCCAGCGGCGAGAAGCTAATGGCTTTTCGTCTGCGCGATGACAAGAACGGCTATATCTCGGCAAACTGGATCTCTCCTGATGGACGCACAACACCGCTGACCGCAGACCAAGTTCATCTCACGCCACTGCGGACCACGACGGTCGATGGGAAGCAGGTCCCGGTCTCCTGGCGGATTGAAATCCCTTCGAAATCACTCGATGTGCAAACTCAGGCAATAAACGATCAGTCCTGGATGACTACGTCCACGCCGTACTGGGAAGGTCCTATCTCGTTTAATGGCTCTACCACCGGCATAGGTTATCTCGAAATGACGGGATACAAGTAAGCACCGCACATAGTGGTTGAACATCGACCACCTCCTTTGCGTTGTGATTTTTAGATCGTCAACCGAAAGTCCGTTCTGACCATCCAGTGCGACAGGCCAAAAGAACGAGATCCCATCAACGCGGCTCTGGCGTGCGCCATTGTTTTTGCCAGTACTGTCCGCCGTCCCACTCGCGATGGTGGCCGAAGCAATGGCTGGTAGCTATATCGCGCTTCTTGCTGTTCAAAAGATTGGGATGTCGCCCCTGGAGCTTAGTGCTTTCCTGACGATGCCCGCAATAACGGGTATTGCGGGCACCACAACGTTTGGCCATATCCAGCATCGCAAGCCGGTCGTCTGGCCGTTGCTCCTGTCGCTTTTTGCAAAAGTTGTCGGACTTGGTGCTTGTGCATCCATCACGCAGACCTGGCTGCTGATACTCGGTGCAGGGGTTTTCTTCGCTCTCAGCGCCGCTTCTTTCGCGCTATCATGTGCGGTTGCGAAGGCCTAACTTGATCAGCTCGGAGAGCCGGGTGTTTTGCGTGGAATGGCGCTTTTAAGGCTCTTAGCTTCACTCAGCTGGACCATTGGCACAGCGTTTGGCCTAGTCCTGATCGTTGCGACAGGATGGATGATATTCGGGCATTTGTGGAGCGCGCATCTCCGCCGCAAGTTTTACAACCTCCACATCAGTGGCGTGTCAAAGGCTGCAACGGGCACGATCATCGCAATGCCCGAGCTGGGCGCAACCAGTGCGATCAAACCTTTTTCCCCGGCATATCCCGCCATCATCTCGCTCTGATTTGAAGAGATCTGAGCCTGGCTTCCGTAATGGCCGATGCTTCCTATCTCGGTGTGAAGCGCAGTGATAGCTCATTGGCAATTTTTGGACAGCGGCCTTCCGCCTGTTGCTTTTTCCGGAACGGACTATTTTTTCCTGTCATCAGCGGAATACACTCGTCGACAACCGAGGCTGGAAAAAACTTTAGTCGTTTTTCACTTGTTTCTAAGATCGTTCCAACAAAGCGCCAATCACCGGAGCGCTGCGGGTCGATTGTCTGCGCGTCCACGATTGGGGATGAGGCTCCCTTCGCCATGTCTATGAAAACAGAGGCGCCGGTCGTGGCAATGACGCCAATTATCCCTGAGGGTAGAATATAGATGTTGAAACGAGGATCCGGGATCCATGTGCCCACAATCGGGCCGGCGTAGATTTCAATATCGGCGCTCACGAGAACATCGAAATCGCTATAATCAGCAACACCAAACCATTTCCTCACCGTTATTGTCGTACCCTGACCCATATCGGCAGAAGCCTGGTTTGTTGGAAGAACCTCAACCCATGCGACCGGAATTATAAGTAACAAGAGCACCACTGATACTGTCCACGTTGCGAATTTCAAAACCAGTGAACGAGAGCGCATAAATAAACCCTGAGGTGATCATTCTATGGTTGCATTTGTTTTAAGTGTCATACAGGATGCCCGCGATGTGAACCGGGGGAGATTCATGACTTGCACGTACGCAACTCTAACTGAAAGCGAGCTTATCTCCCTGTCTTTCTGTGGCACCGCTACTACAAGAGCAGAGTATGAAGATCGTCTCGAGATTGGCGGCGCGACGGCGACGCTCCGCGGCAGTCGAATAGGGGCGATCGGAAGTGACAGCATCTCACCATTTCTCGTTGCAAGTTGCCGTCGGTAGCCTTGGAAATTTGTCATGATACACCTCGCCTGCGGAATTTTCATGAGGGATGGCCATCTGCTTTTGGTTCGCCGAGCAGCTCATAAAGATTGGTATCCAAACCGATGGGACATCGTAGGCGGGCACGTCGAAAAAAATGAAAGCGTCGAGGATGCACTCGTTCGGGAATGCGTAGAGGAGGTTGGTCTTAGCCCAACCAGATATGCCTCTCTCGCCCAGTTGCCTGAACCAAAAGAAACGAAGCACGAAAAGGCCCGTTATCACGTGTTTCTCATAACTAAGTGGGAGGGCGGCGAACCAAGGCTGTTGGGCGACGAACATACCGAAATGCGCTGGATTGCCCCAAACGCAGCGGCTGCGCTTCCAGATCTTTCCCACCCGCAGTATGCCAGCGTTTTCCGGGCTTTGTCAGTACGAAACTAACCTCTTCGATGTCAGCTTACCATCGTCTCCGACAAGAATGGTCAGTTTTTTGCACAATACCCGGAGGCGGGACACAACGGTCCCTGCTGCAAGCGCGACTTCATTGCTCTCGCGGTAGCAGGACGTTGGCCGTGATATCGTTCCAAGCTTGGTCTCATCGTCGGGCGAAGTCCGCGCGCTCAAGACAGGCTGCAGTAGCAGGTCAGACAAATCCGAACTGACCTGATTGAGAGCAGAGGCGTGGGCTTGTCTTCCAGTGCGGATGGAACTTTTCGTTGCCGATGATTGGTCAGGAAAACAATCAACACGACAGATCGCAGAGCGGAATGCGAAAAGCTCCAACAACGCGTGGCTAATCATCGACCAGGACGCTCCGATCATTGAGGAGATCAAGTTGCGCCCATCAATAATCAGAGCATCAAGCTTCACCGCTTTCAGCCAGCCGCAAATTGTTCAACAGGGCAGATTTTCCCGCTGCAAGGTCGACGAGAAAATCCCTGCGCTTTCCTGCAAGGTCACGAACCGTGATGCTGAACGTCGATCCCCCCAGAGAACTGACTAGAGAGCGCCAAAGCGGCAGCATTAATGCCACGCCTTTACCGGGTGGCTCCCCAGAACCATGCTACCGCAGCGACGAGACCGACCGCGGTAAGCGGGCGTTCCTTGACGATGTCTTCAACACTCTGGAGGATTGACTTTGCTTCAGCCTTCCCAACAGCCACAACGCCGCTAGCAACTTCGGACGCTTGGTCCGACAGGCGTTGAGCGTCGCGGCGAAGAGAGCGGACGCCTCCATGATGCTCAAGCCCGCCGAGCTCACCGGTCGACCTCAAAGCTTCGTCTACAAGCGGAGCACCATCACGAGCGTCAGTGGACTTTCCACCGACGGTGGTGGCGACTGACGGCTGGACCGCCGAAACGGGATCAGACGCAGGGAAGCTGTCTTCTAGGCCCTGTTCGAGAGTATCGGGGTTTGCAGCGCGCCGCCGGGACTTCTCTGCATTGTACGACTGGACTGCGGGGGACTTGGTCGGATCTGCCATTTTCTGTTCCTTTTCTATTATGACTTTTATAACATCCAGCTGCGATTTAGGTTCCGGTGCAGACTCATTTCCACGAGCAAAGCTTGGAGAGCCACAAGCAAAGCTTGGCGGGTGTAACGGCTCCGTCCTACGATCTCTTTTCGATCTGGTCGAACGTAAGTCTCAGTTCCACAAACGGTCTCCTTTCAGCGTCGAAAATCTCGACACTCATCATGTCTGCGAACTCATCGGGCGATCCTTTTGCCACCAACTCGCGGAGCAATGTCCTACCCTCGGAACGAGCTTCATCAAGAGTGTCGATCTCGTGCTGGATCTCAGTGACGTCGCCTAAGCTCCCGTCTACAAGCTGAAAGATGAATGTGGGCATCAGTTTGGCTCACAGACTGATGTCGGCGACGATGACCTGAAACAACGGCTTACGGCGCTTGGCCGCCATCAGGAGGTCGAGCTCCACTGATGACGGCCCGAAGCGTTGAAACAGATCTTCGGCATCGTGCTGATCCAAGGCGTATTTCGCGCGAAACTCTTCGAGTGAATATGGCTTGCCTCGTAGCGCTCTCCCACGCTCTGAAACCTTTTCATTCATTTCCAGCCTCCTTCGTTTGGCGGGCAAATGCCGATGAGAAGGATTTGTTCCGCCCGCAAAGCGTTGAAAGGGATTGGATCGCACACGCCAAGTCGCATCGCGCGGGCTGGCGTCTCGAATTTACGTTTAATGACCGGCGGTGGGAACGAAATCCGGTTCTAGAGGTTACCGCGAGATGAACCAGACCCTTACTGACATCGATACAATTGCCGTTGAGGCCAAGCTCGCGTCGGGCCTTGTCTACGTTCCTGGATTGGAGACAGGGATCACCCGAAAAATGGGAGCTAAGGGATTTCTGTATTACCAGCCGGATGGTCGTCGGATTACCCAGGCTGCCGAAATAGCTCGACTGAACGCGCTCGCCATTCCTCCTGCCTACACCGACGTCGTCATTTCCACGAACCCGTTCTCGCACCTGCAAGCTATCGGAAAAGATGCGCGAGGACGACGCCAGTATCGCTATCATGCCGACTGGCATGCTGAACGAGGCAAAGCGAAATTTGAGCGATTAGCTGACTTCGCGCACCATCTGCCAGATCTTCGTGAAAGGGTCGACAACGATTTGCGGTCACGCGGGCTGAATATGAGTAAGGCGCTAGCAACAGTGGTCTGGATGCTGGATAACCTCTACATCCGCATTGGCAACGCCGCATATGCGCAGACAAACAAATCGTTCGGCCTCACTACCTTGCGAAACCGCCATGTGCAAGTCGAAGGCGGGAGTGTGAAGTTCCGCTTCAAAGGCAAATCCGGCAAGGAATGGAATTTGGCCCATAGTGACCGCCGGATAGCCAACGTCGTTCGCAAACTGCAAGAATTGCCTGGCCAGCATCTATTCCAGTACGTCTGCGACGAGGGCGGCTGTCGTCAGATCGCCTCCAGTGATGTGAATGCGTACATCCAGGAAGTGACCGGCGAGGAGTTCAGCTCTAGGCAGTTTCGGACCTGGGGTGCGACTTGCATGGCAGTGGAAGCATTAGCCTCGGCCGAGGTAGCTGACACAAAAAGAGCGCTCGCACGCCAGCTCAATGAGGCGGTAGATCAGGTCGCCGCCAAGCTCGTCAATACGCGATCCGTATGCCGGTCGTCCTACATACATCCGGCTGTCTTTGAGGATTTTGAAGCTGGCACTCTCAGAGAAGTGCTCAAGTTCAAGACGCGAAGCGAACGGCTCCTTCAGTGGATGGACGAAGAAGAAATTCGGGTCATCAAGTGGCTGAAAGCGAGAAAGCTTAGCGACATCGCTGAAGGTCCGCAGCTGGAAAACCAACCTTAGGTTTATTTTGGGCGCATGCCTCAGCGCTTAAAGGACGTCGCGCCGGACCCAGACACTGACACTTCCGCCATTTGTGGGGAAATTGGCACGACCTTGTTCGTTGACAGTCACTTCAGCATCATGATGACCCAAGAAGTCTATGAACAACGCATTAGACTGGTTTGGACCGAGATCAACCGAGATTTCTCCGGCCGCACCATTGGACATGACAACCACACAGCCAGGCTCGGTTTCGGTTCCATGACGGGTGAAACCAATCACGCTGGGATCATCGAATTGATCGACCTGCGGCCCGTTTGCGAACCGCTGACGCGCCTCCATTAGTTTGGGCAAGCAACCGATTGCTGGCATCTTGACCTGGTGCTGGCTCTCGTCGTTGCCCTTGTCGCTGTATTCCGCACCGTACAGATCCGGATAGAAAACGCATGGCGTTCCTTGTTCGCGCAGAAGGATCAATGCGTAGGCCAGCGGCTTGAACCAAGGCTCAACAGTTGCCTCCAGCGACTGCAGTGGCTGTGTGTCATGGTTGTCGACAAGCGTCACGGAATGCTGGGGGTTGGCCGATACAAGCGACCCGTCGAAAATGGTCCGCATGTCGAAATCTCCACCCGCCTTGGAGGCATCATGGAAACGATGATGGAGCGCGACGTCAAAAAGCATAAGCTGCTTGTCGACGAGTTCCAGATAGTTCGTGAGCGTTCCCATATCGGGATGCCAATATTCGGCGACGACAAACAAGTCGTCGCCGACAGTGTCGCGCATATGGCCGACCCAGTCCTTGAAAAACCAAGCTGGAATATGCTTCGCCGCATCCAATCGGAAGCCCCCAACCGGAACCTGGTCGGAAAACCAGCGTCCCCAGTATTTCAGCTCTTCATAGACGGCCTTGTTGCGGAACTCGACATCAGCACCCATCAAGTAGTCGAAGTTTCCAAGCTCATCATCAACTTCGTCGTTCCACTGGCCTTCGCCATACTCATTCATCAGTCGGAACACACCACTTTCATTGGGCTCTTCGATCAGGTCGACGCCGCTGAAGCACTGTTTGTCCCAGATGAACTCTGAGTATTTTCCGCCGCGACCGGGGAAGGTGAAGCGCGTGTAGGCGAGAGCCTCCACGTCGTCTTCCGCGATTTGCCTACGATCGCCTGCATCGACGCGTCGAACGACCACCGGTTCTTTTTCGTCGGCACCCATCTTGTGGTTCAGTACGACATCGTGGATCGGACGAATGCCTTGATCCACAAGGGCCCGGCAGCTAGCCTCAAAGGCGGCCCTGTCACCATACTTGGTCGCCCTGCTCCCTTTTTGATCGAATTCCCCAAGGTCGAAGAGATCATAGGTATCGTATCCTACAGAGTACGCTCCTGATGCACCCTTGTAGGCGGGTGGCAACCACACGTCAGTTATCCCCAGTTCCGCGAGATCGGAAGCCTTCTCGGCAACCTCTTTCCAGAGACGGCTCTCGCCGAGCGAGTACCAGTGGAAGAATTGGAAAAGCGTCCGCTTGATCATCATTGCCCCTGAATGAAATTTGTTATGCGGTGGGATGACTTAGCCTTAAGGCACCATCTGCGGGACGACTTACCGGACTTTGCCGGGCAGACGGCAGTTTGTCAGCAACTCCTGGAGAGTTGCAAATTCTCCGAACAGCTTCAAAAGATCGCGTTTCTGCTTGTCGTCCAACCTCTGGTGGTCGGCAAACTCGACCACCCTCAGCACCTTGCGAACTCGGTCCGTTGTAAAGCCTGTAGTTTGAAAATGATTACTCACATTGCCCCCTAAAATTATGCGCGGAAGAAATGTGTTTCGCGGCAATTGGTTCCACAAGCATCGCGCTGAAAATGAGGGATGAAGCTTTTTTTGAGAAGCTAACCCAAGTTTATCATGGCCGCCTTGCCGGAAGGAGGGTAGCGACTTTCGCGCAGCTCAAAGTGAACCACTGCCAAGGACTTCTGGAATTGCGCTCGCAGCACCGCAATCATGTAGTCTGCGATGATCAACGGTGATGATCGCAGTCGTCTAGGACGGATGCGACCACCAGAACCACCCTCAATTCAATCCAGGGCACCGTTGAAGTGGTTTCGGCTGGTCTAGCCTAAGTCACGGCGTGGGCTACAAAGCCGACAGGTCTATCGTCTTCTGTTTAATCGACGGAGTGGGCGTGGATTACCTACCGGGGTTGGCAGTTGCTCGCCTGCGGCTTACGTTACGTCAGATCCCGCTGCCACAGATGCCACAGTCCGCCACCGAAAACGATGAGCACGACGGCTGCGAGTAGAAAGGCTGTGACTGGGGACGGCAGATACAGGTAAATGCATATCATAGCAATTATTGCGATCCCCCCAAAGGCGATAACGGTTCCACGTCCCATGTCAGCTCCCCTGGTCGTTGGTCTAAAAACGCTCCTTGAGACGCCAAGTTCCCTCTCTCCGATCGTCCGCTCGGCATCGCTAGAACGCTTCTACACCCAGGTGGCAACTTAATCTCGTGAATGCCAGGCTTCACGCCAGTCATGTTAAATCCAAGTTTAGCCACAAAAGTTTAGAGGAAAGCTTCTACGGCCGACCGCGTTGAGATCGCACAACAATGCACGTTGTAGGTGGTGCGGGCGCAGCAGCCCGATATCAGCGGCGATCTCCTGGAACCATCCTTGCAAACGAAGCTTCTTTCCGCCCTGGTCATTGCGCTGACGAAGTGGCCGGCAGAAACTTCCGCCTTCTTCAAGCCAGGAGAGTATATCGGAGGCTCGAGTCGCTCAGGCGCGGGACACAATCACCGAGATCCTGAACCTTTGGAACCGCCTCCATATCAGTCCGATCCACGACGACAAATATCGTAAACGCGGCTTGTCGGGATCCCACGGTCCTGTCGTCAGCCGAGATCGTCTGCAATTCAATAACACGTGAAAGCACTCGAACTGCCTGAGATCCGATCTAGATATTTGCTTTTTTGGAGAAATGAATGCGGGTTCTGATTGTCGAGGATGAAGCGCTTATCGCCTTAGAGCTTGAGCGGATTGTCACAGAAGCTGGGCACACAGCAGTTGGGCCAGTCGCCACCGTAGAGCAAGCGCTCGCTCACGCGCCTCGTGTGGATGTGGCACTAGTGGATTTGGGGCTATCCGATGGCATGAGTGGGGCAGTTCTGGCTCGTCGTCTCACGGACCGTTATGGGATCAGCGTGGTATTTGTCACGGGATCTCCGGGTGACGTCGGACACGGCCTTGATGGGGCAGTCGACGTAATCGGGAAGCCATTTTCGGATGATCGAATTAGGCAGGGGCTCGAAAAGGCCGACTCTGCATCGAAAGGACGAGCGTGGAACTCTTCTATACGTTGGTGATATCACGGATCATATCAATGATAGGGTTTTGCCTTGTATTTTCGGTGCGCGGCACGGCACCGGTGCCGAAAGCGTATCAACAGAGCAGGTGCACCACAGCGATGCGATCGATCTCCATCAGATTATTTCCCCGAAATGCCGTGCGAGTGTCTGGGAGCTAGATCAAGCCTTAGAGGATGGATAGCAGTTGCTTCCCGAGGATCAAGCTTTACATATCGATCATCTCACAATGAGGAGTATGCCGATATGAATGCTTCTTCTGGCGACCGATCCCAGCCTCTTGCACCGGCGCATGTCGCCATGATTCAGAAACTTGTTGCCGATTACTGTCTGGTATCCAAGGTGGAACCTGGCGGCGCGGAGGCGAGCCATGCCGCGAAAGAGCTGCTAAAATGGTTTCAGGCAGGAGAAACCGACGCTACCCGACTTAGGGAGCTACTGTATTCACGAGATCTTTCAGATGAGCATTCGAGACTTTAACTGTTACCTCTCAGTGGCTCTAGCCGGATTTCAATTCGCGCACTGGGTCCTTCGCCTATCTCCGGTTACCATCGCTCCCAGGCTTAGTTGTCGGTTTGCGGGGAACCAACTCATCTCGGTACCGCCCGCATAGCGTCAACCGACATCACGATGCTAAATCACTGCCCGACGAAAGCTCCATTCCCTGACATGGCAAACTTGCTTTGTCGAGGGGAGGCTCGCGAAGAGCTCACGGCCATTGGTACGATATCGTACATAGGCGCTCTCAGTGGTCGATATTGCGAGGTTTCAAAGTGGAAACTCCTTTGAAAATAAGGACTTCTAACGACGCCGCGCGAGGAAATCGATCGGCAGTGGATGCGCTTGATATTAGGACAAGCTTGGGTCTCACCATAATGTTCCGCTTAATTTCCCACCGAGCTATCATATCGGTCTAGAGTATGCGAAGGTCCCATACCTGAGCGAATATTCATGCCTTCGAAAGGACCGCGGTGGCACCGTTAACCGATTCCACCGAGTTCAGGACGTCTCTCGCCAATTTGACGAAAGCGACGGCTGCTATTTCGCGTGCGCGCACGCTTGACGATGTAATTGCGACGATCCGTGCGAGTGCGCGTTCCCTCGTGTGCTGCGAAGGGATAGCCCTCATTCGGCGCGAAGGCGACCTCTGTCACTACATCGAAGAAGACGCCATCGGGCCGCTGTGGAAAGGTGCGAAGTTTCCTGCGTCCGCATGCATCTCGGGCTGGTCGATGATCAACCGGCAGACTGTGGTCGTCCCCGACGTCCTGCAAGATGACCGTATTCCGCACGAGCTATACGCCGACACGTTTGTCCGGTCGGTTGCCATGGCGCCAATTGGCCTCGCGGACCCCGTCGGCGCGATTGGCGCCTATTGGTCCCAGCCCTACGAGCCGACGCGCTGGGAAGTCGAAACGCTCGAGGCGCTGGCCGAAGCAGCCGCGACTGCCGTCGACAACATCGGCTTTGCAGCAAGGTTGAGTTTGGACAGATCTCCAACGCCCTTATCTCCAGATTTAATAGCGGGCGACTACAAAGCCGACATCGAGGCGATCGCCGGGATAGCCGCTGTTCCGACGATGCTGGACGTTGCGCTTCGAACCACCAAGATGGGCTTTGCGGCGATCGCTCGGGTCACGGAAACGCGTTGGATCACTTGCAGCTCTCTGGACAACGTGGGCTTTGGGCTGAAGCCTGGCGACGAATTGCCTATCGAGAGCACGCTTTGCAACGAAATCCGTGATCACCGGCAGCCTATCGTCTTCGACGACGCCTCTGTGGATGATCGCTACAGAGATCATCACACGCCCCGGATCTACGGCTTGAGAAGCTACATCTCCATGCCTATCATCCGCGAGGATGGCACCTTCTGGGGCACGTTGTGCGCGATCGACCCGAACCCGGCGAAGGTCAACGACCCGCAGGTCATCGGCACGTTCAAGCTGTTTGCGGAACTGATCGCGCATCATCTGGACGCTGGCGACCGCCTCCGTGCTACCGAGGCATCTCTTGATTTGGAGCGGGAGCTCTCAGATCTGCGAGAGCAGTTCATCGCCGTTCTCGGCCATGACCTTCGCAATCCGCTCGCCGCAATCGACGCGGGAACCAGCCGTCTCCTCAAGGAAGGCTGGACTGAACGGAGCCCGCTCGTCCTAAGCCTGATGAAGGCAAGTATCTGCCGGATGACCGGCCTTGTAGACAACATCATGGACCTCGCCCGCGCGCGGCTTGGGGGCGGCATCTCACTGGACTTGAAGGAGGCCGATCTCAGCGAGACGTTGCAGATCGTGGCCGACGAAATTCGTTCCGCCCACCCCGCCCGCGCAATTCATCTCGAACTGGATTTCCAGCAGCCGGTAGTGGTCGACAGTCTCCGGATCGCACAGTTGTTCTCGAACTTGGTGTCGAATGCCGTCACTCACGGGTTGCACGAGCATCCTGTCAAGATCGCGGGGCGGCATGGCGCTGACGGCGTCGAGGTCAGCGTGCGAAACGCGGGCCCAGCCATAGGCAAGGACGACATGGAAAAGCTGTTCCTGCCGTTTAAGCGCGGCGGTGCCTCTCGTGGAGGACAAGGCCTCGGTCTCGGCCTCTATATTGCGATGGAGATTGCGAAGGCTCACGGCGGAACGATCGACGTCACTTCCGATGAGACAGCAACGTGCTTCACTTTCACAATGCCGAACGGCCGCTAGAAAGCACGACGTCCGGAAGCCTGCGTGTAAAAATTGAACGTGTGTTGTTGGATGCGCGGTCAACAACCGGATCACGCTCGATTTCAGTCGCTCTGCTCGAACCCGGCAATCGGACCCAGCCACACGCTCCGTCCTTGATCGTCAAAATCTCGGCGGGTTTATTGCCAGAGAAACGGCGCGGTGTTCTCTCAGGGCAAGCCTGGTCACCGGCACGCCTGAGGAAAGCCCCCTTGCCGGACTGCGGCTTAAGGGGAGGGCGGCCTGTGACATAAGAATGTTTCGTTGTGTCGGCTACGGATACCTCGAGCCCCACGCCAGCGAGGCAAGCTCTCGCTGGCGATAGCCGCATTCAACCGTAGCTGTTGAGTCCTTACTCCACCAGATGCATTCAACGATCCATTGACCTGCGTTTCACACTGAGCCCGAGCGTCAGTGAAATCTCGTGAAACGGCTCGTTACGCATTAACAAGCGCGTGTAGGTCGGCTTGGCGCTGGCCCGCCAGAAGCCGGGATCGGCCAAGCACCAGCGACGCCTCAATCAGCGCCCAGCATTAGCCTTATCCTGGATCGTCTCGCATTTAGCTAGGAGTTCGTCGAAAGTCTCGGCCTCGTCGAGAAGAAGGCCGTCTGCAAGCATCCTGGCGTAGTCCTGTTCGAGAGCTGCCCTTCCTTTGCCGGAAGGAGAAAGCAGCAACCCACCACCCACGGCCGCTTCATAGTCGATCGGCGCTCTATCGACGGCTTTCTCGGCGAAAAACATGGATTTGTGCTGCGCCACCGATTTGGCTAGGTCGCGATCAGCGATTGCACTGTTGGCGATACCGATATCGTCAAGACGAACGATATCGTGCCAGTGGCGTGAAAAGCGTTCTCCGCGGAGCTTTTCCTGTAGGCAGAAGACATGAATTGCGGTCGCCTTTTCCCAGAATGTGCGCTCGGCATGCATGACCCGCGGCCTCGCAAGGGGAAATTCGATGCCATCCACAAGGCCTGCCGCGTCGGACGCAATGTCGCGAACGCTTGCCGGTTCTCCGGTCGCTCGAGCCCCGAACTCCAGCATAACGCTTGGAGCAACATAGCCGGATCCGCCAGCAACTGCTTCGTAATCGATGAAAAGCTTGTCGGCTTCGACGCGGACGGTGGCTGGAAGCGACTGGGCACTGATCGCATCGACAATGAGCGAGCTCACGGTCTCTAATACCCAGGTCGGCAAACGCTTGCGAACCTCGCTCGACCAGCGCTTTTCCTCGCTTCTGGTTTCCGGCAGTGCCTCCTCGTTCTCGCCAACGAGATCATGAGCAAGCTCGCGGATATCGTAAGTCAGGTCGACATCCTCCGAAAACCTGTTAATGGCATTGTAGGCTTTAGAGAGGGACGTGCCGCCTTTGAAGACAAGGTGGTCACCGAGCGCCGTTCCACAAAGGGTCTGCAGCGCCCAGACGACCCACGTGTCCTTTTCCAGAAGATGGATCGGCCGCCCGCCTTTCTCAGCGGCGATAGCAAGAACGTCTCTTCGATCGTCTCGGGACAGCTGCAAAAACTGTTCACCCATAAGCGGCCTTTCCGACACTGCGGGCAAGCCAACTGGGAAACTGAGGGACGGCGGCAATGAGCTCGCCGAACGCCTCGGCGGAAAGCTTCCGCTTGATGGTCGGAAGTGCCTCCTCGGCCTTTTCCGGACCAAGCCATGCCAGCGCGCGGACCGCCAGACCGGCAGGCTTGTCCGCCAAGGCGAGCTGCCAGCGCGGCACGTGCTTTAACTCGACCGTCTGGCTACCTATAGTCATGGTTCTGCTGCGGCCGGATGTGAAATATACGTATCGGACCGGAACCTGGGTGGAAAGTCCCAGCGAGTTGGCAGCCGCAGCGCCATTCGAAACGATGACCTCGCCACGCTGGTGTGCAACAGCTTCGACAGCTTGCTCGACCGTCGGTGGTCGGCTTCCGAAGCGGCCCTTGATCGCCTTCAAATAGATCCCCCTACCGACCCGAACGAGCTCGCCCCGTTCATACAGACGTGACAATGCCTGGTCTACCGCGGCACGGTTTCCCAAATGCAGGAAGATCTTCGCCGAAAGCGCTGTTCCTTCGGGTAGTTGTTCGGCGTGGGTCATGATCAGTGTTGTCAATCGTTGCATTATTATTCTCCTGTCAGAAGTTTAAGCGATTTTCTGACGTTTTGCAATGTGACGGTGCCCGCAGCCGGCTTACAGCCAGAGATCATCCAATGACGCAGGTCTCGCGCGACACCCGCAATCCATCCCGCTCGGCCAGCATCTCTGACGCCAGGGTCGGACCGAAGTCTGCATAAGATTCGCGAACGAGGGTCATCGCATAATCTCGAAGCCCATCGCTGATACGGTTGTTTGAAGGCCGGCCGATCGCCTTGTGACGGATCGATGCGGCACCACCAACACTCATCCGCGTCAACAACCGACGCACCTGGCGCGTGCTCACGTCAAGCACATGCGCCGCCGTCACATCTTCATACGGCCAGCCGCCACCCTAGACAAAATTTCAATCCGCTGCAGAACTCGCTCGCTCATCGTAATCAATCACATCTGCTCATCTCCGGGTTACGAAACGCGGGGACTGCGACACGTTAACTTTGTTAAAACAGGACATTCTAACATTGCGGTGGAGAAGCTAACCCAAGTACATCATGGCCGATCGCAGGACGGGGGTGGCCTAGCTTCGAAGCCTTTGCTTTGCGCTTCCCTGGGCACCGGCTCTTCGGTCTCGCCGTCGATGAAGACTTGGTTGACGCGACTGCCCGTCTGCTTGTTGATCGTGTTGAAGGTGATGCGGTCGGAGGTACGGGCGGCTGTATAGAGGGCCACACCGCAGGAGACCTCGCCAAATTGAGGAAGACCCTTCGCTGGGCTCTTTGTCCACTCGCCATACGTGTCACTCCTAAACATTGTTCGCGAATGAAGATCTTGCAAGATGACTCGGCCCTAGTCAAAAGGAATAATCTTTTCAGAGAATTAGACTCGTTTGCTGCCATTTTCATTCCGGGAGAATTAAGCTCGGAAGGAATCCGCCGCCCCAAAGCGTGCGATTACCGACGCAACGAATTGGAATCTCGCACGTTTCTGCGTCTGACCCAGATGGAGAACACCCATGTCGAAGCGCAAACTTCTCGATACCGGAACTGACAAGCGCTACGTGCGGCGCGATGAAAAGGGACAGTTTAAGGAGTCGACGGACGTCGGCCGCGCGCTGTCGGCAGACAAACGCCAAAAGTCCAAGACGGTCGCAAAGCCTGGCGAAGGTGACCGCGGCGATCATCAAGCCAAGCACTGAACGTCGGAACGCGAATGGCACGCACCGTTCTTATCTCAGGTGCCAGCATCGCTGGTTGCGCTGCAGCCTGGTGGCTAGGCAGAAACGGCTTCGACGTCACCGTCATCGAGAAGGCTTCAGAGTTCCGCGACGGTGGGCAGAACGTCGACGTGCGCGGCGAGGGCCGCAAAGTCCTACGACTGATGGGCTTGGAAGACGCAGCGCTCGCTCTGGGCACCGGCGAGAAGGGAATAGCCTGGGTCGACGAAAACGATGACGTGGTCGCGAGGATCGTCACCGAAAAACTCGGCGCAGACGGTCCGACGGCCGAGATGGAAATCCTGCGAGGCGACCTCTCGCGTCTCCTCTACGAGCCGTCTCGCGCGCGGGCGGACTTCAGGTTCGGCGAGACGATCAAGTCAGTCTCCCCCGCCACCCGGGGCATCTCCGTCAACTTCGAGAGAGGTACGAAGGAGGAGTATGACATCCTCCTCGTAGCGGAAGGCGTCGGCTCCTCGACGCGCGATCTGGTTTTCAGCGGCCAGAACAATCCGCGCTGGATGGACATGACGATGGCCTACTTCACGATCCCGCGGGAAGAAGGTGACGAGCGGCTATGGCGCTGGTTCAACGCCCCCGGCTGCCGAAGCGTCTCGATCCGTCCCGACATGCACGGAACGATGCGGGCGAACCTCGCGATCCATAGGAAGAACGGTGACGAAGCAAGCTGGGATCAGAGCCGCCAGAAGGCGTGGCTTCGCAACGAGTTCCGCGATGCCGGTTGGCAGACGCCGCGTGTCCTTGACGCAATGGGGACGACGCAGGACTTCTATCTTGACGTCCTGAGGCAGGTTCGCATGCCAAGGTGGTCGCGGGGCAGGGTGGTGCTGCTCGGAGACGCGGCGTGGTGCGTCACGCCTTTGGGCGGCGTCGGGGCGACGCTTGCGATCTGCGGCGCTTACGTGCTGGCCGGGGAACTTGCGACAAACGGTGATGTCGAGGACGCATTCCGAAAATACGAGAACGTCATGCGGCCTTTCGTCAAGAAAGCCCAAGGAATTCCAAAGATCGTGCCGAGGCTGGTGCATCCGCGCACCCGAATGGGCATTGCCGCGCTTCACGGAGTCCTTCGCATCATGGCGTCGCAATCTTTACAGAAGGTGTCGGGCGGCCTCTTTGCGGGCAATGCGAAAGCGGTAGATCTGCCCCAGTATCCGGCCCTCTCAATTTGAGCGAGATTGATGTCGGTCCCGTCTCCAATCGCTCGCCGCACGCTCCGCTTCCGAAGACCGGCGCATTCGATACCATGTTGTGGGAGGTACGTCATGAGCAGCGGTGAAAGCTCCGAGGAACTCGACACCGAGCGGCCAGAAAAGAAACGGTCGTTCGACCTGGTCGAGGCGACCGCTCACGTCGCGGTCGACCATCACTCGTTCGAGCGGGTCCCACCCGCCGCGACCGTTGCCTCGAATCTGCCGTTCGATCTCAATCCGATACCAAAGGTCATCACTTTCGATTGCTACGGCACTTTGGTGCGGTGGTACGAGGTCCTGCTGCGGGAGATAGCCTCGACGCTGACCAATTACGGACGAACTGACACCGACGCAACGGTGGTTCTCGACGACTTCTCCGCTATTGCCAAACAGATGACGGCGGACAAGCCCCATAGGCTCTACAAAGAAATTCTCCGCTCGGGGTTCGACACCGCCTTTCGAAATCACGACGTCGAGCTCAGCTCGGACAATATCAAACGTATCGCCAACGCGCCCATGATGATGGGTCCGCATTCTGACGTTCCGGATGCCCTGCGCCTGCTCCGGGAACGCTACAAGTTGGCGATCTTCACGAACTCCGACGATGACCTCATCGCACCGACGGTCGAGCGTATCGGCGTTGCCTTCGACTACGTCATCACTGCGGAGCAAGCGCAGGCCTACAAACCGTCGCGCGAATTCTTCGAGCACGCCTATCGAACGATGGGCGTCAGTGCCGACGAAACCGTTCATGTCGCAATGGGAATGTACTGGGACATGAAGGCGCGCCACGAGCTGGGCTTGCGTGGCGTCTGGGTCAACCGGCGTGGGGAGCAGGGAAACCCGGACTGGCGGCCTTATGCCGAAGTTCCAGACGTCGGCAAGGCGGCAGAATTGCTGTTGGGTCCATGAAAACGTGTCCCCTCCGCGCGCTGTCTGAACGACGCCGTTTGCCCATGGAGGTCGAACGAACCGTCCAAAGAGGGACTGGCCGAAACAGAGAACTTGCGGCGTCGCGAAAGTGAATGAAGCGCCGGACGAATCCGACGCCTCCATGTTCGATCAGGCGCTGCGCGCCTGTTCCGGGTGTCGACCTTCGCCGAATTCCTCAACGATTTTTGCGCAGAACGCTGGAAGGTCATCAGGCTTCCGGCTCGTCACTAATCCCTGATCGGTCACGACCTCCTGGTCGACCCAGGTGGCCCCCGCGTTCTCAATGTCTTTGCGGATCGACGAGTAGGACGTAACCGTACGTCCCTTTAAAACGTCCGCTTGCACCAGGAGCCAAGGGCCGTGGCAGATCACGCCGACAGGCTTTCCCTGCTCAAAAAAGGATCGCACGAACGAAACGATATGCTCGTCCGCACGCAGCTTGTCGGCGCCGACAGTGCCGCCAGGGATCACAAGTCCGTCGAAATTGCTTGCCGAAACATCCTTCACGGCCTTGTCCACGGCGTAGCTGCCGCCCGGATCGAGATCGCCGTTGTTGGTCTTGGCCTCGCCGGCCTCGATCCCGACGACCGTGACGGTAGCGCCGGCAGCTTCGACTGCTTCCTTGGGCTGTTTGAATTCGGGTTCCTCGGTGCCGCGCGGTGCGATCAGGACGGCGATCTTCTTCCCTTCGAGGGTCATGATTATCTCCAGTTTGAAATGAGGTTGGGACGGGAGCGTCGAAGTTGAAACACGCCTGTCTGTTCGAAGTTCCGGCCGAGCATGCCCTAAATTCAAGTACGGTACGAGATTGTGAAAAGTCTTCACGGGTTGCAGGTAGCGGGCGTCGCTGAATTCGATCAACATGTCAGAGGTTCGACCCTTTGCGGGTGAGCTTCATCGAATAGTTCTCGGCAAGGACGGACACCGACGGAAGGCACGGCATAGCAACGAGGGCCACCACGAAGGCATTTTTTACAAAACCAGCCATTCTCTCGATCTCCATCCCGGTTCCGGCAGTCATTGCGGCTGGCCCCACGCGCGGCAACGACCTTCGGTCGTCTCGCAATCCTCGAACGCCGATGCTATGCATGCCTCACGTCGATCGCGATATGAAATCGAGGACTACGCGCTGGCTCGCCTCGTACTGCCGCACGGTCATCTCGTCGCGATTCATCAGGACGAAGAATGGCTTTTCCATCTCGAATTCGGCGGGCCACCTGAATTTCTTGGCTGCAGCTAAGGATTCGAGCTCCTTCAGACCGAGACTGTTGCAGGTCCACAGCAGTGGTGGAGATGACTGTGGCCTACCGCTAGAGATGAATTTGACCCAACCACCTCGGCACTCGACAATCGCGGCTCTATTTCTGCATCAGCTGTGATCTTTCGCGGAAAGCTGGTTGAAAGCGGCACGGTTGAGGATATCCTTGCGCGACCGCAAAACGACCATGCGCGCATGCTGCTCGACGGGATGCCGGACCGATCCGGGCCGTCCGTCGCTCAGGCCGCAAGCATACGCCAAAAAGACTGGAGTCCGCATGACTTTCGACGCACCATCCCTCGCCGCCCTCGCCGATGAAGCAAAGGACTGGCGGCGTACGATCCATGAACATCCCGAACTGCTCTTCGACCTCCCGAAAACGGCGGCTCTGGTGACGGACAAGCTGAAGGAATTCGGCTGTGACGAGGTTGTGGGAGGCATCGCTAGGACAGGCGTCGTCGCCGTCGTCAACGGCAACAAAGGCCCGGGCCGCACGATCGCGCTCCGCTCCGACATGGATGCATTGCCGATGGCCGAACAGACGAACCTGCCCTACGCCTCGAAGGTGGAGAACATGATGCATGCTTGCGGCCATGATGGGCATACGGCCATGCTCCTGGCAGCAGCCAAGCAGCTGGCGGAAAACCGCGACTTCGCGGGCAAGGTCGTCCTGATCTTCCAGCCGGCGGAAGAAGGCGGCGCCGGCGCGCGGGTGATGATCGAGGAGGGCGTGCTCGAGCGCTTCGGTATCGAAGAGGTTTACGGCATGCACAACCAGCCGGGCCTGGATGTCGGCTCCTTCGCAATTCGCAGCGGCCCGGTGATGGCCGGCGGTGACCGCTTCGTGATCACCATCAACGGCAAGGGGGGCCATGCCGCCTATCCGCACCTCTCCCACGATCCGGTGCTCGCCGGCGCCCAGATCACCGTGGCGCTGCAAGCGATCTCATCGCGCTTCACTAATCCGTTCGATCCGGTCGTCGTGTCGGTAACCTATTTCGAAGGCGGCAACGTCGGCGCGCTCAACGTCATCCCGGCCGCGATCCGCATTGGCGGGACCATCCGCACCATGAACGCCGACACGCGCAAGATGGTCGAGGAGCGGTTCCGCGAGGTCGTGTCCAGCACCGCGAAGTCTTTCGGTTCCGAAGCCGTCATCGACTGGCGCCCAGGCTATCCCATCACGGTCAACGATCCAGCAAAGGCGAGGCTTGCTGCAAAGGCCGCGACGGCGGTTGCCGGCGCGGAAAAGGTCGAAACCGACTGGCCCGCAACGATGGGCTCGGAAGACTTTTCCTATATGCTGGAAAAGCGCCCCGGCGCACTGATCTGGCTCGGCAATGGCGACAGCGCCGATCTCCACAACCCTGCCTATGACTTCAACGACGGCGCCATCGTACATGGTGTCCGCTACTGGCTGTCGTTAGTCGATCAGCGCCTCAATGGCGCGGCGGGAGAATGACCTATGGCCGACGACACGGTCTACCTTCCCTATAGCGCACTCGTTTCGTTGCTTGAGCGGATTTTTGTCAAGAACGGCGTATCCGAGCACAATGCGAAGATTCTCGCCGAGAACTGCGCCGGCTGCGAGCGTGACGGATCCCTCAGCCACGGTGTCTTTCGCATGCCTGGCTATGTCTCGTCGCTGAACAGCGGCTGGGTCGACGGCAAGGCAGTGGCCGAGGTCGAGGATGTCGGGCCGGCCTTCGTGCGTGTCGATGCCAAGGGCGGCTTCACGCAACCGGCGTTTTTCGCCGCACGACCTCTCTTGATCGAAAAGGTCAAGGCCAATGGCGTCGCCGTTCTCGCCATTCGGCGTTCGCACCATTTCAGTGCCTTGTGGCCGGATGTCGAACCCTTTGCGGAAGAGGGATTTGTTGCGCTCAGCGTCGTCAACAGCATGGCGTGCGTTGTGCCACATGGCGGCAAGAAGGCAGTGTTTGGAACCAATCCGGTTGCCTTCGCGTCGCCACGCGCAGGTGCGGCACCGTTCGTGTTCGACCAAGCCTCATCCGCCATCGCTCACGGGGACGTGCAAATCGCAGCGCGCGCGGGTCACGAGCTCAAACCCGGTATGGGTGTCGATCGCAACGGGCTGCCGACCAATGATCCGAAAGAGATTCTGAGCGGTGGTGCACTTCTGCCATTTGGTGGCCACAAGGGCAATTCCATCGCGCTGATGGTGGAAATCCTGAGTGCGGCGCTTACGGGCGGTTATTTTTCCGGCGAGTTCGACTGGAGCAACCACAAGGGGGCGCAGACGCCATTCACGGGCCAGTTCTTCGTGGTGATTGATCCGGCGCGCGGTGGCAACGACGTGTTCGCCGAACGAGTGGCCGGAATTTGCGACCTGGTTCTGGAATCCGGACAGGAACGACTGCCCGGCGACAGAAGACATGTTACACGCGCGAAAGCCGAGCGAGACGGGATACCGCTTTCAGCCGAAAGATATGCCGGCCTCATATCTCTGGCAGAAGCGCCGTTATAAAGGTCAGAGGCAATTTCGCTGGTATGTGCTGCGCATGCCGCGTCCCAAGCGTTAGAGGCGGGCGCAGGGCGCGCTGCCCGGCGGCCGGATGCGCGCCCTCCTCCGTGCCGCGGGAGCGGCTCTCTCGCAAAAGGCAGCGGCATGAACGCAAATTGGTGCTTTTCGCATCCCGGCTTAAAGCCTAGTCAATGTCCATCAGATCGAAGAGGATACGGCGATGACACGTCGTTCGTTCGAACATCTGCCGCAGTCGATTTACCAAAAAACAATGGGCCAGACATCAACCTACGGTCTCTGACAGAATGGTTAGCTGGATTAGGCAGAGAACCCTCCGCCGCTCGTGAACCGCACTTCGAAAATTGCGCTATACTGTAGCAACTGCCACCAGCCGGCGATAGCAATCCCACCGCTCCGGTAAGATGGATGAAATAGAGACTGATTCGAACGCAGACCGCTTCGACATCCGACCACGTTCAAAGTCACCTAATTAACAGAAACCGCTCCTCGGCCCACGCAAAGAGCTTCACGACAGTCTGGTGGTCGTCTTGATTGATCTCTCCACGTATCTTCGCAGTGAGCGCATCCGAGTAAGCTATGGCACAGTTTATGACTGTCGACATTGACGGATTACCGATATCTCCTGGATCGGCGATGAGAAATGCCGTTGCGAGCGCTGTTGAGAAAACCCCGCGCGATTACCAGCCTGCCGGCCGCGCAGGTTGCATCCTTCTTTTTGGTTGGACCAATCCTAGCCATTGTCAGACTTTCCATGCACAACGATTTGATCAGGCCGCTTGCCAGACAAGACGATAGCGTCCTCGCTCGCCGATCGCCACCACGGATCGTCATCTCCCGATAGCCTGGCGATGTCTCGGCGATCGAGTCCAACGACGTTCGGCAGGAATGAAAGTCTTTCGGCGTCGTCCCTCAACGAGTTCCGAATGTGCTCGACGGAATTTGAAAGGGCATCTGCCTTTGCGACCACGCAGATGTCGAGATCTCTATCGGGGCGATCCTCGTTCCGCGCCACACTTCCGTAAATGAATAGGCTTTCGACTTCCAGACCTTTCACACTTCGTCCGACCGCATCGAGTATAGCCTTGAACCGTGCTGCCTCGGTTTCGAACAGGCAATCAAGGGCAGCAGACAGGAAATGATCTCTGTTCAGGCGCTGAACGCGTGCCCGTGAGGAACCTTCGGTCAAAACAAGGCGTGTAGATTCAAGAAACAGGAGGCTCCGCCACGCGGTGTCGCGAGATACACCACTACGTCGAGCAACATCCGCTGACGAAAGCATTCCTCCGTGTCTGGAAAGTGCTCGAATAACTCTGATATTGGCATCGCTTCCGAGCAAAACGGTCAGAGGATATCTGATCGCACTTTCTGGTTGCGAACGCGTCATGGATTTTCAAATTTCCATACTTACACGAATAGCCTCGTTGGCCGATGTCTTTATATTCGGACATCTATCGCCGAGGCGCGTCGCCGCTCATTCGGTCATGTTTTGTCGGCACAACGGCGTCAATTTCATTGGTGGCAGTGACTGCCTAATTGAGAAAATTTGCTGCGGCGGGGCGTCTGCGTCGCGCCGCGTGACCACCGTGTGCCGCGCAGCGCAGCTAGCTCGTCCATGACGAGCCTCATTGGCATTAGGCCGGATGGAAACTTGCCGTGCGCGTTCGTTGCCCTCGGCGGCCGCATGTGTCGGCGCTGCCGACCCGATTGAGCGAGGATTACACAACGGAAGCTCCGATTGTACAACGGCCGGCACTCACCTTCGCGGCCACAGCGTGCTTTTGCTTGTCCTTCGAGTTAGGTGCGCCAGATTGCCCATTAGCGGGCATGGCGCATCGCATACGAGGAGTTGACGCGATGGATAACAAGATCGAGCTGACAGGAAGTGCGATGGACGTGGATGTTGCGGCGCGCGCCGTCGCAGACATTCCGCGCCCTATAGAGAGCCACGGCGTCATCGGCGATCTTGCGACGATTGCACTCGTCGCGACGGACGGTACGATCGACTTCCTTTGCTGGCCCGACTTTGACAGCCCGTCGATCTTCGCTGCATTGCTCGATCCTGAGCGGGGCGGAATGTTTCAAATCGCTCCGGACCTTCCTGATGCCCGCGTGACGCAGCAATACCTTCCAGATACCAACGTTCTGCTTACGCGATGGATGGCCGACGAGGCCAGTGGTGAGCTCACGGACTTCATGTACGTGAAGAACCGCCGCAGCGATGGGTCCAGCATGTTGGTCCGACGGTTCAGAGCGACCCGAGGTACTATGAGGATCCGCGTGACCTGCGCCCCGAGGTTCGAGTACGCCTCCAAACAAATATCACCAGAACTGGCTGATACGGTGGCAATTTGGCGACAAGGCGACGGTGCCGTTGTGCGGTTGATGGCGGGGGCGCCGCTCACCGAGGTCGACGGTGCGGTCGTTACGGAGATTGAGGTCAGCGCAGGCGAGGTGGTCGATTTCATTCTCGACGACGGCGATGACGACTTCGATGAGACGGCGCAGAAAATGGAGGAACAGACCGTCGCCTTCTGGCAGGACTGGGCGCGACAGTCGACCTATCGCGGACGGTGGCGCGAAATGGTCAGCCGTTCTGCTCTCACCTTGAAGCTCATGACGTCGCGCAAGCACGGTTCGGTCATTGCAGCCGCGACATTCGGTCTGCCCGAAGCGCCAGGCGGAAGGCGCAACTGGGACTACCGAGCTACCTGGATCAGAGACGCTTCATTCACGGTCTACGCGCTTATGAGACTCGGCTACCGGCAGGAGGCGATGGCCTTCAACAACTGGATCGGCCAGCGGGCCTCAGGCTGTGACGCGGGCGGTCGCCTGAAAATCATGTACGCGGTGGATGGTGGAGTAGTGCCCGAAGAGATCAGCCTCGATCACCTGCGGGGATACGGAGGCGCGACGCCGGTTCGTATCGGCAACAAGGCGTCGGAGCAGCTCCAGCTCGACATATACGGCGAGCTTCTCGATTCAATCTATCTCAGCAACAAATACGGCCATGCAATCTCTCATGACCATTGGGAAAGCGTTCGCGAGGTGGTCGAGTACGTCTGCGACCACTGGCGAGAAGCCGACGCGGGGATCTGGGAGATGCGCCGGGAGCCCCAGGAATTTCTTCATTCGAAGCTGATGTGCTGGGTTGCCGTCGACCGCGGGATACGGCTGGCGACCAAGCGGTCTCTCGCTGCGCCGTTCGCGAAATGGCAAGACGTGAGGAACGACATATACACCGACATCTGGAAGAACTTCTGGAACGAAGACAAGGGTCATTTCGTCCAGACGAAGGGCGGCGAGCTGCTCGACGCCTCGCTTCTTCTCATGCCCCTCGTGAGGTTTGTGAGCGCTACCGATCCGCGGTGGCTTTCGACGCTTGAGGCTATTGGGACCGAGCTGGCTGACGACGGTATCGTGCACCGGTACCGAAGCAACGACGGGCTGGACGGGGAGGAGGGCGCATTCTCAGCCTGCTCGTTCTGGTACGCGGAGTGTCTGGCGCGGGCAGGAGAGACGCAGAAAGCTCGCAGGGTCTTCGAAGCTGCGCTTAATTACGCCAACCACCTCGGGCTTTACGCCGAGGAATTCGACGCAAGGGCGCGGCTCGCCGGCAACTTTCCGCAGGCCTTCACACACCTGGCGTTGATCAGCGCTGCCTTCTATCTTGACCGCGAGCTTGACGACCGGAATTCCCAGGAGTGGCGTCCATAGCCTCATTCCGTTGAGACGAAGGCAAGCATCTCGGATGAGACGAGCCGTTGCCTTGGAGCCCCGCGCCGCAAAGAACATAGGGCCCTGCTCAGGAGATTCTCGGAAGCACATCGGCGGCAAGCCTTTGAAGATCTCCAAGCGCCTTCCGCTCATCGCCCGCCAAGTTGATCGCGACATGATGCATGCCGGCAGCGCACACTCCGCCCAACGCAGAAGCGACGCCATCGGGGTCCGCCCGATAGCCGAGATTGACATCCTCAAGCCTTCCACCGGAGCCGTCTAAAAGATCTATCACCATGGCCTGCCCAAGCCCACCAAACTCGGATGTCGATTTGGCGACGGCTCCATGCCATAGCGCTACCCGGTCCTTCTGAACGTTCAACGGGCGATGGTAGGTCATCCAAGCGCCCGCGTTCCTTGCAATCCATTCCAGCGACTGCGACGACGATCCTACTGCAACAAGTGGGATGCGCCGGCCGGTTCGCGGCCGGATGTCGAACTCCGCGCCATCCGCAGCGGTCCACCCTTCGTGGAGTGCCTGCCGCACTGCAGACCAGTGAGAACGAAACAGGTCACGCCTTTCGGCGAGATCTTTTCCGAATTGGGAGAACTCCGAAGGCCGGTCGCCGGAACCCAGTCCGAGCACGAAACGACCGTCGGTCAGGACGTCCATCGAGAGGGCTGCCTTTGCCACGTGCAGAGGGTGACGCAGCGGCAGGACGATGGCACCCGTCGCAAGGGTGATGCGCTTCGTTGCGGCCCCTAACGCACCAAGGAATAACCATGAATCAGAATGACCGACAGGGTCAGGGTAGCCGGGGTTGTTCATCGAATGGAACCGTACTTAAGGAGAAGGCGTCCTGTCCGTCGGCACCTGCCAACTGCGAGAAGGCGAGAGCGATGCCCCGCACAGACCGGGCCATCGGACCGACGTGCCAGAAGCGACGCGGCGCTCGTGGCAGATCCCGGTCATCGGGACACGGCCGTGGGACGCTTTTATCGAGGTGATCCCGGTTTACGCAGCCGGCCCGCGGACGGAGATCGCAAGATCGGTCCCAAGACCGAGGGGCGACATGCCTGCGGCGATTGCGGCAGACTCCCCGCCGCTTGATCCGCCCGGCGTCCGCTCCAGATCCCGTCGAACGTCCGGAAAGCAGATTGTCGCTCTCAATCCAATAGGAGAATTCCGGCAGGTTGGTCTTGGCAAACAGGATGCCACCGGCCTTCTTCAGGCGTGCGACGCTGGTCGCGTCGCGATCAGCATGCGGCCCTTGAAGATCGGCGAACCGCGCTGCGTCATGACGCCCCCAGTCTCGATCGAGTCCTTTGCGGTGAAAGGCACGCCGTGCAGGGGTCCGAGTTCTTTGCCGGCTCGTGCGGCAGCTTCGGCACTCCGAGCCGCTTGAACGCTCCGTCTTAGACTGTGACGATGGCGTTGACCCTGGGGTCAATTGCTTCGATGCGATCGAGATGTGCCTGCGCCACTTCGACGGGCGATACCTCCTTGCGGCGAATAAGCTCGGCAAGCCCGGTGGCATCGGAATAAATCAGTTCTTCGCTCATGACGTTCTCTCTAACTAACAGTTGGTAGGTAAGCAAGAGCTAGGGCTTTACATCTCGGCCGTCAACCCCTATCTAACATTCGTTAGCTTTGAATGAGGAATGGTTGTATGAGCGGAAATGCTAGGGAGGCAATTCTCGCGGCTGGGCGCCTAAGCGCGCAGGCTCACGGCTATGGCGGCCTCAATATGCGTGAGCTAGCAGCCGAGGTGGGCATCAAGGCCGCGAGCATCTACCACCATTTCCCGAGCAAGGCTGACCTCGCTGCAGCTATCGCAGAGCGCTACTGGCAGGACACTAAAGCCTGGCTGCAGGACGTCGCGGGAGCGCTTGCGGACGCCAGGGCCAGCTTACGCCAGTACCCGGACACCTTCCGAATGTCTTTGGAAAATGGCAACCGACTTTGCCTGGGAAGTTTTCTTGGGGCGGAATATGACGATCTGCCGGAACATGTCCGCAAAGAGGTACAGACCTTCGCCGACGTCAACGTCGCATGGATTGCGGATCGGCTTATGGAGGCGGGTCTGACCGATGAAAAGCAAAGCGTGGCAAGAGCACGGGCGATATTCGCCGCGGTCGCCGGTGCACAGCTCCTCGCGCGGAGCAGGTCGGACATTTCGCTCTTCGATGTCATGATCGACAGTTACCGCTCCGCCGGACTGCTTCCGGCCTGACCTTCTCCCCGTTTGTTGAAGCTGACGCCAGGCGAAAGGCGTCTTTCAAAGGCGGGCTGCGATCGCGCCTCACAAGACAGCAGCCCGCAATGGCGTTAGAGCCCTCACGCGATCTTCCGAGTCTGCTGTGCGGTGTCTGCGAGTGCAGACTTTCCGACCTGAACCGCCTCCTGATACTGAGGATCTTGCACCATTTCGTTAAAGGCCGTCCGTCGAGGATAGTGTACCAACAGCATGGCGTCCCAACCCTCGGCTTTTCCGGTCGTTAGCACATCGAGACCGTCGCCGCCTTTGCCTGACATGGTCGCTGCGTCACGCCGGAGAGCGCGGCGATCAGGGTGAAGGGGTCGAGCGAGTCCCAAGGACGGTCCTGTGCGCGATCCTTGAGAACCGGATGGTCCGCGAAGAAGATGGCGTCGAGCTTGCTTCTCGGCGATCCTCGCGAGGTTCTGATAGTGGCCGTTGTCGGTGACGGCAGAGATCTGGGTCCCGGGAAGACGCCAGGCAGCTTCGTGCTGTCCGACATTGCGTAGGAATGCATTCAGGTGAAGCTGACGGCTGTTTGACGAATGCGCCTCCTGTCGATCTCCTCTAACGCGACAGATTGACTACGCGAGGCACGAATATTTCGAAATGTCCTGCTCCTTTAGCAAATTCCTCTCTTCAAACGGCGGTTGCCCAATCAATCGTCGGCGCAAGGGTCTATTTTGACTGCGACAATCAAGCCGCGTACGCGTGTTTACTGGGTGCTGGTTGAGGTCTGGAGTGCGTCAGTCCATCACATGCCTCGCGCTCCCGTGACACGACCTTCGCGGTTTCCCGCCCGGCAAGAGGCCCGCAACGAAGTCGACGCCACGCGGCTTAAGGGAGCGTGACTCCGTATCCCAAAGCTGGAGCATGATCGAAATCTGTCCACTCAGATCCTTGGATGGCATTGCAAGCCAGGAACCTAAGACCAATCTAATTCTTCCTAGGCAATGGAGAACAGCATATGGCTATACCTTATCGTAGCGCGCTCATCATTGGCGCCGGGCATGGCATCAGCGCGTCCCTGACCAGGAACCTGCGCTCCGAGGGACTGGACGTCGTTATAGCCGCGCGGAATGTCGAGAAGCTGAAGGCGTTGTCAGCCGAGACAGGGACAACAGCGCTTCAGGTCGATGCGGCGGACGCGGACCAGGTGGAGCGGTTGTTCAACCAGACGGACGCCCATATCGGTGCGCCAGAGGTGGTGATCTACAATGCGAGTGGACGCGTTCGCGGTCCGATCGCCGAACTTGCGCCCGCAGACGTTCGGTCAGCCATTGCAGTTTCGGCGCTCGGCGCCTTCTACACAGTTCAGCAGGCGACCAGACGGATGCTTCCTGCATCGAAAGGTGCAATCCTGCTGACGGGAGCAACGGCCGGCGTGAAGGGATTTGCAAATTCGGCACCATTCGCCATGGGCAAATTTGCGCTGAGGGGGCTTGCTCAGAGCGCGGCCAGAGAACTCGCGCCCAAGGGAATACATGTTGCTCACGTGGTCGTTGACGGGGGAGTTCGGAGCGAAGCGCGACGTGATCCCGATGAGGCGCCCGATAGCACTCTCGACCCGGACGCAGTTGCTCAGACCTACCTCGACCTTTTACGCCAGCATCGAAGTGCATGGTCTTGGGAAATCGAAATCAGGCCTTGGGTAGAGCCGTTTTAAAATGTGACCGGCGCACTCCATGCGGCCGAAAAAGGCCTTACAGTTGAACGACGTGGCCCGAAGTGTTGCAGCGCCGCCGTCACCGTCCCAAGGCGACGTGGCTCAATCAGCTCGACCGTCACTGCCCAACTTCCACGTTTTCCAGCGGGGCCGCAAATGCCCTCTGCGTCGACCCAGGCCTGGTGCATACAGCCGCGTACACACTCTCCGACGATTAAACAGTCCATGAACCCAAGCGATGTATACGATAGGCTTTCAGTTTTCGGGGTGAAGGCTGAGCCACAAGTAGGAGGTCGCGGAGATGTCTCCCCAATGCAGCAAATGCGGTTCAGATATGCAGGAGGGTTTTTTGCTTGAGAAAGGCGATGGAGGCGTGCTTTCGCAGCAAGCCTGGGTCACGGGCAAGCCTGAGAAAAGCCTGCTCACCGGTTTGAGGCTGAAAGGCATGCACGTATATGATGTGAGAACTTTTCGCTGCACCCGGTGCAGCTATCTCGAATCCTACGCTAGCGAACCGAGCGTCTGCTACTAATCACCGGCGCGTTATATCGAACCAATTGCCGCGAGGCTCGCCAGTGTTGCTACGACCGTCTCGAACAGTCCATATCGAGTACCATACTGACCATCGGCCACAAGGACCTCGAATCGCGAAGTCCATCGGCCAGGGCAAGCACTTCGGATGTCCTCAAGTCTACCACTATCGAGACATCCTTGAAGGCTGATGCCGGCTGGCTCTCGCCATAGCCGCATCGAATAGAGGCTCATCTCGGCTCTAAATAGTAGCTCCCGCTGGCGGTGCTCTCCTCGTCACGCCCAGTCTGGTTCATTGTGCCGCGACCCCGAGAGATGTAGATGAGTGGACTGTCGAAGAAGGCATGCAGAAGCTTCGACAGAGCGCGACCGCGGCAGGTCTGGACGTCGCGCCTGATCTCGTCCTCCGTTCATTTAGCCAGACTTCTTCTGAAGGCCCGGGCGCACTATAGTGCCATCGCTTCGTTGCGAGCCACGAACACTCGTTAGAAGAGACCAACGGCGCCACTGTTAATAAGACGTTCCACTTCTGGAGCTCCCTTCGTCTGCACCGAACCATCTTCGATTGTCTGGAATATCTTCGCCGGAGCGCTTCCGGGTTTAAATGCTTCGATTATCGCGTCCGGGTCGTCGGAAGTGACTGTCATTCCCGTGCGCCGGCTGATCACATGCTCGGTCATTCCGGAGGGAATCAGGAAGTTCGAAATGGGTACATTCGCCATGGCCGCAATCATAAATTCATTGAAGACCGGAGCCGCGAGCGCGCTTCCAGTTCCCGCGCGACCCATACTGGCTGGCTCATCGTAGCCGATATAGACACCCGTCACGAGATCCGGCGTGAAGCCGACGAACCAAGCATCGCGATTGTCGTTGGTCGTCCCCGTCTTGCCCGCGACCGGGCGCCCAAGCTTCACTCGTCTCGACGCCGTTCCTTCGGTGACGACGCCCTGCATCATCGCCGTGATCTGATATGCCGTCATGGGGTCCAGGACACGCTTGCGCGTATGGATGCACCGTGCCGCCGCACGACCGCCTTGCGATCCATCTCGTCGCTGCGGCGACAGCTCCGACAGGCGACGACGAGAACCCTGCACCTTAGCTCCCGGAGAATAATCCCATTATCGAAGGAATTTTTTCTTATTTCACTCATCGCTGATGCCTGTGGATCGATGCCCGCTACCGCTTTGATTTCGTTTTCTGATCGTCTTCCAAGTGACTGTGGACGGACATAGGATGGCGGATTGGGTCAAAAACATCAGGATTGACTCAGATAACGATCAGGAACAAACAAGGAACATACGCGCTTTCGAGCAGAATGAAAACCCGGTTTTGACAGAGGTCAGCGATGGCCCATGGTGCCGCAAATCTTGTGATCTCGGAGCTGCGAGACCGCATTCAGCACCTGGAAGGGACGCCCGCACGGCTAAAGCAGGTTCTGCCGTTCGGGGTTGCCGATATCGACGACAAGCTGCCCGGCGGTGGGCTGGCCTTTGGCGCTCTACATGAGTTCGCTGGTGGTGGCACAGGTACCGTCGATGGGGCAGCTGCCGCGCTGATGGTAGCCGGGATTGCCGCCCAGACAAAAGGGCAGGTGGTCTGGTGCCTGACACGACCGGACCTGTTTTTCCCGGCATTGGCACAGGCGGGGCTACATCCAAAGCGGGTGATCTTCGTCGAAAGCGACAGGGAGGAGGACGTGCTGGCCTCCATGGAAGAGGCGCTCGCCTATGGTGGCCTGGGAGCAGTCGTCGGTGAACTGGTTCGACTGCCGATGACAACGTCGCGGCGTCTTCAATTGGCTGCTGAAAAGACCGGAACGATTGGCCTGGCTGTCCGGCGCTGGCGACGACAGACGGAGGCCACTGACTACGGACAGCCAACGGCGGCGGCAACAAGGTGGCGGGTCAGTGCCCTTCCGAGTGAAGAGCTTCCGGTACCAGGCATCGGCCGGGCGCGGTGGTTCCTGGAATTGATACGCGTGAAAGCGGGCGAGTGCGCAGAGTTTATCGTTGGAGCGTGTGATGCCACTGGTCGTATCCATCTTTCCCCCGGACGCGGAGGCAGCACGGATGAGGCGGATCGAGCCGTCTACTCCCGGTGAGCTGGGCAAAAAAGACCACGACACCGATCTGGCCGCCCTTGTTAAAGGACCAGGGCGGATTCTATAAAAATCGACGAGATCGATGCGACCTGTGTGGCGCCGCACCGAAAGTGACCAGAGACGGGCATTGTCGAGATAAATTCACCCAAATGACTTCAACTAAGAAGCAACCAGTGGTGGATAAACTTCCACGGCGCCTAAAATCTTAGCGATTGGAAGCCGTGGCGCTTGCCTACGTTTGCGCTGCGGCAAATGATGGTGCTTCGAATGAGGTTGATCAATGACCGAAAAGAAAATTATTATTCCTCAGCCCCCACGGCAGCCGATCGGTAATACCGACGGTAAAAGGGGCAGCTATACCGCGCCAACCGAGAACCACAACCGCCCGCCACCGCCTAAGAAGTAGAGGTGGCGCGGCGCTTCTTTCGTCGGAAATTTACCTGAGCTACCTCGGACGCGGGAATATAGGTGATCTCCGAGCCCCACTCGTCCCAAAAGACGTCTTCTACGGAGGACCAAGCATATCCAACCTTCTGATCGGTCACATACATTAAGATGTCACCCTTCGCCCCAAACCGGAAAGGGCCGTTTGGCTCGTCCCGAAAACGGTGTAGGTCCTCACACATCAAGGTACGACCGTCCTTCAACTTCACAATGAGCTGCGTGCCGACGACGCTCGTTTCGCTAAACAGGTTGAGCCACGCCGTCGGTATATCGTCCGCGTAGCTCACGTTGGTGCTTTGCATGATGTTGTAGAATACCGGTCGAAGGCAGGCTCGCCATAAGGCTCCCACCAGTACAGCCAAAACAGCAGCTGCACCTGACGCAGCTAGGATGTTAAACTCAGCGTACCGCAACAGCTGATAAACAAATGCCGCGCAGAACCCGAAGACGAGCGTATTGAACGTCACATCAACGGTTTTATGGTGATCTCGAATTCCGACGTGAGCGACAAAGTATCCCATGTAACCAGCGGCAAGAGTGAGCAAGGTCACCCAAGGAAGTGTGAGAAGCTTAAGGTCTAACAATTTGCCTCTCCTTAACGGCCGTCACTGGACGGCGCCGGGGTCGGCTAAACCCCAGTTTTCATCTTTTGACCGGCAGTCCTTGAGCTTGCTAATGCAAGCTTTGGATCAGATAGTCCCTGACCTGATACAGGTTGACCCCGTACTCGTCAGCGTCCTCATGACGGATAACGATGCTGAGCCGGTTTGCGAACACGCGGTCCTTAGAGCCGTCGGCAAATGACTGAGCAATGCGTTCACACATTTTCTTGCGCGGGTACCCAGTGCGACCGCGCCCTGTTCCAATTAGCGGCACAGACACATTTTTTAGCTCGCCGTGCGTAAGGATGAACTTCCAAAGCGACGACAAGGCATCCTCCACGTCCCGCAACGATGCGCTGGCAGTGCCGTTGCTGCTAAGGCGGGACATCGCGATGAAGTAGAACGTGCGGCCATGGGCCTTCACCCGGGCGCATGTCCCTATAGGATATTCGGTTGGCTTGCCAGGCGCATCATCGCGATGCACTCCCGTCGCGCTTGCCAGGTCGATCGCTAGCTGGCGGTCAATCTCGTCAGTATTGGCTCGGAAGAAGCGGGTCGCCACCTGACCCTGAAGACTCTCTGTCGAGATGAGCCCGTTCTGCATACTGGTGTCGAACGTTGTATTTGTGCTCACTACAACATCGTTGGTGCCACCGAAAATGTCGCCTACACAGACTTCGACAATGTAATCTTTACCGGGTATTTTGTAGGAAACTCGCGCAATCGGGCGCCGCGTGAAAATCACATAAAGCAGCGCAACAACAAACATCGGTATGATTGCAAACTTGCTGTACTGGTCCTTTGTGTAGATCCCAAAGAAATCAAGCATTTCCATGAAGGCGTACAGGAGGCCGACTGCCGCGAGAATCTTTGCAATGGCATCGCGTGAGAAGACGGCGTAGCGCCAAAACGATAGCGTGAAAATTGATCGGTACATATATCTCACGTTAACAATCCCAAGGATCTGTAAACGTTAGAGTTATAGTAGTGCCATCCGGTTTGGCCTGCCATCCTGCAATTGTGATGAGCAGTGGGCCAGTCCCTCATCGCATATGTGATGATTTGTGCATTGAATGGGACATAGATGGCGAGAGCAGGTCTGAGAGACGGCGGGCATCGATCATCTTGTCCGCAATGGCCGCTGAGGTTCACTGCAACTATTGGCAGATCGAGCCGAATTGCAGTTTCTATTTCCCCCTGAACAAACTTGGTCAGGTAGCGTGTATTCTTACCAATAAGAATGACGAAGAGCTTGGAGCTGGCAAACCTTTCTCTGAGTTGCCGTTTGATGCTCTCCTCCTGACTAGTGTCACGGGCCGTATTCAAGTCATGAGCGTTTCGAATCTCGAACTCGAAACGGTCATTAGCCGACCAAGCCGTCATCAACCTGTAGTAATGCATGTCTTCGTCGCCATCGAAAGCTATATACGTTTTGTTTCGATAAACCATGCGCCCCCCAAATCCGACGCGAAAACTTACACCGGTGCCTTGCGTGCCAGCAAGAAGGAATTCGCAGTCAGGTTGTGGATGAACGCGTATATAGGTTGGCTCACAGCAACTACTGAACGCAGTCTCGCTGCGCCTTGATTGCGGCGCCCCGTATCGCACGACATCTCTGCTTTCGAGGTTCGGCGAGTGCCCTCGATATCCAGAAACGACAACGGGCGCTCAACCCAGGTGAGGGGAGCGCCCGCTTGTTGCCAAGACCGCAAACGCCGAAGACTCAGCAGGCGATCTCAAGTGGCGCGGATGTACTGGCCATAGCCATGGAAGTGAAGCCGCTGTCAGTGCACATCAGCTATGCGGCTTTGCATCATCGGGACGGGGGAGCAATCCTTTCATCGCCTTTCGCGAAAGTTTAAGGAATGCAACCTAATGTGGACACTCGAAAAAGGCCTCGCCAAGGTGGGAAATGTTAGACGAAGTTGATGTCGCCTATTACCAACGTCGGATCGACGAGATCCTCGACGAGGGGCATCCTACTGAATGGCAACGGCAGTTTCTTGCGGACATCAGTAGCAAACTTAAGCGATATCGGACCCGGACAAGGTTGAGCGACAAGCAGGTCGCAATTTTGAAGCGCCTTACGCAATCTCCAGCCAAGCGCCCGCCGCTTGAGGATGTGAGCGCGGTCCCTCACGAACCCTCCAGTGCCACCGTCATTCCTTTCAGGAAGGTGTACGCGGAAAGGCCGCGAAATCACCGTCGCTTTATGCTGCGAAACCCTCTTCGGGGGCCCAGGCAATTTCGCCGGTCCGGGGTAGGGCGGACGTTGTCAGCAATTAGAGGATGGATGGCTGTCTCATTAATGGCAATGCTGACAGTGTTTGGCCTCATCAGCACGTTCACAAACGGTACTCCGACGACCGTGGAACGCGCTGAAACATCGCCTTCAGTGGTCAAAAGCACGCCATTCAAAGCAGAGAACCCTGGAAAAGCGAAATTCACGATCACCGATGGAGACACTATACGCTTGAACGACGGCACCCCCGTCCGGTTAGTAGGCTTCAATACACCCGAAAAATTTGAGCCCCGTTGTTCAGCGGAAGCTGCTCTCGGGAACCGTGCGTCGGCGCGGCTGAAGGAGTTGGTGGCGACGGCGAACACCACACAGGTAACGCTTGTTCCGTGTGCGTGCAAGCCTGGGACAGCAGGCACCAAGCGATGCAACTACGGTCGGAGCTGCGGAAAACTGGAGGTAGATGGCCGCGATGTTGGGCCGACGCTGATTAACGAGGGACTGGCGGTGTCGTTCATATGTGGTGCTACCGGCTGCCCTCGAACGCCGCGCCCCTGGTGTGGGTAGATCACTGGCCATGCATCTTTTTCCCCTGCGTCAATCAAAGCTGTTTTCGATCTCGACCTTGGTCGTTGTCTCGGTACTCGCGGCGCAACCTTCACTCGCCAACACGCCATGCAGCGGGCGGAAAGGAGGCATCGATCACTGCCAAGGCGATACCTTCATCTGCCGGGATGGTTCCGTCAGCGCCAGCAAGAAGTCATGCCAGGCAACGATGGGTGCGGCTGGACTGCTGGAATCTGAGGCGGAAATGGAGCCAACGGTGACCGGTGATTGCTCGTGCCGAGGCGGCAGCTATTGCACAGGGCCACGGGGAGGGCGCTACTGCACTACCGATAGCGGGAAGAAGAGTTATCTGCGGAAGTAACGTGGAGGCATGTCGGCACTTTGCTGGTGGGCTATCGTGCAGCTTGCAGATCCACTTGCAGTGCCGTAAGCACAAACAAGGCGGGCCTGTAGCTCAATTGGTCAGAGCCGTCGGCTCATAACCGATTGGTTGCAGGTTCAAGTCCTGCCAAGCCCACCATGAATTGATCTGCATCGGCTCGCGCCATTCGCTATCGAGCAGGCTACTTAGCTACATCGGCGGGCTCAGCGCATATCAAGCGGTGATGGCCGCCCATCCAGCAGCTCGCGTACCCGCTAATCCACCTGCTGTCCCATCGCATGATGCATGGGTCAAACGCGAGGACCGTATCGCCCCAGTTCCTCCTGTCTTCATCATCGAAAACAAAGAATTCGATCTCCCCAGCCTCGCGAGAGAATTCCAGCTGAACAGCAAATCTATGCGAGTACCCACAATCAATCAAGTCTGACAGCCGTGCGCGATTTGGGAGTGTGGAGCCCAACGCCATTCGGTACCCTGAAACCTTCATTCATTCGAGATTGGCCTGGCACTTCTGTCGGCGCGACAAAATATTTGTTCATCGCTAGTGCCGCGATAGGGACGTCCGCCTTATTTTGACTGAACCGCGAAACAATTGGCCTTTTCGGATCGTGCACTCAGATCGTGATCAATCGTGCAGTCGACCTTGGGAAAAGTGACTCTTCTAACTGGGATTCTCACTTGGAAATAGAATGTACCCACTTACATCGGAAGATCGCATAATCTACATTATGGAACTTCGCCATTGATGTTCGCCCCGATTGGGAGGCTCGGCCACGGCTATTGATTGCCACTGAGAAGTGATTCAGTCAGCTCTCAATACAAATCAAAGATACTTCTAATGGACTGCTCATCTAGGGCGTCCGACACCGTATGCATCTGATAATCAAAACGAACGTCGCATCATTTCTTTTTAAGCTTCTTCATGAAAGTGGCGTGATATTCATCCGCCATTTTGCGGAGCGAACGACCGATCGCCGCGTATTCGAACTCGTTCAGGTTCGCGAGCGATGCGCGACCGGAGGGGATCGCGTCGAATTTCCGTATAATGGCAGCCACTTGCACTGGCGAACAGCTGAAATTGTGCCGATAACAGACCGACGGCGTCGACAAGGTCCCGCGTGAATGGTACCACACCACCGACCATGCTCCGGTCTGGATTGAACTGGACGACGGATAGAATATCTCAGGAATATACCGCTTCGGTCGCTTCCAGGCGCACCACCCTTGACGATGTCCGATGGCGAGTCACAGAAGTGCCGGTGTCCTGGGATTAAAGAAGACCCTTCGCCCGCAAACCGGCCGCGAAGGTGATGAGCGGCATCACGAGAGTCAGCGGCTTGTCCTTCAGCGGTTCGGCGCCATAGGTGGCGTACCAGTTGGCTGCGCGCTCGCCTTTGGCATCGATGATCAGTAGAAGTCCCCCGCCCTCTCCTGCAAGTCTGAGGCAGCGGAGCGCTGCGGCGGCTAGGAGCAGGCCTCCCAGTCCCTGCCCGGCAACCGCGCGGTCGGCAGCCAGTCGTGCAAGCTTGAAGCCCGGCACCTCATGGCGGGCAAGACCGCGTGTCATTGCATCGGGCACAGCTGCGTGCTCAACTGCTGAAGGCGCGATTGTATAGAACCCAAGAATGCGGTCGGGTACTGCGTCATCGATGGCACAGAAGGTCTTTGAGGCATTCTGCTCATGGCTTTGTCGGGCAAAACGGAGCAGGAACTCGTTCATCTGAGCGTCGCCGCAATCGAACTCCGCCCGACCGTGAGACTTGGCGATCGGCTCCTCATGCCATGCAGGTAAACTCATAGGCTGTCAGGCAAACCGGCAATCGCCGCGCGCAGCTTGGCGTTGGGTTTGGGCGGATTTTCCAGAAGCTCAAGAATGCGAAGATGATCGCGCTTTGACACTTTGATCGTTTCGGCTTCTTCGATCACAGCCTCCGCTTCTCGCAGTGCGGATTCGGTTACAAAATTCGTCAGATCGGTATTACGAAGTGCTGCTGCGCGCACGAGCTTAGCCTTGGCCGTGGCAGGAACCCTCAAACTCATACGCTCACTGTTCTCGTTCGCTATACTCGGCATGTCGCCCTCCATCTATCAACCGAATATAGGCGAAACTCCTCTCGGCGTCAACGGTGTGCGCCTTCAAGGCGTACAGGCAAATGCGCGCGCTTCTATATACTGTTGGCTTGTTGCCTCAAGGCTTGGCGGCAATCAACGGACGGCATTATTTGTTTGAGCGATTGCGGCGGCCGGCCTTTTGCAAGGTTTTCGCCGCCGCGGCCTATTCCAATCATATATGCAGGTGGTGGCCGGCGACGGCATTGGCGTGGACGCGGCGACCCTCCAACCTATCGGCCTGATTGCCAGCAGGTGCTCTCACCACGAGGGTTAATCAAGCCATACCTCTGGCAGTACACGTTACGAGGTTACCTGTCTTCGCAAGGGCGAAATCGTCGGTGACGTCCCCCGACAACGCTTGATAACGGCTTTGCGCCGGTTGTTGGCGAACCGTAGCAGCACTTGTGAGGAAGGCGGGTGATGGCAGGTCGATGGCCCCTCTCTTAGAAGTAGGCCTATAATCGATTTGGTCAGAGACGATCACGTTGATCGTGCCCCGTAGCGTGGTGTAGGTCGACGGTAGCAAAGCCGCTCGCGAGCGCCCTTAGCGCGCTGTAGCGAGTGAGCGGCTTTGCGGGCGGTCATCGATAATCTCCGGCATGGTTGGGTTGCTGACACTCAACCAGATACGAAGGATACATCGATGACCAATGACATAATGGACCTACGCGAGCTTGTGGAGAAGACCCCGGACGCGGATATTCTGCGCGACATGATCGGTTTTGCTGCTGAGCGACTGATGGAATTGGAAGTTAGCGCTGCAACTGGCGCGGCCCACGGTGAGAAGAGTCCATCGCGATTGGCTCAGCGCAACGGTTATCGCGACCGTGACTGGGAGACGCGTGCAGGTACGGTAGAGCTGCGTATCCCAAAGCTGCGTAAAGGGTCTTACTTCCCAACCTTCCTCGAGCCACGTCGCATGGCCGAGAAGGCGCTGACAGCTGTTATCCAGGAAGCTTACATTCAGGGCATCTCGACGCGTTCCGTAGATGATCTCGTCAAGGCCATGGGGATGAGCGGCATCTCAAAGAGCCAGGTTTCCCGCCTGTGCGAAGAGATCGATGACAAGGTCAAAGCCTTTCTCGATCGGCCAATCGAGGGCGACTGGCCGTATTTGTGGGTGGATGGCACCTACCTCAAAGTGCGGCGCGGTGGTCGCATCATCTCTGTTGCAGCCATCATCGCGGTGGGCGTCAACACCGATGGTCGACGAGAAGTCCTCGGTATGGAGGTTGGGACCTCAGAAGCTGAGCCGATCTGGACAGAGTTCCTGCGCAAGCTGACGCGACGAGGCCTACGCGGCGTCAAGTTGGTCATCTCCGATGCCCACGAGGGCATCAAGGCTGCCGTCTCCAAGGTCCTGTGCGCTAGCTGGCAGCGATGCCGGGTCCACTTCGCCCGCAATGTGCTGGCGCATGCAGGCAAAAGTGGCAGGCGGGTTGTTTCCGCCTTCATCGGAACAGCTTTCGCTCAGGAGACTCCGGAGCCGCAAGCAGCCAATGGCGCAAGTGCCCAAGCTCGCTGCGATCATGGATGAGGCCGAGCACGACGTACTGGCCTATATGAGTTTTCCGAAGCAACATTGGACCAAGCTTCACTCCACGAATCCAATCGAACGTCTCATGGAGAAATCAAGAAGCGGACGGATGTCGTCGGCATTTTTCCAAACGAAGACGCCATTGTCAGGCTCGTCGGCGCAATGCTCCTCGAGCAAAACGACGTGTATGGACTGCTCCCGGTTTGCAAGGATAATTTGAACGTCACGGCAGACACGGTGCTTGCGGTCGTGTATCCGGCCTATCTATGCGAGCCGCTCGGCCGCTGGCCTTGATGGTATTCGCGGATCGGCGGCCAGACAAATGGACGAGCTCATATGGCTCGCATCGTTTCATGGGCCTTTGCCGAACCCGGATCATACCGGTTTGCCATCACATTCGCTTACCCTCGCAAGCCTATGGCGCGGCAATCAACCT
>UBJO01000013.1 GCA_900465665.1 Hyphomicrobiales bacterium
AAAAATTCAGGGGCCCGGTTGTTTGCAACCGGGCTTTTCTGTTTTTGCATAGGGATAAACATATCTTTTGTGGTCGAAGAGACTCGACAATTCTATTGCTAGTCTCTTTATTAGATTTGTTGCATTCTTCCTGTATTGGGCCTCGAAAAGGGTCTAGACTTGCATTCCCTTTGGTAGCCTGTCCCGAGGTTGATTTGGAACGCCGTCTCGCAGCTATTCTCGCAGTGGATATTGTCGGCTACAGCCGAATGATGGGTGCCGACGAGCGGGGGACCTTGGATGCGGTCAAGCTCTGCCGCGGTGAGGTCATCGATCCCAGGATCGCCAATGCCCGCGGCCGTGTGGTCAAGCACACGGGCGATGGCATGCTCGTGGAGTTCTCCAGCATCGTCAATGCGGTCTCCTGCGCCAACGACGTGCAGCAGGCGATGGCGGCGCGCAACACGGCGCTCCCTGAAGAGCGGCGCATCGAATTCCGCATGGGCATCCACCTCGGCGACGTTATCGTCGAGGACAACGACATCTTCGGCGATGGCGTCAATGTCGCCGCCCGGCTCGAGGCGATCTGCGCGCCCGGCGGCGTGGCGATCTCGGCGTCCGCCCGCGATCACGTCGGCAGCCGGCTCGACCTGTCGTTCCAGGATCTCGGCCTCTTCACGCTGAAGAACATCGAGCAGCCGGTGCAGGTCTACGCCATCTCGGCAAAGCGCGCTCTGCCGCTGAAGGTCAATGCGGCGGCCCTGGCAGCCGCCAAGGAGAAGCAGAAGCCGCTGGTCGCGGTGCTGCCCTTCTCCAACATGAGCGGCGATCCCGAGCAGGAATATTTCTCCGACGGCATCACCGAGGACATCATCACGGATCTGTCGAAGATCTCCAATCTCTACGTCGTCGCCCGCAACACCGCCTTCACCTACAAGGGCAAGTCGGTGCAGGTGAAGCAGGCGGCATCCGAGCTCGGCGTCCATTTCGTGCTGCAGGGCAGCGTACGCAAGGCCGGCCAGCGGGTGCGCATCACCGGCCAGCTGATCGACGCGCGCAACGGCGCCCATCTCTGGGCCGACCGTTTCGATCGCGACCTGACCGATATCTTCGCCGTGCAGGATGAGATCACCCATGCGATCGTCGACCAATTGAAGATCAAGCTGCTGCCGGAAGAGCAGGAAGCGATCGCCGCCGCGCCGACGACGAACGTCGAGGCCTACACCTATTACCTGCGCGGCCGGCAGTTTTCGCACTCCTGGACCCGCCACTATCTGCTGATGGCGCGCCGCATGTTTGCGACGGCGGTGGCGCTCGACCCGAATTACGCCCAGGCCTATGCCGGCATCGCCGATTGCGAATCGACGCTGCGCGACTGGCACGCCGGCGAATACACGCTGAAGGGCATTCTGGAGCTCACCGCCAAGGCGTTGGCGCTCGACCCCAATCTCGCTGAGGCCCACGCCTCGCGCGGGCTGGCGCTGCACCAGGATGGGCGCGACGGCGAGGCGCTGGTGGAGTTCGAGAAAGCGCTGGCGCTGGAGCCTGATCTCTACGAGGCGAACTTCCACTACGGCCGCTTCCTGTTCATGCAGGGCAAGTTCGAGGGCGCCATCACCTTCTTCACCCGTGCCAGCGAAATCCGGCCGGACGATTATCTGTCGCCGATTCACCTGACGAGCGCCTGCCGCTCGCTGGGACTGTCGCGCGAGAGCGAGCATTGGGCGAGGGTCGGGCTGGAGCGCGCCGAGCGGGCGCTGGAGCTGCATCCCGAAAACGCCGGCCCCGCGCATCGCGGCGCGCTGGCGCTCGCCCATATGGGCCGCTTCGACGAGGCGCGCGAATGGGTCAAGCGCGCCCAGCTGCTCGATCCCGATGATATCGTCGCGCAGTACAACGTCGCCTGCGTCCACGCGCTGATCGGCGAATGCGACAAGGCGCTCGACATACTCGAGGCGCTGCTGCCGCAATCATCCTGCTACCAGATCCTCTGGTTCAGCAACGATTCCGACCTAGACGCGGTGCGAGGCCACCCGCGTTTCCAGGCGATGCTCGACGCCATCGCTGCCTGCACCTTCCATCAGGACGGGTTCCGGGTCGCGTCGGAATAACGTGCAGGTAGAATGCAACCGCGCAGGCGCCTCATTCCGGGACAGGGTGTGGCAGCCGCAATATTCGCGTTAACGCAAGCAATGAAAGCCGCTTTGCAGCGATCGCGAATATAATCAATATGCTCGAAGGGGAATACACACACACTCACACACCGAGAGCAACTTCCATGACGGTAGCCGCTTTGTCCTTGCATGCTGATGATGTCGATGTACTCGCGGGCGCGCTGTACACCTGGTGCGCGGAGCGCAATATCAAGCTCCTGAGCCAGCAGGGCCTGTCGATCGCCAATATCGCGATCGATCTCTATCATGCCGGTCATCAGACGCAGGATCAGCTGCTGGTCGCTCTGCACGATTCGGATATTCACTAACCGCTCGCACGGTCACGTCGCGCCGAAATCTCAGGCGTAGACGTCTTCACCCGACATCAGCGTCACGATAGTCATGACGGCTTCCTTGCCGGCGGTCGAGCGCAGCTTGTCATAGGTCACGGCAAGCTCGTAGGCCTCGGCGCTGAGGCCCGGCCGCGACGTCGTATCCGCACCCTCGAACAGCGCCGAGATATCGACGCCGAGAAAAACCGCGATCTGGTGCAGCTTGCTCGCCGAAACGCGGTTTGTGCCCTTTTCATACTTCTGGATCTGCTGAAACGTCAGCCCGAGCGCCTCTCCAAGTTCCAGCTGGGAGATGCGTCGCTTGGCGCGCAACGTCCTGACATTCTGGCCGACAATAATATCCACCGGATCTGGCACTTTGATAGTTCCCGTTCATTTCATTAAATTTATCTGAACACTATGCAGAGGTTTTTAAATATCTCAACCCGAGAGTTGCAAATTTCAACCAGCTTTTCGGCTGATTTTGAGACCATTTTTGTAAATAAAGAAGATGAAATATACCTGGGCGTGCATAAAATACATAAAGCTATTTTGAAGCTGTGCTTGCGGTTACTAGCGGAAGCATTTTTCCTCTCTCGCTAGACATGACCGCCGGATCGGCGGCGCGCGTCATTCGCTCGCATCCGCGCCGAAGACTTGACCACCACGTCCGCGAAGCCTATTTTAGAATTATTCTAAAAGAGGCCAGCATGCTCAAACGTATTTTCAGATCACCCAAGCGTTCTTTCGACAGCCTGTCCGAGCAGGAGATCCTGGCGCTCGCCATCGGCTCGGAGGAAGACGACGCGCGAATCTATTTCGCCTATGCCGACCGCCTGCGCAACGATTATCCGGCTTCGGCCAAGGTTTTCGAGGAGATGGCGGAAGTCGAAAACACCCACCGCAATTCCCTGATCACGCTCTACCGTGAGCGCTTCGGCGAGCGCATCACGCTGATCCGCCGCGAGCACGTCGAGGGCTTCTACGAACGCAAGCCGGACTGGCTGCGCGCCAACCTGTCGCTGGAGAAGATCCGCCAGGAAGCCGAGGCCATGGAGAACCAGGCCTACCGCTTCTACATCGAGGCCGCCGGCCGCGTCAGCGATGCCTCGACGCGGCAATTGCTCGGCGATCTGGCGCTTGCCGAGCAGGGGCATGAGGACATCACCCGCATGCTCGGCGACAAGCACACGCCCGAGGATGTCCGCAAGGAAGAGGACCAGAAGAACCGCCGCCAATTCGTGCTGACCTATGTGCAGCCCGGCCTCGCCGGCCTGATGGATGGCTCCGTCTCGACGCTCGCCCCGATCTTCGCCGCGGCCTTCGCCACTCAGGACACCTGGCAGACCTTCCTCGTCGGTCTCTCGGCCTCCGTCGGCGCCGGCATCTCTATGGGCTTCACCGAAGCCGCCCATGACGACGGCAAGATCTCCGGCCGCGGCTCCCCCATCAAGCGCGGCCTCTCCTGCGGCGTCATGACAGCACTCGGCGGCCTCGGCCACACGCTGCCCTACCTGATCTCCGATTTCTGGACGGCCACCACGCTGGCGGTCATCATCGCCATCTTCGAACTCTGGGCCATCGCCTTCATCCAGAACCGCTTCATGGAAACCCCCTTCCTACGCGCCGCCCTCCAGGTCGTCGTCGGCGGCGGGCTGGTGCTGGGCGCGGGGATATTGATCGGGAGTGGTTGACCCGGAAACGAAAATGGCCGGCTTGCGCCGGCCATTGAACATTTCGCTCTTCGATAATCCTACTTCAGCGCGCCGACCAGAACGTCGCGGCCGTTCTCGATGGTGACCCAGCGGCCGGCATTGGCGCTCGACTGGCGCTTGATGAAGGAATAGGGGGTGTCGAACCAGGGCTTCACGGTGGAGGCCAGATTGTCGAGCACGAAATCGCCCTTGGTGGTGCGCAGCGTCAGGATCGCGTGACCTTCGCCGTCAGGCTTGCGCACGACGGTCATCAGAAGGTTGGCGGCGGAGAAGCCGCGCTGGATCAGGATGCGGCGCTTCAAAAGCGCATAGTCCTCACAGTCGCCGGCGGTCGTCGGATAGGCCCAGACTTCTTCCTTGCCGTACACTTCCATGTCGGTCATCGGGATGATCGTGGTGTTGACGCTTGCGTTGACCGAACGGACGAGCGCCCACTTGGCATCGGTCATTTCCATGACGGCGACGTTGCGGTTCGGACCGCATTCTTCGCGATGCGACTGGCAAAACTCGTAATGGCCGATCGGCTGCGAGGTCGTGGCGCCGACGACCATCGAAAGAGTGTTGGTCGATGCCGGCGTAGCCGAGGTCGACATTGCAAACATGGCCATCATGGCCACCAGGAAACCCTTGATCCGCACGCCCACTGTCCCTTGCATCGCCCTTGATTTATTAACAAAAAGTTAACGGAGAGGGCTGCTTGGAGTCAATCACTACTTCTGAGGAGGGGGTGAGAAGCGGTCAATATGGTTAAAATGCGTTAGGATTTGGCACAAGGCGTGGCGCCACGCGCGCTCGGCACGCGCAGCGAAATGTCGCCAACGTATTGAATTAAATTCATATTTTTAGGCAGGGGCAACGCGGTTGCGCCATCAACGCCTTAGCTGACGAACGATCTTACCGCCGAAAGCATGCGCTCGATGTCCTGTGGACGCGACAGGCGGTGGTCGCCATCACGAATAAATGTCAGCACCACGTCGTCGGCGGGAAGGTGCTCGATCAGGGTCATCGCATGCGTGTAGGGAACGTCGGGATCCTTCATGCCCTGCAGGATGTGAACCGGGCATCCGGTCTCGATCATCCCGGTCAGAACCCGGTTGTCGCGGCCGTCCTCGATCAACGCGCGGGTATAGATATTGGGCTCGGGGCTATATTCCGAATGCTCCTCGAAGAAGCCGCGCTCGGCGAGCGATGCCTTCTCATTTTCGGTGAGATTCGGTTCGATCAGGACTTCGGTAAAATCCGGCGCCGGCGCGATCAACACCATACCCTCAAGTTTCGGCGCACCGTTTCTGGCTGCCAGCTCCTGCGCCAGGCGGAGCGCGATCCAGCCGCCCATCGAGGACCCGACGACCACGATGCGTTCCGGCTTCAGATGAAGCACGACGGCCATCGCCTCCTCGAGCCAGCGCGAAATCGTGCCGTCGCGGAATTCGCCGCCCGAGATCCCGTGGCCGGAATAATCGAGGCGGATGCAGGCAAGCCCGGTCTCTTCAGCCATGCGATCGAGCTCGACGGCCTTGCTGCCGCTCATGTCCGACCGGTATCCGGATAGCCAGACCAGCGTCGGGCCCGCTTTGTCGCCGGCGGCAGGCCGGGCGATATAGGCGATCTCTCGCGCTGCCGCTCCCTCGCCGACGGTCAGAAATTGGTGCTGAGGGGCGATATTGGCGTCGGACATGGCGAAACTCCTTTGTTTCGGCCTATAAAACAGATTCTTGACAGGCTGACAGCAGGTGATTTTTCCGCTAAAGCGTGCTAATGACTTCGTTGCAGCGATGGCGAAACACGGTCGTCTTCCTTATATAGAGGCGATCCGCTGCAGCAATCCGAAACAACGCGAGGAGAATACGACCATTCGCAGACCGTTTAAGAACGACGCGCCCGTAAAGGATGGGCCGCGCTCGAACAGGGAAATTCGCATTCCCAAAGTTCAGCTGATCGACGCTGAAGGACAGAATTTGGGCGTCGTGGCGACCGACCAGGCCCTGAGAATGGCTGAAGAAGCCGGACTCGACCTCGTTGAGATTTCCCCCAACGCCGAACCGCCTGTGTGCAAGATCCTCGATCTGGGCAAGCTGAAATACGCCAACCAGAAGAAGGCCGCCGAGGCGCGCAAGAAGCAGAAAATCGTCGAAGTCAAAGAAATCAAGATGCGTCCGAATATCGACACGCATGACTATGACGTGAAGATGAAGGCGATGGGCCGCTTCTTCGAAGAAGGCGACAAGGTCAAGGTGACCCTGAAGTTCCGCGGCCGCGAAATGGCCCACCAGGAACTCGGCATGAAGCTCCTGCAGCAGGTCAAGGCCGACACGCTGGAGTTCGCCAAGGTCGAAGCCGAGCCCAAGCTGGAAGGTCGCCAGATGATGATGGTGCTCGCGCCGAAATAAGGCGCGTCGCCACCGTTCGTATCAAAGCCGTCCGCGAGGGCGGCTTTTGTATTTCCGCCCTGCTACAAAGGGCGATCGGTGCCCGAGGGGCAGGGTCCGAAGCGGTTCTGGAAGATTCCTTCCTCGCCCCGTTGCACTTTCATGACACTGCGGTTATAAGCGCGCGTCCGAACTGACCGGCAGGGCATGCCGTGGCAGTTTCGAATGCTTGCGGCACGGTTCGTCACCGTGACCGCAGATCAACAACAAACGCTCCCGCACTTGTTGCGACGACCGGGCAACCGGGCATCGTAAGAAGGCTTCTTTTGAAGCGCGCCGCTTTGGCCAAGTGGGGGGATCAGAAACGGAGTAGCAAAATGCCCAAGATGAAGACGAAGTCCTCCGCCAAGAAGCGGTTCAAGATCACCGCGACCGGCAAGGTCAAGGCTGCAGCCGCTGGCAAGCGCCATGGCATGATCAAGCGTTCCAACAAGTTCATTCGCGATGCACGTGGCACCATGGTTCTGGCAGAACCGGATGGCCGCAAGGTCGTGAAGAATTACCTGCCGAACGGTCTCTAAGACTATTCCGCGAACGTATAGATTAAGGAGATCATGAAATGGCACGTGTAAAGAGAGGCGTTACCGCCCACGCCAAGCACAAGAAGGTTCTGAAGCAGGCCAAGGGCTTCTACGGCCGCCGCAAGAACACCATCCGCGCCGCCAAGGCTGCTGTCGATCGTTCGAAGCAGTACGCTTACCGCGACCGCAAGATCAACAAGCGTAACTTCCGCGCACTCTGGATCCAGCGTATCAACGCTGCTGTCCGCGAATTCGGCCTGACCTACGGCCGCTTCATCGACGGCCTGAACAAGGCTGGCATCGAAGTTGACCGTAAGGTTCTCTCCGACATGGCGATCCATGAGCCGGAAGCATTCGGTGCGCTCGTTGCTGCCTCCAAGAAGGCACTCGAGTACCTGAAGGACGCCGGCACGAAGAACGAGTTTGAAGCAGCCGTCAACTAAGCCGGCGCTATTCGAACCTTCGCTTCGATGATTTGAAACCCGCGCTGGCAAGGCTTGCGCGGGTTTCTTCGTTTTACCGGGATAGGGACGCCTGAAGTGGCGAACGAACACGATTTGGCGAAAGATCTGGGACATTCGACGACGGATCGCGACCTGCTTGCCGAAGGCGGGCTGGGCGAGGAGGACGTTCCGGTTCTGCTCGCGGCATTGCTGCGCGGCTCCAAGCGCGTCGAGCGTGTTGCGCTCTCCAGCGGTGCGGTCTGGATCAAGCGCTATGGCACCGAGCGCGCCTCGCGCTGGATGGTGCTGCAGCGCATGCTCGCCAATCTCATCCGCGCGCCCTTCCTGCGTCCGTCGCCGCTTTTGGCCGACGAGGGCATGGCTGCGCGCGAAATCCGCCGCATCGCCCAGTTTTCAGCCCAAGACGTGCCGACGGCCCGTGTCATCTATTCCTCGGGTGCCGCGGTCGTCTTCAGCGATGCCGGCGAAACCGTCGATCGCCAGCTCTATCACGTGCTGAACAACGATCCGGTCGCCCACGACAACATGCTCGTCCATTGCGCCGGCGAACTCGGACGGCTGCATGCAAAGGGCCTGTGCCATGGCCGGCCTTATCCGCGCGACATGTTTTTGAAGGACGGCCGCGTCGGTTTCATGGATTTCGAGGAAGAGCCCGACCGGGTGATGCCGCTGGAAGTCGCCCAGGCGCGCGATATCTGGCTGCTCTTTTTGCAGGTCGCGACCCGCGCCAAGCTTGGCGGCGAAACGCACGACCGGGCCTACAAGGCCTGGGCCGAAGTGGCGCCACCGGCAGCCGTTGCCGAACTGCGCAAGCTTACCGGCTTCCTCGGCGGCTTTTTGTCGGCTGCCCGGTTGATTGGCCGCGTACACATGGGTAGTGATCTGCGACGTTTCATCGTGGCGACCAGCTATCTGAAGCATGTTTCGTGAAGTGTCCCTCAAAGACTGGACGCCCTGAAGGCAGGAAAAGATGACCGAACTCGCAACCCTGGAAAAGCAACTCCTGTCCGATGTCGCGGCCGCCGCCGATGAACCGGCGATCGAAGCCGTGCGCGTCGCGGCCCTTGGCAAGAAGGGGTCGGTCTCCGAACTCCTGAAGACGCTGGGCTCGATGACCCCTGAAGAGCGCCAGACGCGCGGTGCGGCGATCAACGCGCTGAAGACGGTCGTGACCGACGCGATCAACGCCCGCAAGGCCGATCTCAAGAAGGCGGCGATCGATGCCCGGCTGAAGGCCGAGACGGTCGACGTCTCGCTCCCCGTCCGCTCCTCGCCCGCCGAGCGTGGCCGCATCCATCCGATCAGCCAGATCGTCGACGAGATCACCGCGATCTTCGCCGACATGGGCTTCTCGATCGCCGAAGGTCCCGATGTCGAGACCGACTATTATAACTTCACGGCGCTGAATTTCCCCGAGGGCCATCCGGCCCGCGAGATGCACGACACCTTCTTCTTCAATCCGGATGAGAACGGCGAGCGCAAGGTGCTGCGCACGCACACCTCGCCGGTGCAGGTGCGCACCATGGAAGCGCAGAAGCCGCCGATCCGCATCATCATCCCCGGCAAGACCTATCGCCAGGACTCGGACGCGACGCACTCGCCGATGTTCCACCAGGTCGAGGGCCTCGTCGTCGACAAGAAGGCCAATGTCGCCAACATCCGCTGGGTGCTGGAAGAGTTCTGCAAGACCTTCTTCGAGGTCGACAGCGTCACCATGCGCTTCCGCCCGTCCTTCTTCCCTTTCACGGAGCCGTCCTTCGAGGTCGACATCCAGTGCGACCGCTCCGGCCCGATCGTCAAGTTCGGCGAAGGCACCGACTGGATGGAGATTTTGGGCTGCGGCATGGTGCACCCGAACGTGCTGCGCGCGGGCGGCCTCGATCCCGACGAGTACCAGGGCTTTGCCTGGGGCATGGGCCTCGACCGCATCGCCATGCTGAAATACGGCATGCCCGACCTGCGCGACTTCTTCAACGCCGACGTCCGCTGGATGACCCACTACGGCTTCCGCCCACTCGACATGCCGACGCTGTTCGGCGGGTTGAGCGCGTAAGGGAGGATAAAGATCATGAAATTCACGCTTTCCTGGCTCAAGGATCATCTTGAGACCGACGCCACACTGGATGAAATCTGCAAGCGCCTGACTGAGATCGGCCTTGAGGTCGAGGATGTCGACGACAAGGCGGCCTACAAGCCCTTCGTCATCGCGCGCGTGCTTTCGGCCGAAAAGCACCCGGAAGCCGATCGCCTGAAGGTTCTGTCGGTCGATGCCGGCCCCGATATCAACGGCGGCAAGCCGCTGCAGATCGTCTGCGGTGCGCCGAATGCGCGCGCCGGCCTGGTTGGCGCGCTGGCGCGGCCGGGCGATTATGTGCCGGGTATCGATGTCACGCTCGGCGTCGGCAAGATCCGTGGCGTCGAAAGCCACGGCATGATGTGCTCCGAAAAGGAGCTCAACATGTCCGACAGCCACGACGGCATCATCGACCTGCCCGAGGATGCCCCTGTCGGCACCTCGTTTGCCGCCTACGCCCATCTCGACGATCCCATGATCGAGATCAACCTGACGCCGAACCGTCCGGATTGCACCTCGATCTATGGCATCGCCCGCGATCTGGCCGCTTCCGGCCTCGGCACGCTGAAGACGCGCGCCGCGCCGTCTTTCGCCGTCGAAGGCCATACGCCGGTCAAGCTGACGCTCGATCTCGATGACGACAAGCTCTGCCCGGGCTTCGGCCTGCGCCTGGTGCGCGGCGTCAAGAACGGCCCGAGCCCCAAGTGGGTGCAGCAGCGCCTGACGGCGATCGGCCTGCGTCCGATCAACGCGCTCGTCGACATCACCAACTACATGACCTTCGACCAGGGTCGGCCGATGCACGTCTTCGACGCCGCCAAGGTGAAGGGAAACCTCACCGTTCGCCGCGCGAAAGACGGCGAGACGGTGCTGGCGCTCGACCAGCGCGAATACAAGCTCGGCCCGAACAACGTCGTCATCGTTGACGAAAACGGCATCGAGTCGATCGGCGGCATCATGGGCGGAGAGCATTCTGGCTGCGATGAAAACACCACCGACGTCTTGATCGAATCGGCTCTGTGGGACCCCATGAACATCGCCAAATCAGGTCGTGGCCTCGGCATCATCACCGATGCCCGCTATCGCTTCGAGCGCGGCGTCGATCCCGAATACATGGTCCCCGGCCTCGAGCGTACCACCGAGCTGGTGCTCGAATTCTGCGGCGGCACGGCCGCCAAGGCCGAGATCGTGGGTTACAAGGGCTACGACCCCAAGGTCGTCGACTTCCCCTTCTCGGAAGTGAAGCGCCTGACCGGCCTCGAAGTCTCCACCGAGGAGAGCGTCGAGATCCTGACCCGCCTCGGTTTCAAGGTCACCGGTTCCGGCGAGCGCGTTTCGGTCGCCGTCCCCTCCTGGCGTCCCGATGTCGATGGCAAGGCCGATCTCGTCGAAGAGGTCATGCGCATCCATGGCGTCGACAACATCAAGCCGGCGCCGCTGGAAAGCCACACCGAAGTCAACGGCCGCATCCTGACCACGCTGCAGATCCGCACCCGCACCGCCAAGCGCGCGCTTGCCTCGCGCGGCATGCTGGAAGCCGTCACCTGGTCCTTCATTTCGGAAGATCAGGCGAAGCTCTTCGGCGGCGGTTCGCCGGCTCTGAAGCTGGCGAACCCGATCGCAGCCGAAATGTCCGACATGCGCCCCTCGCTGCTGCCGGGTCTTCTCACGGCTGCCCAGCGCAATGCCGACAAAGGCTATGGTGACGTCGCGATCTTCGAAGTCTCCGGCACCTATGAGAACGACAGGCCGGAAGGCCAGCGCCGCGTTGCCGGCGGCATCCGTCGCGGTACCGCCTCGATGGCAGGCTCCGGCCGCATGTGGTCGAACGCGTCCAAGGGCGGCGGCAAGCCGGTCGACGTCTTCGACGCCAAGGCCGATGCGCTTGCCGTGATCGAGGCCTGCGGCCTGCCGATGACCAACATCCAGGTCGAGCAGGGCGGTCCGGAATGGTACCACCCCGGCCGCTCCGGCACCATCAAGATGGGCCCGAAGGTAGTGCTCGGCTATTTCGGCGAGTTCCACCCCTCGACGTTGGAGGCGCTCGACGTCTCCGGCGCACTCGCGGGCTTCGAGGTCTATCTCGACGCCATGCCCGAGCCGAAGAAGAAGGCGACCCGCACCAAGCCGGCGCTGGAGCTGTCGCAGTTCCAGGCCGTCAAGCGCGACTTCGCCTTCGTCGTCGACAAGGCGGTCGAAGCCGGCGCCATCATCAAGGCCGCCACCGGTGCCGACCGCAAGCTGGTCGCCGGTGTCAACGTCTTCGATATCTTCGAGGGCGCCTCGGTCGGCGAGGGCAAGAAGTCGGTCGCCATCGAGGTGCAGATCCAGCCGGTCGAGCGCACGCTGACCGACGAGGATTTCGAGGCCCTGACGCAGAAGATCGTCGCCAGCGTCACCAAGGCCACGGGCGGCGTCCTGCGCGGCTGATGAAATCGGCGGGTCGATCTGCCTCGGCAGTCGCACGCCACTCTCCCTCATCCTCGCCCTCGTGGCGGGGATCCAGCCGACGCGCGGCGGAGAGACTCTTTTTGCTGACATGATCTGAACGGTCATTCACGGCGCGGACGCGCCGTGGCTGGATTCCTGTCACGTCGCACGGGCGAAGCCTGGGCAAAGGAATGAGGAGAGTGAATGACCCCCATCAATCGTGCAGATAATAAACCTTATTCACGATCGTCCACCGCCCCTCGATCTTCAGCATCGAGAGATAATCGGTGAAACGCATGCCGGCGAAGTCGTCGCTCACCTTGACGCTGGCGGCATCACCGATGACATCAAGGGTCTGGATGTCCATATGCGGCTGCGTGCCCGGCGGGGCCGAGCCCTCGGCCACGATGGCGGCGATGAACTCGTCGCGGGTCGACCACTCAACCGCACTCTCGTAATGCCCGATGACAGCGCATTTTGGATGAAACGCCTTGCGCAGCGCCGCCTCGTTGGCGAAGGTCATGCCTTCGACATAGAGATGCACGACTGCCTCTATCGCCTGCCGGTCCGTCATGGTCCGTACCTCGATCGTGTCGATGCTGAAGTATAGCGCGGAGCGCGCGACGCGCAAAGTCGTTGCGGGACTGTGCCTGCTTTAATGGGTGGATGGGTAGAGCGTGGCCAGGGCGGTACCGATCAGTTCCTCGGCATAGGCCTGCGCGGTCGATGAGGCGTTGTCGGACAGACCCATCTCGTCGCACTTGTTGCCGACGGCCTCGCGGATGAGGTGCAGGATACCCCGCCCCATCTTCCCACCATCCTCGCCGGATGTGTCCAGAACCAGTGCCAGCGAGGTCATCGCCACCACTTCAAGCACAAGCATGCGTCCTCTTATGTCGGACAGGCCTGGATCGGCCGGCCCTTTGTCCTTGGCATCTGGCATGGGGTTCCCTTCCTCTCAACGGAAAGTTTACCTAGTGCTAATATGCGCGAGGAGAAGACCCAAAGTTGAACAAAGCCAAATCTCTTTTCTGATCTGTGGTCGGACCGCCCCGGTGCGGTGCCTCGGGGCGGCTATCGCTCATCAGAGATTGGTCATCGCCAGCGATGCCTCGGAGTAGCGCTTGCCGGCGATCTCTTCGAGCGGCATGATTGCGCTGAGCTCGGCGAGCTCCCTGGCCGAGAGCGCGATATCGGCGGCGGCCGCGTTCTGCTCGAGATGGTTGACCTTGCGGGCGCCCGGGATCGGCACGATGTCCTCGCCCTGATGCAGAACCCAGGCGAGCGCCAACTGCGCCGTGGTCACGCCCTTGTCTTTCGCCAGCGCCTCGAGCTTGGCCACAAGGGCGGCATTGGCATCGAAATTGTCGGCCTGGAAGCGCGGGAGCTGGCTGCGGAAATCGTCGGCGCCGAGATCATCAGGCTTGCGGATCGCCCCCGTCAGGAAGCCGCGGCCGAGCGGGCTGTAGGGCACGAAGCCGATCTTGAGCTCCCGGCAGGTGGCGAGCACGTCATGCTCCGGATCGCGCGACCAGAGCGAATATTCGCTCTGCACGGCCGCAATCGGATGCACCTTATGAGCCCGCCGGATCGTGGCGCTGCCGGCCTCCGACAAGCCCAGCGCCCGCACCTTGCCCTCGCGCACCAGCTCCGCCATGGCGCCGACGGTCTCCTCGATCGGAACGCTGGGATCGACGCGGTGCTGATAATAGAGGTCGATGACATCGGTGCCGAGCCGCTTCAGCGACGCTTCCGCCACGCGCTTCACATTCTCCGGCCGGCTGTCGACGCCCGTCAGCGCCGCCGCGCCGGATTTCGAAGGGTCGAACTTGAAGCCGAACTTGGTGGCGATGACAACGCGGTCGCGCACCGCCTTCAGGGCGCGGCCGAGCAGTTGCTCGTTGGTGTAGGGGCCGTACATTTCGGCCGTGTCGAAGAAGGTGATGCCGAGATCGACGGCGCGGTGAAGCGTGCGGATCGACTCGTTCTCGTCGCTGGCGCCGTAAGCAAAGCTCATGCCCATGCAGCCGAGGCCGACGGCGGAGACTTCGAGGTCCTGTCCGAGTGTGCGGGTTTTCATGTCTGGCTCCCTTCGAGCAAATAGTGAGGCCGCCCTTTGAGCGGCACGAGGCAAACCTAGCGCGCCGGGAGCTTTCAAAAAATACGTGCAATGCGGCACAGGCTGTTCTAACAAATAGATCAATGAACAGGACCCAGCTCGCCCAACTCGCCGTTCTCGCCACTGTCGCCGAGCGCCGCAGCTTCCGCGCCGCCGCCAAGGAGCTGGAAATCGCGCCCTCGGCTGTGAGCCATGCCGTTTCCAGCCTCGAGGAGAGCCTGGGCATCCGCCTTCTGGCGCGAACGACGCGAAGCGTCGCGCCAACGGAGGAGGGGAGACTGCTTCTGCAGCGGCTGAAGCCGGCGCTGGATGAGATCGGCATCGCGCTCGAAGCCGTCAGCGAGGCGGGCGGCAGGCCGGCCGGCACGCTGCGGGTGACCGCACCGCGCTTCGCCTCCGATATCCTGCTCGCGCCGCGCCTCGGCGAATTCCACAACCGCTATCCCGATATCACGCTCGAAATCGCCAACGAGGATGGCTTCATCGACATCGTCCGCGAGGGCTTCGACGCCGGCATCCGGCTGGAGGAAAGCCTCGAGGTCGACATGATCGCGGTGCGCGCCTCGCCGAATCTCACGACCGTGATCGCCGCTTCGCCGGATTATTTCAAACGCCACCCCAAGCCGCTGCATCCCTCCGACCTCGTCAACCACCGCTGCATCAAGCGGCGCTTCACCAATGGCACGATCTACCGCTGGGAGTTCGAGAAGGATGGCCGGGAACTGGTCGTGCCCGTCGATGGCCCCTTGATCGTCAGCGAGGACAGGCTGGCGCTGATCGCGGCGCTGAACGGCGTCGGCCTCGCCTATCTCTTTGACCTGCGCGTCGAGGATGAGCTTGCAAGCGGCAAGCTGGTGCGGGTGCTGGAGGATTGGTGCGCGCCCTATCCTGGCCCGTTCATCTACTATCCAAGCCGCCGCCAGATGCGCCCGGCCTTGCGCGCCTTCATCGATTTCTTCCGTTACTCGGGCTGAGGCGATCCGGCATTCATTTCGGGTGGCGATTTCCGGAAGATGCTGCAAAAGTTGTCAGCAGGGCAGGGAGGTCGCTTATGAAAAAGCCGGGATCGATGAAAGCACTGGAGGATCTGGGTCGGGCGCGGTTGTCGAAGAATTTCTTCCTGCGCGATTTCCTGCATTCCGAAATCGCCGATTTCTATCGCATCCCGAATATCCCTGACGACCCGGATCTCGCCATCGAAACCGGCAGGAGGCTTTGCGAGGAGTTGCTGGAACCCCTGCAGGAGACCTTCGGCCGCCTGCACATCCGCTCCGGCTACCGCTCGCCCGAGGTCAACCGCTTCGGCAACCAGAACAAGCTCAACTGCTCCACCAACGCATCGACCGCAGCCCACCACATCTGGGACATGCGCGATGCAGATGGCTACATGGGTGCCGCGGCCTGCGTCGTCGTTCCCTGGGTGGTTGATCGCTATCACGCGCTGGAAGATTGGCAGCGGCTCGCCTGGTGGATCCACGACCATCTGCCCTACGCCTCGCTCTGCTTCTTCCCGAAATTATGGGCCTTCAACATCCAGTGGCACGAACGCCCGCGCCGGGTGATCCAGAGCTATGTCAGCCGGCGCGGCATATTGACCAAGCCGGGGATGGAGAATTGGGAGGGCGAGCATTCTAAGTGGTACGAGGGTTTTCCTCTATTGCGGGGTGTTTGAGGGTGGGATTGTTCAGGGGAAGGCGATCCACTCGCGTTGAGCCGGCCGAGGGGTGCTTAGATGCTCGGGACGAGCCCGAGCATGACGTCGAGGGTGGGGTGTCCGCAGGGTGGTGATGTGAGCCTGGTTTGAGTGTGAGCTTGGAACGCGCATGGCGCCACAGAGATTTTCTCCTGCTAAGCCATTGAAACGAAAAAGTTAAATCCGCACGCGGCGTCATCCTCGGGCTCGTCCCGAGGATCTAACCACGTTGCCTGGAATGCAACGGTCATGGACCCTGCGTTGGCGAGTAATCCACGCACGTTGAGCCAGCCGAGGCGTGCTTAGATGCTCGGGACGAGCCCGAGCATGACGTCGAGGGTGGGGTGTCCGCAGAGTGGTGATGTGAGCCTGGTTTGAATGTGAGCTTGGAACGCGCATGGTGCCACCGAGACTCTGCTCCCTTCTAAGTCATTGAAACGACGCCGCTAACTCCGCACGCGGCGTCATCCTCGGGCTCGTCCCGAGGATCTAAGTACGTTGCCCGGAATGCAACGGTCATGGACCCTGCGTTGGCGAGTAATCCACGCACGTTGAGCCAGTCGAGGCGTGCTTAGATGCTCGGGACGAGCCCGAGCATGACGTCGAGAATAGGGGCGCTCGCCACCGATGAGGCCAGCGTGCCCCCCGATCCTCCCCTCAGGCGCCAGCCTTGTCGAGCAGCGCCATCGCTTCGTCGCTGAGCGAAAGTGTCGCCGATTTCGTCAGGCTGTCGAGCTGCGAAAGGCTGGTGGCGCTGGCGATCGGGGCGGTGACGCCCTTCTTGCGCAGAAGCCAGGCAAGCGCGATCTCGGCCGGCTTTGCGCCGGTCTCGGTGGCGACCGTGTCGAGCGCCGCAAGGATCTTCAGGCCCTTGTCGTCGAGATAGCCGGCCGCCTTGCCGCCGCGTGCCTTGCCTTCCGTATCGGCCTTGCTGCGGTACTTGCCCGACAGGAAGCCGGCCGCGAGGCTGAAATAGGTGATGACGCCGATATCTTCCTTCACGCAGAGATCGGCCAGCGGTCCCTCGAAGGGAGCGCGGTCGTAGAGGTTATATTCCGGCTGGATCACATCATAGCGCGGCAGACCGGCTTTCTCGGCGGCGTCAAAGGAGGCCTGCAGCTGCGTGGCGTCGAGGTTGGAGCAGCCGATGGCGCGGATCTTGCCCTGCTGCTTCAGCTTGGCGAAGGCGCCGAGCGTTTCTTCGTAAGGCGTCTCGGCATCCGGCCAGTGCGAGAGGTAGAGGTCGACATAATCGGTCTGCAGCCGCTTCAGCGAGGCCTCGACTGCCTCAAGGATGTACTGCTCCTTCAGCCCCTTCTTGCCCGGACCCATCTCGGAGCCGACCTTGGTGATGATCACGGCCTTGTCGCGGGCGACCTTGTTCTGCTTCAGCCACTTGCCGATGATCTCTTCGCTATCGCCGCCCTTGTTGCCGGGCACCCAGGCCGAATAGACATCCGCGGTGTCGATGGTGTTGAAGCCGGCGTCGAAGAAGGCGTCGAGGATGTCGAAAGAGGTTTTCTCGTCGGCCGTCCAGCCAAACACATTGCCGCCGAACACGATCGGCGCGACCGAAAGGCCGGTTTTTCCAAGGCGACGCAATTCCATGAGATACTCCTGAAATCTTCAATCTGGTGAAATTCGGACCACGGCAGGACGCCGCTTTGATGTAACCTAGTGCGCATCAGGACGGATGGAAACCTGCGCCGCAACCAGCGCCGCGAATTGTGATCGCGCCATTGCGCCGCGGGGCCGCCGTCTCTAATCTCCCCTCAAAATCAGTAGAGGAGAGGAAATGACCATGCTGCGCTTCGGTATCATGTCGACCGCCAAGATCGGCCGCGAGCTCGTGGTTCCGGCCATCCAGGATGCGGAAAACTGCGTCGTCACGGCAATCGCCAGCCGCGATCTCGGCAAGGCAAGGGAGATGGCCGACCGTTTCTCGGTGCCGCACGCCTTCGGCTCCTACGAGGAGATGCTGGCCTCCGACAAGATCGACGCCGTCTATATCCCGCTGCCGACCGCCCAGCATGTGGAATGGACGATCAAGGCGGCGGATGCCGGCAAGCATGTGCTCTGCGAAAAGCCGATCGCGCTGAAGGCGGACGAGATCGACAGCCTGATTGCCGCGCGCGACCGCAACAAGGTGCTGGTGACGGAGGCCTACATGGTCACCTACGCGCCGGTGTGGCTGAAGGTGCGCCAGCTGATCAAGGACGGCGCCATCGGCACGCTGCTGCATGTGCAGGGCGCGTTCACCTACTTCAACCGCGACCCCGGCAACATGCGCAATATTCCCGCACTCGGCGGCGGCGCACTGCCCGATATCGGCGTCTACCCGACCATCACCACCCGCTTCGTTACCGGCGAGGAGCCGCGCCGCGTGCAGGCCGTCACCCGCCGCGATCCTGATTTCGGCACCGACATCTATTCTAGCGTCAAGGCGGATTTCGGCGGCTTCGAGCTCAGCTTCTACATCTCCACCCAGATGGCGAACCGCCAGGTCATGGTGTTCCACGGCAGCGAAGGCTTCATCGAGGTGAAGTCGCCCTTCAATGCCGACCGCTGGGGCGCCGAAGAGATCGAACTCAGCAACCGCAGCCACAACGAATCCACCACCTTCCGCTTCCCCGACAGCCGCCAGTACAAGCGCGAGGCCGAAGCTTTCGCGCGCGCCGCCAAGGGTGAGGCGCAGGAGATCGTGTCGCTCGAGAGCTCCAGGCTCAGCCAGGCATTCATCGACGCGATCTATCGCGCCAGCGAGAAGGACGGCTGGGAGACGGTGTGATCAGGCCCTGAAGGCGAAACGAGCATAGCCGATTAGGGCAAAGAACATCGCGGCGATGGCGGCAAACACCGTCGCTGCCATCGGCTGCAGATCGCCCAGGGTCGCGGTCAGCGCGGCGTAGAGCCCGATATTGACGACGATCGCGATCACGATGATCGCGGTGATGCCTGTCCGGCCGATCGAAAGACGGCCCTGCGCGGTCACGTCGATAAAGCGCAGGAGGATCAGCTGTGTCGCAAGCGCGGCAGCGAGGCCGACTGTTCGCGCGAGACCGGGCCATGGCGTCAGGTCGAGAAGCAGCCATGTCAACGCCGCGTCAACCGTGAGCCCCGCAAGCAAAAGCGCCGCAAAGCGCAGGAGCGGCGCGCCTCTTGCAGGCCGGTCGTCAGCCATTGATCGCGATCATCCCGGCCACGATGAAGACGGCGCCGATGACATAGCGCAAGGTCAGCTGCTCGCCGAGAAAGAGCTGCGCTAAAAGCGGCACGAAGCAGAAGGTCAGACCCATGAAGGAATAGGCGATCGTCAGCGGCACGGCCTTCAGCACATAGATCCAGATGATCGTGCCGAGGCCGTAGAGCAGCAACGCCGCCAGAAGCACGGGGTTCAGAAGCAGCGCCAGAACGTTGCGCAGGCTGAACGTACCGGCAGTCGCACTCGTCAGCTTGAAGAGAACCTGCCCGGAGGCGATCAAAAGCGGCGTTCCGATCAGGCCAATCCAGGTGCCGAGCGAAAAGGTGGAGAGCATCGAACCGTCCTTCAAGCGAGTGCGTCCGGCTTTTCGCTGTAGAAGATGTCGCGGCCGATATCCTCGCATTCATGGACCGGCGGCACCGGATGAACCGCGCGCAGGAACGAGTGGGTGTAGGGGAAGAAGTTGAAATGCGGATTGAACGTGTAGCGGTACTCGCGCTCCCTGGGCACGACGATGATCAGGCGCTTTCTGGCGATGCGGCGCAGCTCGGCGATCGCCTGGCGGTATTCGAGAATATGCTCGATCACATGCGTGCAGATGACGGTGTCGAATTCGCCGTCGGCAAAGGGTAGGGTCTCGACCTTGGCTGCCACATATTCGATGCCTTCTAGCCGCGATGCGTCGTCGATGACGAAATCGACGCCGGTTAGCCGGCTAAGGTGCGGATGTGTGGACTGGATGCGGCTGAGAAGCGCGCCCGTGCCGCACCCGATATCACAGACGCTGTCGCCCTCGATCGTTGCGAGAATGCGCTCGATGCAGGCGGCGGAATTATCCGTTCCCTCGTGAACGCGCGGATGGTTGCGATAGAGGTCGGCATATTCCTCCGCGGAGAGAAACGGCGCGCGCTCGCGAAAGCGTGCGAGGTGGCTGATATGATCGCCCCACACCCGCTGCGCGGCCCAGCGGAAAGCGCCGGAATCGCGCAGGATCGGCGGCAGGATGTCTTCCAGCACGAAGCGGATCCGGTTGGTGGTCTCTCTGTTCATGAAGCTGTGTCCCCTTTGGCGGAACCAATCACTGGAAACGGGCGGTCCCGTCGCGGCGGCGGACGATCTCGGCGGCGGTCGATATCGACGCCTCATAGGGGCGAACGACGACGTTGAGATAGTGGATGCGCATCTGCTCGGCGCGCGAGCGCGCGAGCGAATCGAGGATCAGGCCGGCCGTGAACACCATGAAGGAGATCATCATCAGCGCCATCGAAAGCACCCAGGTCGGCATGCGGTTGACGAGCCCGGTGGCGAAATACTCGGCGAGAACCGGCGTCATGAAGCCGAGGCTCGCTGCCATGAACAGGCCGCTGAGGATGCCGAAGAAGGCGAAGGGGCGCGTTTCCTTCATCAGCATCGCGAACATCCAGAGGATCTTGGCGCCATCCTTGAAGGTCGAGAGTTTCGAGTGCGAGCCCTCCGGCCGGCGGCCGTAATCGAGCTCCAGCTCGCTCACGGGCAGCTTCAGCCTCGAAGCGTGCACCGACATCTCGGTCTCGATCTCGAAGCCGGCGGAGACTGCCGGAAAGCTCTTGACGAAGCGGCGTGAGAACACCCGGTAGCCGGAGAAGATATCGGTGAAATCGGGCCCGAAGATCGTGCGGTACAAGATGTTGAATATGCGATTGCCGAAGGCGTGGCCGTGGCGGCCGGCGTCGTCGTGCACGCCGCGGCGGGTACCGACGACCATGTCGGCGCGCTCGGACAGCAGCGTGCGTATCAGCTCCTCCGCGTCCTCGGGTGCATAGGTGCCGTCGCCATCGGCCATGATGTAGATGTCGGCGTCGATATCGGCGAACATGCGGCGCACCACATGGCCCTTGCCCTGGCGCCGCTCGCGCACGACATGGGCGCCCGCCAGCATCGCATGCAGCGCGGTGCCATCGGTGGAGTTGTTGTCGTAGACGTGGATCATGGCATCCGGCAACGCAGCCTTGAAGCCGCGCACGACAGCGCCGATCGTTGCCGCCTCGTTATAGCAGGGAAGCAATACGGCGATGCTCAGATTGTCGATACGCGATCCGGTCATGATCACACCAGTCAGGAGGAGTTTGCGGCAAGTCTAAAGCAGGGCCGTTAACAAGTGCCTATGACGAGGGCGAGGATCACGGTCGCGGCGGAGAAGGTAAGTCCGCGCCGCTACTTTACGCTTTCTTGATACGCAGATCGTAGAGTCTCGCCGCACTCAATGACGAGATATGCTTCATGTCGACTGTTGCCCCGATGACTGGTGAACCAACATCCATGTCCCTCCGCGAAAAGCTGCAACTGCAGGCGATGCGGCTCTGGCCTTCCGTTTTCTTCTACAGCGTGCTGCTGATTATCGCGATCGTCGTGATGTACCTGCCGAACGCCAAGGATTATGTCGGTGCCGACAATGACGACGGTATGCGGCTTGTGGAAGTGCGCGACTTCCTGAACGGGCAGAGCTGGTTCGATCTCATGCAGTATCGCATGGGCCTCGGTGCCGGCACGATGATGCACTGGTCGCGGCTGATCGACCTCCCCATCGCCTCGCTCATCAGGTTCTTTTCGCTCTTCCTGCCCGAACAGCGGGCTGAAGCGGTGGCGCTGCTCATCTGGCCGCTCTCGCTCGTCATCCCGAGCCTTTGGGGCATGGGCCTTGCCGGCCGGCGTATCGGCGGCGTGCTCGGCATGCATATCGCGCTGGGGTTCACCGTCTTCCTGCTGGTTGCCAGCAACCGCTTTCTGCCGGGCTCCATCGATCATCACAACGTTCAGTTCGCCCTGGTGGCGATCATGACGGCCATGCTGCTCGATGAGGATCATCGTCCAATCAGCTACGCGGTCGCGGGTTTCCTGGCCGCACTTGCCATTGCGATCGGCGTCGAGACGACGCCTTTCGTCGCCTGCGTCTGCCTCATCGTCTCATTGGCGTGGGCCTGGGATGGCAAGCCTTTCGCGCCCGCCGCCAAGGCATTCGGGCTGACGCTGGCGCTGTCGATCAGCCTCTTCTTCTTCGGCACGGTGCCGCCAAGGCTCTACGGAGCCGTCACCTGCGACAACCTCTCGCTCGGTTATTACAGCCTTGCGGCGATTGGCGGCGGCCTGCTCCTGTTCGCGGCGGCTTTCGCCAGCGGTGTCAGCCGCGCCCTGCGCTTCGTTGCCCTTGGCGGTATCGGCGTGGCGGTGGCGGCGTCGGCAATCGTCATTGCGCCACAATGCCTGCACAACCCGCTGTCCGATCTCGACCCGATGCTGATCGATCTCTGGCTGAACAATATCCAGGAGGCGCAATCCATCGTCGGTGCGATGCATCAGGATCCCTATACGCTCGGCTTCTTCTACGCGACGGGATTGTTCGGCATTGCCGTCTGCATCTTCCGGCTTCTCCATGCCGATCGCGTGCGTATTCATCTCATTCTCTTGTGCCTGCTCGGCCTCAGCTGGGCCATCGCCGCCTTCCAGATCCGCGGCTCGACCTTCGCCAATCAGCTTGCCATCTTTCCTCTGGCGCTGCTGATCATCGACATGCGCCGCGTGTCCAACGCCGATACCGAAAATGGCGCCGCCGCGCTGAGTTACATCCTCACCGTGCTCCTGAGCGTCGCCTCTGTGTGGGGTCTGGTCGGCGGCTTTATCGGCTCGCGGATCGACAACAGCCAGGCCGAGTTGGCCGAGGCAAAGGAGAAGCCCGGCTGCGCCTCGCCCGAGATGATCGCGCCGCTGGCATCCCTGCCGCCAGGCCTCGTCTCAGCGCCCTCGGACATGGGTGTTTCGATCCTGCGCTTCACCCAGAACCGGGTTCTGGCTGCGCCATACCACCGAAACCAGGGTGGCATGCTGACCGAGATACATATCGGCCTTGCGACGCCGGCGGATGCGGAAGCTTTTATCCGTGGAACCGGTGTGACGACGCTCGCCTTCTGCCGGGATTTTCCGATGACACTGGAGATCGCGAAACTCAAGCCGGATGGCCTCTACGCGCAGCTGGAAAAGGGCAACGTCCCATCTTACCTGCAGCCGCTGCCCAAGCCCGAGGGCTCGCCAGTGCAGTTCTTCCGCTACGTGCCGAGCGGATCGTGATTATCGGCGGATTGTGAGCGGATTAAACGAGGCGCGCTCTCTTGCGGGCGCGCCCGATCAGGTGCAGCCCGACAAGGCAGGCAAGCAGGCTGATGTTGTAGAAGACGATGGCGACGGCGAGATCGATGATCGAGGTCGGCCCGAAAAGCGCCGCACAGATATAGCTTCCGCAGATGAGCAAACCCACGAGAACCATGGAAAATATGTTGCGCATCGGCGCGGTTGCGATGCCAATTGCTGTTGCGGTCAGAGCAATCATCAGGGTCTCCCGAATCACCTCACTATACGTCCGCTGGCTTTGACGAACAATTAACGCACCGGCAATATTCGCGGTTCCATATATTTGGCTTGCGCGAAAAACATCACCGGAAAACTCAAACGAGACCGATGATACCGCTGGCCGTGGTGCCCGATGCGCGAACGCGCGACACCCGCAGCGGCAAAAGCATGCCGTCGGCCACGCCCTCGAAGGTCAGCACCGCGCTAGACGCCATCTCCACCGCAAGACTGCCGCCGCCGCCGACATAAAGCGCGCGCGTGGTTTCCGGCAGCGCCATGGTGTCGTCGGGCGTGATCGGAAAGCCGCCACTGGCCGGGCCTGTGAGCGAGGGGGTGTGGGATGCAAAGCGATCGGACATGGGAAGCTCCTTGGTTGCTTGCGCAATCATGCTGCCATCACGCAAAACGGGGAAAATCACGAGCGGCGTTGACGTGCGGTACGGCCATGCTGATCCATCAAGTTATTGAAACAGCGATATTGTTTTCATCGAAATGGCGCATCGAACAGCGCCGACGAACAAAAAACCTCCCCGCCCGTGGGGCTGCCTTTACTCGCTTCTTCAGCTAGAACAGCGCCATGAGCAGCTTCTTCGACAATGATTCGCCGAGCAATCTCACCGAATATTCGGTGTCGGAACTGTCGGGTTCGATCAAGCGGACCGTCGAGACGGCCTTCGATCAGGTGCGCGTGCGCGGCGAGATCTCCGGCTATCGCGGCCCGCACTCGTCGGGACACGCCTATTTCTCACTGAAGGACGATCGCGCCCGCATCGACGCCGTGGTCTGGAAGACGAGCTTTTCGCGCCTGAAGGTTCGCCCCGAAGAGGGGATGGAGGTGATCGCAACAGGCAAGATCACCACCTTCCCGGGCTCTTCCAAATATCAGATCGTCATCGAGACGCTGGAGCCGGCCGGCGCCGGCGCGTTGATGGCGCTGATCGAGGAGCGCAAGCGCAAGCTCGGCGCCGAGGGCCTGTTCGATCCCGCCCGCAAGCGGCCGCTGCCCTTCATGCCCCAGGTGATCGGCGTCGTGACCTCGCCGACAGGCGCCGTCATCCGCGATATCCTGCATCGCATATCCGATCGCTTCCCCGTGCATGTCGTCGTCTGGCCGGTGAAGGTGCAGGGCGAGGGCTCGGGCGAGGAAGTGGCGAACGCCATTCGCGGCTTCAATAGTTTCGAGCCCAATGGGCCGACACCGCGTCCCGACGTCCTGATCGTCGCGCGCGGCGGCGGCAGCCTTGAGGACCTCTGGAGCTTCAACGACGAGATCGTGGTGCGGGCCGCCGCCGAAAGCCGGATCCCGCTGATCTCGGCCGTCGGCCACGAGACCGACTGGACGCTGATCGACTACGCCGCCGACTTTCGCGCCCCGACGCCGACGGGGGCCGCCGAAATGGCCGTGCCGGTCAAGGCCGAGCTTGAGGCGCAGCTTTCGGGTCTCGCCGCCCGCCTGCAGGGCAGCACGCTGAGGCAGATGGACCAGCGCCGGCAGCAGGTGCGAGCGCTGATGCGCGCACTACCCTCACTCGACCAGCTCCTGGCTTTGCCGCGCCGCCGTTTCGACGAGGCCGCGTCAGGCCTTGGCCGTGGCCTTGAGCTCAACACCTTGAACAAGCGCCGCAGCTTCGAGCGTACGGCGGCGCATCTGCGCCCCGACATGCTGTCGAACCGGATCGCCGAGCGCCGCCAGATGCTGGCTGAACGCATGACACGGGCCGAGCGCACCGTCGAGCGGCTGATCGATCGCTCGAAATCGCGCATCGGCCGCGCCGACGCCGCACTCGCCTCGCTGCCATCGCGGCTGAAGAGCCAGACGTCGCGCATGCGCGACCGCCTCGCCAATCTCTCGCGCAGCGCCGACACGGCGGTGCGCCACCAGCTGGTGCGGGCGCGCGGCGAGCTTTCGGCGCAAGAGCGCATGCTGCAATCGCTCTCCTACAAGAATGTCCTGAAGCGCGGCTATGCCGTCATTCGCGACGAGGACAACCGCCCGGTATCCGAGGCGGCGATGCTGTCGGCGGGCTCAGGCATCTCGATCGAATTTTCCGATGGCCGCATCGGCGCGATCACCACCGAGGGCGGCGAGCCGCCAGCCGGCGCCAGAAAGCGCGGCACCAAAGCCTCGGAGCCCAAGGCAGCCGATCCCGCAGCGCCGCCGAAGCAGGGCAGCCTGTTCTGATCATTGACCCTTCTTTGAGGCGACATTGGGCGATCACCAAATCGTGGCCGCGCCCCATTTCTCGGCGTTTAAAAATTGCCGCAAAGTGCTTATCTGGATGCTGAGGCGGCCACCTTTCGGTGCGTCGCGCGTTTGATATGGCCCGCCCATGGCGGCCGCTCTGATATTTGAGACTGGAGAAATACCTTGAAAAGAATGTTGCCCGCTCTTCTGATGGTTAGCGCCCTTGCCGGTGCGCTCTCCGGCGCTTTGCCTGCCGCGCCGGCGCTGGCGGGTCAGTCGAAAGTGTCCGAGGTCATCTTCGGCAAGGCTTACAACGACAGCGTCACCGCCATCCGCATCACCTCGCTGTCCCAGCGCGAGCAATCCCTGCCGCTTTCGCTGCGCCACCCCATGCCATCAGGCATCCGCGAGGCGCAGGCAACCGTCAGCGCCGACAGGCATCTGATGCAGGCGATCGCCGATCGTGGTATCGCGCTGAAGAATGTCATCCAGGTGCAGCGGGCGCTCAACGGCGGCCACGTGATCTACTACCGCTGATCACCAAGCGAGGGCGGCGTTTTATTCGAACGCCGCCAGGAACTTCCGGAGCAGCGCATCGAGCGCTGCCTTCTCGTCCTGATCAAGCGTCTCCGTCAGCCGCTGCTGGTTGGCGACATGCGCGCCGACAGCTTCGTTGACGAGGCTCAGCCCCTTGCCGGTCAGCGCGATCAGCACGCTACGCCGGTCATGCGGATTGACCACACGCTCCACCAGGCCTGATTTCTCCAGCTGGTCGATGCGGTTGGTCATCGTGCCGGAACTCACCATCGTCATTTCAAGCAGATCGCCCGGCGACATCTGGTAGGGCGCGCCGCAGCGGCGCAGCGTCGCCAGCACGTCGAAGGAAGATGACGACAGGCCGTGGCTCTGCAGCACCTGCTCCACCTCGCGCCCGAGATGCGTCGCCAACCGCTTCATGCGCCCGAGCAGGCCCATCGCCTGGGTGTCGAGTTCAGGCCGCTCGCGGGCCCATTGCTGCAATATCCTGTCGACGCGGTCCATCGGCTCACTCCATGCTGATTGAGCTCTACCGCAATATGTCTTGACGTCAAGATAAATCGGCGTAGGCTGGATTTATCTTGAGGTAGAGATACTTGATATGAAGAAAAACACGACATACGCCGCCGATGTGTTGGCCACCGCGCTCGCTCCGGCTATCTGGGGCAGCACCTATTTCGTCACCACGTCCTATCTTCCGCATGGCTATCCGCTGACCGTTGCCATGCTGCGCGCGCTGCCGGCGGGGCTGTTGCTGCTCGCGGCCGTTCGCAGGCTGCCTCAGGGTATCTGGTGGCTTCATGCCTTCGTGCTCGGCGCGCTGAACTTCTCGTTCTTCTGGGCCATGCTCTTCGTCTCGGCGTATCGGCTGCCCGGCGGCGTCGCCGCGACCGTTGGTGCCATCCAGCCGCTGATCGTCATCCTGCTCTCGCGCCTCGTGCTTGGCCGGCCGATCAAGGCGCTGGCGGTTCTAGCCGGCCTTGTCGGCATGGCGGGTGTGGGGCTGCTGGTGCTGACGCCGGGCGCCGCACTGGATCCGGTCGGGGTTCTTGCGGGTCTTGCCGGCGCCATCTCCATGGCCTGCGGCACGGTGCTCACCCGCCGCTGGACACCACCGGTATCAAGCCTCACCTTCACCGCCTGGCAGCTGACGGCGGGCGGCCTGCTGCTGGTGCCGGTGGCGCTGATCGCCGAGCCCGCTCTGCCGCAGCCGACGCTCGAAAACGTGCTCGGCATGGCCTGGCTCGGCCTGATCGGCGCCGCGCTGACATATATTCTGTGGTTTCGCGGTCTCGCCCGCATCGAGCCGTCGGCGGCATCCTCACTGGGCTTCTTGAGCCCCGTCGTCGCCACTCTTCTAGGCTGGCTGGCGCTCGGCCAGGTGCTGACGCCCGCCCAGCTTTGCGGTTTCGCAATGGTGCTGGCGAGCGTCTGGTTCAGTCAGCGGGTCTCGATGCCCGCCAGGTTGGAAGCCAAATCGGTTGTCGAGCCGGCTGTTACGCCCACTCGCCCTGCCGCATGACGGGAACCTTCGAGCCATCGGCTCTGATGCCGTCAACATCGACCTTGTCGGAGCCGATCATCCAGTCGATGTGGATCAGGCTGTAATTACCGCCCTGCGCCTTGATCTGCTCCTGGCTGAGGTTGGCGCCATCGAGGAAGCACTTGGAATAGCACTGGCCGAGCGCGATGTGGCACGAGGCGTTTTCGTCGAACAGCGTGTTGTAGAACAAGATGCCGCTGGCCGAAATCGGCGAGGAATGCGGCACCAGCGCCACTTCGCCGAGCCGGCGCGCGCCTTCATCGGTATCGAGCACCTTGTTCAGCACTTCCTCGCCGCGCGACGCCTTCGCCTCGACGATCCGGCCGCCCTCGAACTTCACGCGGATGTTGTCGATCAGCGTGCCCTGGTGAGACAGCGGCTTGGTGCTCGACACATAACCCTCGACGCGCAGCGCATGCGGCGTCGTGAACACTTCTTCGGTCGGGATATTCGGGTTGCAGGTAATGCCGTTCTTGGCGGTCGAGGCGCCGCCGTGCCACTCGTGGCCATCGGCGAGCCCGACCGTCAAATCCGTGCCCGGGCCGGTGAAATGCAGTGCCGAGAAGCGCTCGCCATTCAGCCAGCTGGAGCGCTTCCTGAGATTGGCGTTATGCTCCGCCCAGGCGGCGATCGGGTCCTCGACGTCGACGCGCGAGGCGGCGAAAATCGCCTTGGCGAGCTTGGCGACCGCAATCGGCTCGGGATCGTTGGGGAACACCAGCTTTGCCCAGGCCGGGTTCGGATAGGAGACGATGTTCCAGTTGATGTCGAAGTTGGAGATCTTCTCGAGCGCCGGCTTGTAGGCCGTCGACATCGCCCGGTTGGCGCGGCCGACCTTGGCGGGGTCCTGCTCGGAGAGCATCATCGGATTGTCGCCGGCAACCGCGAGCCGCGCCGCCCCGTTCGCATAGGCCTTCGCCATGCCCTCGTAGAGCCAGCTGGACGCCCGGTCGAAGCTCGCGTCATTGGCATATTGATAGCGCGCCAGCGTCGATTCCTCGTCGGAATAGAACGCGCTGACCAGACCCGCGCCCGCCATATAGGCATGCTTGGTGATCTGCCGCACCAGCGGCAGCGCCACGACCGGCGCGGTGATCACGAGATCCTGGCCGCTCTGAAGCTGCAGCCCGACCTTGACGGCGACTTCGGCGAGCTTGTCGAGCTTGATGGGGTCCACGGCGTTATCGCCCTGCGGCATGTAGTTCATGATCGATCACCTTCTGAAACGAACGGACAGGGCATCAGACTTAGACCCCTTTGCGGCGAAATTGAAGCTCGAAGACAATCAGGCGACGAGCGCCGCGGCCGTCGCTTTCAACACGTCGAGCGCATCCTTCGGCGCGAGCCGCACCTGCAATCCGCGCTGCCCGCCATTCATGTAGACGAGGGCTTCAGTCATTGCCGCTTCCTCGATCGCCGTCGGCACGAGCTTCTTCTGGCCGAACGGGCTGATGCCGCCGACATGGTAGCCGGTCAGTCGCTCGGCATCCGCCGGCTTCATCATGTTCGCCGACTTGCCCTTGAAGGCAGCGGCGAGCTTTTTCATGCTGACCTCGCGATCGGAGGGGACGACGACGCAGACTGCTTTGCCGTCCACCTCTGCCATCAGCGTCTTCAACACGCGGTGTGGCTCCTCGCCGATCGCTTCGGCCGCCTGCAGACCGATCCGCTCGGCGTTCGGATCGTACTCATAGGTGTGGACGGTGAAGGCCACCTTGGCCTTCTCCAGAACCTGTGTTGCCCGCGTCGTCTTCGACATCCGATCAGCCCTTGAAGAACCCGCCATAGATCTCCGGTTTGAAGCCGACCAGAAGCTTGCCGTCGGCCTCGACAACAGGCCGCTTGATCATCGACGGCTGCTCCAGCATCAGGGCGATCGCCTTCTCGCGATCAAGGTTTTCGCGGGCGTCATCCGGCAGCTTGCGGAAGGTCGTGCCGGCGCGGTTGAGCACCGTTTCCCAGCCCGCTTCCTGCGTCCACTTTTCCAGATGCGCCCGGTCGATACCTGAAGCCTTGTAGTCGTGGAAATCATAGGCGACGTCGTGCTCTTCCAGCCAGGTGCGGGCCTTCTTCATCGTGTCGCAGTTCTTGATGCCATAGATGGTGACGGTCATTCGGTTCTTCCCAATCGGTTCTAAGGCGTTCAGTTTTCCAGCGCGCCCGGCTTGCGCACGACCTTGCTGGCCGCCCCACAGGCGATCTTCATCAGGTCGGCGCGGCGGCGCACCAGGCGCGACGAGGTGCGGGTGACGATCAGACCCGCCTGCGGCGCGCGCACGTCGATCGCGCCATCGGCCATGCCCGGCCGGGTGAGGATGGTCGCCAAGAGATCGCCTTCCTTGATCTCCTCGCCGATGTTGCGATGGAACAGGACAGTGCCGGCCTCAGGCGCGCGGATCATCTCGATATTGTCGAGCGGCACGGCAGGGCCGGTGAAGGGCGCAAGCGTAACCTGATGAGCGATGGCGCCGCGTGCGGCGAGGAAGTTGAACAGCCCCTCGGCATCCTTCTTCGCCATCTCGGGATAGACGTCGCGCATGCCGCGAAGCTCGACGGTGACCGATAGCTTGCCCGGCAGCCGCGTCTTCTTTTCCTGCGTTTCGTGCTTCCAGGCATAGCCGATCGCCTCTTCGAAGGCCGAGCTTTCGCCATCCGACAGGAGCACCGCTTCCATGTCGAGTGCTGCTGCGAGATCGGCCGCTTCCGGCCAGAAGGCCTCGTCGATATAGGCATATTGCAGCGATTCATCGTCGCAATGCAGGTCGATCACCAGATCCGCTTCGAGCGCCATATGCATCAGCTGCCGCTTCAGCCGATCGACGGCGTTGTAGCGGTCGAGCTCGGCCACCAGCCCGTCGCGATCCTTGACCGAGATCAGCGGGAACTCGCGGTTGAAATTGGTGCGCGTCCCAAGATCGAACCGGCCCTGCAGCTCGCCGAAATGCGATTGCGCCGCACCAACAGGATTGGCGTGTGGAACGATCGTGATATCGCTGCGGATTTCGCCGGCGCTCTCAGCCGCGCGCAGTTTCTCGCAGAGGAAATGCACCAGCGCAGTGCCCGGCAGCTCGTTGGCATGCAGAGCCGCCTGGATATAGATCTTCGGCGCCTTCGGGTCGCTACCCTTGAAGCGCAGCACCGGCAGCCGCCACTCCATTCCCGCCGTATCGCCTGAAATGATGATCTCGGACCTATCCATCTTTGTCTCCGCTGCTGCTGTCATTGCTGCAGCAGCTTTAAGCGCGTTCCGATGCATGAGGCAAGGTGTCAGCCGCGTTCGCTGAGCGGCCAGCTTTCCACATGCTCGTAAGTCGGCTCACCCGGCCGCTTGTGCAGGAGCACGAACTCCCGCGCGGGCATGACGACCGGCGTCGCAAGCGTCGTCTTTGCCACCGTCTCGTCGGCGTAAAACAGCGTCGCATGCGGCTGGAAATCGGCTTTCACATGCGGGTCGCAGCCGATCGCATGCATCTCGATACCGATCTGGATATGCAGCTGTCGCAACAGTTCCCGACCGCCATTGCCCGAGAGCACGATGGCGTTGCGCGACGCCGTCCTGAACGTCGCGACATGGTCGAAGCTGAGATCGAACCGGCAGGCATCGACCGCCGACGCTGCCTGGCAAGCCGCGAAGATCATCTCGTCCTTGATCTTCTCGGCGCTGGCGACTCCATAGAGCGAAACGTGCAACCGCTCGGGCGTCATGGGCGAGAGCAGCCCGTCGTGCTCCCTCTGCAGGCGGGTCTGTATCTCCATACAGGATTGTCGCGCTTCGGGATCCGGCAGGATCGCGAAAAACAGGGTTTCTTTGCCAAATCTTGACGATTTCGGGCGCATCGTGCGGCTTGCGAAATCGAAGGACGATTGCGTGTTCTGTTCGTGCATGACCAACCACCGGAGCATCCGCCCCGCCTCTGTCTATCCAGGGAACGCAGGGATGGTAGCAGGTGAATTGAGGAAATCAAGAACAAAAGAAGAACATTCAATATCGATGCCGGGAGTTTGTTCATGCGTATCCTGATGGCCTGCGCGGCCTTTCCGCCCTTTATCGATGGCGGCGGCCCGATCTCGGCGATGATGGTCGCCAAGCTCCTGATCGCGGCTGGTCACGACCTCGAAGTCGTCAACGTCTCGGGCGAAGACAGGCACGAGGTCTATGACGGCGTGCCCGTGCACCGCCTGAAGACGCTCAATATCGACTGGAACTACCGGCTTCCCCGGCCGGGCTGGAAGAAGCTGATCTGGCACGCGCTGGAGAATTTCAATCCGCGCGCCTACCTCGTCATGCGCCGCGAAATCCGCCGCTTCAAGCCGGATATCGTGCTGACCGACAGCATCGAAAACATCAACGTCGCCACCTGGGCGGCGGCCAAGCGTTCAGGCGTGCCGGTCTGCCATATCCTGCGCAGCGCCTTCCTCTTGTGCTGGAAGGCCAGCATGCGGCGCGGCGACGACAATTGCGTGCGCGCCTGTTCCTCCTGCCAGGTTTCGTCCTACGGCAAGAAGTTCTTCTCGCGCTATGTCGATGCCGTGATCGGCGAAACCGATTTCATCATCGGCCGCCACACCGAGCATGATTATTTCCCCAATGCCAGCACCCACCGCGTGCCCGGCGCCGTATTGCCGGCTGCCCGCAGCGAACCGCGCAAGGCACCCGAGGGGCCGATGCGCTTCGGCTTCATCGGCGTGCATGATCCGGTGAAGGGCCTCGATACGCTGGCCAGCGCCGCCCATCGGCTGGTGAATGACCAGAACGTCCGCTTCGTCATCGCCGGCAGCGCCAAGAGCGATTATTCGAAGTCGCTGCCGCAGAAGTTTCCCGGCGAGAACACGAAGTTCCTCGGCTGGACCAAGCCCGAGGATTTCTTCCCTCAGATCGACGTGCTCGTGGTGCCCTCGCTCTTCCGCGAGCCCTTCGGCCGCGTGGTGATCGAAGCCTTCGCGCAGGGCGTCCCCGTCATCGGCGCCCGCTCCGGCGGCATTCCGGAATCGATCGATCCGGGCAAGGACGGCTATCTCTTCGACCCCGGCGACGACAAGGCGCTGGCCGCCGAGATCGCATCCATGGCGGCGAAACCAGAGGCCATTCCCGCGCTGTCGCGCGCAGCGTTAGAGGCCGCGCGCCGCTACGAGCCGCAAAAGATCGCCGCCGGCTTCGACGTCGTTTTCGCCAAGCTGCGCCCGGATCTGGCAAAGCCACCGCAGGAAGACGCCGAACCTCGCCAGGCACACGGCTGACCGCCAGTTCGCCACGCGCAAGAAACGGGTTGAATTCTTGGCCGGCAGGCACGATTTTCGGGTGAGGCCGATCTTGAGGTCGGCAAGCTTCGATATCGGGAGGCGAGACCCATGGCCCAACAAGCACAGCATTACGCCATCTTCGAAACCGCGGGCGGTTTCTGCGGCATCGCATGGAACGCCATCGGCATCACCCGCTTCCAGCTGCCGACATCAAACGCGGACGGAACCGAACGCCTGCTGCTGCGCCGCGTCCCCGATGCCGAGCCGGCATCCCCGACGCCTGACATCGCGCAAGCCATCGCCGCCGTAAAACGCTACTTCGCCGGCGAGCCGATCGACTTCTCCGATCTCGCGCTCGATCTCGCCGGCCAGGACGACTTCTTCCGCGACATCTACGCCGCCGCCCGCCGCCTCCGCTGGGGCGAAACGACCACCTACGGCGCGCTCGCCAAAGAGCTCGGCCATGGCCATGAAGCCGCCCGCGACGTCGGCCAGGCGATGGCCAAAAACCCCGTCGCGCTGATCATCCCCTGCCACCGCGTTCTCGCAGCCGGCAACAAGATCGGCGGCTTCTCGGCACCGGGCGGCTCGGTGTCGAAGGCAAGGATGCTGGAACTGGAAGGTGTCAAGCTGGCGCCGCCGAAGCCGGTGCAGCAGTCGTTGTTTTGAGGAGCGGTGGCTAGTTCCGGCTACCCGCTTCAGCCATGCACGTTGAACCTCTTGAGGCGTGCTTAGATACTCGGGACAAGCCCGAGTATGACGGCTGAGTAGGCGGAAACGCGCGTAACCCATTGAGACGTATGGCGCGCACACACTCCACCGTCATGCTCGGTCTTGTGCCGAGCATCTGCGCACGCCTCAGCTGGCTCAACATGAATGGACGCTTGGCGTGACGGTATCCTCAGGCACTCTTGAGCGCGCTCACCATTCCGGCTATATTACTGGAAATATCGGGAGGCCTCTCATGAGCAGCTCGCAGAAACGCGCCATCCAGAATTACCGCTCGCGCCTTAGCGAGCGCGGCCTGTCGCGCTTCGAGGTGCTCGGGCGTGATGAGGATCGCGATCTGATACGCTCGCTCGCCCGCCGTCTTGCCGAAGACACGCCTGAGGCCTCGGATCTGCGTGCGACTGTCAGCCGATCCATATCGGGCGAGCCGCCGGCAAAGGGCGGCATATTGGCAGCGCTGAGGCGCTCGCCTCTGGTGGGTGCCGAACTTGATCTCGATCGTCCCCGTGAAGAAGGGCGAGAGGTCGATATTTGACCCGTTTCCTGCTCGACACCAACATCATCAGCAACATCACCAAGCCGATGCCATCGCAGGCTCTGCTGGAATGGATGTCGGCGCAAATGGACGACGATCTCTTCATCGCGTCGCTGACGATCGCAGAGATCCGCAAAGGCGTCCTGGAAAAGCCAGCGGGAAAGAAACGCGACCAATTGGAAACATGGTTCGCGGGGCCGGAAGGGCCCATGTCGCTCTTCTCCGGCCGCATTCTGCCCTTCGATGAGGCGGCAAGCCTGGTTTGGGGGCGGCTGATGGCCGAGGGTAAGGCGAGGGGGCGGCCGCGCAGTGCTCTCGACATGATTGTCGCCGCCATCGCCGAGGCCAACGGCTGCATCGTCGTCACCGACAACGAGCGCGACTTCGACGGGATCGACTACATCAATCCGATGCGCGGCACCGTCTGACACCACTCCACAAACAAAAATGCCGCCAGGCGCATCACGCCGGCGGCATCATTGTCAGCGCAAGGCAATCAGCCCCGAACCTTCACTCCCACTCGATCGTGCCCGGCGGCTTGCTCGTCACATCATACACCACGCGGTTGATCCCGCGCACCTCGTTGATGATGCGGGTGGCGGCGCGGCCGAGGAATTCCATGTCGTAGTGGTAAAAATCCGCCGTCATGCCGTCGACGGAGGTCACGGCGCGCAGGGCGCAGACGAATTCGTAGGTGCGGCCGTCGCCCATGACGCCGACGGTCTGTACCGGGAGCAGGACGGCAAACGCCTGCCAGATCGCGTCGTAGAGACCGGCCTTGCGGATTTCGTCGAGATAGATGGCGTCGGCTTCGCGGAGAATCTCCAGCTTTTCGCGGGTGATGCCGCCCGGGCAGCGGATCGCGAGGCCGGGGCCCGGGAAGGGGTGGCGGCCGATGAACGAGTCAGGCAGGCCGAGCTCCTTGCCGAGCACGCGCACTTCGTCCTTGAAGAGTTCGCGCAGCGGCTCGACGAGCTGCATGTTCATGCGTTCAGGCAGGCCACCGACATTGTGGTGCGACTTGATGGTCACCGACGGGCCGCCGGTGAAGGAAACGCTTTCGATTACGTCGGGATAGAGCGTACCCTGGCCGAGGAAATCGGCGCCGCCGAGCTTCTTGGCCTCTTCCTCGAAGGTCTCGATGAACAGGCGGCCGATGATCTTGCGCTTGGTCTCGGGATCGGAAACACCTTCGAGCTCGCCGATGAACTTGTCGGCCGCATCCACGTGGATCAGGTGCAGATTGTAATGTTCGCGGAACATGGCGACGACATTGGCCGCCTCGTCCTTGCGCATCAGGCCGTGGTCGACGAGCACGCAGGTGAGCTTGTCGCCGATTGCCTCGTGGATCAGCAGAGCCGCGACCGAGCTGTCGACGCCGCCGGAAAGAGCGCAAAGCACGCGCTTGTCGCCGACCTGCTTGCGGATTTCTTCGACCGCCTTCTGGCGGTAGGCAGACATCGACCAGTCGCCCTTGATGCCGGCGATGTTGTGAATGAAGTTGCCGATCAGCTTGGCGCCATCGGGCGTGTGGACCACCTCGGGGTGGAACTGCACGCCGTAATACTTGCGCTTCTCGTCGGCGATGAAGGCATAGGGTGCGTTCGGCGAAGTGGCGACGACCTTGAAGCCTTCGGGAAGCGCGGTGACGCGGTCGCCATGGCTCATCCACACCTGGTGGCGCGAACCCTTCGACCAGAGGCCTTCGAACAATTCGCTGTCTTCGTCGACTTCGAGGAAGGCGCGGCCGAATTCGCGATGATGGCCGCTCTCAACCTTGCCGCCGAGCTGCATGCACATCGTCTGCTGGCCGTAGCAGATGCCGAAAACGGGAAGGCCGCTGTCGAAGATGATCTGGGGGGCGCGGGGCGAACCCTCATCGACCGTCGAGGCCGGGCTGCCGGACAGGATCACGGCCTTCGGCTTCAGGCTGTTGAAGCCTTCTTCGGCGGACTGGAAGGGGACGATCTCGCAGTAGACGCCCGCTTCGCGCACGCGGCGCGCGATCAGCTGGGTTACCTGGCTGCCGAAATCGACGATGAGAACGCTGTCGGGATGTGCTGTCTGGGTCATGGCGAGCCTTTAATGAAAAGCACCCGGTCTTGCAATGCGGGAAATCCGCCGCCGCGGGATTTTATTGCATCGATTGTCCCGCTTTCGCAGGGCCTGAAGCTGGTTTTCTTGGGCGCCGAGAGCGCTAGAACCAGAATACCCCATCTTCCAGCGCGGTGAACAGGCTGTCGGTGGCATCCGATAGCTTGCGGTCGATCACATGCAGATATTCGGTCCAGCCGGAGATGTGCTGCAGCTCTTCGGCGCCGTCGGAAATTCCGCGCAGGCCGATCAGCGGCAGATTATAGGCCTGGCAGGCGCGCAGGATGGCGAAGGTCTCCATGTCGACCATATCGGCATCGATGCCGGCATAGGCAGCGCCCGACACGATGTTGGCACCCGTCGACAGCGTCGCTTCGGGAACACTGGGAATGCGCAGCGGTAGGTCGATCACCGCAGGCAGGTCGAGAAACGGCGTGCGCCCCTTCTCGAAGCCGAGCGGCGAGGCATCCATGTCGCGATAGGAAACCGACGTCACCTGATAGACCGCCGTCTGCTCGAGCTTGGCGGAGCCTGCCGAACCGAGAGAGACCACGAGCTGCGGCAGCTCTCCCTGGTGCTCAAGGGCCGCCAGCGTGCGCGTCAGCACCACGGCGGCCTCGACCGGGCCGACGCCTGTCATCAGCGGCTCGAAGCGCGAGCGCAAGAAGGGGCCGTACTCGGCCTCGGCGGCCATCACGAACAGGATGGATTTTCCCGCGACCGATTTCAGTTCGAACGTCATCCAGTAATGCCCTCTCTGCCGCGTATGATCATCATGGTGCTGGTCATCGAGGCGATCAGCTTGGCCGGGCCGTCGCTGATGGCGTAGCCGCGCCCGTCGGCGACGATGATATTGGTGCCGGGCTTGGTGATCTCGCCGCGAAACAGGAAGCGCTCGCCGCGCCCGGGCGAGAGCAGGTTCACCTTGAACTCGATGGTCAGCACCGAGGCGTCGGGGTCGATGACGCTGTAGGCGGCAAAGCCGCAGGCCGAATCCAGCACCGCCGAAATGATGCCGGCATGCAGGATGCCGTGCTGCTGCGTCAGCTTCACGTCGAACGGAAGCTCGATCTCCACCATCGCCCGCTCCACGCGGGTGAGTTCTGCGCCGATCGTGTGCAGCGCCGCCTGGCGCGAAAAATTGGTCTGGATGCGATCGCGGAAATCGCCGCTATCGGTATTGGTCATCTGTCTGCCCTCGTGCGAGCCGGAAAGTGCCATGCGTCGCCGCGCCACACAAGCGCAATGGCGGAATGGCCGGTACGATTGTGCACTCAACGCTGGCGGCGGGACATGCTAGATCGGGGTTGAGATGAAGGGGAGGTCGGCGTGCTGCAGGTGAGGCGTTACACGGCTGATGATTGCGACGACACGATCGCGATCTTCTTGGCGGCGATCCGCGAGGTGGCGTCGCGCGATTACAGCCCGGCTGAAATCGAAGCCTGGGCGAAGGTCGAGGATCGCGCCGCCTGGGCGAAACGCCGCGCCAGCCGGCCAACCTTCGTCGCCGAACACGCGGGACGCGCGATCGGCTTTTCCGATCTGGAACCCGACGGTCACCTCGACATGATGTTCGTCCACCCCGCTCATCAGGGCATCGGCGTCGCCAGCCTGCTGCTCGCGATGGTCGAGGAGGAAGCGAAAAAGCAGGGTATCGGCCGCATCTTCACCGAGGCAAGCCTCACCGCGCGGCCGTTCTTCGAGCGTCGCGGCTTCACTGTCATCGCACGCCAGAGCGTCGAGAAGCGCGGCCAGCGCCTCACCAATTTCCGCATGGAGAAATTTCTCTAGAGCCGCTCCTGCCAGGCATGGCCGGGGTGCGCTTGTCCCAGCATGGCCTTCAGCCAGTCACGCTCCGAAGCTGCAAGCTTCGGCAGCGCCTTGGCAAAGTCCATCTCGTCCTTGTCGCGCAGGTATTTGGCCTTGAACAACAGCACGCCCGCCGGCCTGAGATAGGGTATGCCGTCGGCGGTGGTCGCGATCATCTCGGCGCGAGGAAACGCAATCGAGGGATCGCGCTTGTAGACCCAGCGATCGGCCGTTCCCTCCTCGATCATCATGTCGACGCGCCAGCGGCCGGCGGCGCGATCATGGCACCATATCTGCGCGATCCCGGCGGGCGGCGCTGCATCAGCCGGAAGGGGCGAGACCACGCCGCTCCCGACGGCGTAAAAGTCCATGTCGCCGAGCGCCGCGCGAAACATCGCGACGTCGTCGCGCAGCACGGTGAACTCCAGGTCCTCGTGATCGCGCGTCTTCTCTCCATGCCAGAGATCGAGCGCCCAGCCGCCGACCACGCACCATGGCTTCGCAATCCCGCCGAGCCGCAAGGCGAGTTCCGTAGGCTGCCAAGCGTCCCATGCGCCGTGATCGGGGATCGGTCGTGTCTCCATGCGGCCCGTGTTAGCGGGGCGCGGCATCAAGGGCAATCTCAGTTGAGATAGACGATGGAGGCGTTGAGCAGCGTCGCGAAGGAAACCCAGGCGAGATAGGGCAGGAAGAGCAGCGCGGCGATGCGGTCGGCATTCCAGCGGTTGAGGATGAAGGCGATGATCAGCGCGAGGAGCGCGAGGATCACGATCAACGCTACCGTCGGCACCTGCAGGCCGAAGAAGAACGGCGACCAGAGAAAATTCGCCACCATCTGTCCCGCCCAGATCAGCATCCCCACGGAGAGATGCCCGCGCATCCAGGTGCGCGCGCCGGCAAGCCCGATCAGCACGTAGAGAATGGTCCAGGCCGGCCCGAACACCCAATTCGGCGGATTGAAGGGCGGCTTGGCGAGCGATTGATACCACTCGCCCGGAAGATTGTTGACGCCGATCACAAGACCGCCGCCAAGCACGATCGCAACGAAGATGATGTAGGTCAGGGCTTTGCTCATGCGGCGGAGATAGGGCGCGGCGTTCGCCTCGCCAGAGCCATATCGCATACGATTCAAATGATCGTGCAATGATCCCGATTGCCCGCCATGCGCTTCGGGATATGCTTGGCGAAGCAGGAAATTGGAGTGCTTCGAAATGGCCGGTATCGTGCAGTCCACACAGGCCTACGAAAGCTGGCTTCGCGGCCAGCTCGGGGCCGATCTGGTCGAAGGCGACCTCCTGCGCAAGCACATGAAGATGCGATCAAGCAGCTTTTCATTCCTGCGCGCCACCTATTGGCGCTTTGCGGAAACCATCCTCGATATCTGCCCCGACGCTGCCGCCGCGCCAAAGGTTCTGGCGATCGGCGACACGCATCTCGAAAATTTCGGTACCTGGCGCGATGTCGAGGGACGCCTCGTATGGGGCGCCAATGATTTCGACGACGCGGCAGTCATGTCCTATGCGCTCGATCTCATCCGGCTGACGGCAAGCGCGCTCCTGGCGGTCACCGAGAGCGGCCCGCCGGCCCAGACGATCGCGGCCTCGGTGCTGACGGGCTATCTGAGGGCGCTACAGACGCCCACGCCCGTCATTCTCGAGCGCGATCACAAATGGCTGCGCAAGGCGCTGACCCTGCCCGATAGCGAGCGCCGCGCCTTCTGGGATAAATTCGCGAGCCTGGCGCCGGGCGAAAAGCCTGCGCCGTCAGCCTATGCCGAAGCGCTCGACGCGTCCTTGCCGCCGGGCCATGCCGCTTATGTTCCGAAGCCGCGCACCGCGGGCACCGGCAGCCTCGGGCGTCCGCGCTTCATCGCTTACACGGATTGGCGGGGCGGGCCGGTGCTGCGCGAGGCCAAGGCCATGCTGCAATCGGCATGGTCGCTCGCCCACGCGCCAGATGATCGCACCATCCATGCCGTCGAGATCGCGACAGGCCACATGCGGTCTCCCGATCCGCACTACCGGCTGATCGGCTCGGTTCTGGTGCGGCGGCTGTCGCCGAGCAGCACCAAGATCGAGATCGACGGCAATTCCGATTTGCTGCTCTCGCCGGATATGCTTGACCTGATGGGCTTCGAGATCGGCAACTGCCACGCCAATGATCCCGCAGCCGTTGATGCGATCCTGCGCGACCTCAAGGCGCGCAAGCCGGGCTGGCTGGTGGAAGACGCGAAGGCTGCGGCGGCGCAGATCGGCGCCGAGCAGAAAACATGGTCACACGCGTCGTGAGGGCGCGATCCTGACGATGTGCTGGTCCCAGGCCACGCTGCTGCGCTTGCCAAGGAAATCGCCGTCATAGGAGGAAACGGCAAAGCCGGTGCTCGCGGGCGCGATGCCGGCCGCCTCGGGCACGATCTCCTCGCGCAGCACCCGGCCGCTTATGGCATCGATCGTCACCGAGGCCCCGCCCTTGGGCGAAGTCACGCCCACCAGCCCGTCCTTGCGGTTGACTGCAATGGCGCCGACATAGTTGGCGAGCCTTCGGGTGGTCTCTTCGGGCAGGTCGACGAAGCGCAGATCCTCGCCCTTGGCGAAGGAGCCGACCAGCGGCGGCAGATCGTTGCGGCGTCCTTCATACTGGCAGGCAAACCAGATGCGGCCGCTGTCGTCGACATCGACATGGCGCGTCGAAACCTGCGCCCATTCGGCGGGCAGCGTGTGCTTCTCGATCAGAGCGCCGGTTGCGGCATCCACGATCGTCAGCGAGGGCTGCATGTTGCCGAGGTTCAGCTTGGTGCGCCCGAAATCCGGATGCGTCTCGATCCCCCCATTGGCAATGATGAGCATGTGCCCGTCGTCGCTGACGGTCATGTCGTGCGGGCCGACGCCATAGGTCTCGAATTCGCCGATCCGCTCGAAGCGATGGGTGGCGTCGTAGAGCCCGATCATGCCGCGATTGCCGTCGAAATCGTTCTCGCTGGCGTAAAGGATGCGCCCATCGGGCGAAAACGCGCCGTGGCCGTAGAAATGCCGGTTCTCGGCGGCCGTGATCACGATCGGCTTGGCTTTTCCGTGCGGGTCGAAGATCATCGCATAGGTGCCGGGCCGACGCGCGAAGGCGACGGTCTTGCCCGTGGCGGCGCTGAAGGCCATGCCGTGCGAGCGTGCCGGCAGAGCCACCTGATCGATGATCTCGCCGCGCTCGGAAACGGTCGCGACCGCGAAGGATCCATTGGCCTGCCGCACGCCGGAGGCATAGACGGCGTCGGCGCGCTCGAGCGCCATCAGCGCACGCGGCTGCAGGGCGGCCAGGAAGGTCAGCCCGGCCGCCTTGACGAAGCTGCGCCGGTTGATCGCGGCACTCCTGATCATCGGCTCAGTCGCCGTCGGAGAAGGAGAAGCCGGCCGAGAGGCCGATCGCAGCACCATAGTTGTCGCTGATCATGGTCACGAGGTCGCGCGTATCGACCAGCAGCTGGTCAAGCTTTGCCTTTTCGGCATCGCTGGTGGCGACCTCGATATCGGGGTTGAGCTTGGGCACCGTTTCCAGAAGTGACTTCAGCTTGGCGTCGATCGCGTCGGCAACCGGCTTCTTGTCCGCAGGCAAGAGGTCGGCCATTTCGGCCTTCTGCCAAAGGTTGCGCAGCCCCTCCAGATTGGATGTCATCGACTTCCAGGTGTTCTTGGAGCGCCAGTAAATCGCCATCTTTGGGCGCGGCGTCGTGTCCTTGCCCTTGTAGAATTGCTCGAGGCGCTGATCGCGGACATTCTCGGCGCCATGCACGAGAGTGCCGAGCAGCGCGGTCACGGCTTCCTTGTTGTCCATGAAATCGGCGCTTTGCGGGCCGGGATGCTTCCAGCTCGCCTGGATGCCGTCAGGCTTTTCCCAGGCGGCGACCACTTCGGCTGCCTCGCGCTGGATGTTGCCGGCCACGGCCGCACCATAGAGGCAGCGGAAACCGCTCTTCTGGTTGGTGAGGTCTTCCGATCCCGTCCCATAGAGCACGTATTCGAGCGCCGTCAGGCCCTGCAGGGCAACGCTCTTGGAGGCGATTGCATCGACCGTCGTGTCCTTGGGATCGGCCTTGGCGATCAGCGTCTGCACCTGTCTCAGGCCCACGCCCTTGCGATCCGGGTAGAACAGGATGTGCTCGAAGAGATTGTCCTGGATGACCGGGCCGACCTGCACCATTTCGATCGCTGACCAGTAGCGGATGATGTCGTCGAAGGCCGACTTCGCCTTGTCGAGGCTGCCGGGCGTGCCCTTGTCGCAGAGATCCTTCATCGCCGTGGTCAGTCGCGCCGCGGATTGCTGGGCGTTGCGGTAACCCGGGCGGATCACCTCGTCGACAGCGCGCTGCATGACGGCGGGCACGGCCTCCTCGTTCAATCCCGGCTGGGCGCTAGCCTGGCCGGCCGGAGCGGCAGCCTGGCCAGCCTGACCCGCCGGTGCTGGGGTCTGCCCCGCCTGCGGAGCGGCCGTCTGCGCCACGGCATGGGAGGCAAGGGCAAGGGAGAGAACCAGAGGGTACCAAAGGCGCATCAAAGAGACTCCAAAAACGTAATCAGTGCCTGCCTGTTATCCGCAGGCAGGGAGGCAAATGCGTCGCGCGACTTTTGTGCTTCGCCGCCATGCCAGAGGATCGCCTCGGTGAGGTTTCTGGCCCGGCCGTCATGAAGGAAAAAGCTATGTCCGCTGACAGTCTTGGTGAGACCTATACCCCATAGCGGCGGCGTGCGCCATTCACGTCCGCTTGCAAGTCCAACCTGTTGTCCGTCCGCCAGCCCGTCGCCCATGTCGTGCAGCAGGAAGTCGGAATAGGGCCAGATCAGCTGGAAGGACTGCGCCTTGTCGAGGCTGTCGCGCCGCGTCACATACTTCGGAACATGGCAGGCCGTGCAGCCGCTCTCGTAGAAAACCTGTTTGCCCTTCAGCGTCTCGGGAAAGCTCGCCTTGCGCCGCGCCGGCACGGCCAGATTGGCGGAATAGAAGGTCACGAGGTCGAGGATCGGCCCTGGCGCTTCCTCGTTTCCAAGCCGCTTCTGCACGCCCGTTGGCATCGCCTTGCACTTGGTCTGCGCCTCGGTGCAATCGCCATGCGGGTCGGGCTGGTCGGGAGTGGAGATGCCGATGTCGTTCAGGAACGCGTCGGCGCTCTGGTCGCGAACGCTTGAATTCTGCGCCTTCCAGCCGAAGCGGCCAAGCGCGATCTTTCCGGTGCGGTGGTCGCGCACGATCGCCGCCTTGCCGTGGATGCCATCGCCGTCCTTGTCGTCCGCGTCGGCATGCGCGAGGATATCGGCCTCGGGAATGGCTTCGATCAGCCCCAGCCCGATCATCGCCGGCGCCACGCGCGGCGAGATCGTCGTTGCTGGATCGAGCGGGCCGTAACCGAGGTCGTCGATCGCGTAGCGCGGCCGCCGCAACGAGACGGTCTCGCCACCGGCGAGCGTCACCGGCTCCTCGGTGTATTCGACCGTCATCTTCCCCTCGGCGGGAAGGCCGGGTACCGCGCGATCCTGCAGCTGGTGGCCGTACACGGGATCGGGGAAGTTGATGGTCTCGGCATTGGCGACGGCGCGCTCCTCGTCGGGCGTCTTGGCCGTCCGCGCCAGTCTGAGAAACATCGAGCTGGTGCTGGCGTCGGGCTCCGGCTTGCCGCGCCCGTCATTGAGGTGGCAGTTCATGCAGGAGCGCGCGTTGAAAAGCGGTCCCAGCCCGTCGGAGGCTTGCGTCGAGGAAGGGGCGGAGACCCAGAGCTTCTTGAAGAGCGCATTGCCGAGCTTGAACGGCTGCTCCTCCTCGAAAGGGATATTCGCGGAGATATGCGAGAAGGAATTCTTCGTCACCGGATCGATCGACGTCGCGCCGCCCGCCTGCATGGCCTCGTATTGCTCGGCCTTGGAAAAATCGGTGGTCGGCCGCGTCACATCGGCGACGCGCTTGGCGTCGGCTTCCGTGAGATCGGTGCGCTTGGTGGGAAGGTCGAAATTATCCGCAAGGGCGGCGGAAAGGCCGGCGATCGTGGCGCATATGGTTGCGCTGAAGAGAAGACGACGGGCCGGGAAAGGCGACATTTCGGAGTTCGGGCCGCCTCGGGAAACGAAGCGGCCCGCCTTTTCACTTATTTGAAGACCGCGCCAGGATTATCCAAGCTGTCGGAACCTTCAAGCTTGACCGTGCCGAGATCAAGGGCTGCGATCACGCGCTGCACCGATTTCGTCTGGTCGACGAGGCCGTCGATGGCAGCCTGGACAACAGCGTTGCCCTTCTTGTTGCCCTCGGCGATCATCTGGTCGTACTTCTCGACGTTCTGGCCGCGCTTGGCCATGATCGCCATCGCCTTCAGCGTCGCGTCGAGCTTGCCCTGCATTTCCTTGTCGAGCTTCTTGTCCTTGGCGGCGACGAGATCGTGCAGCGACGGACCCTTCATCTTCGTACCGTCGACGCGGGTGTAGTTGCCCGTATAGGCGGCAGCGATGCCGACAGCGTCGTTGAGGTGCGAGTTGTAGGTGTTGTCGGAGAAGCAATCATGCTCTTCTTCCGGATCGTGCAGGATCAGGCCGAGCTTCATGCGCTCGCCGGCGAGTTCGCCATAGGAGAGCGAGCCCATGCCGGTCAGGATGGCGACGAGGCCGGCCTTCGGATCGGCTTCGACATGCTTCGTGGCTTCGCCATCCGGCTTCCAGTTGTCGGTCATTTCCTGCAGGTCGGAGACCAGAAGCGTCGATGCCGACTTCAGGTATTCGGCGCGGCGGTCGCAATTGCCGTGCGTGCAATTCTTCAGGTCGTAATCGGTGGCCGGGCGGTTGCCGGCGCCTGGGCCGGTGCCGTTCAGGTCCTGGCCCCAGAGCAGGAATTCGATGGCGTGATAGCCGGTCGCGACATTGGCTTCCACGCCGCCGGCTTCCGCCAGCGTGCCGGAGAGGAATTCGGGCGTCAGCTTCGAAGCATCGACATCCTTGCCGTCGATCTTGATCGTCTTGTTGGCGATCACGTTGGCGACGTAAAGCGAGTTCTCGTCGCTCTCGGTGCCGTAGGAGGCGTCGACATAGTCGATCAGGCCTTCGTCGAGCGGCCAGGCGTTGACCTTGCCTTCCCAGTCATCGACGATCGGGTTGCCGAAGCGATAGACTTCCGTCTGCTGGTAGGGAACGCGAGCCTTGATCCAGGCGGCGCGCGCGGCTTCCAGCGTCTTGTCCGTCGGCTCCTTCAAGAAGGCGTCGATCGCCGCGTCGAGAGCCTTCGCCGTGGTCAGCGCGTCTTCATACTTCGCATGGCCGAGTTCGGTGTAATATTTCACAACGGCAGCAGCATCCGGGGCCGCGTAAGCGGGAATGGCGGACAGAGCGGTTGGGGCCACCGCCAGCGCCAGGGCTGCGCAGAAATTTTTGTTGAGTTTCATGGGATCCTCTCCTGTGACGGGCATCCCGTATGACACCCGGCGAAAATGTCTTCGCCCAAAAGCAAACTGGTGTCAAACACTCTAGTTTGGAATGGTTTTAAGGAAACGAATTCCGCCGAAAGGCCATGAAATCGAAATCGAATTGCTTGGAAAATGGGCGATATATGAGTAATCACTGTGCAACTGCATAAACATTGTCCGGATTGACCGCGTATGCGCCGACATCTCAAGCATTTCACCCACCGCCATGAGCCGAAGGGGACCGTTCATCTCCATCTGAAATCCGGCATCGGCGCCATGATCGGTATGGCCTCGGTCGGCGCGCTCACCGTTTTCACCGGCATTCCGCTGCTGATCGCGCCCTTTGGCGCCACGGCGGTTCTGATCTTCGGTCAGCCGAAGAGCCCGCTCGCGCAGCCGGCCAATGTCATCGGCGGCTACCTTCTGGCGGCGCTGATCGGCGGCCTGGCGGTCTTCCTGTTTCCGGGGCTTTGGTGGGTCGGCGCGATCGCTGTCGGGCTGACGATCGCCGGCATGCTGATGCTGCGCGTCACCCATCCGCCGGCCGGCGCCGTGCCGCTGGTGGCGTTCGGCTCGCATATGGGCGGACCGATGCTGTTTCTGATCGTCGGTTTCGGCAGCGCGCTGCTGATCGCGATTGCAGTGCTGCATCACTTCATCCCGCCGCGGCATCAATATCCGCTGCGGGCGCCCAACTGATCCCGGCTTTTTGAATTAGCTCTTGCGCTTCATCCGGCAGAAGAAGAAGCCATCCGTGTCGGTCGATGCGGGCGTCAGCGTAATTGTCTGGCCGTCCGACGAGCGCGGATGCGGGCTATCCTTGCCGAACAGCTGATCCCAGCCCTCAAGCGCACCCGAGATCTCGAACTCCGGATTGGCGGCGGTAAACGCGCGCACCTGCTGCTCGTTCTCCTGTGGCAGCACCGAGCAGGTCACATAGATCAACTCGCCGCCGGGGCGCACATAGGCGCTCGCTTGGCTCAGTGCGTCCTGCTGCTGGGCGGTGCGCTCGTCGAGGTTCTTGGCCGTCAGGCGCCATTTGGTGTCCGGGCGTCGGCGCCATGTGCCGGTTCCCGTGCAGGGCGCGTCGACCAGCACCTTGTCGCAACGATCCTCGAGGTTCTTCAGCGCCTTCGGATTGTCGTGCACCTGAACGTTTCGGGTGCCGGCGCGCTTCAGCCGTTCGATGATCGGCGCCAGCCGCTTGCGGTCGGCGTCATAGGCGTGAACCTGGCCCTTGTTGTGCATCGCAGCCGACATGGCGAGCGTCTTGCCGCCGCCGCCGGCGCAGTAGTCGAGCACCTGCTCGCCATCCTGGGGCAGCACGAGATCGGCCACGATCTGCGATCCCTCGTCCTGAACCTCGAACCAACCTTTTTGGAACGAAAGCTCCGCTGTCACGTTGGGAAGACGAGAGGCTCCTTCGCCCGCGGCAATCCGGATGCCGTAGCGCGCGATGCTGGCCTCCTGCGCGCCTGATCTTTCGAGCGCCTTGACGGCCTTTTCGCGGGTGGCCTTCAGGATGTTCGCACGGAGATCGAGCGTCGGTCGCTCGGCGAGCGCCTGTGCTTCCCTCAGCCAGGTGTCGCCGAAGGATTTTTCGAAGGTGGGCTGTATCCACTCCGGGATATCGCCCTGAATATGGGAAGGAGCGTCCTTGAGATCACGGGAGTGAAAGGCCGAAAGCGTTGCCTCAGAGAGTGCTGCCGGCGCGAACTTGTCATCTGCAAGCTCGGCGGCAAGCGTCTCGGGCGTAAAGCCCCACTGGCGGAACATGACGGCATGGGCGATTGCCGATGCGCTGTCGTCGTCCATCAGCCAGGCGTGCGAGAGGCGCATGCGAAGCGCGTCGTAGACGATGTTGCCGATCGCGGCGCGGTCGCCGGAACCGGCGAACCGATGCGCGAGCCCCCAATCCTTGAGAGCATCGGCGACAGGCCGTCTGCGGGCATCGATGTCTTCAAGAACCGAAATCGCCCCTTCGAGCCTACCGCCCAATCGCATTCACAACGCTCCTATTGCCTGGATCAATGCCGGACCCTTTAAGGGCCGGCGGCTTGTGAACGATCCGCAGGAAGCGCGACAGACGCAGCGGATGGTACACAAGTCTCAACCGCGTGGTATCCGCGATTGGCGGCAAGAGCAAGCGGTGGCTTATATCAGGTGTTAGCCGATCACTTCGTAGCAGACCTTGGCGGTGCCGGTGCTGACCATGCCGATGTTGCTGGCGGCTGCACGGGAAAGATCGAGAACGCGGCCGCGGATGAAAGGACCACGATCGTTGATGCGGACGACGACGCTGCGGCCGTTGTTGCGGTTGGTGACCTTGACCTTGGTGCCGAAAGCGAGCGAGCGGTGCGCGGCAGTATTGATGGTCGGGTTCATGCGTTCGCCGGAAGCGGTTTTGGAGTGAAGTGCGTACCACGACGCGCCACCACAACCATTTGCAGCAAAACCTTCCATCGGAAGGATCGTAGAACAGGCTGCTATAGCTGTGACGGCGATAATAGAACGGCAAATTTTCTTCAAAACGGGGTGTCCCTCAACTGTTAAACCTACGCCTTGTGGGCGGCGGGGGCTTAAACCGGTCGAAAAGTGGCAGAAAAGTGCCCCGAATGGTCACGGAGTGTTACACATTGAAATATATGTGATGAGCCGGCAAAATGATTCGAACCGTCGTCAAGCGGTTTCGAATGAAAAAAGCGCAATTGAATCAAGTAAAATTAGAACTTTTTTTGCGGGAAGCCGTTGACGACTCCCGCGATCACAAAAATCACGAAAATAATTTTGCGCAAGCGTCATAATTCTCGCCCCATTTGGGCAATTTCCAAGGCTTCCGCCCAAATTTTGCGCCAAATTTTAACGAAATCTGCCTGGAGTAGGAATTTCCTACCATTTCATCGCATGCGATATGGCGATATCAGGGGCGTCTAAGTCAGCCCCGCCAGGCCTCGTTCTGCAACAACTGCGCGAGTGATTGTGGGTAGGTGGGGAAAGCGAAGGTAAAGCCGGCGGCCTTCAGCTTGGCGTTCGAAACGCGCTTGTTCTCGCCGTAAAAGGAGCGCGCCATCGGCGTCAGTTCGGCGGTTTCGAAGGCCTGTTCCGGCGGCGGCTCGACACCCATCAGGCGGGCCGCCTCGACGATGACGTCCTGCGGCGGGCCGGGGCGGTCGTCGGTGACATTATAGATGCCGCCAAGTTTATGCTCGGAAAGAAAGCGCGCGCTGGCGCCGATATCCTCGACGCGGATGCGGTTGAACACCTGATCCTTCTTGATCAGCCGCCGCGCCGTGCCACGCGCCAGATTGACGAAGGCATTGCGGCCCGGTCCGTAGATACCGGACAGGCGCAGCACGGCTGCGGGAATGCCGATCCGCTCGCCGATCGCAATCCACGCCGCCTCTGCCTCCAGCCGTTCCTTCGAACGACCCGAGACCGGCACGCACGGCGTCTCCTCGCTCACCCATTCGCCCTTGTGGTCGCCGTACACACCGACCGTCGAGAGATAGCCGATCCAGGAAAGCTCAGGCATGAGCGTCTCGATGCGCTCACCGGCGAGCTTCAGCAGCGGATCGCCCGCCTCGCGTGGCGCGATCGATTGCACCAGATGCGTGGCCGAGCGCATGGCGTCGACAAGCGTCGCGTCGAGCGTCTCGCCGTCAAACACGAAGGCCTCGATACCCTGCGCTCTCAGCGCGGCTGCCTTCTCTTCCGAGCGCGTCGTGCCGGAAATGCGGAAACCCTCGGCCATGAATGCCTTGGCGATTGCCGTGCCGGAATAGCCGCAACCGAAAATCACAAGATGCATCACGTCGCTCCCGCCAGTCTCCATTCGTTCAGCACATCGCTGTCCGACTCATCCTGGGGCCTTTGTGCCGCAAAGCGCTTAAATTCGCCAGCCTCCATCAGCCGCGACAGTGCCCATACCGCCATGGCGCGGACGACAGGCGAGGCATCGGCGGCAAGCGAAAGGCAGGCATCGAGAAACTGGCGGTCGCCGGAATTGCCGGCCGCGATCAGCACATTGCGCACGAAGCGGTCGCGGCCGATGCGCTTGACCGGAGAGCCGCTGAAGAAGCTGCGGAAGGTGGGATCGTCGAGCGAAAGCAGCGCGGCGATATCCGGCTCCTGCAGATCCTCGCGCGCCTTCAGTTTCATTTCGGAAGCAGCGCTTGCGAACTTGTTCCAGGGACAGGCCGCGAGACAGTCGTCGCAGCCATAGATGCGGTTGCCGATCAGCGGCCGGATGGCGGGATCGATCGGCCCCTTGTGCTCGATTGTCAGATAGGAAATGCAGCGCCGCGCGTCGATCTGGTAGGGCGCCGGGAAAGCGGCCGTCGGGCAGGCGTCGAGACAGGCGCCGCACGAGCCGCAATGATCGATCTCGGGCGCGTCGATCAAGAGGTCTGCCGTGGTGAACATCGAGCCGAGAAACAGCCAGGAGCCATGCGCGCGGCTGACGAGATTGGTGTGCTTGCCCTGCCAGCCGAGCCCGGCTGCCGCCGCCAGCGGTTTTTCCATGACGGGGGCCGTATCGACGAACACCTTCACGTCTTCACCGGCGCGCGCCGCAAACCGCGTGGCGATCTCTTTCAGCCGGCCCTTGATGATGTCGTGATAATCGCGGTTGCGCGCATAGACAGAGATCGCCGCCTTGTCCGGCTTCTCGAGAATGCCGCGCGGGTCTTCCTCGGGCCCGTAATTCATCGCGAAGACGACGACCGACTTCACGTCGCTCCACAGCGTGCGCGGATCGCCGCGCCGCTCGCGCGTCTCGGCCATCCACTCCATCGTCCCGTGCCTGCCGGCATCGATGAACTCACCGAGACGTTCCTTCGCCTCGGGAATGCTGTCCGGCCGCGTGATCCGACAGAGATCGAAGCCGAGCGCCTGCGCTTCCGCCTTGACGAAGGTGGTCAGCGTCTCTCTACGTTTGTCTTCCTTGGTCTGTGCGGATCGTTCGGGCATGAGAGGCCCCGTCAGAAATCCAGGTCGGCGTAATGCGAAACAGGGGTCAGGCCGCGCACGCGCTCGGTGAGCAGCGGGCGGAAGGACGGGCGCGACTTGATGCGCTGGTACCACTCTTTGACGAGCGGCGATTCCGTCCAGTCGATCTCGCCGAGATAATCGAGAATGGAGACGGAAGACGCAGCCGCCAGATCGGCATAGCTCATCCGGTCGCCCGCCAGCCACTGGCGCGAGCCGGAGAGCCACGTCAGGTATTTCATGTGCTGGCGGATATTGGCGCGCGCCGTGCGCAGGATCTTCGAATCCGGTGCGCCGCCGCCCTGGTCGGCCGTCATCTGCAGCTTGTAGACGCGCTCGCGCGCCAGCGGCCGGGTCACGTCGGTTTCCATCTTGACCATGAACCACTCGGTCAGCCGCCGGATTTCGGCGCGCTGGAACGGGTCTTCGGCCAGTAGTCGGCGATCGCGCTTCAGCACACCGTGCGTCTCGTCGAGATATTCGGAGATCACGGTGGACCCACAGAGCGCGCGCATGCTGTCGTCGACATAGACGGGCAGCGTGCCGGCCGGGTTGAGCGCCAGGAAATCCCGGCGCTTCTCCCAGGTCTGCTCTTCGATCAGGTCTGCCTGATAGCCATACTCCGTCAGGATCAACCGGACGAAGCGTGATGCGGATGACATGGGGTGATGATAGAGCGTGGGCATCGAGACTCGGATTTTTGGATGGCTGGGGGTGCACGTCGCATGGACGCGATGATTATAGCGCCCTAGTCATGACTCATTCGTTGAAGCTATAGAAGTTTGGCCCCTCCAACACAAGCGAGTCGGGCCGCCCGTAACCCTGACGAAGGAAATCGACCTCGCCCAAAAATCGCCGACAACCGATCAGAGGTTCTCGTCGCATCCTCGTCTGGTGAAAATTGGTGTCGTTCCCCCAGCGGCACAGCGCAATTCCCGTCTGACCGAACCCCGAAACGGAGACAATTGATGGATTACATAAACGCGATAATCCTAGGCATAGTCGAAGGCATTACCGAGTTTCTACCGATTTCAAGCACCGGCCACCTCATCATTGCCGAGCAATGGCTCGGCCACCGGTCTGATCTTTTCAACATCGTCATTCAGGCGGGCGCCATCCTCGCCGTCACCATCATCTACTGGCGCCGTATCATGACGCTTCTGCTCGGCTGGCAGGATCCCGCCAACCGTTCCTATCTCTTCAAGCTTATCCTTGCCTTCCTGATCACCGCCGTCCTCGGCCTGATCGTCAAGAAGCTCGGCTTCGAGCTCCCCAGCACGGCCACCCCGATCGCCTGGGCGCTGATCATCGGCGGTATCTGGATGATGGTTGCCGAATGGCTTGCCGCCCGCCGTCCGCCGCACAAGGAAATCACCTGGCTGGTCGCCATCCTGGTTGGTATCGCGCAGGTCGTCGCCGGCGTGTTTCCGGGCACCTCGCGTTCGGCGTCCACGATCTTCGTCGCCATGCTTGCTGGCACCGGCAACCGCGCGGCCGCCACGGAATTCGCCTTCCTGGTCGGTATCCCGACCATGTATGCGGCAAGCGCCTATGAATTGCTGAAGACGTTCAAGGATGGTGGCGCGGCCAATGAAGACTGGACCGCTCTCGGCATCGCCTTCGTCGTTTCGACGATCGTTGCCTTCGTCGCCGTCAAGTGGCTGCTCTCCTATATCCAGAGCAACAAGTTCACGGCCTTCGCAATCTACCGCATCATTCTCGGCGCCATTCTTCTCGGCATGGCATCGGTCGGTATGATCGCCTGATCGGGAAGCAAAGCTCCCCGACCAAAAAAGAAACCGGCGTCTTGGGGCGCCGGTTTTTCTTTTACCTGAGAGCTGCGGTTTCGCAGGGATCGACGCCGTAGGCCGGCGAGCATTCGCCCTTCACGGCAGCGACCGAACCGGGCGCCACGAAAGAACCAGCCAGAATCACCAGCGCCGCGGAAGCAAAAAGCAGCGCAATTGACCTACCCATCGAAGTAACCTTTCAAGTCGTTTGAGCGCGCCTGTTTGAGGCGCTGAGTCCAAGCACAGACGCGCGGGGTGTGTAGTCAGAGGAATGGGAAATAGCAATAAATGTTCCTGCTAAATTTCCTGTTAATTCCGCTAAACTTTTCATGCGACTTTTATGCAACGCCCGGCGGTGCATAATCCTGCAAAAGCTGGTGGTTCAGCCTGTTTTTTAGCCCCTGCCTCGAAAAGCGCAACGCCGCCCGCGGGGTCCGCGGGCGGCGTTGTCGTTAAGAAAATCGGCGTAGCTCAGGCAGCCTTGCCGCTGTTCGTATACTGGCCCTGCGGGCGGAACTGCACGAGGTAGCCATCGATGACGGAGCTTACCATCGTCGGCGCGATACCAAGGTCCCGCAGCGTCCGTCCCTCGGTTTCCGCTTCCTTGGAAACGACGTTGTCCTTCTTCAAGAGCTTTACCTGATCGGCGGTGATCGGCGGGGCGATCAGCGGGATCATGGAGGCAACGCTGCCGATCAGCGAGGCAACGCCGAAGGGAAGCGAGACCAGCGGGTTCGTGCGCGCAGTCGACTTCAGCACCGCTTCGAGACACTGGCGGAAGGTCAGCACTTCCGGGCCGCCGAGTTCGTAGATCTTGCCGCCGGCAACCTTGCCCTCGACAGCCTTGGCCACAGCCTCCGCGACATCCATAACATAGACCGGCTGCAGCTTCGTCTTGCCGCCGCCGATCAGCGGCAGAAACGGCGCCGAGCGCGCCATGCCGGCGAACTTGTTGAAGAAGCCGTCTTCCGGGCCAAACACGATCGACGGACGGTAGATGATGGCATCAGGCGCGACCGAGTGGATCGCGGCTTCGGCGCGGCCCTTGGTGCGGGCGTAGGACGAATCGGAGTTAGCGTTGGCGCCGATCGCCGAGATGTGAACCAGCTTGGCGCCGACGCCGCGCGCGGCTTCTGCCACGGCGCGACCGCCGAATTCCTGGACGGCCTCAAACGAGTTGCGGCCGCTTTCAAACAGGATGCCGACGCAATTGACGACGTAGGACGCACCCTCGACGGCGCGGTCGACCGACTGGCGGTAGCGCAGGTTGGCCTGCACGAAGGAAATCTGGCCGACATTGCCGAGCGGCTGCAGGAAGCCGGCGAGATCGGGGCGGCGCACGGCAACCCGGATGCGATAGCCGCGCTTGGCCAGCGCGCGTACGACGTGCCTGCCAACGAAGCCGGAGCCTCCGAACACGGTGACGAGTGGCGGCAGGTTGGCAAGGGTCATGGCAGGTTCCTCGGAAGGCTGATGTGATTGGCGGGTGATCTCGTCTTAGCCCAATCAGGGTGCGACGAAAAGACCTATCGCACCACGCTTGCCACGACTTTGATCTGCCTCAAACGCCTTCGACGACAACCATTTCCGCGTCGGCCACTTCCTGGCGGATCTTGGCGGCGATCTGGTATTCAGGCGAGTTGTAGCAATCCACCGCATGCTGCATCGAGGGGAACTCGATGACGACATTGCGCGCCCGTGCCTTGCCCTCGAGCTCCGTCAGCGCCCCGCCGCGGGCGAGGAAATTGGCGCCGTATTTCTCGAAGGCCGGCTTGGCGGCGGCGACATAATCCTTGTAGCGCTCGGTATCGCGCACATCCACGCGAGCGATCCAGTATCCCTTGGCCATGGTGTCTCCTCCTGGTTTATGTCGTAAGATCAGCGGTTGGCCGGCCAGAGCGCAAGCACCATCTCGTCGAGAATGGCCTTGGCCGCCTGCTCAGGTTCCGGCGCCTTGACGATCGGGCGGCCGACGACGAGATGCGTCGAGCCGGCGCGCAGTGCGTCATAGGGCGTCATCACCCGCTTCTGGTCGCCGCGCTCGCTGCCGCTCGGGCGAATGCCGGGGGTAACGATCGCCATGTCGGGGCCGACGACTTCGCGCACGACAGCAGATTCCTCGGCCGAGCAGACGATGCCGCCCATGCCGGCTTCGCGCGCCTGTTCGGCGCGGCGCAGCACCAGCGAGCGCGGATCGCCGCTGTAGCCGGCCTCGGTGAGGTCGGCCTCGTCCATCGAGGTCAGCACCGTGACGCCGAGCAGGCAGAGCCCCGAGCCCTTTGCGGCCTCGACGGCGGCGCGCATCGCCTTCGGATAGGCGTGCAGCGTCAGCATCGACATGCCCATCTTGGCGATGTTCTCGACGCCCGAGGCGACCGTGTTGTCGATGTCGAGCAGCTTCATGTCGAGGAAGACTTTCTTGCCGTCTTTGGCAAGATCGCGGGCGAATTCCAAGCCGCCGGCAAACACCAGCTGGTAGCCGATCTTGTAGAAGGAGACCGTATCGCCGAGCGTTGCGACCATCTTTTCGGCTTCACCGAGTGTTGGAACATCCAGTCCGACGATCAACCGTTCGCGCGCGTCCATCTCACATCCATCCCTGCCAGTCTTCGATAGGCGTCCAGTCGCATGATAGGCGCCGATCCGCAAGACGGAAACAATAGTGATTGCCGCCGCCGCCGGGCTGGTCGCGATCCCGCCCGATCGGCCGACCCTCAAGGTGACATTTCAAAAGCGTCCCCACGCCGCCATGGCCGACGAATGCGATCGGCAGGCTGGTATCATGCGTGGCGAGAATGCGCTCGACGTTAGCGACGATCCGGCGTTGCGCATCGATCGCCCGCTCCCATCCGTGGAAGCTCTTCTCCGGATTGGCGAAGAACCAGTCCGCCGCCTTCTCGAATTCTGATGGAGGCAGGAAGCCGGTCGCCGACCGGTCGTTCTCGTGCATGTCCTCGACGATCTCGACCGAAACGCCGGAGGGCGCGGCCAGGATCGCGGCGGTTTCGATCGCCTTGGTCTCGTCGCTGCTGATGATGCGCTTGAGCTGCGACGCCCAGGGCTTGTCCGCCGCCAGCCGCGCGCGTGCGGCGCCGACATCCGACAAGCCCCATTTGGGAACCGGGACGGCGGCGTCGATCTTCACTTGCGGGTGGGTGATATAGAGACCGAACACGTCAGCCTCGGCGGTAGATCCAGAGCTGCGCCGGCGGAATGTTGCGGACGATGAAGTCGAAGTGCTGGATGTGGTAGCGCTCGGGCCGCGCGATGATCGGCGAAACCGGGCCGTAGGAAATCTGCACGAAGGGGCGTCCGGCTGGCAAACGGTCCAGCACGCTTTCCAGCATGGCGATGCGCGCCTGCATCGGGAAGTTCAAAAGCGGCACGGCGGAAACGACGCTGTCGAATTTCTGCCCGTCCATATGGGCGAGTGTCTTGTCGAGATTGAAGGCGTCGCCATTGATGACGTTCACGCCGGGATAGAGCCGCACCAGATGTTCGTAGAAGTCGGTCGAATATTCGATCGCGACGAGGTTTTCAGGCTTCACGCCGCGCTGCAGGATGGCCTTGGTGATAGCGCCGGTGCCGGGCCCGAGTTCGAGAACCGGAAGGCCGGAGTTCGGGTTGATGACGCTTGCCATCTTGCGCGCCGTGATCGACGACGTCGGCACGATCGAGCCGACTGTCTTCGGCCCCTGCATCATCCCCTTGAAAAACCGGATCTCCTCGTCGAATTTCTTGCCCAGCCGTTCCTTGAGGCGCAAGCCACCCATGCCGTTCTCCTTCGTGCAGCACATGCTGCATGCTTATGTGCAGGCAATACGGCGCTAAAACAAGGCAGAGCGTCGCAATTGACAAAGTTTGAACGGCAAATGCGACGCGCTACACGCGCATCGGCATCAGCACGTAAAGGGCGTCGTCACCGGCCGTGTCGCGAATGAGCGTCGGAGAGCCGGCATCGGCCAGAAGGAAGATTGCCTGATCACCGGAAAGCTGCGCGGTGATATCGAGCAGGTATTTGGCGTTGAAGCCGATTTCCATGGCATCGGTGTCGTAGCCGACGGCCACTTCTTCCGTCGCGCTGCCCGAATCCGGGTTGTTGACGGTCAGCAGCAGCTGTCCGTCCGAAAGCGCCAGCTTCACGGCGCGGCCGCGTTCCGAAGAAATGGTCGAGACGCGGTCGACGGCCTGCGCGAAGCTCGTGCAATCGACGCGCATTTCCTTGTCGTTGCCGGTCGGGATGACGCGCTGGTAATCGGGGAAGGTGCCGTCGATCAGCTTCGAGGTCATGACGATCGAGCCGATGGAAAGGCGGATCTTGGCGTCGGAAACTTCGACCGTGACCATCGCTTCCGGATTGTCGACCAGCTTCTGCAGCTCGCCGACCGTCTTGCGCGGAATGATGATGCCGGGCATGCCTTCGGAGCCCGAGGGAGCGTTGACGTCGGCGCGCGCCAGGCGGTGGCCGTCGGTGGCGACGGCGCGCAGCTTAAGGTCGCCTTCGCTTTCGATCGTGTGGAAGAAGATGCCGTTCAGATAGTAGCGGGTCTCTTCCGTCGAGATCGCGAACTGGGTGCGATCGATCAACATCTTCAGATCCGTCGCCTTCAGCTTGAAGGTGTGCGTGAAGGTGCCGGCCGTCAGGTCTGGGAAGTCGGATTCCGGCAGGCATTGCAGCGAGAACTTCGAGCGGCCGGACTGAACCGTCATCGAGCCGCCGTCCTGGCTGGTGGCGAGCAGCACTTCCGAGCCGTCGGAGAGCTTGCGCACGATGTCGTAGAGAAGATGGGCGGGAACCGTGGTGGCGCCGGGCTGCTCGACGTTGGCGGGCGTCGCTTCCGTCACTTCCAGATCGAGGTCGGTCGCCTTCATGTCGAGGTTCTGGCCATCGGCGCGCAGCAGGATGTTCGACAGGATCGGGATCGTGTTGCGGCGTTCAACCACGCGGTGAACGTGGTTCAGCGACTTCAAAAGGTTGGACCGCTCAATAGTAATACGCATAGGATGCTACCGCTTTCGACCGTTACTGCCCGGGCGCGCTTGCACACGCCTGAATAATGCCTTTCCCAAAAGCTGGGATCGGAGGATTGGACGCGCAAAATGGCAGAATTTTGCGGACGAATGCAAGAGGCGCAAAGGTCGCTGCCTCTGCAATTGCCATTTTCGCTGCGGATGCTCACAGAAATCACCGTTACCGGCGAAGTCCTGCCCCTTGCCGAAGAGATGGGTGTCGCCCATAAAGGCCGGAAGCCAGAAAGGGCAGACATATCTTGAGCAATGACGAGACGACGACAGAGGGCGGCAGGCAGCGCAGCTTCCGCCTGCACAACATGGCCGTTCCCGCCCGCCCGCAGGAGCCCGGCCTCTACCTCGTCGCGACGCCGATCGGCAATCTCGGCGACATAACGCTGCGTGCGCTGGAAACGCTGGCCGGCGCCGATGTGCTCGCCTGCGAGGATACCCGCGTCACCCGCGTGCTGCTCGATCGCTATGGCATCCAGAACCGCCCCTACGCCTATCATGAGCACAATGCCGACGAAGCTGGTCCCCGGCTGCTTGCCGCGCTCGAAGCGGGCAAGTCCGTGGCGCTGGTCTCCGATGCCGGCACGCCGCTGGTCTCCGACCCCGGCTACCGCCTCGCGCAATCGGCGATCGAAGCCGGCTATCGGGTGATCCCGATCCCAGGCGCCTCGGCGCCGCTGGCAGCTCTTGTCGGCTCCGGCCTTCCGAACGATGCCTTCCTCTTTGCCGGTTTCCTGCCGACGAAAGACAAGGCTCGCCGCGACCGCCTGTCCGAATTCGCCGCCACGCCGGCGACGCTGATGTTCTTCGAATCCCCGCACCGCATCGGCGCCACGCTCATTGCCGCCGCCGACGTTCTCGGCGGCGATCGCCCGGCTTCCGTCTGCCGCGAGCTGACCAAGAGCTACGAGGAGTTCCGCCGGGGCACGCTCGCCGAGCTCGCCGCTCACTATGCCGATGTCGACAACGTCAAAGGCGAGATCGTCCTCGTCATCGGCCCGGCGCCGGAGCGCGCCATCGAGGAGACGGATATCGACGCCATCCTCGCCGACCTCTCGCAAACGCTTCCGACCGCCAAGGCCGCCGCCGAGGCCGCCCGCATCACCGGTCTCCCCCGCAAGGAACTCTATCAGCGCCTTCTCGACAGAAAGGCGGGCGATGTCAGGTAACGACGCCACGGACCCGCATCAAAAGGGTCTTCGCCGCAAGGCACTGCGTCGGGGCCATGTCTCCGAATACATCGCCGCTTTCTACCTCATTCTCAAAGGCTACCGCATCGTCGCGCTGCGCTATCGCACGCGGCTCGGCGAGATCGACATCATTGCCCGCAAGGGCGATCTGGCCGTGTTCGTCGAGGTGAAGGCGCGTCGCGACCAAGGCGCGGCCGTCGATGCCGTCTCGCATCTCGCGCAAACCCGCATCCGTGGCGCCAGCGATCTCTGGCTTGCCCGCCAGCGCGACCAAGCCCGCCTGTCTCAACGCTACGACATCGTCGCCATCTTGCCGGGGCGATGGCCCGTCCATTTGCGCGATGCGTTCTGATTGCTTTCGTTAGTCGGTTAACATTTTCGGAATTTGTAATCGGCCTGTCATGAAAGCGTTAAGGAGGTGTCACAATAGGCCTCTATTGCGTCCTCACGCCAACAACGGTGGAGAGGGTTTTTCATGTTTAAGTCGATTTCATTGGCCGCTGCTGCGGTTGCTTTGTCCGCTTCCGCGTCCTTCGCTGCAACCGAAGTGACCTGGTGGCACGCCATGGGTGGCGAGCTTGGCAAGAAGCTCGAGGAAGTTGCCCAGAAGTTCAACGACAGCCAGAGCGAATACAAGATCGTTCCTGTCTACAAGGGCACCTATCCCGAGACGCTGACGGCCGCTATCGCCGCTTTCCGCGCCGGCCAGCAGCCCGCCATCGTTCAGGTTTTCGAAGTCGGCACCGGCACGATGATGGCCGCCAAGGGCGCCGTCTACCCGGTCTACCAGCTGATGAAGGACGAGGGTGAGCCTTGGGATCCGTCGAAGTTCCTGGCGCCGGTCGTCGGCTACTACTCCGACGCTGAGGGCAACATCCTGTCGATGCCGTTCAACTCGTCGACCCCGATCCTCTACTACAACAAGGACGTCTTCAAGAAGGCCGGCCTCGATCCTGAAGTCGCGCCGAAGACCTGGGCCGAGCTTGCCGAAATGGGCAAGAAGATCGTCTCCTCCGGCGCTGCCAAGTGCGGCTTCACCATGTCCTACGGCGCGACCTGGGTTGGCCTGGAAAACTACTCCGCCATCCAGAACCTGCCTTACGGTACCCAGCAGAACGGCTTCGGCGGCATGAACGCCGAGTTCACCTTCAACGGTCCGAACCAGGCCAAGTTCTGGGATCACCTGAAGACCTGGCAGGATGAAGGCGTCTACAAGTACGGTGGCCCGAGCGCCGGTGCCGACGCTGCTCCGCTCTTCTACTCGCAGCAGTGCGCAGCCTACATGAACTCGTCCGCTTCGCGCGCCGGCGTCATCAACAACGCCAAGGACTTCAAGGTCGGCTTCGCACCGATGCCTTACGACGACACGGTCACCCAGGATCCGAAGAACTCGATCATCGGCGGCGCAACGCTGTGGGTTCTGAACGGTCAGAAGGACAAGGCTGTCTACAAGGGCGCCGCCAAGTTCTTCACCTACCTGTCGCAGCCTGAAGTCCAGGCCGATTGGCACCAGTTCACCGGCTACCTGCCGATCACCAACGCTGCCTACGAGCTTGGTCAGAAGCAGGGCTACTACGAAAAGAACGCCGGTTCTGACATCGCCATCAAGCAGATCATGCGCGGCACGCCTTCCGAGAACTCCAAGGGTGTTCGCTTCGGCAACCTGACGCAGATCCGCGACGTTATCGACCAGCAGTTCGAAGCCGTTCTCAACGGCAAGAAGACCGGTCAGGAAGCGCTCGACGAAGCCGCAAAGCAGGGCAATGCCAAGCTGCGCGAATTCGAAGCCGCGAATTCCAACTAAGGGTCTCTCCCTCCGTCAGCCCTCTCCGGTCCGTCCGGGGAGGGCATTTTCCTTGAGGGGTCATGCATGCAAACCAAACGCACCGTCTTCCAAAGCCGTCTCCTGCCTTATCTCCTGATCGCACCGCAGCTGCTCATCACGATCGTTTTCTTCGTGTGGCCGGCGGTTCAGGCCGTATGGCAGTCCTTCCTGCGCCAGGATCCCTTCGGTCTGAAGGACACCTTCGTCGGTTTGGCGAACTACACGCGCTTGCTGCAAGATCCGGATTATCTGAATTCGCTGACCGTCACCTTCGTCTTCTCGATCGGTGTCACCGTGCTGTCGATGGGGCTGTCGCTGCTCTTCGCGATCTGCGTCAACCGCGTGATCCGCTCGCAGCGCTTCTATACGACGCTTCTGGTCTGGCCCTATGCCGTGGCGCCGGCCGCATCCGGCCTGCTCTGGTGGTTCATGTTCAACCCCAGCGTCGGCATCATTCCCTATGTGCTGGAACATTTCGGCTACAGCTGGAACCACCGCCTGAACCCGAACAACGCGATGATCCTGATCATCATCGCCGCCGCCTGGAAGCAGATCTCCTACAATTTCCTGTTCTTCGTCGCCGGCCTGCAGTCGGTCCCGCATTCGCTGACCGAAGCCGCCGCGATCGATGGCGCCGGTCCCATCAAGCGCTTCTGGACGGTGGTCTTCCCGCTGCTGTCGCCGACCACCTTCTTCCTGGCTGTCATCAACACCACCTACGCGATGTTCGACACTTTCCCGATCATCGACGCGGCCACCTCTGGCGGTCCGTCGCAATCGACCAACATCCTTGTCTACAAGGTCTATGCCGATGGTTTCGTCGGTCTCAATCTCGGCCCGTCGGCCGCGCAGTCGGTCGTGCTGATGCTGATCGTGGTCGTCCTGACCGTCGTCCAGTTCCGCTGGATCGAGCGCAAAGTGCAGTATTGAAGCGAGAGCCAGCCATGGTCGAGAACCGTCCCTTCCTCAATTTCCTCACCCACTTCGTGCTGATCATCGGCATCGGCATGGTGGTGTTTCCCGTCTACCTCGCCTTCATCGCCTCGACGCGCGGTCCCTCGGACTTCTTGACCGGCGTGGTGCCGATGACGCCGGGCCACCAGATGCTGGAGAACTACGGCGTGCTGCTCGGCACCGGTGCGTCCAACGCCGGCGCACCGCCGTTCCTCCTGATGCTCGGCAACAGCCTGGCGATGGCCATTTTGGTGGCGATCGGCAAGATCGCCATTTCGATCATCTCGGCCTTCGCCATCGTCTATTTCCGCTTTCCCTTCCGCACCGTCGCCTTCTGGATCATCTTCATGACGCTGATGCTCCCCATCGAGGTGCGCATCCTGCCGACCTACAAGGTCGTCGCCGATCTCGGCATGCTGAACTCCTATTCCGGCCTCGTCATTCCCGTCATCGCGTCGGCCACCGCCACCTTCCTGTTCCGGCAGTTCTTCCTGACGGTTCCCGAAGAGATGATGGAAGCGGCGCGCGTCGATGGCGCCGGCCCGATGAAGTTCTTCTGGGATATCCTGCTGCCGCTGTCGCGCACCAATATCGCGGCGCTCTTCATCATCATGTTCATCTACGGCTGGAACCAGTATCTCTGGCCGATGCTGATCACCACCGAACCCGGCTACTACACCGTCGTCATGGGCATCAAGCGCCTGGCCGCGGTGCTGGATGGCGATACACAATGGAACCTGGTGATGGCAGGCGTCATCCTCGCGGCCCTGCCGCCGGTTCTGGTCATCATTTTCATGCAGCGCCTTTTCGTCAAAGGCCTGGTTGAGACGGAGAAGTAACAATGGCCTCCATCGACGTCGATAATGTCGGCAAGATCTATCACGGCGGCGTTCGCGCCGTTTCCGGCATCGAACTCAAGATTGCCGATGGCGAGTTCATCGTGCTCGTCGGCCCCTCCGGCTGCGGCAAGTCGACCCTGCTGCGCATGATCGCCGGCCTCGAGACAATCTCCGAAGGAGAGGTGAAGATCGGTGCGCGCGTCGTCAACAATGTCGAGCCCGCCGATCGTGACATCGCCATGGTCTTCCAGAACTACGCGCTCTATCCGCATATGAGCGTGCGCCAGAACCTGGAATACGGCCTGAAGAACCGCAAGACGCCGAAGGCCGAGATCGATGCGCGCGTGGCCGAGGCCGCCCGCATGCTGGAGATCAACCAGTATCTCGAGCGCAAGCCGAAGGCACTATCCGGCGGCCAGCGCCAGCGCGTCGCCATGGGCCGCGCCATCGTCCGCAAGCCGGCCGTCTTCCTCTTCGACGAGCCGCTGTCCAACCTCGATGCCAAGTTGCGCGTTTCCATGCGCGGCGAGATCAAGCGCCTGCAGCGCCGCCTCGGCACCACCTCCATCTACGTCACCCACGACCAGCTGGAAGCGATGACGCTCGCCGATCGTCTGGTCGTCTTGAACGGCGGCAAGATCGAGCAGGTCGGTTCGCCGCTCGATGTCTACCACCGCCCGGCCTCCACCTTCGTCGCCTCCTTCATCGGCTCTCCGGCCATGAACCTCCTGAAGGGCGAGCTGCACGGCGACAAGCTGGCGCTCGGGCCGAGCCTCATCGACCTTTCCGGCTGCGCTCCGACCTCGGGGGCCTTCACCGTCGGCATCCGCGCCGAGGACTTGTGCCTTGCCGGTCCCGACCAGCACGCCATGCCGGTCAGCGTTGAGTATGTGGAGGAACTCGGCGCCCAGCGGCTGGTCCACGGCCTGCTCGGCGATCAGCCGATCACCGCGGTGCTGGCGCCGGATATCGACATTCCCGCCGAACTGCGCCTGACCATTGCGCCCGAAAAGCTGCACTTCTTCGCGGCCGACACAGGCAAGCGCATTGCCGCCGCCGACACCGATGGCGCGTCCACGCCGGCCATGGCTGCCCAGCCCGCTTGAAGACAGCGCCCGCGCTTTGGCGGGCGTGCATTATCGTGACACTCGTTACAACTTTAGCGAATGTCTGAACGGCTCCGTCAGGACTCCCTGATATCTCCCACTCTAGGGGATAGTGTACTCAGGGGGTTCTGGTGGCATCACTGCATCTTATGTTCGCGAGCGCGATGGCCTTGGCCGCCCGCTCCATGCCCGACATCGTGGCATTTCCGCGCGGCAAGTCCTTCGTCGCGCATTCGAGCGATCTCATCGCCATGAAATCGACGCCGATCAATCCCGACTGGATTGTCGCCGGTGACCCGCAGGCGCGCACCGGCGAGCACTCGCGCGGACACGACGACGCGGCGCTGACGGCGATCTGGGACTGCACGGCCGGCGAGTTCCGCTGGTTCTTCGGCTGGGACGAAACGGTGATGATCCTCGAGGGCGAGGTTCACATCACCGCCGACGACGGCACCGAGCGCGTGCTGCGCGCCGGCGACGTCGCCTTCTTCGCCGGCGGCACCTGGGCCAGCTGGCGCGTCGACGATTACGTCCGCAAGGTCGCCTTCCTGCGCAAGCCTTTCCCGAAGCCGGTGGCGCTCGCCTATCGCCTGCGCAACCTGCTGCGCGGCAGCGGCCAGCAGGGCATCGCGGCCTGAAACACGGCTTGAGTTGAAGCCTGATGGGAACGCCGGCCAATTGCGCCGGCGCACCGCACAAAAGCCGTCCACTGACCGTTGCGTTCGCGCCCTCCGCGGCCTACATCTGTCCGGCAATCGCTAAGGGACAGAAATGGCCAAGATCAAGAACGTAGCGGTCCAGATGGACCATGTCGCCTCCATCAACATCGCGGGCGACTCCACCTTCGCCATGAGCCTCGAGGCGCAGACCCGCGGCTACAAGCTCTTCCACTATACGCCCGACCGCCTGAGCTTCCTCGACGGCAAGCTCTACGCCTCCGTCGAGCCGATGACGCTGCGCGACATCAAGGGCGACCATTTCGATCTCGGCGCGCCCGAGCGCGTCGACCTGTCGACCATGGATGTGATCCTGCTCCGCCAGGACCCGCCCTTCGACATGTCCTACATCACCTCGACGCATCTCTTGGAGCGCATCCACCCGAAGACGCTCGTCGTCAACGACCCGGCCTGGGTACGCAATTCGCCGGAGAAGATCTTCGTCACCGAATTTTCCGACCTGATGCCGCGGACGCTGATCACCAAGGATCCCGCCGAAATCCGCCGCTTCCGCGACGAGATGGGCGATATCATCCTGAAGCCGCTCTACGGCAATGGCGGCGCCGGCGTCTTCCATTCGACCAAGGACGACCGCAACCTCTCCTCGCTGCTCGAAATGTTCGGCCAGCTCTTCCGCGAACCCTACATCGCCCAGCAATATCTGCCTGACGTGCGCAAGGGCGACAAGCGCATCATCCTCGTCGACGGCGAACCCGTCGGCGCCATCAACCGCGTTCCGGCCGAGCACGACAGCCGCTCCAACATGCACGTCGGCGGCCGCGCCGAGGCGACCGAGCTCACCGCCCGCGAAAAGGAAATCTGCGCCCGCATCGGCCCGGCACTGCGTGAACGCGGCTTCCTGCTCGTCGGCATCGACGTCATCGGCGACTACATGACCGAGATCAACGTCACGTCGCCCACCGGCATCCGCGAAGTCAAGAAATTCGGCGGCGCCGACATCGCCAGCCTCCTGTGGGATGCGATCGAGCGCAAGCGCGCGTAAGGTGGGCGAGGGGACGGGCGGCGACGCCTGAGGTCCCCGTCCACCCATTGCCGGCAACGCCAGCTATTGTAAACGCGGCGGCCCCACTCTCTACCGTCATCCTCGGGCTCGTCCCGAGGATCTGCTAAGCAACCAACTTGCTCGACGTGAGTGGATAGCTTGCACCATGGTGGCTGCAAGCGAGACCCATCTGCACCCTTGCATCCGTGGACACGTGTTTAGATCCTCGGGACGAGCCCGAGGATGACGCCGCGCGTGAGGAAAGCCTCGTCTCGTCAATCGCTTAGCGCCAGCATCTCGTTCTGAGAGGCGACAGCCGCCGCACCCTCCACCGTCATGCTCGGGCCCGTCCCGAGCATCTAAGCACGCCGCAACGACTTCGGCGTGAATGGATAGCTTGCACACGCGGGCTCCGTCGGCCAAGCGACGAGACCACCGTTGCGATCCTCTTTCTCCCCACCTTTGTTCCACCCATACAACCCGCCACAACCGCCCCACATCAATGGCGCGCAATTGTTCATTTATTGTTCTTGTTTCATTCCAATTTCTATGCCAGATTGCAATCCGCGACCATGATGGGTCGCGATTTCAGGTGCAAGGGGTTGCACCGCAGGGGATCTGGGCCAAGGGGTTGGGCATGGTGGCGCGCGTCAGCACGGTTGCATTCCAGGGCATAGAAGGGGTTCCGGTGGAGGTCCAGGTCATGGTCGCGCCCGGCAAGCTGATCACCCAGATCGTCGGCCTGCCCGACAAGGCGGTGGCCGAAAGCCGCGAGCGGGTGCATGCGGCACTCCATGCCTCCGGCCTGGCGCTCCCCGCCAAACGCATCACCGTCAACCTCGCCCCCGCCGATCTTCCCAAGGAAGGTAGCCACTTCGACCTTCCCATCGCGCTCGGCCTGATGGCGGCCCTCGGCGCCATTCCGGCGGATGCGCTCTCGGGCTATGTCGTCATCGGCGAACTCAATCTCGACGGCACGATCGCCGCCGTCAACGGCGCGCTGCCGGCCGCGATCGGCGCCAACGCGATGGGGAAAGGCCTGATCTGCCCGGCCGAAAGCGGCCCTGAGGCCGCCTGGGCCGGCGCCGAGCTCGACATCCTGGCGCCGCGCAGCCTGATCGCGCTCGCCAACCATTTTCGCGGCACCCAGGTGCTCTCGCGCCCCGAGCCGTCGATCCGCGCCACCGCCGCCAATCTTCCCGATCTCGCCGATATCAAGGGCCAGGAGAGCGCCAAGCGGGCGCTGGAAGTGGCGGCCGCCGGCGGCCATAATTTGTTGATGGTCGGACCTCCCGGTTCCGGCAAGTCGATGCTCGCCGCCCGTCTGCCATCGATCCTGCCGCCGCTTTCGGCCGCCGAACTGCTTGAAGTCTCGATGATCCATTCGATCGCCGGCCAGCTCTCCGGAGGCAAGCTCTCCGACCGCCGACCGTTTCGCACCCCGCATCACTCCGCCACCATGGCGGCCCTCGTCGGCGGCGGTTTCCGAGCGCGTCCGGGGGAGGCGTCGCTTGCCCATCACGGCGTGCTCTTCCTCGACGAGTTTCCGGAATTCTCGCCGCAGGCGCTGGATGCGCTGCGCCAGCCTCTGGAAACCGGCGAGTGCATCATCGCCCGCGCCAATCACCGCGTCAGCTATCCCGCCACCATCCAGCTGGTGGCGGCCATGAACCCGTGTCGCTGCGGCATGGCGGGTGAGCCGGGCCATAGCTGCGCGCGCGGCCCGCGCTGCATGGCGGATTACCAGGCCCGCATTTCCGGCCCCCTGATGGATCGCATCGATATCAGGATTGACGTGCCCGCCGTCTCCGCCTTCGACCTGATCCGCCCGGCGCCGGCCGAAAAGAGCGCCGACGTCGCCCGCCGCGTTGCCCGCGCCCGTGACCTGCAGCGAGACCGCTTCCGCGCCGTTGGCCTTGGCGAGACCGGCACCAATGCCCGCTGCTCCACCGCGATGATCGAGACCTATGCGGCCCCCGATGCATCCGGCCTGCAGCTTTTGCGCGACGCCGCCGAAAAGATGAAGTTTTCCGCCCGCGGCTACCACCGCGTCCTCAAGGTCGCCCGCACGCTGGCCGACCTCGATAGCCAGGAGATGGTCGGCCGTATCCATTTGGCCGAGGCGATCTCCTACCGCATGGCGGGCGAGCGGCTGACGGCGGTGGCATGAGGGGGAGGGGGCGATCGAAAGCGGAGACGCAGTGGGAGCGCCGTCGCTAGCTTGGCGGAGGGGAGCAGTCCGGTGCCTCAGGTCTCGCGCGCTGCGCCGACCTCGTAGCTCTGGAGCTTGCGGTCGTGGATGCCGAGTGCTGGCCATGCGGCGCGCCAGTCGCTCAGGTGCGCGGTTTGAAAATGGCGGTCGAGCGAGGCTTGGTCGCGCCAGCGTTCGGTGACGTGAATGAGGCCGGGCTCGAGCACGTCCTCGGCGTAGGAATAATCCAGGCAGCCGTCTTCGGCGCGGCTCATCTCCACCATGCGCTGCATCACGGGGCGCGCGAGCGCGAGGTTCTCATGGGGGAGGCGGATGGTTCCGACGATCAACAGCATGGCGTGGCTTGCGTCCGGTTGGAGGTTGGTGCGGGATCGTAAACAGTAAAGAGGGCGCCGAAGCGCCCTCTTGATAGCGAAGTGAAGCGGGAAGTGCGGATGCTGTGAACCGCGACACGCTTCAGCCCTATCCTCAGCCGCCGAGGCCTTCGAACAGCGCCGTCGAGAGGTAGCGTTCGGCGAATGACGGGATGATCACCACGATATTCTTGCCGGCGTTTTCCTCGCGGGAGCCGATCTTGATCGCGGCGGCAAGGGCCGCACCCGAGGAGATGCCGACCGGCACGCCTTCGAGGCGGGCGACGTGGCGGGCGGTTTCGAGCGCGGTCGCGCTGTTGATGGTGACGACCTCGTCATAGATATGGGTGTCGAGGATGGCGGGCGCAAAGCCGGCGCCGATGCCCTGGATCTTGTGCGGTCCCGGCTGGCCACCGGAGAGAACCGGCGATTCCTCCGGCTCGACGGCGATCACCTTGATCTCCGGCTTCTTCGACTTCAGCACCTGGCCGGCGCCGGTAATCGTGCCGCCGGTGCCGATGCCCGACACCAGAATATCGACCGTCCCATCCGTGTCGTTCCAGATTTCCTCGGCCGTCGTCTTGCGGTGGATCTCGGGGTTGGCGGGGTTTTCGAACTGCTGCGGAATGATCGCGTCGGGCAGCGTCGCGGCCAGCTCCTCAGCCTTGGCGATCGCGCCCTTCATGCCCTTCGCGCCCTCGGTCAGCACCAGTTCGGCGCCGAGCAGCGCCAGCATCTTGCGGCGCTCGACAGACATGGTCTCGGGCATGGTGAGGATCAGCTTGTAGCCCTTGGCGGCGGCGGCGAAGGCGAGCGCGATGCCGGTGTTGCCCGAGGTCGGCTCGACCAGCGTCGTCTTGCCGGGCGAAATCTTGCCCTGCGCTTCCAAGGATTCGATCATCGCCACGCCGATGCGGTCCTTCACCGAGGCGATCGGGTTGAAGAATTCGAGCTTGGCCAGAAGGTTGGCCTTCACGCCCTTTTCCTTGGCGAGCTTGTCCAGTCGAACGATCGGGGTATCGCCGATCGTTTCCGTGATCGAGGAGTAGATGCGGCCGCGGCCCGGTTTCTTCGACATGATAAGCTCCCTTGATGAAATATAGAGTGAGAATAGGGTCTAAGCCGGTGGTCGGCCAGAGTAGCTTCACCCGCCACCCCTGTGGTTCAGAGAAAAAACCCTTTGCGAACCACGGTTTGCCGAATGATTTTTTCAGGCCGCGCGGGTGGCGATGAAGGCCGCCGTGCCCGCCAGAATGCTCGCCGCCACCCGATTCAGCGCCTGCAGCGCGCGCGGCTGTTTGAGCAACGTGCGCGCCCGCGAGGCCAGCAGCATATAGGGGATCAGCACCACCAGAAGCACGACGAAGGTGGTCAATAGCAGCAGGCCGTATTCGCGCATCCCGACGCTGTCGATGCTGATCAGCGTCGGCACCAGTGCCACGTAAAACAGCATGGTCTTCGGATTGCCGAGCGTCACCAGCAGGCCGGAAAGAAAGCTCATGCCGATATTGCTGGATTTCTTCGCCGCAATGTCCTGCGGCAGCAGGCCCGCAGTCCACAGCTTGTAGGCGATATAGCCGAGATAGAGCGCTCCGAGGATCTTGATGACGATGAACACCTCGGTGAAGGTCTGCGCCACGAAGGCGAGGCCGAGGATCACGGCGGTGAGATAAGTCATGTCGCCGAGCACCAGCCCAAGGCCCATGAAGAAGGTCTCGCGGAAGTTCGAGCCTAGCGCGCGGGCAACGATGGCGGTGATGCCGGGGCCGGGAATGGCGGCGGCGATGAACAGCGCCGCGGCATAGGCGAAGAGTGCGGTGAACGACATGTGAGCCTCCCAATCGGCTGTGTTCTACGCCTCTTGCAGGACCGTTTCAACAGGCCGTTGGGTAGCCTCAACGGGGCGGATTTCCGACGCGGGCATTCTGTCACGGGCGTCTGCTATTGACGCCTCGGGTCGCGGTTCTAGTTCTCGGTTGGTGGCGGATGTCTGGCCGTAGCCGGAGCCGGAATTGTCGGCCACATGGGGGACGCAACCCGTTCCGGCACCCGTATCACGCCGATCTGGCGAAGGAGAAAATTTCATGTCGACACCCGTCGAAAAGCGCAAGACCGCGGCCCTCGCAACCCCGACCGATCTGAAGAGCAACGCCATCCAGGATATCTCGGGCGCGCTGGCAGCGCTTCTGGCCGATACCTTCGCGCTCTATCTCAAGACCAAGAATTTCCACTGGCACATGTCCGGCCCGCATTTCCGCGATTATCATCTGCTGCTGGACGAGCATGCCGAGCAGATCTTCGCCATCACCGATGAAATGGCCGAACGCGCCCGCAAGATCGGCGGCACGACGCTGCGCTCCATCGGCCATATCGGCCGCCTGCAGCGCCTGGCCGATAACGACGCCGACTATGTGACGCCGGAGGACATGCTGGCCGAACTGCGTGATGACAATCGCCAGCTGATCTCGCTGATGCGCGAGACCCACGACGTCTGCTCCGAACACAATGACGTCGCCACGACCAGCCTTCTCGAAAACTGGATCGACGAAGCCGAGCGCCGCCACTGGTTCCTCTTCGAGATCACCCGCCAGGCGAAATAATCGCCATCATTGAGCCCATCGCTCAGGTCCGGACACCCCGCAGCACACCTTTCAGCCGCGCGGGCGTCCAGCCAAGGTTCATGCCCGCCGCCGCCAGAAGAATGATGGCGGCGCCGGCGATCTGCAGCGGCTGCAGCGCATGGCCGAAGGCGACCCGGTCGACGACGATCGCCGCGATCGGGTAGAGGAAGGACAGCGCGCCGGTCAGGTGGATCGGCAGCTTCTGGATTGCGCCGTAAAGCAGCACATACATCAGCCCCGTATGCACCACGCCCAGCGTCACCAGCAGCGCCCATGTCGCGCTGTCATGGGGCAGGGCGGAAAAGTCCGTCATCGGCGCCAGCATCACCACGCCGGTCGAAACCTGGATCAGCGCGATCAGATGCGGTGGCGTGCCCTTCAGCCATTTCGCGGCCAGCGCCGCTAGCGCGTAGAAGAAGGCTGCGCCCAGCGCCATGGCGATGCCGATGGCATAATCGCCGCCCGCGCCGGCCACCTGCGGTTTGCCCTCGACGATCCCGATCATGCCTGTGAATGCCAGTACCAGCCAGAACAGCTTCGCCGCCGTGATCCTGTCGCCGAGAAACAGGGCGCCTAGCCCGAGCAGCATGAAGGGCTGCGTGTTGTAGACGGTGGTCGCGACCGAGATCGACGTATGCCCATAGGCGCCGAAGAGCAGCAGCCAGTTGAGCACGATGGCGACACCCCCGAACACCGCGATCGCAAAGGCACGCAGCCCGATCGTGCCGGGCTTCAGCAATCCCATCGCCGCGCAGACGACGAGCAGGCTGATCGCCCCGAACAGGCAGCGCCAGAAGACGACGCCGCTCACTGGCTGACCTGACATCACGACAAACCAGCCGATCGTCCCCGAAATCAGCATCGCCGCCGCCATCTCAATGCTGCCGCTGCGGATATCCTGTTGCATTCCCGCCTCCCGTTGTTGAGAATGAGAATATTGCGGTCCCCGCGCCATTTATATAATCTTGAGGCTCCGAATGGCGGCTTTCACCTTTGATCGTGAGGCGAAATGAGCGTTCAACCTAACAATGATCTCGACGACATCGACCGCCGCATTCTTCAGGCGCTGGCCGCCGATGCGCGAATGTCGCTGAAGGAGCTTGCGCAGGCAGCGGGTCTCTCTTCGCCCAGCGCCGGCGAACGCCTGCGCCGGCTGGAAGAGCGCGGCGTCATTTCCGCCTTCACCGTGGATATCGATCCCGCGGCACTCGGCTATCCCCTGCAGGCGATCGTCCGCGTCCGGCCGCTGCCGGGGCAGCTGCATGTGGTGGAGCGGATCATCCGGGAGACGCCGGAGTTCGTCGAATGTGACAAGGTCACCGGCGATGATTGCTTCGTCGCCCGCCTCGTCGTCCGTTCCATGGCGCAGCTGGACACGATCCTCGACAAGGTCGCGGAGAAGGCCGAGACCAGCACATCGATGGTGAAGGCCTCGCCGGTGAAGCGCCGCCTGCCGCCGCTAAGCTGAAAGCCTAGCCTAGAAATCCGCCATAGGCGAAAGCATCGCCGGCCGGTCGAGACTGATGTGGAGATCGGTGCGGATCATGAAATGCGTGCCGCCGTCGATCAGCCGCGCCTCGCCCTGCCAGCCGAGCTTGTCGGGCGAAAACAGAACCTCGACCCCTAGCGGCGCGATGCCGAGGCCACCCAGGATGGCGCTGAGCGACGGGACGGTCGAAGCAATCACATCCGACAGCACGAATGTGTTGTCATTCCCCACTTTCCAGGCGATCACCGCCTGCCGGTCCTCCAGCCAGCTCAACCGCACATCCGGATCGAACTGCGTGTTGATCAGGAACATCGCCGCGCTCTCGCAGACTGCGAGAGCGTCGGAAACCGGTGTGCGGGACCGCAGCGCCCGCTGCAGCAGCGCAAGATCCTCGGGCTTCCACGGGTCGAGCGTCCGCGCGGGCATGGCCGCCATCGCAGGCTCCGGCGCCGCGCCGGCATAAAGATGCATCGGCAGCGAGCGAAAACCATGGGGCGTGTAGAGATCAGGCTTGTCCGTATAGAGCACCACCGCCTCGAAGCCCCGGACCGCGCACCAGTCGAGCGCCTTTTTGGTCACGTCGCGATAAAGCCCGCGCCCGCGCCATGGCGGACGCACGGCGCCCGATTGCAGGCCGGCGGCGTTGATTTTGCGTCCCTCGATCACGAGAGGCATGGCGAAGGCCGAGAGATTGGCGGCGAGAAGTCCTGTCTCGTCGAACCAGCCGAAGGGCATGCTGGTGGGGTCGGCGCCGCCGAGACGCTTCAGCGGGTCGAGATCGATACCGAACGTGTCGGAGAGAAGCGACACCAGCGCCGCCCAGGCCTTGTCGTCGGCGAAATAGTCCTGCCGGAAGGTGAGGCCGGAGCTATCGGTCGCCTTCTCCATCACACGCCCGTGGAGCCGAAGCCGCCGGCGCCGCGCGCCGTGGTGCTCGCCTCGGTGATCTCGGCGACGCGCGCCTGCGTCACCGGCGCGATCACCATCTGGGCGATCCGCATGCCGCGGGTGATCTCGAACGGCTCCTCGCCGAGATTGATAAGCAGCACCTTCACTTCGCCGCGATAATCGCTGTCGATCGTGCCCGGTGTGTTGAGGCAGGTGATGCCGTTCTTGAAGGCGAGGCCGGAGCGCGGGCGGATCTGGCCTTCGAAACCCTCGGGGATCTCGAAGATCAGCCCTGTCGGCACCAGCGCCCGCTTGCCTGATGTAAGCACCATCGGTGCACCGTCGTCTACGGCGGCGCGCAGGTCCATGCCGGCGGCGCCCTTGGTTTCATAGGCGGGCAGCTCGATGCCTTCGCCATGGGGCAGACGCAGGAGATTGAGGGTCGGGCGGGTATCTGTGTGAATGGTCATGCGCCATTACTTTGCCCCCGCAAGGCCAAGGTCAATTGCAAAGCGGCGCCTAAATCGCTAGATACGCCGCAACTCCACAGGATTCATAGCATGGCCGAAAGTCTCGCCGAGGCGGTTTCCCGCCGCCGCACATTCGCTATTATCGCCCACCCGGACGCGGGCAAGACGACGCTCACCGAAAAGCTGCTGCTGTTCGGCGGCGCCATTCAGCTCGCCGGCGAAGTCAAGGCGAAGAAGGATCGCATCCAGACCCGGTCGGACTGGATGAAGATCGAGCGCGAGCGTGGCATCTCGGTCGTCACCTCGGTGATGACCTTCGAATATGAAGGCAATGTCTTCAATATTCTCGATACGCCCGGTCACGAAGACTTCGCCGACGACACCTACCGCACGCTGACGGCGGTGGATGCGGCCGTCATGGTTATCGACGCCGCCAAGGGTATCGAGCCCAGAACGCTGAAGCTCTTCGAAGTCTGCCGCATGCGCGACATCCCGATCATCACCTTCATCAACAAGATGGACCGCGAAAGCCGCGATCCCTTCGAGATCCTGGATGAGGTCGAGGAAAAGTTGGCGCTGGACACCGCTCCGGTCACCTGGCCGATCGGCCGCTCCAAGACCTTCTGCGGCTCCTATCACCTGGCCGACAACACGGTGCGCGGCTCCGATACGGAAGTGACGCCCACCAAGGTCAACGGCCCGCAGGCTGTTGCCGATCGCCTGCCGGAAAACGAGCGCTCGGCCTTCGTCGACGAGACGGAACTGGCGATCGAAGCCTGCCGCCCGTTTGACCGCAAGGCCTTCCTCGAAGGCCACCTGACGCCTGTTTTCTTCGGCTCGGCGCTGCGCAATTTCGGTGTCCGCGATCTCATCAACGCGCTCGGCGAATTCGCGCCGCCGCCGCGTGATCAGGTCGCCGATATCAGAACCGTGCATGCCGCCGAAGACAAGATGACGGCCTTCGTCTTCAAGATCCAGGCCAACATGGACCCCAACCACCGAGACCGCATTGCCTTTGCCCGCATCTGCTCCGGCAAGCTGGAGCGCGGCATGAAGGCGCGTCTCGCCCGCACCGGCAAGCAGCTCGGCCTCACCGCGCCGCAGTTCTTCTTCGCCTCGCAGCGCCAGCTGGCCGATACCGCCTTTGCCGGCGACGTCGTCGGTATCCCGAACCACGGAACGCTCAGGATCGGCGATACGCTGACGGAAGGCGAGGCGCTGGTGTTCCAGGGCGTGCCGAACTTCTCGCCGGAAATCCTGCGCCGCGTGCGGCTTGAGGATGCGATGAAGGCGAAGAAGCTCAAGGAAGCGCTGCAGCAGATGGCCGAAGAGGGCGTCGTGCAGCTCTTCTCACCGGAAGATGGTTCGCCGGCTATCGTTGGTGTCGTTGGCGCGCTGCAGCTCGATGTCTTGAAGGAGCGCCTGTCGGCCGAATACACGCTGCCGGTCTCGTTCGAAATGTCGCGCTTCTCTGTCTGCCGTTGGATCTCGTCCGACCAGCCGGCCGAGCTAGACAAGTTCTTGAACGTCAAGCGCGGCGATATCGCCCGCGACCTCGACGGCGACCCGGTCTTCCTGGCGCAGGACAGCTTCTCGCTGCGCTACGAATCCGAACGCTTCCCGGCGATCAAGATGGTCGCCATCAAGGAATATCACGTCGCCAAGGCGGCGTGATTCTGGTCAAGCTTTCGTCATGAGTGGAAAGGGGCGCTGCTTGCAGCGCTTCGCCATATTCCATCGGATATAGCGTCGTGACATAGTGGCTCCGATTTCATCGGGAAGCCACCATGCTCAAACTCGCCAGCACGATCCTTGCCGCCCTTTTCACGCTCTTCAGCGCCGAAGCCTTCGCCCGTCCGTTCACCGATGCGGGCGGCCGCACGGTGGAAATCCCCGATCACGTCACCCGCGTGCTGACGGCCGGTCCGCCGGCCTCGGTGCTGGTCTACGTGCTGGCGCCGGACAAGCTCACGGGCTGGGTGCGCGAGCCGAGCGCGGAGGAGAAGCAGTTCCTGGCGCCATCGGTGCAGAACCTGCCCACCTATGGCCGGCTGACGGGGCAGGGCGGCACCGCCAACATGGAGGCGGTGATCGCCGCCAAGCCAGATCTCATCATCGATGTCGGCACCGTCAATCCGACCTATGTCTCGCTGGCCGACAAGGTGCAGCAGCAGACCGGCATTCCCTATGTGCTGATCGACGGGAGCTTTGAAAAGACGCCGCAGACGCTGCGAGAGGTCGGCGACCTGCTCGGCGTCGCGCCGCGCGCGCAGGAGTTGGCCAGCTATGCCGAGACGACGCTGAAGACCCTTCACGACGGCCTGGCGAAGCTTCCCTCGGACAAGCGCCCAAGAGTCTATTACGGGCGCGGTCCGGAAGGCCTTGAGACCGGCCTGTCGGGCTCCATCAACATGGAGATGCTTCAGGCGGCCGGCGCCGACAATGTTGCGGCCGCCGCCGGCCAGGGCGGGCTCACAAATGTCTCACTGGAACAGGTTCTCGGCTGGAACCCCGATATCATCCTCGCGGCCTCGCCCAAGTTCGCGCAAGCCGTAAAAAGCGATCCATCCTGGGCAAGCATCGAGGCGATAAAGAGCGGCAAGGTATTCACCGCGCCCGCGCTTCCCTTCGGCTGGTTCGATTCTCCGCCCGGCATCAACCGCCTGATCGGCATCCGCTGGCTGGAGACGCTGCTTTATCCTCAAAGCTTCGACAGCGATCTGAAAGCCGACGTGCGGGCATTCTTCAAGCTGTTCTATCAGGTCGATGTGAGCGATGCTGATCTCGACACGCTGCTGAAAGGCGCGCTACCCTCGTCGAAATGAGCAAGGATAGGCAAACCGCCAGCGGAAGCTGGAAACTGATCGTTTTCGGGGCTGCGTTCGTGCTGCTGCTGGCGGTGCTTTCCATGGCGATCGGCAAATATGCCGTCCCGCCCTCGACCATCCTGCGGGCGTTGGCAGCCGGCATCACCGGCACGCCATCCTATATCGATCCGATCCAGCAGACGGTGATCTGGAACGTACGCCTGCCGAGGGTCGCCGCCGCGCTGCTGATCGGCGCGGCGCTGTCGGCCGCCGGCGCCACCTATCAGGGCCTGTTTCGCAATCCGTTGGTCTCGCCGGATATTCTGGGCGTCTCCGTCGGCGCCAGCCTCGGCGCGGTACTGGCGATCTTCATGGAAATGCCGGTTGCGCTCATCCAGCTCATGAGTTTCTGCGGCGGCCTTCTTGCCGTCGGCGCGGTCTACGCCGTGGGCGCCGCCGTGCGTGGGCGCGATCCGGTGCTGACGCTGGTTCTGGCGGGTGTGGCTATCGGCGCTCTGGTCGGCGCCGGCATATCGCTCATCAAGATCCTCGCCGATCCCTATGACCAGCTGCCCGCCATCACCTACTGGCTGCTCGGCAGCCTGACCGCCGTCACCCGCGCCGATGTCGGCTCCATCCTGCCGGCGATCATCCTCGGCCTTGTCCCGCTTGTCCTGTTGCGCTGGCGCATGAACGTCATGACCCTGGGCGATGAGGAGGCGCGTACGCTCGGCATCGATACCCGGCTAACAAGGTTGGCGTTGATAGCAGGAGCAACGCTCATCACCGCCGCCTCCGTCTCGATCGCCGGCATCATCGGCTGGATCGGCCTCGTCATTCCGCATGTCGCGCGGCTGCTGGTTGGACCCGATTTCCGCCGGCTGCTGCCCGCCTCGATCCTGCTCGGCGGCGCCTATCTGCTTGTCGTCGATACGCTGGCCCGCAGCATCGCGATGATCGAGATCCCGCTCGGCATCCTGACGGCCGTCGTCGGCGCACCGTTTTTCTTGTTCCTGCTTGCGTCAGGTAGAAGGGGCTGGTCATGAGGGTTAGGCCATGACGCTGGAATTGCGCGATCTCGCTTTCGGCTATGGCGCCCGGTCGGTCGGTCGGGGTGTCACTCTGACGCTTGCAAGGGGCGAAGTTCTGGCGCTGCTTGGGCCGAACGGCGCCGGCAAGACGACGTTGTTCAAGACCATGCTCGGCCTGCTGCCGGTGCAGGCGGGCGAGATCGTCCTAGACGGCGTGCCGCTCATTTCGCTCAGCCGGGCCGATCGCGCCAAGCGTATCGGCCATGTCCCGCAGGCGCATGCAGCACTCTTTCCCTTCAATGTGCGCGACGTGGTCCTGATGGGCCGCGCCGCACACCTGTCGCCCTTCGCCGCCCCCGGCGCCAAGGATCGCGCGATTGCCGACGCAGCACTCGCCCGGCTCGGCATGACGCATCTGGCCGATCGCCCCTATACGGAGATATCGGGCGGCGAGCGGCAGATGGTGCTGATCGCCCGCGCGCTGGCGCAACAGCCGGGCATTCTCATCATGGACGAGCCGACCGCGAGCCTTGATTACGGCAACCAGATGCGCGTGCTCTCGCATATCCGCCGGCTGGCGCGGGAGGGCATGTCGATCGTGCTCTCCACCCACAATCCAGACCACGTATTCATGGTCGCCGATCGGGTGGCCCTGCTGCACGAGGGAACGCTCGCCGGGCTCGGGCCGCCGCAAACGGTGTTGACGCCGCAGCGGATCAAGCAGCTTTATGATGTCGATGTGGTCATGGGCGTCCTGCCGGGTGGCAATGCGCCCGTCTGTTCGCCACGCCTGGATGTAGGAGAAGATTGATGGTGCGCGAAAACGAAATCCGGAAAAACGAAGTGGCGGTCGATGCTCCGGCTGCGACCGATGCTGGTCTGGTCTTCATCGGCCGCATCCGCACGCCCTGGACGTCCCGCATGGAAACCCCGCGCCAGGGGCGGCATGACGGGCCGATCTGCCGGATCGAGATTTTCGAGCCCTGGACGCAGGCGCTGCAGGGCGTCGAGGCTTTCGAGCGGCTGGAAATCCTCTATTGGCTGGATCGCTCCCGCCGCGATCTCGTGCTCCAGAGCCCGGCCAATTCGGGCAAGGTGCACGGCACCTTCTCGCTCCGCTCCCCCGTCCGCCCCAACCCGATCGGAACCTCCATCGTCAAGCTGGAAGCCGTGGAAGGATCGACACTTCTGGTGCGCGGCATGGATTGCCTCGACGGCACGCCGCTGCTCGACGTGAAGCCGGACCGCACCCTCTTCAAACCGATCGCCCCACCGCAGCCCGGCGATTTCCAGACAGGCGACGAGGGCACGGCGCATTATTGCCAGAAGGCGTGATCGCTGACGCTGCGCCCGCGGCCCCCTCATCCGCCCTTCGGGCACCTTCTCCCCGCAGGGGAGAAGGGGATGACGGCAAAGCGCCGCCACGAGTCTCTTCTCCCCAGCGGGGAGAAGTGCCGGAGCGCCAGCGAGGCGATGAGGGGGGCCACACGGCACACGGCCCACCAGCCATCATCCAAGCGCGCGATCACCTAAAACCATCACCCGCTGCGACCTATCGCCATTGTGAACGCTTTGCCGCCCATCCGTCATTGTCCCGATGGCATCCGAACGGTAGCTATCGTCCCACGGCCCGCCCAGCCTTCCAGCATGGGCAGCCGTTGTTTTATCGATTAGGAGCAATCAATATGATCGAAGTCATTGCCGCCTTCCGTGCAAAGCCCGGCAGCGAGGACAAGCTGCGTGAAGCGACGCTCGCCATCGTCGAGCCGACCCGTCGCGAGGAAGGCTGCATCCAGTTTGTCGTCCATGAGGACACGGATGCGCCCGGCACCTTCTTCATCCGCGAAAGCTGGCGCGACCAGGCAGCCCTGACCGCGCATTTCGAGCAGCCCTACCTGAAAGCGCTCGTGGAACTCCACAAGGACATCCTGGCCGAGCCGCTGAAGCTGCATAACCTCAAGGTCCACGCCTGAGGCATTCTGAACATGTCGCCGTTGACTTCAGTCGACGGCGACCATCACGTCGGAGGCCTTGACCACGGCATAGGCGTCGGAGCCAACGGTCAGCCCCAGTTCCTTCACCGCCTCGTTGGTGATCGACGACGTAACGATCGAGCCGCCGCCGATATCGATGCGCACATGCGCCGTCGTGGCGCCGAGCGTGATTTCGACGACCTTGCCCTTGAGGCGATTGCGAGCGCTGATTTTCATGAGTTTTCTCCCTGTTTCGATGGCGGAACTTAGCGATTCGCCACCGAAACGGCAATCTCACTCGCCGCGCGGATAGCGCTGGTTTTCTTCCAGCACGTTCAAATCCATGTGGTTGCGCATGTAGCGTTCCGAGGCGCGCTGCAGCGGCTGGTAGTCCCAGGGATAATAGGCGCCGTTGCGCAGCGCCTCGTAGACCACCCAGCGACGCGCCTGGCTTTCGCGCACGGCGGCATCGAAGCTTGCAAGGTTCCAGCGCTTCTCCGCCTGCGCGGTCAGATGCGCCAGTGTGTCCGCATAGGCGGGATCGGTGGCGAGGTTCCTCAATTCCTTCGGGTCGGCGTCGAGGTCGAACAGCATTGGCGCGTCCTTGTCGCAGAGCGTCAGCTTGAACTTGCCGTCGCGAAGGCCGACCAGCGGCGCGATCGAGCCTTCGGCTGCGTATTCCATCGGCACCGGCCCGCGCTTTCCCGTTCCCTTGGCAAGCGGCGTCAGATCCTCGCCGTCGGTCCAGGGCTTCAGCTTGGTGATGTCGATGCCGGCAAGCGACGCCAGCGTCGGCGTCACGTCGAGCGTGGAGACCGGCTGGCTGATCAGCTTAGGCTCCCAGCCGGGTGCAGCGATTGCCAGCGGCACGCGCGCCGAGCCGTCGAAGAAGCACATCTTGAACCAGAGACCGCGCTCGCCCAGCATGTCGCCATGGTCGGAGACGAAGAGGATGACGGTATCCTCGGCCATCCGCCCGCGTTCGAGAACGTCGAGCAGTTCGCCGACCTTCTCGTCGATATAGGAGATGTTCGCGAAATAGCCGCGCCGCGCGTTGCGCACCTGCTCGCGGGTGATCTCGAAGGCGTCGTAATCGCAGGCCTTCAAGAGCCGCTGCGAATGCTGGTCCTGCTCCTCGAACGGGATCGTGCCGACTTCAGGGTCGAGATGAGGGCAATCCTCATAGAGATCCCAGAACTTGCGGCGCGCCACATAGGGGTCGTGCGGATGCGTGAAGCTGACCGTCAGGCACCAGGGGCGATCGTCCTGCCGGCGCGAGAGGTCATAGAGCTTGCGGGTCGCGTTGTAGGCGACCTCGTCGTCATATTCCATCTGGTTGGTGATTTCGGCCACGCCTGCGCCCGTCACCGAGCCGAGATTGTGGTACCACCAGTCGATGCGCTCGCCGGGCTTGGTATAGTCGGGCGTCCAGCCGAAATCGGCCGGGTAGATATCGGTGGTCAGCCGCTCCTCGAAGCCATGCAACTGGTCGGGGCCGACGAAGTGCATCTTGCCCGAAAGTGCGGTGTGATAGCCGGCCGCGCGCAGATGATGCGCAAAGGTCGGAATATCGGAAGCGAATTCGGCGGCGTTGTCGTAGACGCGAGTGCGGCTTGGCAGCTGGCCGGACATGAAGGAAGCCCGCGCCGGCGCGCAGAGCGGGCTTGCCGTATAGGTGTTGGCAAAGCGCACGGAGCGCTTCGCCAGGGCTTTCAGATGCGGCGCGTGAAGAAACTCGGCCGGCCCGTCGGGAAACAGCGTCCCGTTATACTGGTCGACCATCAGGATGAGAAAATTCGGGCGCGACATGCTGTTCTAGTGTCCTTGAAGTATCAGAGGCCGAGGGAAGTCTTGACTGCATCCGCGGCGGGCTTGCCGTCAAGCGTCGTGACGCCTGATAGCCATGGGTCGATAGCGGTCGGATTGGCCTTCAGCCATGCGGTCGCCGCTGCCTTCGGGTCTTCGCCGCCGAGGATCGAGCCCATCAGCACGTTTTCCATGCTGAGGTCGAACTTCAGGTTCTTCATGAACGCGGCCGCGTTCGGGCATTTCGCCGACCAGCCGGTGCGCGCCAGCGTATAGATCTCGGCGCCGCCGAAGTTCGCGCCGAAATAGGCATCGCCGCCGGAGAGATAGGTGATCTGGAACTTCTCGTTCATCGGGTGCGGCGCCCAGGCGAGGAACACGACAGCACCCTTGTCCTTGGAGGCGCGCTCGACCTGCGCCAGCATTGCCTGCTCGCCGGATTCGACCAGCTTCCAGTCCTTGAGGCCGAAGTCGTTGGCGTCGATCATCTTCTGGATGTTGCCGTTGGCAGGCGCCCCCGGCTCGATGCCGTAAATCTGCTTCCCGAACTCGTCGCCATGCTTCTGCAGGTCGGCGAAATCCTTGATGCCCTTGTCGGCCACATAGGTCGGCACGGCGAGCGTGAACTTCGCGCCCTCGAGGTTCTTGTTCATCACCTCGACCGCCTTGGCGGCGTTAAGGTCGTCGATGAAGGATTTCTGCGCCGGCATCCAGTTGCCGAGGAAGACGTCGATCTCGCCGTTCTTCATCGACTGGTAGCCGATCGGCACCGAGAGCGTCTTGACGTCGGGCTCGTAGCCGAGCGCCGTCAGGATCACCGAGGTCACGCCATTGGTGGCGGTGATGTCGGTCCAGCCCGGATCGGACATGCGGATCGTCTTGCACGACGCATCGTCGGCGGCAGCGGCCGACCCAACGGCCAGAGCGGAAAGCACAACGCCGGCGGCAAGACGGCGGATCATGGAAACTGCTGTCATCTCATTTCCCCTTTTTTGTCATTTGATAGTTTTATTGAACAACACTAGCATCGTCCCTGTGAAGGCAGCTTTTTTCGATAGTTCCCAACAGGATTTTTTATGGCAGAGCGGCCGATCGATCTGGGGTGGATGCGCATTTTCGCGGAGATCGGCGGCGCCGGCAGCCTGTCGGCCGCAGCCGCCGCGCTCGGCCTCACCCAGCCCGCCGTCAGCTATCAGATCCGCAGGCTGGAAGAGCAGATCGGCGTAACCTTGTTGAAGCGCCAGCATCGCGGCGTCGAGCTCACGCCCGAGGGGCAGCGGCTTTTCGATCTCGTTGCAAGAAGCGTCGATGAGATCGATCAACTGACCCGCAGGCTGCGCAGCGAAAAGGAGCGCCCCTCGATCCGCCTGCATACGGACTATGCCTTTTCCGCGCTCTGGCTGATCCCGCGCATGCATGCGTTTCGGCTGGTCCATCCGGATACGGACATCCAGATCATCGCCACGCAGCGCATGGAGCGTCATCGCTCGGGCGAGGGCGACGTCTCCGTCGTCTTCGGCACCCGCGCCGAATTTGGCCGCGACGCGAAGCTGCTGCTGCCGGAAAAGGTGGCGCCCGTCTGCAGCCCCGGCTTCATAGAGCGCAACGGCCCGTTTGAGACGCCCGCCGATCTCGCCCGCAACAGGCTGATCCACCTCGACACGGCGGCGCCATCCCCCTGGTTTGATTGGCGCAGCTATTTCGCCGAACTCGGTGTTGGGCGCGAGGCCTTTGCCGGGCAGGGCGATCTCAGCTTCAACACCTATTCGCTGGTGGTGCAGGCAGCGCTTGGCGAACAGGGGCTGGCGCTCGGCTGGATGGGCCTGGTCGACACGCTGCTGTCGACCGGCATTCTTTCTCTCGCCGGCCCGACGCTGGAAGCACCGGATCGCGGCTATTTTCTGCTGCAGCCGAAAAGCCGCACGCCCGGGAGCGACGAGCTCGGCGCCTGGATGCTGGCCGAAGCCGGTCTCTGACATGTTCATGCTGAGGCGGCAGAAGGTCAGGCGGCCAGATCCTGCAGGAAGTCGTCGCACCAGCGCGAAACGTCATGGACCGTGAGATAATCCATCATCCGCTGCCAGCGCTCCTTGCGCTCCTCGAGCGACATGTTCAGCGCCCGCGCGATCGCGTTGGCGGTCCCCTCGATGTCATAAGGGTTGACCAGAAGAGCGCCCTTCAGTTCGCGGGCGGCACCCGCGAAGCGTGAAAGCACAAGAACGCCCGGATCCTCTGGGTCCTGCGCCGCGACATATTCCTTGGCGACGAGATTCATCCCGTCGCGCAGCGGCGTCACGAGGCCCACTCTCGCGAGGCGATAGAGCCCGGCAAGGATGGGCCGGCTGAGCGACCGGTTGATATAGCGGATCGGCACCCAGTCCACGGTGCCGAGCGCCCCGTTCACCCGGCCCGCCTGTTCGGCGACGGTGCGCTGCATCTGCTCGTATTCCGGCACCTCCGAGCGCGATTTCGGCGTCACCTGCAGATAGGTCACGTTGCGCTGGTGGGCCGGGTTGTTGAGCACGAAGCGCTCGAAGGCGTCGATACGCTGCGTCAGACCCTTGGAGTAATCGAGCCGGTCGACGCCGATGATCAGGTCACGGCCGATGATGCTCTCCTTCGCCTTGTGCACCATGGCGTGGCTGACCGCCTTGCGGGCGAATTTCGCAAAGGCCTCGGTCTCGATCCCGATGCCATAGGCGCCGCCCTTGAAGATCTTGTCGCCGGAGTTGAAGCGGCCGTCGCCCAGCGCGTCGCCCATCTCCTCGCGGCGCAGGCAGCCGGCGAAGTTCTCGAGATCGTGGTCGGTCTGGAAGCCGACGAGATCGTAGGCGGCAAGCCCGCGCATGATCTCTTCATGCACAGGCATGGTGAAAAGCACGTCCGCCGGCGGCCAGGGGATGTGGTGGAAGAAGCCGATGCGGTTCTTGATCCCCATCTGTCGGAGCTCGGCGGCGAGCGGAATCAGGTGATAATCGTGGATCCAGATCGTGTCGTCGGGCTCAAGCATCGGCGCCAGCCGGTGCGCGAAGAAGCGGTTGACGCGGAAATACCCCGTCATCTCCTTGCGGCCGTATTCTGCCAGATCCAGCCGGTAGTGGCAGATCGGCCAGAGCACGCGGTTGGCAAAACCGAAGTAATACTCCTCGACATCCTTTTCGGTGAGGTCGGTCAGCGCATAGGTGATCCGGCCATCCTCGCTGATCTGCAACGGACCTGGCTCGGTGTCGCCGCTCGACTTGCCCGACCAGCCCATCCAGATGCCACCGCGCTGCTGGAGCGCTGCCTGCAGGGCCACGGCAAGCCCGCCGGCCGCCGCTGCCGCTCCGCCCTTTTCGGGAACGGGCACACGGTTGGAAACGATGACAAGACGGCTCACGCAATATTCCTTTCAAAAACGGCAGTACGCAAAAATGGCAATCGATAGGTCGCGATCATCAAACGGCGAGATGCGCGATGAGTTCCCGCAGAGCAACAGCGGTCGGCAGCGTCAGTTGCGCGGCCGTGCCTGAAAGCGGTGTCCCGACGCGGATCGAATGCCCGCCCAGCCGGTTGGCGACATGGAACATCGCCTCGTCGGTAATGTCGTCGCCAATGGCGATCGGACGGCGGCCCGCGAACGGCGCCTCGGAGAGAAATGTCTCCACCGCATGCCCCTTGTCGGCGCTGGCAGGGCGAATTTCGAGCACCATCTTGCCGCGCTGCAGCGTCCAGTTCTCGCCGGCCTTGGCGAGGAACGTCTCCATCAGAGGCTCGAGCTCGGCCTGCCGCTGCGGCGCGAGCCGGTAGTGGGCGGCGACCGCGGCCCCCTTGTCCTCGATCAGCACGCCATCGAAGCCTGAAGTTTCCTTGCGCAGTTCGGCCTTCAGTTTCTCGAACTGCGCCGTCGGCTCGGCCTGCTCGATCCGTCCGTTCGCGCGGCGCAGTTCCGCTCCATGCAGGCCGGCGATCGGAAACTGGTAGGGGGTAAAGAGCTTGTCGGCATAGGGCAGCGCCCGTCCCGTCACCAGCGCCACGGCGCCGCCGAGCTTGCGCGACAGCTGATCGAGTTGCTGCGGCAGGGCAGGGGGCACGACAATGCCATCGGGCGTGTCGGCGAGATCGATCAAGGTGCCGTCTATATCGAGAAACAGCGCCCAATCGGCGGCCGAGGACCGGAGCAGATTGAACAGAAACGAGGTCCCGGAAACCTGCTGCGGCTTCAGGGTTCGGGATGGCTGCGCTGGATAGGACATGTGGTCTAAATGTGGCAGCAAACCCCGATGGCAACCCTAAAAAGTCATCGCGGTCTCTTGGCAGGGCCGCGCGCAGGCGTTCGCAGCCGCTCAATCTCCCGGCGTCACAGGGGCATTGGCCGCATAAAAGGCCTTCGCGTCGCGCGTGAACAAAGCGCCCTGATCGCTGCGTGTGTAGAACATGTGCCCGCCCTGATAGACCTTCAGTCCCACCCGGTTGGCGGCAAGCGAGGCCGGCAGATGGTCGACGACATAGCGGCTGACGCCATAGGGAGTGACGAGATCGCTGTAGCCATGCGCGATCAGCAGCCGGAAGCTCGGAACAGCGGCGAGAAACTGCCTGATATCGCCCGTCACGCTTGCCTGCAGACGCGACCCGCCACCCCGG